>CAYVSV010000017.1:0-39513 GCA_964454205.1 uncultured Ruminococcus sp.
CTCTCACGCTGCCGTTGTTGCGCGCGGTATGGGTACATGTTGCGTATCCGGCTGCGGCGACATCGCAATGGACGAGGAGAACAAGAAGTTCACGCTCGCGGGCAAGGAATATCACGAGGGCGATCCTATCTCTATCGACGGTTCCACCGGTAACATTTACGATGGCATTATCCCGACTGTTGACGCGACTATCGCGGGCGAGTTCGGAAGAATTATGGCTTGGGCGGACAAGTACAGAAAACTTAAGGTACGCACCAACGCCGACACTCCCACCGACGCTAAGAAGGCTCGCGAGCTCGGCGCTGAGGGTATCGGTCTCTGCCGCACGGAGCACATGTTCTTTGCCGAGGACAGAATTGCGGCGTTCCGCGAGATGATCTGCGCGGATACTCTTGAAGAGCGCGAGAAGGCTCTCGAAAAGATCCTCCCGTATCAGCAGGGCGACTTCGAGGCTCTCTACGAGGCGCTTGAGGGCTATCCCGTAACCATTCGCTTCCTCGATCCGCCGCTTCACGAGTTCGTTCCCACGGAGGAAGCGGACATCAAGAAGCTCGCTGACGCGCAGGGCAAGTCCGTTGAGCAGATCAAGACGATAATCGCGTCTCTCCACGAGTTCAACCCGATGATGGGTCACAGAGGATGCCGTCTTGCGGTGACTTACCCCGAGATCGCGAAGATGCAGACGAGAGCGGTTATCCGCGCGGCTATCAACGTTCAGAAGAAGCACGCGGATTGGAAGATCGTTCCCGAGATCATGATCCCGCTGGTTGGCGACATCAAGGAGCTGAAGTTCGTTAAGAACGTAGTTGTCGCGACCGCCGACGAAGAGATTAAGAACGCTGGCAGCGATATGAAGTACGAGGTAGGTACGATGATCGAGATCCCGCGTGCGGCTCTTACGGCTGACGACATCGCTAAGGAAGCGGAGTTCTTCTGCTTCGGCACGAACGACCTCACGCAGATGACCTACGGCTTCTCGCGTGACGACGCCGGCAAGTTCCTCAACGCTTACTACGACACTAAGATCTTCGAGAACGATCCGTTCGCGAAGCTTGATCAGACGGGCGTCGGAAAGCTTATGGAGATGGCTATCACGCTCGGCAAGAAGACGAGACCCGATATGCATGTCGGCATTTGCGGTGAGCACGGCGGCGATCCCTCGTCCGTTGAGTTCTGCCACAAGATCGGCTTGACCTACGTTTCCTGCTCGCCGTTCCGCGTTCCGATCGCAAGATTGGCTGCGGCGCAGGCGGCTATCGCGGATAAGAAGTAAGCGGCAGCTTTTTAAGAAGATATGAGTTTCCCCCTCGCGGAGTACGCGAGGGGGAATTTTTTGACTAAGCCCTGATCAAATCTGTGCTTTCTCAAAAGCGGCATAAGTTTATTTTAAGCGGATTATCCCAACGACCGTATCGTTATAAGGTCGGCGGATAGTTGAAATATAACGCAAAAGAGGATCCTTTATCTCGAAATCGACGTCAATATTTCCTTCAAGAGAGGATATGTACTCACCGTTGTAATCTTCTGAAATTATCCCGATGTGACTCCAGTTATACCTGTCTGCTTCGCTTTGAAAAAGATAGCAGATCATGTCGCCGCGCGTCGGAACATAGTCCTCGCGCGACATCATTTTTACGCGCTCCGTTTTTTGTAATCCCCATTCCACAAGACTGTTGTAATTTTCTTGTCTGAAGCAAAAGAAGTCCGCGTAATCGTTATTAAGCAGCGAAACAGCCAAGTCGCAGGGAGTTTCCGCGTGGGATATATCGTAACCGTCGGAAATAAGCAGATCCGACAAAATGAACGCGCACCATTCCCCGACATAACCCAAATCCTCACCTGTGCTGCCTGTTCGTTTTTGCATAAAGTTTATTATGAGCTCCGCCGCTTCGCTGCATTTTTCAAATGAGGCCGTGCTTTCCTCGATCGGTTTTGATACGGAAATTTCCGTTATGGAAGCCGTTGGCGGTTCGGAAATTTCCGAGCTGTTTGATATTTGTATAAGATCTTGCATCATGCTTGCTGTGGATCTTTCCGATTTGAGCTCCGTTTTACTGCAGCCCGAAGCCGGTAAGATCAGCATAGCCGCACAGACTGCCGCCGTAAATTTAAGTACGTCCTTCATTTTGTTTTCCTCCGTTAATAAAGTGTAAGATAAGATATTATTTGTGCAAACAAAAAGTGCGCCCGCAAATGACGGAGCGCACTACAGAATGTTTCTCCCTCATTTGTTGTCACACAACCTATAATCTTTTACGAAAACAGGACAAAGGAAAAAACACTTCTGCCATAGAAGAGTTTCCTGTTTCGTAAAAATATATTCGGTTGTGTGACAATTTCATTATACTATCTTTTCAGCGAAATGTCAAGCGGTTTTCAGCACGGGAAACAAGCAGCTTTGCGTGTTATCGTTTAAAGCAGGCAAATGTTGTTAATAATGCATAAATTTTAAAATGTTTTTTGTCGAAATTCACCGTTGACGAATTGGATAAAAAGTTTTATTATATTAGAGTGGGTTATTATTATTAAATAGGTAATGTTGATTTAACCGGCGTCTCTCCGCCGGCGGCGGGGAGACGCCCACAAATAAGATTTTAAGAAAATCGGGGGCGGTGCTATATGAGTTTTTTACAGCAGATAATCGATATGGATAAAGCCGCGGCAGCTCGCGTGGCGAACGCCGTCGAGGAGGAGAAAAGGCTTTCGGGCGATAATGGCGCGGACGCGGCAAAGGCTCGCGAGGAAGCCGTAGCAGCCGAACGCGCGAAGGTCGAGGAGTTCTGCGGGGAACAGCAGAAAAAGCTCGACGAAAAGCTCTCCAAGGCGGACAAAACCTTGGCTGATGAGTGCGGAAAGCTCGATGAAAAATTCGCCGCGAACAAGGAAAAATGGAAAGCGGAGATCATCGCGCGGATAACGGAGGGATAATATGTCGTTTGCGGGAAATGCCGTCATCGCGAAGGCAAGGGCGGTTTGCGGACGCGCCCTCACTCCCGAGGACTATACGCTGCTTTCGGTGCGGGAAAACGTCGCGGACGTGTGCGCCTATCTCAAACAGACGGAGCGCTACGGAAAGGCGCTCGCCCCGATAAATCCGCAGACGGTCCACAGAGGGCAGCTGGAGGCTGTTTTGCGGAAGTCGGTGTTCGATATCTTCGAGAGATTTCACACCTTCGACCACACGGAGAGCAGGGCGTTCTTTAAATACATTGTAATGCAGCTCGAAATAGACCAAATATTGTCGGCTCTGCAATGCGTCGCGAGCGGCGCGTCGGATCACTACATCGCCTCGCTGCCCGCGTTTTTAACGGAAAGGGCGCAGGTCGATCTCGCGGCGCTGGGGCTCGCGAAAAGCTTCGCGGAGGCTTCCGCGATACTCCGCGGGAGCGTATACGAAAAGTCCGTCTGCCCCGCTCTTATAGAAGCGGCAACCGTGGGCAAGCTCGACATCTGCGGTATTGAACGCCGCTTGTATACGCGGTACTACATCGATATGCTGAAAACCGTTGAGAGAGACTGCAAGGGCTCCGAGAAAAAAGACCTCAAACGGCTGATACTCGGAGTTATAGACATGAAGAACGTCGTGACGCTTTACAGATACGCGCGGCTTTTCGGCGCGGGAGCGCAAGGCGCGAAAGAGGCGCTGATACCGCTGAAAAGGCGGCTTTCGGACAAGACGATAGAGCGCTTGGCGGAAGAGAGCGACATCTCCAAAATAGCCGCCGAGCTTGAAGGTCTCGGTTACGGGCTCGGCTTGCGTGAAGTCCCCCAAACGGTGGAGCTTCTCACCGACAAGATAAGTCTCGGACAGCTGAAGAAAAAGCTCCGCTTGTCGCAGAACTCCTCGGTGGTGTATTTCGCGTTTACGGAGCTTGTGGGCATTGAGTTCAAAAACATAAAAACCATCATAGAGGGTATACGCTACGGCTTGGACGGCGGCGCGATACACGAAATGCTGGTAGTCTGATATAAAAGTCTGACATAGAAAGAGGAAGGGGTGTGATGTTATGGGCATCGAGAAAATGTCGCTGTTGTCGGTCGAAGGACCGCAAAGCGTGCTCGAAAGCGCGCTCGTGGCGTGCTGCGACAGCCGTCGGTTTCAGATAACGACAAGCGGCGCGGTGCTTCGTAACCTGAATGAACAGAACCCGTATCAAGGTATCTATTCCAAGATACACGATATGGCGGTGAACCTTAAGATCGAGCCGAGCTACTGCGACTTCAAGTCGCTGCCGTATGATACGCCCGAGGAATTCGACGAGTATTTCGAGGGGATAAGCCGGCAGTACAGCGAGATAAACGAAAAGCTTGAGGAAGTGAACCGCGTTCTTGAGGAACACAAAACGACCGAGGCTTATCTGCGGCACTTGCTCGGAATGGACGTTTCGTTCCGCGATCTGTTCGCTATGAAGTATGTGAAGATACGCATAGGGCGCTTGCCCGCGGACAACGAGAGAAAGCTCGGGTATTACGTTTCAAAGTGCTTTATGTTTATGCCGTTTGAGCGGTCGAGCGATTATGTTTACGGAATATATTTCGCGCCGATCTCACTTATAGATTTTGCGGACAACATTATGAACTCGCTGTGCTTCGAGCGCACGAGGCTTCCGGATTATCTGGAGGACGACCCCGAAAACGCCGACCGAAAGGTAGCCGAGGCGATAGAGCGCGAGACCAAGCAGAAGGAGGAGCTCGAAAAAGAGTTCGCGTACTTTACCGACGAGCTTCGCGGAGATTTCACCGCGGTGATGTGCAAGCTGAAATACAAGTCGGATTGCTTCGAGCTTCGGAAAAAGGCGGTCATCTCGGACGACAAGTTTTCGTTCTCGGGCTTTTGCCCGACGCGCGAGTGCGCGCTGCTCCGCGAGGAGCTGAAAAACGCCTCGCCGTACATTCAGTGTCTCGAGATACCGATAGACAGGAAGGGCGCTTCCGAGGATATTCCCATAAAGCTGAAAAACAACTGGTTCGTAAGACCGTTTGAGATGTTCGTTAAGATGTACGGCTTGCCGACATACAGCGCGTTCGACCCTACGCCTTATGTCGCGGTGACGTATATGATACTGTTCGGGCTGATGTTCGGAGACGTGGGACAGGGTCTTGTGGTGACGCTTCTGGGGCTGCTGCTCACAAAGCTCACCAAAAACGGTCTAGCGCCGATAATGACAAGGCTCGGCGTTTTCTCGATGATGGGCGGGTGTATTTACGGCTCGGTGTTCGGCATCGAAACGATAATTCCTCCTATCTACCACCGCGAAAACATCTGGCGCGGAGTTTGTAAGCTGTTCGGCGGATTGGGAATTCCCGAGCACCCCGAAAGCATTTTCCAGGCGGCGATGGTGGTCTTGCTGTTCGCGCTTGTCATCGGCGTTATATTGATACTTATTTCGATGATCTTCAATATGGCACTGAAATTCAAGGCGGGGCACAAGGGAGAGGCTGTCTTCAGCGTGAACGGCGTGTGCGGCATAGTTCTTTATGCGGCGCTCGTTGTCGGGATTGTGTGTCAGCTTTTGTTCGGAATAAAGCTGCTGAACCCGGTTTACGTCATCTGCCTTATCGCCGTGCCGGCTCTGCTGATATTCCTGCGCGAGCCTATCATTGACGCTATGGCGCACAAAAAGCCGGAGGAACCGTTTAAGGTCGGCAACTTCATAATCAGCAATTTCATAGAGCTGTTCGAGGCGGCTATAAGCTTTTTGTCGAACACGATGTCGTACCTCAGAGTAGGCGGCTTCGTGCTGTCGCATGCGGGCTTTATGCTGGTTGTATCGCAGCTCGCGGGCGCGGCGGAGGGCGCTCCGATAACCGTAAAGACAGTTATCGTTTACATTATAGGCAACATCGTTGTAATGGGAATTGAGGGCTTGCTCGTCGGTATCCAGGTGCTCCGCTTGGAGTTCTACGAGATATTCAGCCGCTTCTACGACGGCGGCGGCAAGAGCTTTCAGCCTGTTGAAATAAAGCTTGACAGCGAAAATTGATTTTGGGAGGACAATAAAATGAATTTGGTATTTCTTTTCCTTATGCCGCTTATCGCGGTCGCGGCTATCATGCTGCCGCTTTTCGTAAGCCTTAAGAGGATCCACGACAAGAAGCCCGTGAACAGAAAACGCGCCGTTATCACGAACATCGTTTCGTTTTTCGGCGTGATGATAGTTATGACTTTGCTGCCTATCACCGGAGCAGTCGCTGCCGCGACCGACCCCGCGGCGGGCGCGGAGGGGATCTCCAACGGACTTAAATATATCGGCGCGGCGCTTTCGACCGGTCTCGGAACGATAGGCACGGGCGTTGCGGTAGGCGGCGCGGCTCCCGCGGCTATCGGCGCTGTTTCCGAGAACGACAAGGCGTTTTCAAAGGCGCTTATCTTCGTTGCGCTCGGCGAGGGCGTTGCTATCTACGGACTTCTTATCTCTATCCTTATCCTGTTCGGTTAAGTTCGGAGAGCTGCTATGAAATTCTTTGTGATAAGCGACAATATCGATACGCAGATGGGTATGCGCTTGGCGGGGATAGAGGGCGTTGTTGCTCACCGTAAAGAGCACGTCATAGAAGAGCTTGACCGCGCGGCGGCTGATAGCGACATCGCCGTCGTGCTGATGACGGAAAAGCTCGTGGAGCTGTGCCGCGACAAGGTTTACGACATCAAGCTCAACCGACGCCGCCCGCTTATAGTCGAGATACCCGACCGCCACGGAAACAGCGGCGTTATTGATTCCATCTCCCGCTATGTCGAGGAGGCTATTGGCATTAAGCTTTGAAATAGGAGACTGCTATGGATCTTGAAACGATATACGCCGAAAAAGCGGAGATGTTCCGCGCGGCGATAGATAAACAGGCGGACGAGGAAATAGCTCGGAGCGCAAAAGAGATACGCGCGAAAAAGAACGCCGCGGGCAAGGCGAAGGAGGAACATTCCGTCGCGGAGGCTTTGTCGCGGGTACGCGCGGAGAAGAGCGCGCACGAGATGAGGTTCAAAAAGGAGCTTTCGAGGTGCGAGTTTGAGACTACAAAGGCTGTCCGCGCTCACCGCAGAGAGATGATAGACGATTTCTTCGAGGAAATACGCGAGGAGCTCGTAAGGTTCGCGAGATCGGATAAGTACGACGAGCTTTTGAAGCGTTCTCTCGCCAAGGCGGAAAGCGAGCTTGGTTCGAGCTTTACCGTTCTCGCGGCGGCAAAGGACGTAGAGCGCGTGAAGAAGCTCACGAAGCACGAAGTCCGCGCGGAGCTTTCGATTATGCTCGGCGGTATCAGCGCGGTCTGCGAGGAAAAGGGTTTGTATACGGACTATACGCTCGACAGCGCTCTCGCAGAGGAAAAGGAAGCGTTCACCGATAAGCAGGAGCTTAGATTGTGACCATTTAAGGAATTGATTTAACGGCGATTTTCAATCGCGCAAATATCATTATTTCCTTAGGGAAATTACTGATTTAACGGTGGTTTTCCCCGCCGCAGGCGGGGAAAACCGCGTAAAAAAATGTCATTATTTCCTTAAAATTTAAGAGGTGAAATTCTTGAATAACACGATATATTCAATTAACGGACCCGTTGTAAAAGCCGCCGACACGCGCGATTTCTCCATGCTCGAAATGGTGTATGTCGGAAATAAGCGCCTTATCGGCGAGGTCATCGGCGTAAACGATAAATTCACAACGATACAGGTCTATGAGGACACCGCGGGACTCAAGATCGGCGAGCCTATCGAAAGCACGGGGCAGCCCGTTTGCGCAACGCTCGGTCCCGGGATAATTTCGAATATCTTCGACGGAATAGAACGTCCCCTGCGCGATATGACGAAGCTGAACGGAGCGTTCGTCGCGGAGGGCAACGCGCTGTTCTCGCTGGATACCGAAAAGCAGTACGACGTGACCGTCACCGTAAAAGCCGGCGACAAGCTGAAGGGCGGGGACATCTACTGCACCTGCCCCGAGACCGCGCTTATCACGCATAAGTGTATGCTTCCGCCGAACGTTTCCGGCGAGGTCGTTTTCGCGGCGGAGAGCGGAAAGTACCGCGTGAACGATACGATAATCAAAATAAAGCTCGCGGACGGCACGGAAATGCCTCTTACGATGGTCCAGAAATGGGCGATAAAGAGACCTCGCCCCATTGCGGACCGCCTTCCGATAAACCGCCCGCTTATTACGGGTCAGCGCGTTATCGATACGATAATCCCGATAGCGAAGGGCGGAACTGCGGCTATCCCCGGGGGCTTCGGTACCGGCAAGACCATGACCCAGCATCAGCTCGCGAAGTGGTGCGACGCGGACATAATTGTATATATAGGCTGCGGAGAGCGCGGCAACGAGATGACGCAGGTGCTCGAGGAATTCAGCGAGCTTATAGACCCGAAATCCAACCGCCCTCTTACGGACAGAACAGTGCTTATCGCAAACACCTCGAATATGCCGGTAGCTGCACGCGAGGCGAGTATCTACACGGGTATCACCCTCGCGGAGTATTACCGCGACATGGGTTATCACATCGCGATAATGGCGGATTCCACGTCGCGCTGGGCGGAGGCTCTGCGCGAAATATCGGGTCGTCTTGAGGAAATGCCCGCAGAGGAAGGCTTCCCCGCGTATCTGCCGTCCAGATTATCGGAGTTCTACGAGAGAGCGGGCTATGTACAAAACCTCAACGGCACCGAGGGCAGCGTTACCATAATCGGCGCGGTATCGCCGCAGGGTTCGGACTTCTCCGAGCCGGTAACTCAAAACACAAAGCGCTTTGTTCGCTGCTTCTGGGCGCTCGACAAGTCGCTCGCTTACGCTCGTCATTACCCCGCTATCGACTGGAACCAGAGCTATTCGGAATATATAGAAGACCTGAGCGGATTTTTCAACGACAATGTAAGCCACGATTTTATGAGCCTGCGGCAGGAAATATCGAACATTCTCCAGGAAGAGACCAAGCTCATGGAAATAGTAAAGCTGATCGGCGCGGACGTTCTGCCCGACGACCAGAAGCTCTCCATTGAAACGGCGAGAGTGGTGCGCGTTGGATTTTTGCAGCAGAACGCCTACCACAAGGACGACACCTACGTTCCGCTCGAAAAGCAGATGCTGATGATGAAGGTGATAGTCGAGCTGTACCGCAAGTCGCTCGAAGCGCTGAAAAACGGCGTGATGCTGTCGGATATTCTTGCGACGGGGCTGTTCGATAAGGCAGTGAAGATAAAGTACGATATCCCGAACGACAAGCTCGGAATGTTTGACGGATATTTTAAAGAGATCGAAGAAAAGATCGGCGCGTTAAGCGTTTAAGCCGGCAATTTTTCGCAAGCGAGCGTGTGTGAGCAGCCGCAGCGAAGCGAAGGCTGAGCACACACGCTCGGCTAGTGAGGCGAAGCCGAACGGTGCGAAGAAATTGCTTTTAAATAGGAGAACAAAATGAGTTTACAGTATGTTGGACTGAAAGACATAAACGGTCCCTTGGTGGCGCTTGAGGGCGTTTCGGGCGTGGCGTATGACGAGATAGCGCGTATCCGCTTAAACGACGGCACGGAGCGCATAGGGCGCGTTGTCGAGCTTGAGGGGGATAAGGCTGTTTTGCAGGTGTTCGAGGGAACGAACGGCGTTTCTCTTGAAAACACCCGCACGATCTTCTCCGGCAAGCCTCTTGAGATACCGCTCGCTTCGGAAATGCTCGGGAGAGTGTTCAGCGGCGCGGGAAAGCCCATCGACGGGCTCGGAGCGGTGTTCCCCGAAAAAATGGGCGACGTGAACGGACGCGCTCTTAATCCAGTCGCAAGACAATATCCGCGAAACTATATCCATACCGGAATTTCCTCGATAGACGCGCTGATGACCTTGATAAGAGGACAAAAGCTGCCTATCTTCTCGGGTTCGGGATTGTCGCACAATAAACTCGCCGTGCAGATAGTAAAGCAGGCGCGACTTACCGGCGAGGGTTCCGGCGATTTTGCGATAGTGTTCGCGGCAATGGGCGTTCAGAACGACGTTGCGGATTATTTCCGCCGTTCATTTGAGGAGACGGGCGCTTCCGAGCGCGTTTGTATGTTCCTCAATCTTTCAAGCGACCCGATAATCGAGCGCTTGCTCACTCCGCTTTGCGCGCTTACCGCGGCGGAATATCTCGCGTTCGAGAAAAATATGCACATTCTCGTTATAATGACGGATATGACGAGCTACGCCGAGGCTCTGCGAGAGTTCTCGTCCTCAAAGGGCGAGATACCCGGGCGTAAGGGTTACCCCGGCTACCTCTACTCAAATCTCGCTTCGCTGTACGAACGCGCGGGAGTTATCGAGGGGAGCACGGGTTCGGTAACGCAGATACCGATACTCACCATGCCGAACGACGACATCACGCACCCTATCCCCGACCTTACCGCGTATATCACGGAAGGGCAGATAGTTTTCGACCGCGATCTCGACCAGCGCGGCGTTTATCCGGGCTTGTCCGTGCTGTTGTCGCTGTCGCGACTGATGAAGGACGGCATCGGCGAGGGCTACACGAGAGCCGACCACGCCGCGGTCTCAAACCAGCTTTTCGCGGCGTATGCGAAGGTCCAGGACGCGCGTTCTCTCGCTTCCGTTATCGGCGAGGAGGAGCTTTCCGAGACAGACCGCGCATATATGCGCTTCGGGCGGCTTTTCGAGGATAATTTCTTAAATCAAGGCTTCGACGAGAACCGCTCCATGGAAGAAACGCTTGACCTGGGCTGGGACTTGCTTTGCAGTCTGCCGAAGAACGAGCTCGACCGTATCGACGAAAAACTTCTGAACGAAAAATACGATCCCGAACGCGCGGCGCGTTTCAGCGAAAACGCCGCGGTCAATTCCGATATTGCGAACGAGCTGTAAGGGAAACGTTGATTTAGTGGCGTTTTCCCCGCCGGAGGCGGGGAAAACGTATAAAATAACTTAGAAGGGAGAGCTCGGCGTGGCTGAACAGATATTTCCCACGAAAGGCAATCTGATAAAGTCCAAAAGGCAGCTCAAACAGGCGCAGCTCGGGTATGAGCTTATGGACAGAAAGCGCAACATTCTCGTGCGGGAAATGGTGGCGCTTACGGACGAGGCGAAGGAGCTCCGCGCGACGATAGACAACACATACTCCGACGCTTACAGGGCGCTTGCCTACGCGAATATCACTCTCGGCGTGGTAAGCGAGCTCGCGGACACTATCCCGCTTGAAAACTCGCTCGAGCTTTCGGTGCGGAGCGTTATGGGCGTTGAGCTTCCGAAGCTCGCCGCGGACATCGAGCCCGCCGACCGCCCCGCTTACGCGCTGAGCTCCACAAACTCCGCGTTCGACCACGCCTACGTCTGCTTTAACAAGGCGAAGGAGATAACCGTGCGGCTTGCCGAGGTGGAAAACAGCATTTACCGACTCGCGGTCGCGATAAAGAAAACGCAAAAGCGCGCCAACGCGCTCAAGAACATAATGATACCGCGTTTCCGCGAGCAGGTGCACTTTATCACAAACGCGCTCGAGGAAAAGGAACGCGAGGAATTTTCGCGGCAGAAGGTCATCAAGCGCAGAAAAACGCAGTCATAAAAAAGCTCCCCGAGGTTCGGGGAGCTTTTGGTTTATTCAAGGGGATCGGGGTTGGAGCGCGGATAGGGCTTGGAAACGTCCGTAAGCCCGAGCAGATAGTCCGCGCTGACGTCGTAAAACCGCGCAAGCGTGACAATATGCCGCACGGGTATTTCTTGGTTATATTTGGGATTTTCGTTTTCGTACTTCCATATCTGCTGTTGAGTAGTTTTCAGAATTTCGGCTATCTGGCTTTGACTGTAGCCTTTTTGCTTACGGACATATTTTAAAATAAGCGGAATTGTATTGATCTGCATAGTTTTCCCTCCATTAAATAAACTCTATAAAAATATTTTACATCTTTTAAAATGTACTTGACAACTAATCTAAAAGGTGTTATAATAGTTTTAACACCTTTTAAGGGCTTAATACTCTTTAATAGGTGTAATAGAAATAAAATATGGAGGAAAATAATTATGAAGTGTAGAAAGTTGACCGCAGCGGTTTTGGCTGCGGCGATGTTTGCAGGAGTGCCATATGCGGTTGCTCGGCTGCAAAATGTTGGTATTGTGGCAAATGCGGTGGAGACAGATGGAGATTGGACTTATGTCTTGGGTATTGACGGAGAGACTGTGATAACCGGATATATTGGTACAGATACCGATATTACAATTCCGTCAATAATAAACGGACAGTCAGTGTCACTGATAGGGGATTTTGCTTGTGATTTTATTACAAGTGTGACTATTCCCTCAACTGTAACTACAATGAATGTCTGGTCATTCGCGAACTGCGTTTCGCTTGAGAATATTACGGTTGCCCCTGATAACGAAAATTTCTCGTCGGAAAATGGAGTATTGTTTAACAAGGATAAAACAGAGTTGCTCGGTTATCCGCAAGGAAAGCTGGCATCATCATATTCTATTCCCGTCGGAGTGGAGAAAATAAGCTATGAAGCTTTCTACAATTCTTCTAATCTTGTCAGCGTTACGATACCCGACGGTGTGAAGCGTATAGAATTTTCAGCGTTTTATGGCTGCACTTCCCTTGCAAGTCTAAGTATTCCCGACAGTGTGACGGACATAGCATTCTTCAACAAAGCCGGGAATGCCTTTAACGGTTGCAGCTCACTTGAAAATGTTACTGTTGGTGCAAACAACACAAAATATATGTCGGAGGACGGAGTTGTATTCAGCAAGGATAAAACAGAACTAATATTTTATCCAGCTGGGAAAAAGGGTAAATCATATACCGTTCCCAATGGCGTAATGGATATAAGGGTAGAAGCATTTGAGAATAACACGAGCCTTACAAGCGTGACAATTCCCGCAAGGACAAGAAACGCATTGATTCGTGTTTTCGAAGGCTGTACCTCTCTTGAAGAAATCATTGTTGACGACAGCAATGCTTCCTATCAACCTAACCTTGACAGCGGTTCTTCGTATTATTGGTGGACGGATAACGGTGCATTGTATTATAATTATTATTCCTATTATAATGGAGAATTAACAGGTCATAAGACGGTGTTGTATTTTTATCCCCCAGCTAAGAAAGATACATACTATACTGTTCACGATGGCGTGGAAGAAATAGCCGATGATGCTATTGGAGGTACTGTCAATACCTATCTTACCGATGTGACAATTCCAGAAAGTGTGACAAATTTGAAGCACGCCTTCCGTGGGTGCACATCAATAAGAACTGTTAATTACAGTGGTACAATGGCACAGTGGAACTCAATTGATTGTAGCGTTGCTCTTTCAAACGCCACAATTATATGCACCGATGGCATTATCAACGAACGCGAACCCGACACAAGCGAGCCCACATCAAGCGGCACAAGTGAGCCCACATCAAGTGACACGAGCGAGTCCACGTCAAGCGTTGTAGGCGAAATTCTGACCCCTGCAACGCCTGTAACCCCCGTAACCCCGGAGGATACGACCTCAAGCGAGACAAGCAGCGAGACCTCTTCTTCCGACACAAGCAACACCACATCAACCAACACAAGCGAAACGGATACGACGCTCACAATAGTTGACAAAGACACCAGCGTTACAGTCGAAATAAGCAAAGAGGATACCGAGCTTATCGACGCTGATTTCACCGTTACCCCCGCAAACCACGGCTCTTTGCTTGATCTGATAAAGAAGATAGTTGAAAAAGTCGTTGATACCATAAGCGAGGAAGTGCAGAAGTCCCTCGACAAAGCCGCGGAGGTTGTCAAGAACGGCAAGGGCTTCGCGTTTGATATCGGCTTCAAAAAGAACGGCGCGGAGGTTCAGCCCGACAGAAAAGTGACAGTGACTGTTCCTGTTCCCGACGAATTCAAGTCCGACATCGACAAGCTGAACGTTTACCACCTTACCGACAAGGGCGCGATCTTTGTTCCGTCGTGGACAAAAGACGGCGCAGTCGTGTTCGAGACGGACAGCTTCTCGCCTTATGTCATCACGGTGGAGAAGCTCGCGAACGCGGTCGGCGGGGAGCTCACAAGCTCAGTGCCCGACAGCTCGCCGAACGATAACGCACCGTCCGACGGCGTTTCCAACCCCTACACCGGCGGCATTGCAATGGCGTTCGCTCCGATAGGCGCTCTCGCGGCGGTCACGGTCGCGGCGGTCTCCAAGAAGAAAAAGTAACATTCTCCGTATAATTTTGCGCCCCGAGAGATCGGGGCGCTTTTTCCGCAAATGTATAAAAAAATCATAAAATCCCTTGACAAATTCCTTGATTTGTTATACAATATAGATAGTAGAATTTTTACTCGGCACACTTTATCACACTAAAGCGCGGGACGTATCGGGTAGCGCTCCCTTTCAAGGAGGATATTATGGCACTTGTAAACGTAATGGAAAGTATAATTGATGAAAAGCTGGCGTTTATGCTCAAGGATGAGAACTGCTGCAAATGCGACCGCTGTATGGAAGATATGAAGGCAATGGCATTGAACCAGCTCCCCGCTAAGTATGTCAGCACGCACAACGGCGAGCTCTTCACAAAGCTAAACGCGCTTATGCGCCAGAGCTCCATAGACATCAACGTGGCGGTGTCCTACGCTATCAAGACCGTCTCTGACAGACCGTCTCACGACACCGGGGATAAAAAGTGAGCAGCGAGGTCACTCGGATAAAGTGCGGAAACGGGAATTGCTATTTGGTGTCGCAGGGGACAAACGCCGTCTTGATCGATACCGCTAAACCGCCGTACCGCGATAAAATTTCAGAGCTTTGTAAGCCGTATTCTGTACGGCTTATTGTGCTTACTCACGGACATTTCGATCATTGTATGAACGCGGCGTATCTTTCGGAAAAGCTCGGCGCGCCAGTTGCAATTCACAAAGCCGATCTCGGGCTGCTCTCTGATAACAATTCGCAGAAGCTCTCATACCGCGGGGTTCTCGGAAAGATCGTTCTGTCGGCTTCCGAAAAGAGCTTTCGGCACGAAAAAATACCGTCGTTCGAGCCGACCGTTTGGCTTTCGGAGGGCGACAATCTGGAAAAGTACGGTATCGAAGGAAGGATAGTACACCTGCCCGGTCACACGGAAGGCTCTATCGGAGTTGACGTGGACGAAAAGCACCTGTTTGTCGGAGACGCGCTTATGAATATGTTTTACCCGGCGCTTTCACATATTTATCACGATGAGGGCGAGCTGCGGAAAAGCGCGGAGAAGATCACGTTGCTAGGAGAGCGGACGCTCTGGTTCGGGCACGGAAAGCCCGTCGCAAACAAGGTCTGGGTAAAATAAGGGGGCGCAAAATATGTGGAAACGCATAAAGAAGATAGCGACTATTGCCGCGTGTCTTTGGGTGTTGTTCGGAATTATAGATTTCTCGCGTGTTCACAGCTATAAGCGACCGTTTTTTTGCATTTGGTCTATGAAGTATTTAGACGGCGGCTCGGGAACATATACGGGTCTAGGCTATTCTTTTGAGATCAAAGGTGACTTTATCGGAGAAAACGCGCTCGGGATAACGGAATACACTGCGAAAATATTCGGCAACCCCGTTATGAAAGGAATTCAAGGACAGCAAGAGCAAAACATCTTATCGGAGCTTCTTGACAGTTGACAGTGTATTGTTGACAGTTAAGGTGCGCCGCTTTGCGTGTGACCGCAAGCGGTCACCTTCGCGATATTTAATTTGTCCGCCGCAGGCGGACACCACAACTATCAATTAAAAAAGCCCCGCGTTCTCATACGGAGCTTTCTTACTCGTCGTTTCTCCCCGCCTACGGCGGGGAGAAACGAAAAATTAAAATGCAGACCCCGCATGGTTTATGCGGGGTCTCTGTATATTCAATTGTAAAAATTGCGTATTACATCGGACCGTTCTCCTTGTCAAAATTTGTTTTTTGAGCAAATTTTATCGGACATCGGACTCAACCTCCCGCTAGAATTTTTCATCCTTTGGTTTTAACTCGCACATTGCAACCACCACTTTCTTAATGGCTTATCTATGTAAACGCGTTAAAGCGGTAAAAATATCCGGGGATCAACGTGACCGTGTGGTTTTTAAACGGTATAAGCACCAAGCGTTGACGGATTTTACGCTTTCGGAAGCTCATCAACTTCCGCGTAAATCATCGTCCTCAATTCACCCCACGGTAAGCGTCGGCGATACCCCGGACGCATAACAGGGAAGGTTCTTCAATTTCCATGGGACTCGCCTGCCTTTCTGTGAAGTATTTTCGGGATCGGTTTAATTACCCATTGGACTAACTCCTTTTTCGCAACTCGCACCAAGGACTTCGTGTGAAGTGTTCGGTTCAGCTTAAGAAAATCAAGTTTCCATTGGACCTTTCTCCCTTCGGAAAATTTGGAAGAGCCCCCGTACCGACCTCTCGGCTTGTCATCGGGTTTTCTCTTTCCTTGAGTATATAATAACACATTTTTTCGTCAAAGTCAATAGATTTTTTCAAACTTCGCATTGATGTTTTGTATATATTTTCAAACCGCTTTTTGGGCAAAGTAACAATAATCCGCGATAAAATCAAATTTCGGCGTGTTTTTCAGAAAATTCCTATTGACAATGCGCGGAGAATGGTGTAAAATATACTCAAGCGTGGTTCTCTTTTCGGGATAATTTTTCACGCTTTGAAAGGCGGAGTTTTATGAGCGAGAATGAGAACGCGTATCTCGACGAGGACGAGGGCATTATCGAGCTTGAGGACGAGGAAGGCAACATAAAGCGCTTTGAGTTCGTAGACCGAGCGGAGATGAACGGCACGGTTTATTACGCGCTTATCCCCGAGGAGTACGACGAAAACGACGATTCCGAGGCGGAGTTCGTCGTGCTGAAGGAGCAGGAGATAAACGGAGAGGTGATGCTTGCGACTGTCGACGACGACGAAGAGTACAACCGCGCAGGCGAGATGTTTTTGCAGCGCTTCGCGGAGCTCCCCGACCTCGACGATATTTCCGATCTGGAAGAACTTGACGGCGTGGAGCGCGAATAATCGCGGCGTTTAACAGCAAACTATTTTTACTGCCTTGCCGGCGTATGACGTTATTTATGATCCGAACACTTTTTAAAAGGGATCTCGACTCCGATGGCGGATTGCAGACCTCCTGTAAGCTTGCCTTACAGTCGGCGGGAGCGCGAAACCATTGGGCGACCTTACCCACCCTGCCATAAGCGGGTTTTATAATGCGTCTTACTGCAAGGCGGTAGTATATGAAAACAAAAGCGGGAGCGCAAGCTCCCGCTTTTTAATTATGTGCCTCAATAGTCCAAATGTGCAAATTTTCGCCGCTTTTTCGCGAAAATTATAAAAAATACACAAAATTTCAAATTCCCCCTTTATTTTTTTTTCTGAATGTGATATAATATAATATATTATTGTATACCGAACCGTTTGCGGTGAAAAAAACCGCCGTAAACACGAAAAGAGGTGCGATCTTGGCTTTTTGCGATCTTAAACCCGTCTGCGCCGTCGACGACGACAAGGGCAACTCCTACATATTCGGGAGCGTTTTCGCGGTTTACGCGATAGGCTCCGAGCCGCCGCTGGTCTACAGCTGGGATATGATAAAGCTCGTTACGGTTTCGCGCCGCGACATAACCGTTGAAACGCGCGGTAAAAAGTTTTTAATAAGCAACAAGATGTTCGACAGCGAAGAGGACATATTAAGAGCGATAGCGCTTATAGAGTGCCGCCAGAAGGAGTATCTGTTCGGGTATCAGCACGATATGCGCCTGTTCCCGCTGAAATCCTCGTATGTGGAGCTCACGCCCAGCAAAGAGACCTACGTCGGCGAGGGCGTTCTCGACGAGGCGGACACCGCGGCGGCGTTTGTGATGCTGCTTAATTTCAGGCTGGTAAAGATATTGTGGCTTGTCGGTATTCTGATAGCGCTGGTAACATTCGGTATTCTGTACGTTACGATAGGGATAAACCGCGGAAATCTGCTGTACTTTATCCCAATATCCGCGGCGGCGGGCGCGATATGTGCGCTTATCGTATATCTGATAACCCACGCCATCGCCAGAGCGCGTTTTAAGAGAATGGCAGACGCCGATCACGCGGCAAGAAAAGTCATCACCTTTGTGGTGAGCAGGCAGGGCTTCGCGGCTTGCGAGAGCTGTGTTTACGAAAGCCGCGACCTCGTTCCGTGGGAAGAAATGGATTATTTTATCGAAAGCGATAAGATGTTTATTCTTTATAAAAACAACTCGCCCGCGGCGTATATCCCCAAAAGAGCGTTCGAGAAGAAGTTCGTGGGCGGCGTGGCAGATATAATCGCGCTTAATCTCGAACAGCGCTGACCCAATGCTTTTACCGTTTCCATCGCTGCGGGCGGGGAAAACGATAAAAAGCAGCACAAGATACCGGAAACATTTTTTAAGGAAGTGAATGAATTGGGCGTTGACATTAAATCGGAAACAATCGACTTTAACGGGCAAAGCGCGTTTCTGGTGTCTGTCAAGGGCGGAATGAACGTTGTGGGGACGTGCCTTGTCGGGAATACCGAGCGCGGCTCTAACGCGGCTTCCCGCACGCGTTTGTTCTATATAGGGAGCGACCCCGTTATCAACCTGGTATGTCCGAACCGCGCGAACCGGCAGAGCGACAAGCTCGTGTCGTTCAGCCCCGGGTTTCAGGGATACGACCAGAAGATAAACGACGCGATAACGAGCAGCTTCCAAAAGCTCAACGAGGGCGAGTCGCTCGGCACGGGGCTTCGCGACATTTTCGGGCTTCTGGAGGACGGCGTTTATACCGCGTATCTTACGGATTATTACCCGACTGACGGCGCGGGGGCTTTCTTCTGGGGGGCTTACAACATCTCTCACGAAGTCCACGGAACGGCGGAGCACAACCGCGTTATCGGCGACAGGACCTTCAAGCCGTGCTTTCTGCTTCCCACTCAGCCTATGGACTATTACGCGGGGCGCATCAAGGTAGGCACCGACGAGCAGGTCAAAAGCAGAAGAGTGCAGGGTATTGTGTATCATGTTTCCGGGCTGTATTCCGCGCTGCTTAAAGGTCACCACGGAGCGGTCTCATGCGTTGATATGGGAGTTCCGTTCAGGTGCGCGGTCATCGAGAAAATAACCGAGCCTTATATTGAAAAGATTATAGCGGCGCCGCCCGCGCCGCCTCCCACCGCGGAGGAAGTAGACCCCGAGGCTCCGGACGCGGCGGAGCAGCTCGAAGCGGCGACACCTGCAGCCGAGAAGGAAACGCCCGCGCCGGCACAGACGGAGGTCGTTTCGCTGAACGGTATAACAGGGTTCAGAAGCCCTTCGGTGAAGATACCGCTGGAGGTCTTCCCGAAGGACTTGTTAAGGCAGCTTATAGAGGGAAGAACGGAGTATAAGCCGGAGCATTTCAAGGTGATGGAGGCGAAGCTCCAGACCATCCGCAGAAAATCCATAAACAACAACGCTTTGCCGTATTCCGTGCTTGAACGCGCCGAGCAGCTCCCGGATTGCGAGATGATAGAATCGGCATACGCCATAGATCAGCTCACGGACGAGCAGCTCAACTGCCTGCTCCGCGGAGATGTGGAGTGCAACGGCGAGGTGATAGTTTCACCGAACTTCTACACAAGCGTGGTAACGGCGTGCAGCTATCTGCAGTTCAAGGATACAAGGCGCTTTGTGGATTTCTCGATAGCGATAATGGAAAATCCCGAGCTTTCCGCGGCGCATGAATACGTCGCGCGCAGAGTTTCGAGCCAATCCGACAACACGAAGATATACAACTTTTTCAAGGAAGCTGTGGACAGCAACGATCCCAAATACGACAAGATACTTACCGTAGCGCAGTTATTTATCAAGCGGTACCAGAACAAGAACAGGTGATTTGACTTTGTCGCCGTACAGTGGCGTTTGCCGTTGTACGGCGTTATTGTAGACGGAGGTCATTATGAGAAAAGGCGGCAGGATACTCGCGGCGGCTTTGGCGGCGGTTTTGTGCGGAGCGCTTTCGGGGTGCTCGAATAACGCTGTTGAGGAGCAGATCTCGGCGATCGTCGGGGGAATGGAAAGCGGCAGCGGCTCGCAGGGAACTTCCGGCTCTTCAAATAACGGAAACAACGAAAACGGCGGCGGGACGCAAAGCTCCGGCAGCGGTTCGGAGACTTCAAACAGCGGCGGACAGAACGACGGACAGAACGCCCGACCCGGCGAGGGGCTTTCCGCGGAAGGGAGCGGCTACGAGGGTGAGAAGAGCTCGGGCGATTTCAATTACGGCGAGGCTCTGCAAAAATCCCTGCTGTTTTATGAGCTCCAGCGCAGCGGCGACCTCGACGAAAGCACTATCCGCACCAACTGGCGCGGCGACAGCGGTCTTTCCGACGGCGCGGACAACGGTCTCGACCTCACGGGCGGACTGTACGACGCGGGCGACAACGTGAAGTTCAACCTGCCGATGGCATACACCGCGACAATGCTCGCGTGGAGCGTCTATGAGGATATGGAAGCGTATGAGAAGAGCGGACAGCTTGAATACGCGCTCGGCAACATCAAGTGGATATGCGATTACCTCATAAAATGTCACCCCGAGGCTGACGTGTACTATTATCAGGTCGGAGACGGCAACGCCGATCATTCCTGGTGGGGTCCCTGCGAGGTCATGCAGATGAACCGTCCTTCGTTTAAGGTGGACAAAAACAGCCCCGGCTCTACCGCCGCGGGAGAAGCGGCAGCGGCTCTGGCGGCTTGTGCGGCGGTCTATAAGGACATCGACAAGGACTATTCCGAAAAGTGCCTTTCTCACGCCAAGCAGTTGTACGAGTTTGCCGACAGCACCAAAAGCGACGCGGGCTACACCGCCGCGAACGGCTTTTATACCTCGCACAGCGGCTTTTACGATGAGCTCACATGGGCGGCGGTCTGGCTGAATATCGCGACCGGCGACAGCTCGTGGATAGACAAGGCGAAAACCTATCTCCCGCAATGCGACGCGAACCCGCATTGGGCGCTCTGTTGGGACAATAAGTCTATGGGCGCGGTTTGTCTGCTCGCGAAGATAACGGGCGACAGGTCGTTCGGCGAGCAGCTTGAGGAGTGTCTCGACTGGTGGAACGGCGGCGGGATAACGATGTCCCCGAAGGGGCTCGCGTGGCTCGACCAGTGGGGAAGTCTGCGCTACTCCACAACAATGGCGATGCTGGCGGCTTCTTACGCGGAGAGCGGCGTTTGCCCCGCGGATAAGGCGGCGAAGTATCTGGATTTCTGCGAAGAACAAATAAATTACGCGCTCGGAAGCACGGGGCGGAGCTTTGTGGTGGGCTTCGGGGAGAACCCGCCCGAGCATCCTCATCACCGCACGGCGCAAGGCTCGTGGGCGGACAATATGAACGAGCCCGCAAATCACCGCCATGTGCTGTACGGCGCGCTGGTTGGCGGTCCCGACGCCTCGGACGGCTACGCCGACAGCGTCTCCGACTACAACAAAAACGAAGTAGCCTGCGACTACAACGCGGGATTTACAGGCGCTCTCGCGAAGATGTACAAGAGGTTCGGCGGGCAGACTCTCAAGGATTTCGGAGCGGTCGAGCCCGTGGGCGAGGAGTTTTCCGCGGAGTATTCCGTGAACGCCTCAGGCGAGGGCTTCACCGAGATAAAGGCGCTCGTGTACAACAAGTCCGCGTGGAGCGCCCGCGTGGCGAAAAATCTCGAGCTGCGCTATTTCGTAAACCTCTCCGAGCTTTCAGATCCTTCCGCCGTTACGGTAAATCTCAACTACAATGACGGCGCGAAATTCGGCGGTATTTACGAGTGGGACAAGGACAACAGCATCTATTATGTGAGCATAGATTTCTCGGAAGCGCTTATCTATCCGGGAGGACAGAGCGCTTATAAAAAGGAAGTGCAGTTCCGAATGGCGGCGGGCGGCTGGAACCCCGAAAACGATCCGTCTTACGCGGGGCTCAGCGGCTCGAATTCGCTTGTCCGCGCGGAGAACGTCGGGCTTTATGAGAACGGCAGGCTTGTTTTCGGATCGGAACCCGACGGCGAACCCGTGAACACAACGCCCGTAACTCCCACGGAAAGTTCCTCGGGCGGGCAGACCTCTCAGACATCGCAATCCGGGCAGACCTCGCAGTCCGTTCAGAACCCCACAGCGCAAAACAACGGCGTCAGGCTCTCGCTTTCGCAGCAGCAGTCGAGCGGCAGCGCTTCCACTATCGGGATTTCGATAGAGCTTGCTAATAACACGGGTGCGGTCATCGACCTGTCGTCTTTGGAGATAGACTACTTCTTCACGGCGGACGGCAAGAGCGGCATCGTGTGCGAGTGCGACTACGCCGCAGTGAGCGGAAGTACATACGCGGCAGTGACGGGCAATGTAAAGAGCGCGTTCACCTCTCATTCCGGGCAGAACAGCGACACAAAATGCGCCGTGATGTTCAGCGGCGGCACGCTTGCGAGCGGCGATACCCTCGCGCTTCAATTGAGGATACACCCATCCGATTGGACGAATTTCGAGCTCGGAAACGACTGGTCGGGAGGAAACGCGGAGCATATCCTCGTGCTGAAAAACGGTGTGGAGATATTCGGCTCAAAGCCTTAAACCGGCATATAGAGAAGGGCGGTCAGCAGACCGCCCTTCAGTTTGCAGAAAAAAAGCCGCGCGAAGCGCGGCTCGTGGTTAGGTCGTTACATTGTGCCGTTCTGTTTTTGAAAATCCATACAAAATTCGGAGGCGTTTGGCTTGACTAACTTGTGGAATTCGACGAAAATTAGGGAAAACTAACTTATTGGCAAAAAAGCCCTTGACATTTTCGCGCTTTCGGAATATAATATATTAGGTGGAACTAACCGGGCTGAATAAGCCGAGGCGGGTTAGTTTGGAATAACTCCGATACGGGGAGGGGTAGGTATGATGCCGCTTATATTGGCAAACGAGGGCGAGGAGCTTATGATACGAAAAGTCGGCGGTAACGACGAGACGCGGCGCTTTCTCGAGGGCTTGGGCTTCGTCGCTGGCGGAAGCGTGACTATAGTTTCCGAAAACGGCGGAAACGTTATTGTTAAGGTAAAGGATTCCCGCGTTGCAATCTCAAAGGAAATGGCACAGCGGGTCATGGTGTGAGGAATATAAGCTCGGGCTTGTACATATAATTCAAGGAGGTAGTTGTTATGGCAACATTGCGCGATGCAAAGGTCGGCGAGACCGTGACCGTGAAAAAGCTGAGCGGCGAGGGCGCTCTTAAGCGGAGAATTATGGATATGGGAATTACAAAGGGCGTTGAGGTGACTATAAGAAAGGTCGCTCCGCTCGGAGATCCCATCGAGGTCACCGTGCGCGGCTATGAGCTCTCGCTCCGCAAGGCGGACGCCGAGATGATTGAGATATGACGGCTTTTTGCCGTTGAGTTAGTCATGATTAACACGACTTCGATCAACATAACGGCGGCGCATTAAAGCAACGTTATAAAACCGTCAGCGCAGCGGAGATCCGTAAAATTCGCGAAAGCGAGTGATGCTGCGCGTTCGGAGCGAAGCGTAGAATGCGCGGCATCGCTCGGCTAGCGAACGGAGCCGAAGGCGGAGTGAGCGGTTCGCGAATTTTTTATTAAAATCAGGAGGTAGACACGAAATGGACATAAAAATCGCTCTCGCGGGCAATCCGAACTGCGGTAAGACCACGCTTTTCAACGCGCTTACCGGTTCAAACCAGTTCGTCGGCAATTGGCCGGGAGTTACCGTTGAGAAAAAAGAGGGCAAGCTGAAAGACAACAGGGATGTAACTATAACGGATTTGCCCGGTATTTACTCGCTTTCGCCGTATACTCTCGAAGAGGTGGTCGCGAGAAATTATCTGATAAACGAGCGCCCCGACGCGATACTGAATATCGTGGACGGCACGAACCTCGAGCGCAATCTCTATCTTACAACTCAGCTCGCGGAGCTCGGAATACCGATGGTCGTTGCGGTGAATATGATGGACGTCGTCCGGAAAAACGGCGATGTTATCAACTTCGAGCAGCTTTCAAAGCGGCTGGGGTGCGAGGTCTGCGAAATTTCGGCGCTGAAGCGCGACGGCATAGACCAAGCGGCAAAGCTGGCTGCGGAGTCGGCGAGATCTCAAAAGAAGATGATGCCGCAGCACGCGTTCTGCGGCTGCGTGGAGCACGCTCTGGCGCACATAGAGGAAGCGTTTCTGCACGATCGCCCCGCGGAGCAGCAAAGGTGGTACGCCGTTAAGATATTCGAGCGCGACGAAAAGGTGCTCGAAGCTCTGAACATTCCAAAGGAAACGCTCGACCACATTGAAAACGACATACAAGAGTGCGAAAAGGAAATGGACGACGACGCGGAAAGCATCATCACCAACGAGCGTTACATCTACATAGCGGACGCTGTCAAGGGCTGCTTCAGGAAAAAGAACAAGAGCGGGCTCACCGTTTCGGATAAGATAGACAAGATAGTCACCAACCGTATTCTCGCGCTGCCTATTTTCGCGGCTGTAATGATAATCGTGTATTTCGTTTCGGTCACGACAGTGGGAACGCTTGTGACGGACTGGACGAACGACGGTCTGTTCGGAGACGGCTGGCACTTGTTCGGCATAGGCACCTCCGCCTATGAGGAGGCGCAGGACAACTTCGCTTCCGAGAACATCTTTACGGACGAGGTGAAGAGCACTGTTCAAAACGCGGTAAACGCGGGAGTTATCGGCGCGGAGGACATAATGGGCGCTATCGAGGAAGGCAGCTTCGGCGGCTTTGACGAGGCTTTCGGCTCTTACGGAGACGAGCTCGCGGAATGCGGCTTTGATATTTCCGCGACAGTCAACGGAGCGGCAGAGCTAATGGAGGAGAGCATTGATCCCGCTGATTACGGAGTATGGGTTCCCGGCATTCCTGTGCTGATAGAAGCGGGTCTCGATAACATCAATTGTGTGGAATGGTTAAAGAGCCTGATACTCGACGGAATTGTGGCGGGCGTGGGCGCGGTTCTCGGATTTGTTCCGCAGATGCTGATACTGTTCATTTTCCTGGCGTTTCTTGAGGCTTGCGGTTATATGGCGCGTATCGCGTTCGTTATGGACAGAATATTCCGCCGCTTCGGTCTTTCGGGCAAGAGCTTCATTCCGATGCTCATCGGTTCGGGCTGCGGCGTTCCCGGAATAATGGCTTCGCGCACTATCGAAAACGAGCGCGACCGCCGTATGACTATCATGACGACGACGTTCATTCCCTGCGGCGCGAAGATGCCGATAATCGCGCTTATCGCGGCGGCGCTGTTCGGCGGGGCATGGTGGATAGCTCCTTTGACATACTTTATCGGTATCGCGGCGATAGTGGTATCGGGAATTATGCTGAAGAAAACGAAAATGTTCGCGGGAAATCCCGCGCCTTTCGTCATGGAGCTTCCGGCGTATCATCTCCCGACTTTCGGAAACGTAATGCGCTCGATGTGGGAGCGCGGCTGGAGCTTCATTAAGAAGGCGGGCACGATAATCCTGCTGGCTTCGATAATTATATGGCTCGGAAGCTCGTTTGGCTGGACCGACGGAGCGTTCGGTTTCGGCACGGAGCTCGAGCTTGCGGACACAATACTCGGAAAGATAGGCTCCGCTATCTGTTGGATATTCGCGCCTCTCGGATTTGGCGATCCTACGGCGGCAGTCGCGACTATTATGGGTCTTGTCGCTAAGGAAGAGGTTGTCGGAGTATTCGGCGTATTGGATTTCGTCGCGATGACCCCCTTGGCGGGCTTCTCCTTCCTCGTGTTCAACCTGCTTTGCGCGCCCTGCTTTGCGGCTATCGGCGCTATCAGGCGCGAGATGAACTCCGCGAAATGGACTTGGTTCGCGATAGGCTACCAGTGCGGCTTCGCGTATGCTGTCTCGCTTATGATAAACCAGTTCGGACTGCTCTTCACGGGCAGCGTGAACGTTATCGGGCTTATCTTCGCGCTGCTGGTTCTCGCGTTCATGATCTATATGCTCGCGAGACCGTACAAGGAGAGCTCGAAGCTCACACAAAAGGTCAAGACATGAAAGAGGTGTCGGTATGAGTGAATTTATCTCGAACTACGGCGGTTCGATAGTCGTCGGGCTTATCGTTCTGGCGGTGGTCGTGCTCATAATCGCGGAGCGCGTTAAAGAGCGCCGTTCGGGGAAGTCCTCCTGCGGCGGGGATTGCGCTCACTGCGGCGGCTGCGGCGCATCCCCTCGGGATCGGCGCGGCGGCTAAATCAACAAGACCCTCAAACAAAATTCTTGTTTGAGGGTTTTATTGCTCCTCCAATTAAATATTGCCGGATTTTAAACTTGTTTTCGTTGTTTTCCAGCCTACGGCGGGGAAAACAACGAAAATCTTGGAAAAGTTTAATTGGAACATCAATAGTTTTCTGAGCCTTTAAAGATTGGTTTGTGAAAATTTTCACGGGATTTTTGTGCAACTTGCCTATTGAAAACGATTAGAATTTGATGTATTATATATATAAAGACGAATTTTGATTGGGGGCGAATTGTGTGAATATCACGATAAAGGACGTCGCGAGAGCAGC
This sequence comes from uncultured Ruminococcus sp., assembly GCA_964454205.1. Taxonomy (GTDB): domain Bacteria; phylum Bacillota; class Clostridia; order Oscillospirales; family Ruminococcaceae; genus CAG-115. The sequence continues at coordinate 26,486 of CAYVSV010000017.1, forward strand.
GAACGTGTCTGTCGCAACGGTTTCGCGTGTGCTGAACAACAAGAACAACGTCTCCGAGGAGGCGGTCCGCGCCGTGAACCGCGCGGTGGAGGAGCTGGGTTACAGCCCGAACTTCCTCGGGCGTGATCTGCGCAAAAGCGAGACAAAACGCATTCTCGCCATAATCGGTACGACGGAGCAGTCGTTCTATAACGATGTTCTGCGCGGAATGCAGGACGCGGCTTATGTCGAGGGCTACGACATACTTATTGTCACGACGCGCGATAACGCCGAGCACGAAATGCACCTGCTGAATATGCTCTTTTCAAGAGCCGTAGACGGCGCCGTGCTGTTAGCTCCCAGACTTGACAGCAAAACGATAAGCGATCTGTCAAAGCGTTACAGGATAGCTATTTGCCTCGAACGCCTTGACGTCAACGATATCCTTTGCGTTACCATCGACAACGAGCGCGCGGGCTTTGACGCTACGAGCTACCTTATCGGCAAGGGCAGAAAGCGCATCGGTCTCATTACCACACAAGTGCGCAGTCAATCCTCGGTAGACCGCGAGAACGGTTACAGGCGGGCTCTTAAAGAGGCGGGGCTGCCGTATGACGAAAGGCTCGTCTATTACGGCGATTACGACGCGGAAACCGGCACAAAGGGCTGCAAGGAGCTTATGAGCCTTGACGACAAGCCCGACGCTATCTTTTCCATTTCCGACACTATTTCGATAGGCGCGATGACCTACGCCGTCCAGCACGGCATAACGGTAGGCAAAGACCTGCTGTTCTTCGGGTTTGATAATATCGCGTATTCGCACATGTTTATCCCGAAGCTTTCCACGGTGGAGCAGCCGTGCTATTTGCAAGGCAAGACAGTCATCGAGAAGCTCATTGCTAATATGAAGACCGACACTCCCGATAAATCTACATATATGCTCCCGCATAGTCTTATCCTGCGTGAATCCACGGGAGACTGAACCCAAACAAAATGATCCCCGAAGCGCAAACGCGTTTCGGGGATATTGTTTTGGTTTACCGTTTTGTCGTTCCGTCGCCGCCCATAAGCGCCGTCATTTCTTCGAGCTTTTCAAGCGGGAAAGGCGGCATGGCAACGGGCTTCATCGCCAATGCCATGAGCTTCATCGGATTATCGTCCGCGGCAATGCGGTTAGACGAGAGCGCTCCGCAGATACGGCAGCGGTGGATTATAGCCCACTCTCCGTTTTTGCGCACCCACACGGCTATCGGCTCCATAACGCCGCCGCAGTCTGCCGAGCGGTCGCCGGGCTCATTGTCGAGGTGACGGCTTGACAGGCAGTTCGGGCAATGGTTGCGGTGATCGCTGCCCGCTCCGCCCGGAACGACCAAGCGCCCGCAGACCTTGCAGGTAAACGCTTCATCGCAAGGGTGAGTTTTATAGTACCCTTTTTCAAACGATCTTTTTTTGTTTTCTCTGTTCAATGGAATGTCCTCCTAAAAGCGTTTTAAGTGTCTTTCGGAGGATCGCAAAACTTGATTTCGCAAACCTCCCGGTTTAGCGAACAAGCTCCTTATTCATAGTAAACATATTTGTTCTCCTTTTCATTAAAGAATTTACGGCTGTGCCGTATATAACATTATAGCATATTGTTTTAATTATGTCAAGCAAAGGGAGTATATACCGTAAGCTAACGCCAAAAAAAGTGGGTTCCGTCGAAAAATTCAAGCGGACGAAAAACGTCCGCGTGGCAATTGTTAAATTTTTCCTATGATCATACTATGTGTTCTACGGTAAGCCGTTCATTTGAAAAATTCCCCAGTAACGGAATGTCGGTAAAATCGAATACATATCTGATATTCGCAGTCTCGTCAACAAGCGTTTTGGTGTCAACTGCCTTTAGTTTATCGGATTTGAACAGAACCGATGCGGGAGCGCGGTTTTCGCTTGCGTGTATGTCTTCACGGTTTGTAACGATCTCTGTAATATCGGTGGTCATATCGGGATTAAAGACTACACCAAGTCCCGTCTCTATATCTCCGGTCAAACCGACCGCGTCGTTTCTTTCGGGCAGTATCATTGCGAATTTGACCGTCTTGGTTATAGCGCTGTCGATATACCCGGGGGTATCATCCATATAATAGCGCATGGCAATGATTGGATATTCCAGGTCATATATATCTAAATAACTTCCTATCCTGCTGCTGAAAAGCCGATATTCGGGAGTGAATTGAGCTTGCCCTAAGATCGTTTGATCGTAGTGTATTTTTCGGCAATTTTCCGACATGGGTGCCTTCTCGTTTTCTATCTCAATATACAGTCTCCGAGCATAGATGGTGTCCGGAAAATTCTCCTTGTCGGTTCTTACGTTTTCACCCACAAGCTTTATTGTATAATCGCCGAACGTGCGCGTTTCAAACACCATGCTTTCAAGTCCGATCGGAACACGATTAAAGGGTCGGACGCTGCCCTCGGTATCTACTCTGTCGCAGTGAAAATCCGGTATCTCGCCTTCTCCGTAATCGGCTCTGAAGTCCAGGAAAACACATTTTTCGTTATTACTTGACGGTTCCACACAATACGGTTCCGCGCAGTCGCCGACGTAAGGGTTGATTTCGGTGCGGACAATCTGCATATCCGAGGAAGCTGCATCTGCGCTGTCGGAAGCGGAGCTTTGAATGTCCGTCCGAATTTCCGAAACGCTGTTTGTGCACGCTGTAAGAGCGGTCAAAACAAGTGCTGTTGTTACTATTGCTGTGATTTGTTTTTTCATAAATGCCTCCGCAGTATGGTAAGAACTCCCGCTCTTACTTCTGATTTACAAATACTTTTTAAGATCGTCCGCCCTGTCGGTCTTTTCCCAGGCAACGCCCAAGTCCTCACGCCCCATGTGACCGTATGCCGCGACCTGTCTGTACTGCGGCTTGCGCAGATCGAGCGTCTTGATGATCGCGGACGGACGGAGATCGAACTCCTTTGTTACCGCGTCCGCGATCTTCTCGTCGGCGATCTTGCCCGTGCCGAACGTATCCACCATAACGGATACGGGCTTCGCTACGCCGATAGCGTATGCGAGCTGTATCTCCGCGCGCTCCGCGAGACCCGCCGCAACGATGTTCTTCGCGATGTAACGCGCCATATATGCCGCCGAGCGGTCTACCTTCGTCGGGTCCTTGCCCGAGAACGCTCCGCCGCCGTGACGGGAATATCCGCCGTATGTATCAACGATGATCTTGCGCCCGGTAAGTCCGCTGTCGCCCATAGGTCCGCCGACTACGAAACGCCCCGTCGGGTTTACGAAATATTTCGTGTTCTCGTCGAGGAGTTCCGCGGGGATAGTCGTCTTAATGACCTTTTCAATAACGTCTGCGCGTATCTGCTCCAATGTCGCGGAAGCAAGGTGCTGCGACGATACGACTACCGTGTCAACGCGCACGGGCTTGTTGTTGTCGTACTCAACGGTGACCTGTGTTTTTCCGTCGGGGAGAAGATAGGGGAGAGTTCCGTTTTTGCGCACTTCGGTGAGCTTCTTCGCAAGCTTGTGCGAAAGGCTTATCGGCATAGGCATAAGCTCGGGGGTCTCGCTGCACGCGAACCCGAACATCATTCCCTGATCGCCCGCGCCGGTGTCGCCCTCGTTCTGCTCGCGACCCTCGAGAGCGTTGTTTACGCCCATAGCGATGTCGGGGGACTGCTTGTCGATTATCGTATAGACCGCGCAGGAATCCGCGTCAAAGCCGAACTCGCTGGAGGTGTATCCTATCTCGCTGACCGTCTTGCGGACGATCGCGGGAATGTCGATATTCGCGGTGGTCGTGATCTCGCCCATGACCGTCACCATGCCCGTGGTGGTTGTAGTTTCGCAGGCAACTCTGCCCATGGGGTCTTGCTCGAGGATAGCGTCGAGGACCGCGTCCGAGATGTTGTCGCAGATCTTGTCGGGGTGTCCTTCGGTGACACTCTCCGAAGTGAACAGCTTTTTGTTTTCCATTGTACATTTTCCTTTCGTAAATAAATATACAAAATGCTCGCTTCATAAGGAGCGAGCAGGCAACTTCTTCCGTTCACTCCTTATCTCTCGGTGGAATAAATTCCCCGCAGGACGTAGCACCTTTTCCGCGCGAACGCAGATAGGTTGCCGGACTTCATAGGGACCAGCCCCCCGCCTTTCGGCTAGAAGTCACTCTTGATAAGGCATTTTGTTAGATATAGTATAGCATATATATGTGCGGTTGTCAAGGGCTTTTTAAAAAATTGTCGAACAGTGCGTATGTATTATATTGACATCTGATATGCTGAATGTTATAATGAATACATAAAGAGCGAAAATCGTTATTTAGCGAGAGGGAGCATAAATGGGCTTTTGGATTTTTATGTTGCTTATGGATATACTCATTCCGTTGACAATGATAGGACTTGGCAGGCAATTCCTGACTAAACCTCCGGAAAATATCGGCGGCATATATGGTTATAGAACCGCGATGTCCATGAAGAACAAGGATACATGGGAATTTGCGCACAAGTTCTGCGGGAAGTTGTGGTTTAGATATGGGTTGGTATTGCTGCCGATATCAATTATTTCACTGATACCGGCGTATAACAAGAGTATTGATACAATTGCTTATGTCGGCTTGATCGTTTCTGTTGTTCAGATAGTTTTGTTTATTATCTCAATTATTCCTACGGAAGCCGCGCTTAAAAAGACTTTTGACGAGAATGGACATTACCGTTAAATTCAAAATTGCCGCGCAGTCTCCGAACAGGCGCTTTTTGCCGGAAAAACTGCATATCCGTATTGACATTTAAAACGCAGCGTGCTATAATTATAATATATATGTATGATAAACCGGGTGGAGGTGTTTATATGTCGGCATACGCACTGAATAATAATCTGAGCGGCGGCTCCGTCGGCTTATACGGCGCGGAGAATTCGCCGAGCTCCAAGGAGAACATAACAAACACGATAGCGAAGCTCGAAAAGCAGCGCGATACGATGAAGAACGCGAAAGAACAGTCGGGCTCGGACGGGCTCGACAAGCGGATAAACAATCTCGAAAACAGGATCGATACGCTCCGCAAGCGCCTTGATAAGCTCAAGGACAAGGAGGAAAACGGCGAGTGCCAGACCTGCAAGAACCGCAAGTACCAAGACGATTCCGACGATCCCGGCGTTTCATTCAAGTCGGCTTCCAAGGTAGCGAAGGGCAACGCTTCCGCGGCGGTGCGCAGTCACGAACAGGAGCACGTTGTCCGCGAACGCGCGAAGGCGGCTCGCGAGGACAAAGAAGTTGTTTCGCAGAATGTTGTTATAAAGACGGCTATCTGCCCCGAGTGCGGGGACACCTATGTCGCGGGCGGCGAGACTACGACCGTCACGCGAACCAAGCCAGATACAGACAAACCTAACGAACTCGCTCAGAAATTCGACGTGGGCAATTACGACCGCGAGGTTGAAAAGGGTCAATTCCTTGACGTCGTGGCGTGATAGTTGTTAGAGAATAGTTGTTAGTAGTTAGTTTTCCCCGCCCTCGGCGGGGAAAATCGCTGTTTCTTTAGCTGTTGGAGGGAAAATATGATAGATACGGAAGAAAAAGCTAAGCAAAAGGTCATTGATACATGGAACGCAAAGGAGCTTTTCATTATCCTGTCGGAATCGAAGTATCACGACGGGCGCTCCGTGCCGAGGGCGTTTCAGGTCTCCGCAGACAGGATCTTTTTGAGTATCTTCACGACTTATGAAGCGGCGGAGGCGTTCTGCCGCGCCGACAACTACATAAGGGACGGAAAATGCCTTATCGGCAGGATAGATAACACCGACAAGCTCCGCGACCTGTACGCCATTCTGAATACCGCGTTGTATCTGGGAATAAACTGGACGGACATCGACTGTTCCACAGAGAACGCAATGGCGATAAATATCCAAACGATGTTCGATTGGGGCGGGCGGGAGATCGGCAATCTGTCGGTGCTTATGACAAAGGAAGAGTACGAGCGCGTACAGGCAAGCGGCAAGGTGGGACTGAATTTCAATGAAATGCCGCTGTACGAGCGTTAAAATTCGATATGAACTGTCATTTTTTGGTTAAGCTCCATTAGTGTTGAAGTATTATATCCGAAACAAGCATAAACCTCCATCGCATCCTGCAAAGCCCGTTTAACATCTACATAATCATAGGGAAAATCTTTAACTCGCTCAATACTGCAGCCGCACCAAAAAACATCCCGATCTTTTAGAACTCGTCTGGATTCAACCCTTAATGGAATACCCTTGTAGTCGAAGATAAACTGAAATAGGTCGCTGGGCTCGTCTACCGGACCGTTGCCGTATTTGAACAAACGTATGTCATTTTCACGGTCAATTGTCCCGGCACCAGGCATAAATTCACCATGAAGCCATTCTTGCCAAGGGTATCCGGGATTATACTTTCGTAATTCATCATCGTTAAGCCTACAGTTTTCAAAAGCCATAGTTGACCTCCCGAGTTTTTTATTATTCAATTAAATGATACCATATATAATAGGAATTGTCAAGGCTTCCGCAAGGTTTAACAACACTTGAAATTTAGTCAAAATACCCCTTGACAAACGGGGAAAAGTGTGCTATAATATATTGTGTTAATAGTTTTAAATGCGATGACGGGAAATAAGTCTGTACCCCGCGCTTTCAGAGAGCCGTTGCTTGGTGCGAAACGGTAACGCTGTGCGGACATAGCTCCTCCCCGAGCAGGGTCGGCGAAAGCGGCGTTTGAGTGCGGCAAGTAGGCGGCTTCGGGTTCTCCCGTTACAGAGAACGGCGTTGTTGGACGTCAATGAGAGGGCGGTGCTGTAAAGCTCCGTCAACAAGAGTGGTACCGTGGAGTTTTACGCTTCATCTCTTGTCCCAAGGGGGCAGCAGATGAGGCTTTTTTGTTGCCCGAACCGTAGCACGCAGCAACAAACCGGCAACGCATAAAATTCGAGAAAGCGAGCAATGCCGCAAACTCGGAGTGAGCGAAGCGAGCGGAGAGGGTGCGGCGTTGCTCGGCTAGCGCGGCGAAGCCGCGCGGTTCTTGAATTTTAAATTTAAATAAGGAGAAGATTATGAAATTCGCAAACAAGTATCAAAGACGTTATTTTATGCCGCCGTATCCTTGTCTGGATTGGGTGAACAAGGAATATATCGACAAGCCGCCCGTGTGGTGCTCTGTCGATCTGCGCGACGGCAATCAAGCTCTTATCATTCCGATGAGCTTGGAGGAAAAGCTCGAGTTCTGGAAGTATCTGGTTAAGGTCGGGTTCAAGGAGATCGAGATAGGCTTTCCCGCGGCGAGCGACACGGAGTACGAGTTCTGCCGCGCCCTCATCGAGCGCGACCTGATACCCGACGACGTTACCGTGCAGGTGCTCACGCAGTCGCGCGAGCACATCATCAAAAAGACGTTCGAGGCGCTCGAGGGGTGCAAGCACGCGATAGTCCACCTGTACAACTCCACCTCTGTAGCGCAGAGAGAGCAGGTGTTCAAGAAATCCAAGGAAGAGATAGTCGAGATAGCGACAAGCGGCGCTAAGCTGCTCAACGAGTACAAGGCGAAAACCCCCGGGAACTTCCGCTTTGAGTATTCCCCTGAGAGCTTTACCGGTACGGAGCCCGAATTCGCCGCGGAGATATGCAACGCGGTCATCGACATCTGGAAGCCCACGCCCGACAACAAGGTGATAATCAATCTGCCCGTTACCGTTGCGGAGAGTATGTCGCACGTTTACGCTCAGCAGATAGAGTATATGTGCAAGGAGCTGCACTCCCGCGAAAATGTTATCGTGTCGCTCCACCCGCACAACGATCGCGGCTGCGGTATCGCGGACACGGAGCTCGGTCTGCTCGCGGGCGCGGACAGAGTTGAGGGCACGCTGTTCGGAAACGGCGAGCGCACCGGCAACGTCGACATAATAACGCTCGCGCTCAATATGTACACTCACGGCGTTGAGCCGAATTTGGACTTCACAAACCTGCCCGAGCTTGTTGATGTTTACGAGCGGCTTACGAGAATGAAGGTCAACGAACGTTCTCCGTACAGCGGACAGCTTGTTTACGCGGCGTTCTCGGGCTCTCACCAGGACGCGATAGCGAAGGGTATGCACTTCCGCGAGGACAACGACCCCGAGCACTGGAACGTTCCCTATATCCCGATAGACCCGCACGACGTCGGGCGCGAGTACGAGGGCGATGTTATCCGCATAAACTCGCAGTCGGGCAAGGGCGGCATAGGTTATCTTATGGAGCAGAACTACGGCATAGTTATGCCGCCGAAGATGCGCGAGCATTTCGGCTACACCGTCAAGGGCGTTTCCGACAGGGCGCACAAGGAATTAAAGCCCGCCGAGGTTTATGAGATATTCGAGAAAACGTATGTTGATATCAAGACGAAGCTGGAGGTCACCGAAGCGCACTATACGCAGGGCGAGCACATCGGAGCGGAGGTAACGCTCAAAATAAACGGCGAGATCTGCAAATTCCGCGGCGAGGGCAACGGTCGTCTGGACGCGGTATCGAACGCGATAAAGGAGGGTCTTGGGCTTGACTACACCATCTCGACCTACTCCGAGCACGCAATAGAGCAGACCTCAAAGGCGAAAGCTGCTTCTTATCTCGGCATAACCTCCGCGGACGGCAAAGTGAGCTGGGGCGTTGGCGTCGACACGGACATAGTGGTAGCTTCCGTAAAAGCGCTGGTTTCGGCGATCAACAATTCGGGGGCTTTGTGAAAAAAAGGGGGCGTTGCACGCCCCCTTTTTAATTTATAATTATCAATTAAATTATACGTTCTTGATCATTTACAGTTTCGGATCCGTATACCCTCCCTTACCGAAGCGCAGCTCCTCGTCGTCAAAGTTTTCGTCGGTGTATATGGGCTCTTTGTTGAGGTCGTCGAACTTGGAGTACAAGCGCTTGTCATGCTCATACCGCTCCGACTCTTCCGCCCTCTTGTCGAGGTACAGCTTGACAAGAAGCCGCGCCGCGAAGCGTATCCCAAACGCCATCAGCATAACCACGACGTTCAGGAACGCCATAGTGTCATTATTGTTGAAAAAAGCGTCGATAATGCCGAATATCCCCGCGAGGATGCCCACAACGAGCGCGAAGTTGCAGGCGGTCTCCTTGTACTCGCCCTTTTCGGCTTTTACGATTATGTATATTCCGAGTATCAAAAAAACAAGGTCAAGCATAATGTTACTCCAGCGTGCTTAAAATATCGGCGGCGGTCGAAGGGCTCTCTCCGAGAATGCTTTGCGCTATGCTGTTGAGCTTCGCGACATTGCAGCGGTAACGTCTGTCGCGCGGGCGCTTGGCGTTCTCCTGCTCGATGAGCTTGCGCTTTACCGCGGCGCGCTCTACTACCTTAAAGTACGCGTCCAGACGCGCCTTTTTGCGCAGCCGCGCTTTCATCGCTTCTTTTACGCTCTCCGCCTCGAGCTCCTCGAGCCTCTTTTCGCGGTCGGTCGGCTTGGTTTGGAAATGCTTTATCTCGCCGCTCTTGTCGATGATGATAATGCTGCTGTTCCAATCGCTTCCGTAGACCTTCGTGAGATTTTCGATCTTCTGCGCGGTTTCTTTGGCAAGCGCGGGGTCGTCCTGCAATTTCTTCTCAAATTTGGGAGAGATCGCCACATAGCTCTTTTGGTTGAAGTAAATGGAGTTGTAAGCGGAGCCGCTGTCATTCATCGCGTCCATCACCGCTTCGGAAAACCCGCTGTCGGCGGTCTCGGAAACGGCGCGGGAACGGCGGATATCCAACCTTTCAAGTCCGTTCAGTTTAATACTCATAAAAATCACCTTATATAAAGTATATCACACACAGGCGGAAAATTCAATACGAAATCCCACAAAAGTAAAAAATATTTAAAATTTCCCGAAAAAAATGTGAAAACTGTTGAAAAACACAAAATATTGTGGTATAATATAAATATATAGGCGAAAAATAATTTTTAAGGAGAGCAAATCTATGAAATGTCCCGAATGTGGCTGCGAAGAAAGCAAGGTCATCGATTCCCGCCCCACCGAAAACAAGGTGCGCCGCCGCCGTGAGTGCATCAAATGCGGCACTCGCTTCACGACTTACGAGATCATTGAGGAGATACCGCTGATGGTCATCAAGAAGGATCACTCTATCGAGCCGTTTGACCGCGAGAAGCTCGTTGACAGGCTTTGCCGCGCCACTGTCAAGCGCCCGGTGTCGCTTGAGACGATAGAGAACGTTGTGGAGGAGATAGCGACCGATCTTAAAAACTCGCTCCAGCGCGAGGTGACCTCCGATAAAATAGGCGAGCTGGCTCTGCACAAGCTAAAGCAGATAGACGATGTGGCATATATCCGTTTCGCTTCCGTCTACCGCGAATTCAACGACGTCGACAGCTTTATGCGGATAATCTCGGAGCTTAAGGACGACAAGAACAAGTGAACAAAAAAAAGCCGCCGCGCAGCTCAGCGCGGCGGCTCAGACTGTCGAGAAACCCTCATCTGCTTCGTCAGCCGCACCACGGCAGCCATTAAGGCTAGCCGTGGCGCGGCTTCCTCGCATCTGAGGGCTTCTCGGCAGTCCGGCGGTTCAGCTTTTGGAGTTCGCGGCGGCTCTGAAGATTGCCGAGACCACGAGCGAGAGCGTTATCAAAACACCTATCACCGTTACATATTTGAAGCCGTAAAGAACGGGGCAGGCGGATATGACCGCGGTCACGACAAGGCAGACGAACAACGCGTTACGCGGCTTGCCTGATCTCTTGCCTAACAACATAACGATGATTGTGAAGATCGCCGCGGCAACGGTCAGCGCTGCGGTTATAAGCGGGGAAAAGTGCGCGTAACCGTACGGTGTAAGAGCAAAATATGAATACATCGTGTATTTCCGAGGTTCGTTCGACGGTGCTGCCCACCACAAAACAACTCCGTTAGGCAGCGCCTCCAAAACCAACGCCGCGGCAAGCGCGCCCAGTGATATGCTTTCAAGCGCGGTTTTTGTCATATTGAATGATTTAAAAGTTTTTTTAAATGTGATCATAAAAACGCCTCCCGCGGTCACAATAATTCCCATAACAAATATCGGCGAGGAATTTCCCGCGAAAAACAGCGGCGAGCAAAGCATACACGCGCCGAGAATGACCAAAAGCGTTCCGATAGTTTTGCGGCTCATCTGTTTAACGTACAGGAGCGTTTCGACGAGCGTGCTGTCCGACTGCGCCTTGACCGTTTCGGGCGTGGAGCGTTCGCCGCTCATCAGTTCCGTGACCGACACGCCAAGCTCCTTGGCAAGAGCTTCCAAAATCGCGACATCGGGAAAACCGCGTCCGCGTTCCCATTTTGAGACCGCCTTGTCGGTCACTCCTATTCTGTCGGCAAGCTCGCGCTGGGTCATACCGAGTTCCCCTCGGAGCCTCGCGATGAACAGTCCGGTTTTTTCTGCATCCATTTGACAGCCCCCTTTCTTGGCTTTATTATAACATCACAGCTTAGGAAAGTCAACCTACGCTTCGTAGAGTGGGAAAATATGGGAGTTTACAAGTCGTTTTCGTCAAAAAAATCTCTTAAATTTTTCAAAAAACCCTTGACAAACCAACTGCATTGTGATATAATATTAAAGCACTCATAAACAGGGTGCTGAAAATTGAGCAAAGTCGGTCGAAATTTCAAAAATTTTTAGAATTTTTTGAAAAACCCCCTTGACAAACTCAAAAAAGCGTGATATAATGATTAAGTTGTCCGAGATAAGCGGTTTTCGCAAAAGTGAGGGCAGGCTTAGTCGGGAAACACGCAAATATCCACACAACGGAAATCGTTGTGTGAAGGTGAAATGCGAAGCGTTTCGCACAACCAGTTCCTTGAAAATTGAACAGTTAAGAACGAATTAACGAACCTTGTCGATTCCGGTTCGAAAGAACGGGGAGAGATAACAAAGATAATTCTGGATAAACTAAGAAGACAGCGTTGAAAGACGTTGGCGTTTATGCAGAGACAGGTTAAATCGTCCGAAAGGACGTTTTAATACAAACTTTAAAGAGTTTGATCCTGGCTCAGGACGAACGCTGGCGGCACGCCTAACACATGCAAGTCGAACGGTGAAGAGGAGCTTGCTCCTTGGATCAGTGGCGGACGGGTGAGTAACACGTGAGCAACCTGCCTTTCGGAGGGGGACAACAGTTGGAAACGACTGCTAATACCGCGTAACGTATTGTGACGGCATCGTCGGAATACCAAAGGAGCAATCCGCCGAAAGATGGGCTCGCGTCCGATTAGATAGTTGGTGAGGTAACGGCCCACCAAGTCGACGATCGGTAGCCGGACTGAGAGGTTGAACGGCCACATTGGGACTGAGATACGGCCCAGACTCCTACGGGAGGCAGCAGTGGGGGATATTGCACAATGGGGGAAACCCTGATGCAGCGATGCCGCGTGAGGGAAGAAGGTTTTCGGATTGTAAACCTCTGTGGACAGAGACGATAATGACGGTATCTGTCAAGGAAGCCACGGCTAACTACGTGCCAGCAGCCGCGGTAATACGTAGGTGGCGAGCGTTGTCCGGAATTACTGGGTGTAAAGGGAGTGTAGGCGGGAAGGCAAGTCAGAAGTGAAAATTATGGGCTCAACCCATAACCTGCTTTTGAAACTGTTTTTCTTGAGTGAAGTAGAGGCAAGCGGAATTCCTAGTGTAGCGGTGAAATGCGTAGATATTAGGAGGAACACCAGTGGCGAAGGCGGCTTGCTGGGCTTTTACTGACGCTGAGGCTCGAAAGCGTGGGGAGCAAACAGGATTAGATACCCTGGTAGTCCACGCCGTAAACGATGATCACTAGGTGTGGGCAGAGAACCTGTCCGTGCCGGAGCAAACGCAATAAGTGATCCACCTGGGGAGTACGGCCGCAAGGCTGAAACTCAAAGGAATTGACGGGGGCCCGCACAAGCAGTGGAGTATGTGGTTTAATTCGAAGCAACGCGAAGAACCTTACCGGGTCTTGACATCGAGTGAAAGATCTAGAGATAGATTCCTCTCTTCGGAGACACGAAGACAGGTGGTGCATGGTTGTCGTCAGCTCGTGTC
>CAYVSV010000018.1:0-36146 GCA_964454205.1 uncultured Ruminococcus sp.
GCGCGGCGCGATACGATGAACTGCTGCCTGTTCGATATGAAGAGCGTTATGGAGGGCGGCTTTGAAATGGGAAATCTCTGGTACAACGAGCCGAAAACTCTCGCGGTGGCGTTCGACGTTATAGGAGACGTTACGCTCGCGGCGGCTTCGCAGCAGTACGGAGGTTTTACTGTGGCAAGCGTGGACGAGCTCTTGGAGCCGTATGCGCAGAAGTCCTTCGACAAGCAGCTCGAGCGGTATAAGAGCATGGGCGTGCCGGACGATGTCGCAGAGCGCGAGGCGCTGAAGGACATCGAGACGGATTTTCGACAGGGCTTCCAGGGGTGGGAGTACAAGTTCAACTCCGTGAGCTCCAGCCGCGGCGACTATCCGTTCATAACGATGACGGCGGGCGTCGGCAGGGGGAAATTCGCGAAAATGGCGAGCAAGATAATGCTTGAGGTGCGCAAGAACGGACAGGGCAAGAAGACCTGCAAAAAGCCCGTTCTGTTCCCGAAAATAGTGTTCCTTTACGATGAAAAGCTCCACGGTCCGGGCGGCGAGCTCGAGGATGTGTTCGAGGCGGGCATAGAGTGCTCGCAGAAGGCGATGTACCCCGATTGGCTGTCGCTTACGGGAGACGGCTATGTCGCTTCAATGTACAAGAAGTACGGCAAGATAATAAGCCCCATGGGGTGCAGGGCGTTCCTGTCGCCGTGGTTCGAGCGCGGTGGTATGGAGCCCGCGGACGAGAACGACGTTCCGGTGTTCATAGGGCGGTTCAATATCGGCGCGGTGTCGCTGCATCTGCCGATGATCTACGCGAAGTCGGTGCAGGAGGGCAAGGATTTCTTCGAGGTACTTGATTATTATCTTAATCTTATCAGAAGGATACATTGCAGAACTTATGATTATCTGGGCGAGATGAAGGCTTCCACAAATCCGCTGGCATACTGCGAGGGCGGCTTCCTGGGCGGACATCTCGGCATACACGACAAGATAAAGCCGCTGCTGAAGGCGGCGACGGCGAGCTTCGGCATAACCGCGCTCAACGAGCTTGAGCAGATAGCTGATAAACACTCGATAGCGGCGGACGGCAGCTTCGCGCTGAAAACCATGGAGTTCATAAACTCCAGGATAGCGGATTTCAAGAAAGAGGACGGGCATTTGTACGCTATCTACGGCACGCCGGCGGAGAACCTCTGCGGCTTGCAGATACAGCAGTTCCGCAGAAAGTACGGGATAGTGGAAAACGTTTCCGACCGCGATTATGTGTCGAACTCGTTCCACTGCCATGTTTCCGAGGACATAACGCCGATAGAGAAGCAGGATCGCGAGGAGCGCTTCTGGAACCTGTTCAACGGCGGCAAGATACAATATGTGCGCTATCCCATAGACTACAACAAGGGCGCGGTAAAGAGCCTTGTGCGCCGCGCTATGCAGAAGGGCTTTTACGAGGGCGTGAATCTGTCGCTGGCGTACTGCGACGACTGCGGCTACGAGCAGCTCGAGATGGACGTCTGCCCGAAATGCGGCAGCCGCAACCTCACGAAGATAGACCGTATGAACGGTTATCTCAGCTACTCGAGAGTTAAGGGCGACACGCGTCTCAACGCCGCTAAGATGGCGGAGATAGCGGACAGGAAGTCGATGTGATAATACTAATTCGCGTTCAATGTATAGACTTGTTTGTACGATATTATTACAAATAAAGGTTGGGATTTTGTCTATACTTTGACGGTGAATTAGTATAGTATGCTCCCCGTCTATGGCGGGGAACATCATTGCAGGGCGGAAAGGGTCAGAAATTGCGTTATCATAATATAACCACGGATGATATGCTCAACGGCGACGGTCTGCGGACCGTGCTTTGGGTGGCGGGCTGCGATCATCATTGCGAGAGCTGCCATAACCCGGTGACATGGGACGTTGACGGAGGACTGCCGTTTGACGAGGCGGCGCGGAGCGAGCTCCTTGAGAAGCTTTCGCCGGACTATATAAGCGGCGTGACGTTCAGCGGCGGAGACCCGCTCCACCCGAACAACCGCGCCGAGGTGACGGAGCTCGCGAGGGAGTGCCGCGAGCGCTTTCCGGAAAAGACGGTGTGGCTGTACACGGGGTATTCGTTCGAGGAGATACGGGAGCTCGAGATAGTTCGGTACTGCGACGTCATCGTCGACGGAAGGTTTGTAAACGAGCTCCGCGATGAAAAGCTTCACTGGAAGGGAAGCGCAAATCAGCGCGTTATCGACGTGCGTGAAACTGTCCGTTTGGGAAAAATAGTGCTTTTTGACTGAATTTGCGTGTTTTTTACGTGAAAATTCGTCAAATTGCGCAATCGGTTTCCCTTGACATTTTCGGCTGAAGTTGATATAATGTAATTGTTTACATTTGGAAAATACCGCGGAAAACTTTGTTGTTTTGTGCTGAAATCGAAAGGACGGGATCTTGCCATGACCGAGACTTCCACTCGACATGATTCCGATAAACGGGTTATCCGGACAAAAAAGGCGATAAAGGCGGCGCTTGTCAAAATAATGGAGGAAAAGGATATTTCCGCCATAAGCGTCAGCGAGCTCGCGAAAGAGGCGAACGTCAACCGCAGAACGTTCTACACTCATTACAGGAACATTACGGATATTCTCGACGAGATCGAGGGCGACCTTGTTGAAACGCTGGGCGAGCTTGTGAAAGGGATAGACCTCAGCGCTTCGCGGAAAAGCGTGCACGATCTTTTCATAGGGCTTGATTCTCTTATCACGGTGGAGTTCGATTACTATTTCCACCTTGTGCGCGTGGATATGCGCGGCGTTCTGATGTCGAGGCTGAAAAGGGTCATCAAGGGCATGACGGACATTATGCTGGAGCATCTGTGCAAAAGGCGTGTGGAGAATGCCGCGGGGCTTTCCGCGTTTATTGTCGGCGGATTCGTCAATATGTACCTCGAGTGGCATTATCATCCCGGGGCGGTCACGTTGGAGCAGGCTGCTGAGTATGCGGGAAGAGTTGTGGAGCTTTGCGTGAACAATGTCGGGGGGATGCTCGACGATGGAAGAGCTTCGATAGAATAGACAAACGTCCGCGCGGAGTTATCCGCGCGGATCTTGTTTGCGGCGGCGCAGGAACCCGCGCAAGAAGCACGCGGCTTTCCAAGGAAAATTTCCCTCCCGAAATATTGACATTGACATCATTCTATGATATAATATATACAGAGAATTATCTTGACAGCACTTTTTGGCGTTAAAGGAGTGAAATTCAATTGAACGTTCCGAAAATAAAACGCGCCGCAGTTGGCTTTATATCGGCGGTTTTCACATTGTTTACCATATTCCCGCTTTCCCCGGAAAGCCTCAGGGCAAACGCCGCGGAACAGTCCGCCGCGGTCTCTGAGAATTATTCCTCGGTTTTGTATAACAACGCAAACGGTCTGCCTACATCCGAAGCGAACGCTATCGTGCAGTCCGCGGACGGTTATATCTTCATCGGCAGCTACAGCGGGCTCACATTTTACGACGGCGTGAGCTTTACGCGGTTCGGCGCGGAAACGGGCATCACAAGCGTCGTGAGCCTTTTTATAGACAAGGACGACAGACTGTGGATAGGCACGAACGACAGCGGTCTGGCTCTGTATGAAAACGGCGAGCTCACGTTCTACGGAAGGAACGCGGGGCTGCCTTCGCTCTCCGTGCGCTCAATAGATCAGGACGGCGCGGGGCATATCGTCTTCGGGACAACAGAGGGCGTTTCCTACATCGGCGACGACGGCGCCGTGCATACGATAAACGACCCGGTGGTGGAGGGCAAGTACTTAAAGCACCTTTCAAGCTCCGATGACGGCGTTATCTACGGCGTTACGCTTGACGGCGTGTGCTTTTGCGTTGAAGACCTCGAGGTCACTCATTCCTTCAGCAGCCGCGATCTCGGGATAGGCGTAGCGACCTGCATATTCCCGGACCCGGATAACAGCGGCGTCGTCTGGGTGGGAGCGGATGCTTCTACGGTAGTGCGCGGGAATTTGCGCGAAGAGATGAGCGGTCTCGTGAAATATTCCGTTTCTCCCAACACCAACATAAATTCCCTCAGCCCCGACGGAGAGGGCGGGTTCTGGGTCTGCACCGACAACGGCATAGGCGAGCTTAAAGCGAACGGCAGCTACAAGCAGCACACCGATTTCCCGATGAACAATTCCGTTGAGGGTATGATGACGGACTATGAGGGAAACCGCTGGTTCGTATCTTCACGGCAGGGCGTTATGAAGATAGTCGAGAGCGACTTCACGAACGTGAGCTTTAATATAGGCTTGGAAAGCCGTGTTGTGAATACCACCTGCGTTTACGGCGGCGAGCTTTACATCGGCACGGATACCGGGCTCGTGCTCGTGGGCGCGGACGGAAACAGAAAAACCAATTCCCTCACGGAAGAGCTCGAGGGCGTGCGCATACGCTGCATAAAATCAAACAGCGCCGGCGACAGGCTCTGGCTGTGCACATACAGCGAAAAGGGTCTGATATGCTATAACGCGGCAAACGGCTCCTGCGAGTATTTCAACACGAAAAACGGCATGATGAAGTCCGACAGAGTGCGGTCCATGACGGAGCTCGCCGACGGCACGATAGTTGCCGCCACAAGCAGCGGCGTTGCTCTTGTCAAGGACGGCAAGGCGGTTCGCACGTTCGACGAGGAGAGCGGCATCGGCAACACCGAGATACTCACCGTCTGCGAGGGAGACGACGGTCATATCTATATGGGAAGCGACGGCGGCGGCATCGTTATAACCGACCGCGAGAACGTTATCAAACGCCTGGGTTTTGACGACGGACTTAAAAGCGAGATCATACTCCGCATAAAACCCGACCCCAAGTCCGGCTACTGGGTCATTACGGGCAACTCTGTGGCTTATATGGAAAACGAGACGGTAAGGACGATAACCGGTTTCCCCTACTCCAACAACTTCGACATATTCTTCGACGAGTATGACAGGATATGGATACTCAGCAGCAACGGAGTCTACACGATAAACCGCGAAACGATGCTCGGGGAAGGGAACATAGAATATTCGCTGTACGACGTGAGCTGCGGCTTGCCGAGCGTCGCCACCGCGAACTCCTACAGCTGCGTTTCCGAGGACGGAACGCTTTATATCGCGGGCAATTACGTTTCCTCAATAAATATAAACGAGAAAAGGAACGACGCGGACGGCATAAAGCTCAGTATTCCCTACATAGAGATAGACGACAGGCGCGTCGTGATAGGCGAGAACAAGACGGTTACCGTACCCGCGGACTGCAAGCGTCTTACCATACACGCCTACGCGCCGACGTTTCTCTTAACGAGCCCTAGGCTGTCGTATTATCTCGACGGGTTCGACGACAGCAAGATTACCTTCGGCAAGCAGGAGATGCGTCCGATAAGCTACACGAACCTAAAATCCGGGAAATACACGTTTAATTTCTCGGTGGTGGACGCTATGACCGGCGCGGAGATCGAGACCGTGAACATCGCTATAGTAAAGCAGAAGGGTCTGTTCGAGCAGTTCTGGTTCTGGGCGGGCGCGGCGGCGTTCGCTCTGGCGGGAATTATGCTGTTTCTGTTTATCCACGGCAAGGTAAAAACGCGCCGACTTATGCAGAAGCGCGAGGAGGACCGCGTTTTCGTAAATCAGATAATCAAGGCGTTCGCGAAGTGCATAGACCTTAAAGACAAGTATACAAACGGACACTCGTTCCGCGTGGCGAGATACACCGCTCTCATAGCCGAAAGGCTAGGTTATGACGAGCAGCAGATCGACGACATCTACAACATAGGGCTTCTTCACGATATTGGAAAAATAGCCGTTCCCGATCAGATACTGGGCAAGCCCGAGGCTCTCACCAAAGAGGAGTTCGAGATAATCAGCCACCACGCGCAGAACGGCTATGAAATACTCAAGGAGATAGAGATACGCCCCGATCTGGCGATAGGCGCGGGCTATCACCACGAGCACATCGACGGCAGCGGCTATCCGTTCGGGAAAAAGAGCGACGAGATACCGGAGGTAGCGCAGATAATCGCCGTCGCTGACACCTTCGACGCTATGAACTCCACGCGCCCATACCGCAAGCAGCTTTACGCGGAGTACATCATAGACGAGATGCTGAAAATATCCGGCACACAGCTAAATCCCCACATAGTCGGCGTATTCCTCGACATTATCCGCGAGGGCAAGCTCGACGGGGTTCTTATCTGGGAGAACAAAAGCGGGAAAAAGCAGGCGATAAAGTCTATTGAGGAGACGGTGGAAACAAAGAGCGGCGAATAAGAGAATCAGCACCGACTAAAAGCGGTGCTGATTAAATGATATTTTAAAAATCAAAGTTTTATTTTATGCGTTTTTCCCCGCCTCCGGCGGGGAAAATGCCATTTAACCGGTATTTCCTTAAACTTTTGGTTTATAGGTATTACAATGTGATTATGACCTCCGTCCGCTTTCCCCTGGACTTCGCGTAGTTCACCGTTTGCATAGTGCCGCCGCGCTTTCCGTCGTATACGGCTAAGAGAACGTCGCAGCTGTCGACCAGCGCGCGGTTGCGCTTTTGCATACAGTATCTCGTGTAGCTCGGGGAGATCGTTACGGTTTGGTTACAGCGCGCGAGAATGCCGCGGTAGCGCTTTTGATCCGCCTCGCTCCAGGCGTTTGCCTGTTCGGGGCAGGGAATATACGCCGTGAGCCGTATCTGCGGATACTTCTCCCGAAGGCTCAAAACTGCCTCTGCCGCCCAGGTGTCGACGCCGAGCGCCATTCCCGAAAAGAACTCCTCCGCGCCTTCTTGTATCAGCTTTTCGATCTGCTCCGAAAGGCGCTCCTTCAATTTTACGCACAGTGGGTCGTCCTCTCCGAAAAACGGGAGCTTTTGCGGACGATAGCCTGTAAATGATACTTTCAATGTTATCTCCTTATTCATCGGGGTGCTGTTTTCTGTATTCCAGAAAGCTTTCCAGAATGACCGCGGCGGCGGCTTGGTCTAAAACAGCCTTTCTTTTTTTGCCGCGCTTGTTTATCTCGTTCATATAGCCTATCGCGGTTACGGTAGAGGAGCGCTCGTCCCACATTTTCACGGGCAGCCCCGAGAGTCCGCGAAGAATTTCCGCGAGCGCGCGGCACTTTTCCGAACGCTCGCCGCGCGTGCCGTTCATATTGATGGGATCGCCGACGACTATCATTTCGGCTTTGTTTTTTTGAGCCGCCTCCGCAACCATTTCGGCGCAGCGGTTGAAGTCGTGCATATATATGGTTTCGAGCGGCGAAGCGAGTATCTCGCGCTCGTCGCTTATCGCGAGCCCGGTGCGGGCGTCGCCGTAGTCTACGCAAAGTATCTTCATTTATATCCTCCGTTCTGAACATATCTTTGTATATTATAGCACACTTTTTCGCGGTTGTCAAGGCATATTGAACACTATATAATTTCGCGGTTTTCCCCGCCTCCGGCGGGGAAAACCGCATAAAATCAAGGTTGTTTTTTCATTTTCCTATTGACAAAATAACAGAAAAGTATTATAATATGAACAGAGGCAAATATTACCTTTTGGCTCATAATATTTCGATAAAAGGGGGAAACAATTATGAAAAAGTTCAGGATCGCCGCTCTTGCGGCGGCAGGCATCATGGCAGCAACGGCAATAACGACATCTGCGGTGGCGGCTTCACGCGAAGAGGAGGTCAAGCTTACCGAGTTTGAGGAGCAGCTCCTTTGCGGGATATATCCTCATGAGGAGATGAGCCCCGAGGAGCGCGCAAATGCCGAAGAACAATATAATGCAGCGCTGCTTCTGGAGAATGGCATTATAGACAGTATACACCCCGATGACACTATCGTAGGTGAGGATGGGCTTACAGACCGGGAAAGAGAATTGGAAGATATAATAAATAACGGGAAAAAACCCGCTTCCGTAACCGAGCAGTATAAGGATGAGCTTGACGCAATACTTGCTGCAAGAGAAAGCGACGTTACACTAACCTTAGTACAATCCACCCCTTATGTGCTATGGTCTGGCAGGAATATTTATGAGGGCTTGGTTGGTCAAGTAGTTCGTTATAATTCACCAACATACTTTTCGATCAAGAACGCTCCGGGGGATAGCGTGGAAATGAACGCAAAAAGCGATTATAAAGGCAGATTTAAGAGTTTAACCGTATACTACACTTATAAGAATAACAGCACGGGAGAAATCAAAAAAACAAAAGCCTCAAAGGAAGGAACGGGCAGTTTAACTGTAAATCCGTCATCTGTATCCAATTCCACGCTTGTTGAAGTCGCATGTTATTTTAATGTATATAAGGGAGATACGACCAATACCGAATTCGATGAAGTGGCGGTGGTTCACCTTGTGGACAAAGCCTATTCACAGTCCGCACAATACGCCGAAAATTCTTACGCGTTTATGATAGACCAATACACTTATATTGCGGATTAACATTTGAATATTGCAAGCGCGCCCCCGGTAAGGGGCGCGCATTTGTTTATTGGTCATTTTTTCGCGGTTGTCAAGGCATATTGAACACTATATAATTTCGCGGTTTTCCCCGCCTCCGGCGGGGAAAACCGCATAAAATCAAGGTTGTTTTTTCATTTTCCTATTGACAAAATAACAGAAAAGTATTATAATATGAACAGAGGCAAATATTACCTTTTGGCTCATAACATTTCGATAAAAGGAGGAAACAATTATGAAAAAGTTCAAGATCGCCGCTCTTGCGGCAGTGGGCATTATGGCGGCAACGGCGATAACCGTTTCGGCAGCGAACAGTAATGTACCTTCAACCCACCCCGACAACACCATAGTTGGCGAGGACGGTCTGACGGATATGGAAAGAGAGATTGAAAACATTTTAGCCGATCCCGATACGGTCTTTATTCCGGCGAATAGTGTAGAATGTTACGCCTCGGCTCCGTTCCACCCCGACAACACCATAATCGGCGAGGACGGTCTGACGGATATGGAAAGGGAAATCGAGCGTATTTTAGCGGAAAATCCCGTTAGTACCGTTACCATTGATGTTGATGAATTCGGCATAATGACAGCATCGGCAACCGGCGATACAGATCTTGAAAAAGTTGATGATTCCGGTCTTAGCTTTGATTTGTGGTCAAAAACACTTGAAGTTCCTAATCTTGCAGGTTATTCGACGGATTTTTCCGGACCTACGAAATTCACTCCGCGTGTTTCTTTCGGTGGAATCGCATCACTTATAACAGGGGAAGGATATAAAACTAATTATAAGTCGGTGACGGTGCGTGCATTTTATGAAGATGCGAGTGGAACCCGTATCACCAAAAGATCAAGTAACGAAGGAACCGGTGAACGTATCAGTGCAGTGGCGGATACTGTAAAAAATGCAACGCTTGTTGAGGTTGATTTATATTATTATCTGTATGATGGCGGTAATGCAAGTACAGATTATATGCAAGCTGCTTTTATTCGTATTAAGCAGAAGGCGACTTAAAACATTCCACATCAACAATCCGAAAACGAAAAAAGCGCGCCCCTTATCGGGGGCGCGCATTTGCGTTTATTTGTCATTTCAGCTTATCAACGATCTCCTCCAGCACGTCCACAGACTCCTTGAGCTCCGAAAACTCCCCGTAATTCTCGCGGTAAAGCTCCACGATAAACGCGCCGTCAAATCCGAGCGCCAGCAGCTTTTTCGCGAACAGCGTGAAATCGAAATCGCCCTTTCCTATCGGCAGGCAGTCGTGGCCGGCGTCCGCGTCCGAGAGATGACAGTGCACTATATTGTTACCGAGAGCTTCCACATAATCGAGCGGGTCGCGCCCGCTGCGCCGCGCCTGTTTCAGATCGAGCACGAATTTCGCGTACTCTCCAAGCTCCCGCTTCATAATACCGAGGAACTCCAGGTCGCCCGACATACAGTAGCTTACGTTCTCCTGCGCCACCGTCACACCGAACTGCCGACCTATGTCGCTCAGCACGCGGAACTGCTCCAGATAATGCCCGACTGAGCATTTTTTTGTGAGCAGCGCCCCGTGAAGTACGAATATCTCCGCGCCCAACAGCTTCATCGCGCCGAAAAATTCCTCGTACAGCGTCATCATTTCCTCTACGCGGCGGTCGTACGACGAAAAGAGGAACACGCTCTCAAGCGGGCTGGAAAACGGGTGAAAAGAGGTTATCTTCATTCCGTATTTATCGCGGATACCGCGTATCTTTGAAATATAAGGCTCGCGCGCCTCTATCGTGGCGTTCGCGAAAACCTCCGCGGCGCGCACGCCCATTTCGGCGAGGTTCGCGAAAGCGTCCTCGACGTGGAGCGGATAGAGAGAAGCGGTCGATACTCCTATGTTCATTTATCATCATTCCTTTACTCGGATAGCTGTTGCCTTTAT
Source organism: uncultured Ruminococcus sp. (assembly GCA_964454205.1). Classification (GTDB taxonomy): domain Bacteria; phylum Bacillota; class Clostridia; order Oscillospirales; family Ruminococcaceae; genus CAG-115. The sequence goes on from CAYVSV010000018.1 coordinate 10,362, forward strand.
TATACCATATATCGCTTCTTTTGTCAACGTGGAATCTCCCCGAATATTTTCGGAGTTTTTCCGAATAATAAGCGAAAAGGAGTGAGTTGCTTTGTCAATTGTTTTAATTAGAGCGGTAGTGTTGTATATTGTTCTCGCGTTTTCTCTCAGACTGATGGGGAAGCGGCAGCTCGGGGAGCTTCAGCCCTCGGAGCTCGTGGTTACTATCCTTATATCGAATATCGCGGCTATCCCCGTGGAGGACAGCTCGGTGCCGATGATAATGGGGATAATTCCGATCCTGACGCTGGTGTGCATAGACGTTATAATGTCGGGGATAATGCTGAAATCCGCAAAGGTGAGAAAGCTTATGATAGGCTCGCCGAGAATAATCATAAGCGGCGGCGAGATACTCCAGAAGGAGATGAAGCGTATCCGCTATACCGTGGACGATCTCACCGAGGCAATGCGCGAGCAGCAGATATTCGACATTTCGCAGGTGCATTTCGCGATAGTTGAGACGACGGGGAAGATAAACTTTATGCTCAAAAAGGACTATCAGACCGCCGAAAAGCAGGACGTAAACGCGGGCGGTTCCACGCAGGACCCGCCTTCCGTGATAATCCGCGACGGAGTTACCGACAAGGAGCAGCTAAGGCTTCTGGGTCTCGGGGAGGGCTGGCTCAAGATGATACTCCGCGAGAACAACGTTACGGAAAAGAAGGTCTTTCTGCTTACCACCGAAAACGGCGGGAAGTACACTATCATAAAGAAAGCGGGATAGTCTATGAAACGAATTGTCATAAGCATTGTGATATTGGCGCTGCTAGCGGGAATGAGCGCGTGGTCTGTCGCGGCGGTGGAGAGCAAGACGAAGAGCCTTACCGACAAGATACACGAGGTCGAGAAGGCGTATGAGAATGAGGACATGGAAGAATGCGTAAAGGCGGCGGCGGAGCTTCAGGAGGAGTGGACGGAGTTTATGAACAGGTCTGTTTTGGTGAATGATCTCGGGCACGCGCTTGACATTACGTCATCGATAGCGGAGATATATTCGTTTGCGCAGGCGGAGAACGAGGAGCTTTACGCCGCGTGCGACAGAGCGGAGGTTCAGATCGAGATTTTCAAGAATATGCAGCTGCCTACGTTTTGGAAGGTGTTGTGAGAGCGGAAAGCAGCCGCCCAACGACTCGTGCAGGAAACATACAAAAAAAGTCAGGCTGTCCGAAGGGCAGGTTGACTTTGCCGGTGAGTTTCTGCCACGAGTTGTTGGGCTTTTTTTTCAATTCGGGCGGAAAACAACTTTAGACGGTTTTTCTATTGACATTTTACGGAGAATATGGTATAATTACAGTGTGTATTTAAAAAAAGGGGTGTTCCTTTTTGCCGAAATTCAAGATATTCCTGTGTTATACGGGTTATTGGATAGCTTTCGCGCTGACCTTCACGGTGATGTTCGCGCTGCTGACGACCGCGGCGGCGGGTATCCCGTTCGGTGTGATGCTGGTCATATACGGAACGGCAGCCCTCATCTTCAAGGAGGACTTGATAATCACGGAGCTCGCCGCGCCCTGTATGCTGTTCGGCGGATTGGCGGCAATTTTCCTGACAGCGGCGTGCGGTCTCGCGGCGGTAAAGCTCGGATTCCTCGTTTCAAGACGCTTTTTGAAGGTAAGGCGGCGCTGCGATAGATTAAGAGCCCTCGCCGAGACCGCGCCGGAGGACGGAGAGAACTACCTTCCTCCGCCCCAGGAAGAGGAAAACGCGGCAGGTCTTGAGGAACGGTAACGCTATGGAGAAGATAATAAACAGAGCGCTCATAGCTTCGCTGATATTGGCGGCGGCTTTCGGAGGACTGGCTTATTTGTTCCGGAATTACCCGCACGCCTCGGCGGCGGGCGGCGAGTTCACTTTCCCGCTGCTTCAATACCTCAAAGTCGATCTTCAGCGGCTGGACGTGAACGTCGTCCCGTATGACGGCGGGGAGATAACGCTAGAATATAAAAACGACCGCCCCCTTGAAATAGAGATAGGCGACAACGAGCTCAAAATAACGGAAAGCGATAAGTTTATCGTGTCCCTGTTCGCGGGGAGCGAGGCGGAATTCGGGCTGACGATATACCTTCCGCGGGCGGAGTACCGCGAAATATCGATCTTCGCCTCCACGGGGAGCATAAGCGTGGGGGAGACGGTCTGCCGAAAGCTCTCGGCGGTGACGGAAAGCGGCGATATAGCCATTCGCGGGGCTTCGTACCCGTTCTCGCTCTCCACGATGAGCGGCAATATATCGGCGGAGCTCAACAGCGTCGCGGACGGCTCGGATATACTCGACCGCACCGGCGATGTGGAGCTCACGGTGCCGCCGGAAAGCTCGTTCGCGATAGATTACGGCACAAAGGACGGAAAATGCGTATCGGGTCTTATAAGGATGCAGATAGAAGGAGATTATCTGTATTCGTTCAACGGAGGAAAACAGCAGATAAGCGTAACAGCCGAACACGGCACGTTTACCTTTGACGAAAGGAAGTAAGAAAATGAAGCATTACGAGCAGGCGCTTACCATCACCACGGAAGAAAGGGAGCAGTTCCTCAATCTCTCCTACGAGATAGAGGAATGCGTAAGAAGAAGCGGAATATCCGAGGGAATATGCGTGGTAATTTCTCAGCACACCACCTCTTCGGTGTTCTTAGAGCACGACAACGAAAATCTCTACAAGGACTGGAAGAGACTGCTCGACAGCGTGGTAAACGGAGAAACGGAATACAAGGTCGATTATCAGAGCTCCGGGCTGCCGCATCTGAAGCAGGTGGTGCTGGGCGCTTCCGTTACCGTTCCCGTATCGGGCGGCAAGCTCGATCTCGGACCGCGGCAGTACATCATGTACGGCGATTTCGACGGACAGCGCGAGAAGAACGTCATGGTAAAGATACTGGGAGAGTAAGCGTTGAACGTTGTTATAGGCGCGGCGCGGCGGGCGCGTGACTTTTGCTTCAAAAACAGGGCATATCTGCTTTCGTTTTTCATTCCCGCCGCTCTGCTGTTCATATCATATATGCTTTTCGGGGTGTATCCTTCGGGGAAACGCTCCGTTTTGGCGCTTGACCTCAACGCGCAGTATGTTTATTACTACGACTATATGTACGACGTTTTCGCGGGGCGCGAGAGCTTGTTCTATTGCTGGAGCGGCACGTTTTCCGGGGAGAACTTCGGGCTGTTCGCGTATTATCTCGCGAGCCCCTTTAACATTATCGTCTGGCTGTTCCCGCGGACCGCGATAACCGAGGGGCTTCTTACGATGCTCCTTGCGAAAGCGGCTGCCGGGGGGCTTTCCTGCGCACTTCTGCTGAAAAAGCGCCGCGGCTTTTCGGACTTCACGGCGGTGTTGTTTTCGGTTATGTATGCCCTTTCGGGATATTTCGCGGGTCATTCCATAAACCCGATGTGGCTGGACGGCATGATAGCCCTGCCGCTCGTGATCTTCGGAGTTGAGCGCCTCTGCGACCGGAAGAGGTTTCTGCTGTATACTCTGTCGCTGCTTTATGTATTTGTCGCGAACTACTATATCGGCTATATGACCGGGATATTCTCGGCGCTGTATTTTGTTTACTACATCGCCTCCGGGAGAACTTCCGAGCCCTCCGCCAAGGGAGTTGGGCGCTCGGCGCTCGTTTACGGGCTATCCTCGGTCTCGGCGATACTTATGAGCGGCTTTATCATAGTGCCGGCTTATAAGTCTCTGCAGCTCGGAAAGCTCGGTTTCGGCAATCCGGACTTTACCCCCGCGGAGAACTTCAACATCACCGACGCGCTTTTAAAGCTGTTCCCCGGCACGTTCGACACGATAAGACCCGAGGGTCTGCCGATGCTCTATTGCGGCACGACAGCGCTTATTTTCGCTGTTATATACTTCACCGTGCGTAAGATACCGTTCAGGCAGAGAGCCGCGGGCGGGGCGCTTCTGGCGGTGATACTGCTTTCGATGTATATAAAGCCCGCGGATATGTTCTGGCACGGCGGGCAAGTTCCCGTGTGGATGCCATACCGCTACTCCTTCACCGCGGTGTTTTTGCTTGTGATGTTCGGCGCGGAGGCGTTCGACAACATAAAGCGCGTAAAAGCAAAGACTGTCGGCGGAGTTTTCGCGGCGCTGCTCGGGCTGCTGCTGATAGCCGATCACTACGAGGGGAGCGCGCATTTTAACACCGCGCTCGTTATCGTGATACCGCTTGTTGTGCTCGGCGTGATGTCAGCGGCGCTGGTTCTGTATAAGAAACATTCCGTGCACCTCAATATGCGGATAACCGTTCTGACGCTTGTGTGCGCGGAGCTTCTGGTGAATAATCTCGTGACGTTCTCAAGAATGCACGACGATGTTTACTATTCCTCGCGCGAGAGCTATCTCGGCGATATCCCGAAAACGCGCGAGACCGTAAACACCGTAAAGGAATACGACGGCGGTTTTTACCGCATGGAAAAGACGTTCCACCGCTGCGTGAACGACGATATGGCGCTGGGAATGTACGGCGTGTCGCACAGCACGTCTACCTTCAACGCCCGCGCGATAGCGCTCGCGAAGACGCTCGGCTTCGGGGCGCGGGAGCATTACTCGCGGTACGACGGCGCGACGCTGCTCACGGACGACATTCTCGGGGTAAAGTACGTTTTGTCGCAGAGCGAGCTTTTGTCGCAGTATGACAAAAGGCTTTATCTTCCCGGGAACGGAGATATAAAGGTGTACCCAAACGAGGACGCTTTGGGCTTCGCCTATCTCGCGGAGCGTGAAAGCCTCGGCGTGAAGCTGGAGGATATGTCGCCGTTCGCGGCGCAGGAGCGTTTGGCGGTCTGCCTTTCGGGAATGTCGGGGCGAATATTTATCCCGATAACGGAGTACACCACTCTTCCAGTAAACCTGAACGCGGGTTCCACAACAGACGGGCACCTTTCTTACAAAAAGCGCCTTAAAGATGATGAGGCGTATGTTAGCTATTCCGTCACCGCCTCGCGTAGCGGCAGGGCGTATATGTATCTTCCCTCGGTCTATGAGCGCGAGTGCAAGCTGTATGTGAACGGCGAGTTCATCAAATACTATTTTGAGAACGAGAACCATTCGATAGCGTATCTCGGCAAGTTCGCGGAGGGCGAGACGTTTGATGTCAAGCTGGAGCTTCTCAAGGAGGATGTTTATTACGAGCGGCCGCAGTTTTATACGCTGGAAGAGACCGCGCTGCAAGAGTTCTCGGATAAAATGAGCGGGCTCAACGCCGAGACATCCGTTACCCGCACCGGCAAGGCGGAGCTCACCGTTTCGGTAAACGCCGGGCGCGATCTCGCGCTGTTTACCTCCATTCCGTATGAGGAGGGCTGGACAGTGACGATAGACGGCGTTCCCGCGACAATACTACGCACCGCCAACGAAACGTTTATGTGCGTTGAAGTGCCGAGCGGACAGCACGAGATAAAGCTCTCCTTCTTTACGGCGGGAATGAAAACGGGGCTTATCCTTACGGCGTGCGGCGCGGCGCTTCTGGCGGCGCTGCTTACAGCGAGCCGCTGCGTAAGAAAAAGGCGCGCGCGTCACGGGGAGTATGAAGAATTTACGGAGGAAAACGACGATGGATAATTACACGCGAAAACAAAACGGTCTGCCGTACATCTGCGACGAGCAATGCGCGGCTCAGATGCGTGAAAACGCCCGAAAGCTCCATGAATACAACAACGGCGACCGCTGGAGCGATGAGGGGATAAAAAAACAGGACGCGCTCATAAGGACGATCCTCGGCGCGGCGGGAAAAAACCTCGCGATAACTCCGCCGTTCTACTGCGATTACGGATATAACATCACGGTGGGGGACAATTTCTACTCGAATTATCACCTCGTTATACTGGACGTAGCGCCCGTGATTATCGGAAACAACGTATTCATCGCTCCGAACGTCTCGATATACACGGCGGGTCACCCGATCCACTCTAAGGCGCGCAATTCCATGTACGAATACGGTATCCCGATTGAGATAGGCAGCGACTGCTGGATAGGCGGAGGCGTTACGATCTGCCCCGGTGTGAAGATAGGAAACGGCGCGGTAATAGGCGCGGGGAGCGTGGTGACGCGCGATGTTCCCGACAACGTTGTGGCGGCGGGAAACCCATGTAAGGTCATACGCGAAATAACCGACGACGATCTCAAATACTACTTCAAAGACCGCGAGTTCGGCGCGGAAGAATTAATATATATTAAGGAACATCAATGACGTTACAGCAGATAAAATACGCCCTCGCGGTAGCGAAGGCGGGGTCTATGAACAAGGCGGCGGAGGAGCTTTATATCACTCAGTCCACGCTGTCAAGCGCAATACGCTCGCTTGAGGAAGAGGCGGGGATAACGATATTCCTGCGCACCGGCAAGGGAGCTTCCGTAACGCCCGACGGCGCGGAATTTCTCACATACGCCGGCAGAGTTTACGAGCAGTACGGGCTTTTACAGGAGAAATACGGCAAGGGTGCGAATATCAAGCGGAAGTTCGGAGTCTCGTCGCAGCACTATTCCTTCGCGGTGAAGGCTTTCGCGGAGGCGGTAAAGCGGTTCGATACGCTGAAATTCGACTTCGCCATACGCGAGACCAGAACCCTAGACGTTATAAACGACGTGGGAAGTATGCGAAGCGAGATAGGTATACTTTTTAAAAGCGAGTTCAACGGCAAGGTGATAGATAAGCTTTTGGCAGAAAACGATCTTGAATTTACGCCGCTTATAGATTGCCGCGCATACGTCTATTTATGGAAGGGGCACCCTCTCGCGAACGAGCCTTCGATATCGCTCGGACAGCTTAAGGAGTACCCATGCATGTGCTTTGAGCAGGGCGACGGCGCTTCGGCGTATTTTGCCGAGGAGATACTCAGCGACGCGGAATATAACCGGGTGATTCGCAGCACGGACAGAGCAACTCAGCTCAATCTGATGGTCAGCCTTAACGGATACACGCTCTGTTCCGGGATAATATGCGAGGAATTGAACGGAAATCTGTACAAGGCGGTGCCGTTCCGCGAGGAGGGCGGAGAGCTCAACTCGAATATGAGGATAGGATATATCTCCAAGCGCTCCGGCAGACTGTCGGAGTTCGCGGAGGTCTATATAGATGAAATACGAAAATATCTTGGAGAAATAAAAGCTTGAAAGAGGTGTAAAAAATGGTTTATACGATAACATTGAATCCCGCGCTGGATCATATAGTATTCGTAAGCGATCTTAAGCAGGGAGAGCTCAACAGAATGAACAAGGAGCTTGTCGAGGTGGGCGGCAAGGGGGTAAACGTCTCCGTAGTGCTGTCGGAGCTCGGCGTGAGGTCAAAGGCGCTGGGCTTTATCGCGGGCTTTACCGGCGACGAGATAGAGCGTCGGCTGAACGCGCGCGGTATCGAGACCGATTTCGTTCGGCTGGAAAGCGGAATGTCCCGCGTCAACATAAAGATAAAGAACTACGGCGCGGACGGCTCCACCGAGACCGAGATAAACTCCGATGGTCCCGAGATATCGGACGGTGCGCTGGCGGAATTCTTCGCGAAGCTGAGTATAATAGAGGACGGCGACGTGCTCGTTTTAGCGGGCGGAGTTCCGAATACACTGCAAAAGGACATCTACGAGCATATTTTGGAGTACGTTTCGGGGAAGGACGTCAAGGTCGCCGTGGACGCGTCGGGTGTGCTGCTCACATCAACGCTGAAGCACAAACCGTTCATCATAAAGCCGAACATGGATGAACTGGGGGAGATATTCGGCGAGCGCCCCGCTTCTATGCTGGAGGTCGTCGCTTACGCTCAGCATTTGCAGGAAATGGGCGCGAGGAACGTTCTCGTTTCAATGGCGGGAGACGGCGCAGTGCTCCTGGAGGAGGACGGCACGACGCTCTTCTGCGGCGCGTGCAAGGGCAAGGTGAGGAACTCGGTAGGCGCGGGCAACGCCATGCTCGCGGGATTTCTGTCGAGCGCTCTCGACGGCGATACCGATATGGAATACGCGCTTATGCTGGGCTCGGCGGCGGGCGGGGCGGCTGCTTTCTCTGACGGCTTTCCGAGAAAGGCGACTATACTCGATCTGATGAAGGTATTGCTAAAGGAACACGCGGAAAAACCGCTGTAAAAAATATATGCTTGAATGTATGCTGGTTGAGGAGATACTGATATTCGCGTTTTTCGGGCTTGTGACGGCAAGGTGTATTATAAAGCTGATACGGGCAATATGCCTGCGGACTGATATTAAAAGAGGACAGACCGTGACACGATCCGCGAGGATAGTTTTCCGATATATGCACCCGCGCGTTGGCGATACGAACTACGCGAAAGCACAGTATTCCGTTGACGGAACAGTGAAGTCGGCATGGATGGTGTGTTCGATAGACAGAAGTCTGTCCAATGGGGATGTTGTCGATATAGTTTTGGGCAAGCGCAGCGGACGGATATTTGCTCTCAGCGAAAAGCAGTCGCGGAACGCGGTGATGACCTACGCGGTGTTCAGCGCCATAAGCGCCGCGGCTCTGATCGCATTAACGGCGGTTATTATAATGCTTTCGTAAAATTTGACGTAATTACTTGCAAAAAAGCGGGAATAAGGTATTGTTAAAGAAACGAGAGGCAGCATGAACGGAAAAATTTCCATGGGATATGTGATAGAAGCCGGCGTTTTGTTTTTGGGTATCGCGGTATTGGCGGCTGCCGTAAACTTCAGCGGCACAGTTTGGCATATAATGGTGCTGGTGACGTTTTTCGCTGCGGCGGTGCTGAACATTATCCGTCTGGTGAGGGCGGTGAAGTTCCGCCGTGCCGTAAAGGCGGGGGATGTCATCTTCCGCAGCGCCGTTATTATAGCGTGCTTCCGTCCGACGAGGAGTATCATCCGGACAGCTAATGCGTTTGCAGCGTTTGACGATGGCGGAGAAGAGCGCGTTACCTATATGATCGGCACCTGCGACGAAACGCTCCGCAGGGGCGACAGCGTGCGGATAATGCTTAACAGCCGCGACAGATCGATGTTTGCGTTATCGGAAAACGGGGAAAAGCAGGTGCGCGGCGCGGTGACGGCTTACACGATATTTACGGTACTCGCGGCTGTTATGACTATGCTGCTTGCGTTTGCGCTTTTTTGGGAGCTTGGTCATTTCACATAAAATATGCCGTGACCACTTGCAAATTGCGGAAAAATGTGGTATAATATTATAGAATATATTTTAAGGGAGTTTTCAGCAGAATGATACAGTATGATGAAACGCGTCTGGCAATGGAGGGCTTGAAGCCGCAGTTCGAAGAATTGCGAGGGGCGCTCAACCTTGACGGGATAAAGATAAAGCTCGACGAGCTGGAGATGAAGACCACCGAGCCGAGCTTCTGGGACGATCCCGAGAAGTCGCAGGCGGTGTTGCAGCAGATAGGGCAGTATAAGAATACTATCCAAGGTTACGAGAAGCTCTGCGCGAACCGTGACGACGTTCTCACGATGATAGAGCTTGCCGAGGAGGAAAACGACGAGAGTATGGCAGACGAGGTCAACGAGCTCGCGGAGAAGGTAAAGCACGACTACGAGGAGATGACGCTCGCAACGCTTATGACGGGCGAGTACGATAACTCGAACGCTCTGGTGTCGTTCCACGCGGGCGCGGGCGGCACGGAGGCTCAGGATTGGGTGCAGATGCTGCTCAGAATGTACACAAAATGGGCGGACAGCCACAGCTTCAAGACCGAGGTGCTGGATATTCTCGAGGGCGATACCGCCGGCATAAAGAGCGCTTCCATACGCATAGAGGGCTTTAACGCTTACGGATTCTTAAAGAGCGAGCACGGCGTTCACCGTCTGGTGAGGATATCGCCGTTCGACGCGTCGGGCAGACGGCAGACGAGCTTCGCCTCCGTTGAGGTAATGCCCGAGATCGAAAAGGACGTGTCTGTCGAGATCCGTCCGGAGGATATTGAGATGGAAGTTTACCGCGCTTCGGGCGCGGGCGGACAGCATATCAACAAAACAAGCTCCGCGGTGCGCCTGATACACAAGCCCACGGGGATCGTGACGTGCTGTCAGACGCAGCGTTCGCAGGTGCAGAACCGCGATTTCGCGATGAAGATGCTCGTGTCAAAGCTCGTGCAGATAAAGGAGCAGGAGCACCTCGACAAGATCTCCGATATCAAGGGCGAACAGCTCAAAATAGAGTGGGGCAGCCAGATACGCTCGTATGTGTTTATGCCGTACACGCTCGTCAAGGACGTGCGCACGAAGTTCGAGAACGCAAACGTAAACGCGGTAATGGACGGCGATCTCGACGGATTTATAAATTCATATCTCAAGGCAAAGAGCTTAGGTGATATATAATGGTAATTCACTTTACGCGCGGAAGCGTGTGTATGGGCGACGACGCTTTTGACAACAGCCGCGATATCCTCTTTGAGGACAGCGCGAGGGTCTGCGATATTATCCGCACGCTTAACGAAAATTCTTTTTTTCCTCACGTTTCGGGGAATGATGTTATGTGGGCGGTGGAGAACTCGCGCAAGGAGCGTTTACTTGAGTTTTACACAAAAACCGGCAGGGAGGTCTGCAAGCTACGCAAAGACATGTTCGTAAAGGACGCGTGCGGAGGGAAATTGACGCTGCATTGCGTATATTATTCAAATTACGGTCACACGGAATGAGGAGGTGATACTATGAAGAAGTTTTTATCCGTTCTTGTCGGAACGATAGTAGGAGATCTTTTGTGGGAGTTCGTTATCAAACCGAGAATTGACGAGAAAAAGTAAATATTTTTCTGCCCCGACAGCGGGGCAGAATTTTTAGAGAGAATGTATATATGAACAAAAACGATATAATAACGCTTGAGATAACCGCGCTCACAAGCGAGGGCAGCGGCATAGGAAAGCACGAGGGCATGGCGGTTTTCGTGCCGAAAACGGCGGTCGGTGACGTGCTGGAGGCGCGGATAGTAAAGGTGATGAAGTCCTACGCCTACGGGATAATAGAGCGCTTGATAACGCCCTCTCCCGACAGGGTCGAGAACGACTGTCCCGTTTTCGGGAAATGCGGCGGCTGTGTTTACCGCCACATCTCATACGAGGCGGAGCTCGCGGCTAAGGAAAGGATAGTCCGCGACGCTTTTGAGCGGATAGGCGGGCTTTCGCCGGAATTTCTGCCGATCTGCGGCGCGGAGAATACGGCGCGATACCGCAACAAGCTGCAAATGCCGTTCGCGAAAACGGACGGGGGAATAGCGAGCGGCTTCTTTTCCGAGAGAACTCACCGCGTCGTTCCCGTGGAGGACTGCCTGCTCCAGCCTAAGATATTCTCTGAAATAGTGGAGTTCATAAAAGAGGAGTGCAGGTCGCTTAAAATATCCGTCTACAACGAGCAGGCGCACGAGGGCGTTCTGCGGCACGTTTATCTGCGCCGCGGACATAACAGCGGAGAAATATGCGCCGTGCTCGTCGCGAAGAGGAAGGTGCCGGAGCTCGCAAAGCTCGCGGCGGCGCTTTCGCGGAAATTCCCGGAGGTGACCGGGGTCGTCGTAAACATAAATCCCGAAAGAACCAACGTCATTCTCGGAGAGCGCGAGATAACGCTCCGCGGAAAGCCGGATATTATCGATACGATGTGCGGCGCGGAGTTTGAGATAGCGCCGAAGTCGTTTTACCAGGTGAACACCCCGCAGGCGGAAAGGCTGTATAAACAGGCGGAGGAGTTCGCCGAACCGCGCGGCAAAACGCTTCTCGATCTTTATTGCGGGATAGGGACGATAGGGCTTTCAATGGCAAAATATGCGGCAAGAATAATAGGCGCGGAGATAGTTCCGGAGGCGGTGGAGAACGCGCGGAAGAACGCCGCCCGAAACGGCTTTTCCAACGCGGAGTTCATCTGCGCGGACGCTTCCGCGGCGGCAGCCGATCTCGCGGCGCAGGGGCTCTGCCCGGACGTTATACTGCTCGATCCCCCGAGGAAGGGCTGTGATGAAAAAACGCTCGAGGCGTGCGTTAGTATGTCGCCGGAGCGCATAGTGATGATCTCCTGCGACCCCGCGACCGCCGCGCGCGACTGCAGATTCCTTTCGGAAAACGGGTATTCGCCGGAAACCGTCCGGGCGTTCGATCTTTTTCCGAGGACACGGCATGTGGAATGCGTTGTGCTGATGTCGAGGGAGGATAGTAAATAAACGTAAAAATTACCTCTTGCATTATTCCGAAAATATTATATAATATATTTGTGGAGGGAATATGTAATGAATGAACCGAAAAAATGCCCGTATTGCGGCAAAGCCGTTTACGGATTTGATAATTACTGCGGCGGGTGCGGAAATATGCTTGTCGACGAGATAGACGACGAGGATGTGTGCGCGTATTGCGGCGGTCTTATTCCCGATAGCGCGGCTTCCTGCCCGCACTGCGGCGCGAAACGGATAAAAAAGCGGCGGGATTATCCGCAAAACGTCCGGTTAAAGGCGTGTGCGCACTGCAATAAGCGAATTCCCGTAAAGGCTAAGTTCTGTTCGTGCTGCGGAACGGCAGCGGCTCAAAAGCAAAAGCGCAAGCATCCGTTGATTTTACGGATAGGAATGGTTATCGTCGGGTTTTTCGCTGCGTTCCTTCTTCTGGGATTTATCGTTTCCACCGTGGAGGATCACGAGATGAAGCAGTGGGAAAGCGAGCGCGAGGCGGAGGCTTTGTCAAATTACAACGCCGCTCAAACCGCGGAGTTCATACCGTTCGACGTGGACGAGATCGCGAGAGATATGAATGAAGAGCGTTTTTCCTACAATTACAGAGGAAAATACGAGGACAAGTTTGTATGTCTTACGGGAATTATCGCGGATATGGGCTACAAGGGGCAGAACGTTAAGCTCGAGCCGCTCGCCGACGCGAATATGCGCTATATGTCCGGCAAGCGGATAGAATGCAGCTTCTACGACGGATATTCCGGCGCGGTCTCCGAGGAATTTTCCAAGACCTACATAAAGGGCGATACCGTGCGTATCTACGGCAAGATAACGCACGCGTGGGACACTTCTGTCGCGGTAATGGCTTTTCGCGCGGAGAAGATCGACGAAACGTAAAAATGTTTAAAATCCATAATTTGGGGTATTGACTTTTTTGACGCGTCGTGTTATGATATTTACAGAATGGAATTGATGAAAAGAGAGGAAGGTTTTGGTGAAGATACATAAAATATTGTCGTTTTGCGCCGCACTGATGATGTGCGCCGCTTTGACGGGCTGCGCGGAGAGATCGGAGATACCGCTTGATGAAAGCGGCTTACAGAACTCCTCGCAGAGCGCTCAAAGCACGTCGCAAGGCTCCGTATCGGACGTTTCCGCGGAGAACTCGGTAAGCTCTTCGAAAACGAACGGTACCTCAAGTACCGCAGGCACTTCGGGTACCTCCGGCGCTTCGGACGTTTCCGTTCCCGAGCAGAGTTCCGCCGTTCAGTCCGTGAACACATCGCCTGCAAGTCCCGCGCACGATCACAAGTACTCCTCCGAAAAAATCACGCCGACCTGCACCGAGAGCGGATATACCGTTTACACCTGCTCCTGCGGAGATAAGTATACATCGGAGCAGACCGCTGCGGCGGGTCACTCTTACGAAAAATCCGTGACCGAGCCCACCTGCACGGCGGGAGGCTACACGCTTTATACCTGTGAGCGGTGCGGCTCTTCATACAAGGAAGAAACAGCCGCGGCGGGGCATAAATACACCGAAAAGACCGTTGCCGCGAGCTGCACGGGCGGCGGCTATACTTTACATACCTGCGGGGTCTGCGGAGATGAGTACAAGGACGGTCAGACCTCCGCTTTGGGGCATAATTGGGGCGAGTGGAAGGTACAAAGAGCGGCTACGGCCTCCGCGGAGGGCGAGCGCCGCCGTGAGTGTTCGCAATGCGGTGAAACGCAGAGCGAGGCTATCGAGCGTCTGCAAGACGACTCGGCTTACACGGCAAAGGTAGTGGAGCTCGTAAACGCGGAGCGCGCGAAGAACGGGCTGTCTCCTTTGACGGTAAGGAACGATCTTGCGGAGTACGCGCAGCTTCGGAGTACGGAGATAGTTGACAAATTCGCGCACGAGCGCCCCAACGGCGGCAATCCGCTTACTTATGTTATGGGACTTAGCGGGATACACGCGGCGGGTGAGAACATCGCGTGGGGTCAGAGCTCTCCCGAGGCGGTAATGAACGCGTGGATGAATTCCGACGGACACCGCAAGAACATTCTGTCGTCGATGTACACCACTATCGGCGTGGGCTGTTACAGATCCGGCGGGAGGCTGTATTGGGTACAGATATTCGGAGGATAATAAGAAATTCGCTCTTTCTCTTGAAAGGGCGAATTTTTATATTGAAGCACTGAATAAATCTCTGTAATAAAGTCTGATTTAATGCGTTTTCCCCGCCTGAGGCGGGGAAAACGCCATTAGATCGGTGTTTCCTTATCAATTGCAGATCGAATTTGCAACCAACGGCAAAAAAACCGTACTGTATGGTTGAAAGGTCTTTCAAAGAAAAATAAAAAGGGGGGATCGAATATAGATGATTCGCGGATCATAGAGCTGTATTCCGAGCGGAACGAAGCAGCGATAAAAGAGACCGAGCTGAAATACGGAAGGCTGTGCTACGCCATAGCGTATAATATTCTCGGAAATGCCCAGGACGCGGAGGAATGTGTAAACGATACGCTGCTGTCTGTTTGGAATAAAATACCGCAGACGAAGCCGGAGAATTTTAAGGCGTTTGTTTGCAGGATATCAAGAAATACGGCTCTGAACAAGCTGGAATACAATACGGCGGAAAAACGTTCTTTAAATGCCGCGGTATCGCTTTCCGAGCTGGAGGAGATCATTCCGGACAATAAATTTTCGTCTGACGCCGCGGAGGGGGAGATATCAAGGCTGATAAGCGATTTCTTAAGCCGCCAGAAGCCCGAAATACGAAGAGTATTTATTCGGCGGTATTGGTTTTTCGATTCTGTCGGCGATATAGCGGCAAGGTTTTCATTCAGCGAAAGCAAGGTCAAATCAATGCTTTTTCACACAAGAAACAAGCTGAAAAAATTTTTATTGAAAGAGGGAATTGAGATATGAATAATTCTTTTAAGATCGCAAACGCCATAGGCTTGATAGACGACGAACTTATCATGGATGCGGAAGAATTCAAGACTTCGACCCAAAAGCCGGTTTATATCCGATATGCGGCAGCGGCGGCAGCCTGTCTGTGTGTCGCGGGGGGAGCGGCTGTTATCGCGGGGGAGCGCAAAGCGCCCGTTCGCACAATTTCGAGCGGATCCGCGAATACCGAAAACCACGGTATTCAAGGCTCGAATACCGGCGGCGATCCGGTTACATCTTACGAAAACCACGGTATTCAAAGCTCAAATATTGGCGGCGATCCGGTCACATCAAATATGCCGGTCGTCAAAATGAGCGAGGTTTACTTCAACGAAACGTCATCTCCGGAGGTAGGAGGTTCAAAATTATATTTCGATCCCGAGAAATACGACACGATCGTTTGGAACGAGCAGGACATAACCGAATATTTCGGTAAGGAGCTTACGGTCAAATATATCCCCGAGGGTCTTGCTCCGTCGGGAGGCAACGGCACGGCAAGCGTGATAGCGGAAAAGGGCGGCGGTATCGTCCTCGACCACGTCTGGCTTTCGTATTATCATGATTTTTACGAGGACGGAAGCCCGAAGCTTACAGAAAACGTTGCCGCAACTAAGGGGTTCAATCTGATAGCATCCAAGCTCGGAATGCCGTTCCAATGCGGAATACTTGTACCGCAGGAGGATATGAAAGCCACCGATATAAACGGTACGGAGGTCCTTTTCGGACACCGCTCAATGCCCTACGGTCCTTACGATCCCGAAACGCATGAGCCCTCGGGGTACTACGATATATATACCGCGGAATTCGAGCTTGACGGCATAAGCTACAGCGTGACTTCCGATCAGCTCGAAGCCGCCGAGACAGTCAAGATCGTTTCCTCGATAATTTACGGCGAGGATGTTTTCGTTGGAGAGGAGTAACGACATTTTTCCCCTGTTTTCCCCTTCGGGAGGCTGAGGAAATGCAGGTTTTTTTACAGACAGCGATCTCCCCCGCCCGAGGCGGGGGAGATATAGTATCATTCTTCCATCTGCTTGCCGAAATACATCGCCGCCGCCTGAACAAGCGCCGATTGCTCGGCTGTCGCCGTGTCGTTGTCGCTGTCCGAACTTAACATTATGACCGCGCCGTTAACGTCGCCCGAAGCCACTATCGGCGAGCACGCCACGGCGTACCTGTCAACGCCCTCTATCGGGTTGAAGCGCTTCTGGTCTCCGTCCTTGAGAACGTAGGATTTGCGCTGTTCTATAAGGTCCTCAAGAGAGCCCGAAACGCGGCGCTCGATAACTTCCTTTCTGCTTATCCCCGAGACCGCGATAACATGATCTCTGTCGCAAATCACGGCGGGTCTTCCGCCGACCTTCGACAAAACGTCCGCGTATTGCGAAGCCGTGGAGCTTATCTCGCCTATCGGAGAGTATTTTTTGAAGATCACCTCGCCGTCGGGGCTGGTGTATATTTCCAGCGGGTCGCCCTCGCGTATCCTCATCGTGCGGCGAATCTCCTTTGGGATAACTATTCTTCCAAGATCGTCTATTCTGCGGACTATGCCGGTTGCTTTCATATATAAATTCCTCCAAATAATTTTTTCGAATGCAGTATGAGCGTTCATAAGAATGAAGAAAACGCTCACGCTTGCTGTAAAGTATTGTCTGCCGTATCGCTTAAAATATTCATACTTTCGACATTATTTGAGTATTTAGAGGCAAGAGTATCAGAGGTAAGAGGCAAGCCATTTCTTACCTCTTACCTCTTACCTTTAGTAAAAACAAAATATAAAAATTTCCGTAAGCGGACAATTGCAGCCGCCGGTGCAAAGCTCATTGTAAACAAGCGCCTCTTCGCCGTCGTTGTACGGATTGTGCGAGTACGCCTTTAAAAGACCGTCAGCGGTTTTTCCGTTGCAGACGGCGGTATGTACCGTCATATTTTCGTTTGGACAGTAATAGAAAACAATGTCTCCAGCCTGCGCGTTTTCGGGATAATCGGCAGTGCCGTCCTCGTTGAGGGCAACTCTTACGGCATACCCGAGCCCCGAAGCCGTAAGCTTGTTGTACAGATCGGTGGAGCTCGCGAGATCGTATTTCAGACCGCCCGCGGTCAGACATTCACAGGCGAATTCCGCGCAAAGGCACAGATCCTTGTCCCAATGCTCCGAGGCGTATTCAAGAGCTTCCGCACGGTTATAGCCGCTCTGCTTGTCCGATTTTTGCACGGACGTATCGGAAGGAAGGGAGTTTATTTTGTAGGTGATCATCGGCGAGCCGTTTTCGGAAACGCAGTCGCAGTATATGTAATCGCCGTTGTCGAGCTTGTAATAGTTGTTTTCGGTCTTTTCAACGACCACGACGCGCTCCTGCGGAAAGTAAAACCGCGAGCGCTCAGCGTCGGCGCCCGGAGCCTTCTTGCCGTATTTCTGCCGCATGACATACATTACGGTGCCGTTTTGGGCGGCGGAGTATGGGGTTATCTGCTGCGCACTTGACGATGTGCTCGATGTTTTTGAAGATGAGCCCGACGTATCCGGATCCGTGCCGGACGAGTTTTGCTGAGGGTTCTCGGCGGTTTCGCTCACGGAGCTTGTCTGCTCCGTGGCTGAGACGGCTGTGCCGCGTTCGTCAATGTTTATCACAATATCTTTAAGCTCCGCCCTGACAGCGGGTCTTTCCGAATTATCCGCCGCGCATCCGGCAAGCAAAACCGCCGCCGCAGCCATCGGCAGTAAACTTTTGATTTTTCTAAACACGTTATTCTCCATTATCTTATTTTGCTCTATACACATGTATTATATCACATCTAAAAGCCAAATGTCAACAATTTCCGCAAAATTTCACAAAGGGGAAAGCCGCGCTTCGGATATATTTTTTATGATTTGAAAATCCACTGAGCGGTGACACGTCAGCACCGAGCGTTTTGGCGATGCCGGAAGCAGGGAATTTCAGAGACAAGAACTGCGTTGAACTTACCTCTAAATCTTTTGCCTCTGATTGGAGCGGATAATGTCTGAGGAGTGTATCCTCTGTTTGAGGAAAATAACTTTTTGTAAAGAAAGCGCGGAAAATGGAGTTTTTAACGAGGTAAGCGACGAGTACATACAGTTTGCGAAAGCCAACAAAAAGAATGTAATTACTAAAATCGAGATATTATCGGAAGACGAGACCGCCATTGCCGGAATAGGCGATGATGTTATTTCAGGTTCGGACAACTATGATTTCGGTCTCTGTAGAATGTTCTATGCTTTCTCACATTGAGGCTGAGCAATGCGTTAGTGTGAGCTATGACAGTCTGGGGCTTATTGACAAGAAGTTTTTGGTGAGCGGGGTTTCATACGGAGGGGAACTCTTATGAGCATTTCGCTTGTCAATTTAGGTAATCTGCCGTGGTATTTGGAGTTTCAGTAAATTGTTTGTTTGTTCATGTATAACGACAATGTGTGATTTGATTGAAAACAAGTACTATGGGGTTTCGGGAACTTCTTTAACTTCCTCTGCAAAGCCAAACGTCGTTTCGACAAGTTTTAAGGTCGGGGATATTGTGAATTTTAGCGTAAACACACACTTTGCAAGAAGCATGGATATCAATGGAACAGGCTGTGAGCCGGGCAAGGCTAAGAAAACATCTATCCACCCTTATCACCTTATCGCAGAGAGGCGGAGGTTCCACTGTTTATGGGTGGGTAAACTCCGTCGATGTTTCCGTGTTAGTGAGTAAAATTATAGAGAAAATTGCTTTGGAGGTTATTCGGGTCGAATGGGACAACGGGGCTGAACGTGTTAAAAAGCTGACCGCGGCAGGGTATGACAGCAATGAGGTGCAGAAATGTTGTGTTGATCAAATACTAAAAAAATAATAATATAGCCGCCCTAAGTTTAGGGCGGCTATATTTTTTGCAAATGTAAAATGTTGGCATGATTATCACCCAAAAGAATTATTTTTCAAAAAATTTTATAAAAATTTTTTATTTTGTATCAGCCTTTCTGCTATTATAAAATTACTTTTTGTTCTTTTTTTACTGCCTTTTGTTCAATTTATATTGAAAAAAGCAGAAAAAGATGATATAATAATAGTTTATACTTGCTCACACCTGGCTGTTCGTAAATTATAACGTAAAGTATGTTTTCTGTTTTGCGAGCTTATTTCGATTTATAATAATCATAGAAATAAAAAAACAGGAGGTATTTATGGCATACAGAGAACTGGATGTGACATTTGGGAAAATTATAAAAAATAAACGCCAAATACTCGGGATAACACAAGAGAAGATTGCTGAGCTTATAGGAATAAGCACTATGCACTTTAGAAATATTGAAAGCGGGAAAACTTGTACTAATTGGGTGACATGGGTGAAGATTTGCGCTGTTATTGATGTTGATATTACGCGCGTTGCCGAGACCTACATAAAGCCGGAAATCAACGAGGCGGGGGAGTTCTTGGGGATCAAGATATGATTTTTTGTTTGTTTGAACACTCTGCTTTTCAGTAATTGACGGATTGGTTTGTCTGTTTTTTTATGACAGACAGCGAATAATTGATTATCTAATCGTGTTGCATTTCGTGTTGCATAATGCTTTATAATTTGAGCTTGTATTGCTGAATATGGGTATATGTTCTTATAATTGAGAATAGTGAAAAATGCAGAAATCCCGCATTACAATGCGTTTTACGCTGTAATACGGGATTTTCCATCTATTTGCTTTGGAGCGGATAATGGGAGTCGAACCCACCACCTCAGCTTGGGAAGCTAATGTTTTACCGATAAACTATATCCGCAAAAGGCTTGACATCTCAAGCCTTTATTATTATATCACAGTTTTTAGCGTTTGTCAAGGGGTCAGATGTCGTTTTCGTCCGATTTTTCCTCAAACTCGGCTTCTATCTCGATCTCCCCGTTTTCGTTTCGGGAGCGCTCCTCAAGCTTTTTCTTGGCGGCGTTCGCGGCGGCGACGGTAAGCGCGCCCCCCACAAACGGTATAACTAACTTCAAAAATCCCATAAGCCGATCCCTTCTTTCATCTGTCTGTAACACGTACCGTCTAAAAAACGCCCCGCCTGTCGTGCGGGCGGAGCTGCGTCTTTTCTCAGCGAGCGCGGACTGTCATGAGATGCTCTCCCTGCGCGAGCCGCGTCAATTGGCGAGATATGATTTTACCAGAACCTGCAAAAGCTCGTCCCTGTCTATATGGCGGATAAGACCGCGGGCGTTGTTGTAGGTGGTGATGTATGTAGGATCCTCGGACAGGATGTAGCCCACAAGCTGGTTTATCGGGTTGTAGCCCTTCTGTTTGAGAGCGTCGTAAACCGTGGTGAGTATTTCCTTCATCTCGTTTTCCCTGTCCTCGTGAACCGAGAACGTCATCGTTTTATCCAGCATTTTGATCGCGTCCTTTCCTTTACAAAGTCCCTCTGTGTTAAATTATACACGATTTTTACGGAAATATCAACTACTTTTGCCAATCAAAATTTTGTTATGGCTTAAAATCTATTTTTTTTACAAATTCCCAATGCGTTCTTTGTGAAACTTTAACAAAAATAAGCTTGCAAAATTTACAAATTTATAAAATTTGTTAAAATACTTGTAAATTGAAAAAGAATGTGCTATAATTGAATTAGTTAAGAAGATCGCCCGATAGCGGCGCGATATTATTATTAAAAAACTAAGGGGTGTTTTTATGGCAGGCGGAGATGGCGGATTCAGCATAAAGCCTATGGGCTTCGATAAAAACGAGGTTAATGAGTACATAGCCAAGATCAATCGCAATATGAAGGAGCTCGAGGCGGAGAAGTCGGCGAACGATGATAAAGTGCGCGCGGCTCTGAAAAAAGCAGACGAGGCGGACGACAGGATCAAGGCGGCTAAAGCCGAGAGCGATAAGAAAATAGCGGAGCTAGAGCTTGAGCTCAAAAACGAGCGGAAAAATTCGGAAAAGCTCTTAGAGCAGATAGACGAGCTCAAGCGTTCCCTCAAATCGAAGGGAGCTTCCGGCGCGGGAAGCGACAAGGCTGCCCAAAAGCAGGCGGAGGAGATAATCGCCAAGGCTAACGCTTCCGCTGCGGACATCATGAAAAAGGCGAACGCTACCGCGAAGAATACCGTCGAAAAGGCGAAGGAGACCGCCCAGCAGCTGGTAAGCTCTGCGGGCGGCGCGGGCGGAGCAGCCCCCGCTGCCGTAAACGAGTTGCTCGGGGTCATCGGCGATTTCGTGAGCAAGGTAACGAGCGGCGCGAACGACCTCCGATCCAAGGCCGGGAGTCTGCTGAAGGCGGAGAAGGGCGGAAAAACTGCTGTGACCGTCCCCGATTTCTCGAATATCAAAGCGCCGCAGGCGGAAGCTCCCGCCGCGCAGACCGCTTCCAAGCCCTCTGCAAAGGCTCTTGACGACGACATTTTCGCGGCTCTCGAGGACGACGATAAAAAGGCGGAGCAGACCCGCGAGGAGGATTTCGAGCCCGTCACCGAGGTAAAGCCCCTCGACGACCCGAACAAGGTTCCCAGAGCGGATATACTCGACGATTTCGACCTCTCCGAGACCGGCACGATAGACGAGTTCGACGGCTCCATAGCAGAGGTAGAGCCCACCAACGGTGACAAGCCCACTCCCGCCGATCTCAGCATAGAGTTTGAACAGCAGATACTCGCGCAGACGGCAAACAGCTCTTCCCTGCGCGCCAATATGGACGACGAAATGTACGCTTCCGTAAGACAGCAGGAGGAACATTTCGCGGTAAAGCCCTCGGACGACAATATCGCGGATTTCGATATGGACGCTCCCTCCAACGCGGTCACCACTATGGACGACCTTTTAAGACAGGCGGAGCTGGCGTTCGGCGGGGCAAGCGCAAGCGCTCCCACGGACGACACCGCCGATGAGGAGGAAACGCCCAACGCTTCCGACAACAGCGGCGGCGACAATATGTGGGCGGAGCTCCAGAACGAGCTTTGGGCAATGGAGAAGACCGGCGGTCTCGGAGGTTCGGACGACAGCGGAAGCGACAGCATGAATGTCTTCGACGACCCCGCCGTTCCCAGCGCGGACAATTCCGACATCTGGAATTTGGGTCTTGACGACATGGATTCCTCTGGCGACGATGATATGAGTATGGATATTTTTGGTATGTGAGAGCAGGTCGTTTTGAGCGTGTAATGACAACCGGAGCCGAATTGTGGTTCGGCTCTTAGCTCGTTTAGCTATTAGAGGTAAGAGGTCAGAGAAACGATTTAACGGCATTTCCCCGCCGCAGGCGGGGGAATGCCAAAATAAAACATTATTTTATATCTAGAGGTAAGTCATGATAGAACTTGACACGAGCGAGCTTAAGGATAAGGCGAAAACACTTTGCGCGGGGGACAGGGTCTTGCTTTCGGGGACGGTTTACACCTCGCGGGACGCGGCGCATAAGCGCATAAAGGCTCTGCTCGACAGCGGCAAGCCGCTGCCCTATGAGCTTTCGGGCGCTGCGATCTACTACGCCGGTCCCACCGCCGCGAAAGACGGCATGGCGATAGGCTCCTGCGGACCCACTACCTCTTCGCGAATGGACGTGTACGCCTCCGAGTTCCTCGACAGAGGTCTGTCCGCGATGATAGGAAAGGGCGAGCGTTCCGAGGCGGTCTGCGAGGCCATACGCAGAAACGGCGCGGCGTACTTCTGCGCGATAGGCGGCGCGGGCGCGCTCGCGTGCAGGTGCATAACGGAGTGCGAGGTGATAGCGTTTGAAGACCTCGGCTGCGAGAGCGTGAAGCGTCTGCGCTTCGAGAAGTTCCCGCTTATTGTCGCCATAGACAGCCGCGGCGGAAATTTGTTCGAGACGGGGAGAAAAACCTACGCGGTATGACGCTTGTGCCATATTTTGTAAATTCTCCGCAAAAATCATTTAAAATCTAAATATTTTTATTGACAAAATGAGTTAAATGTGTTACAATAAGAAATGGAATTGAGGGTCATATATTGTTCGGAGACGAAGAAGCACGCGTTATTGCGGCGCTGAGGCTCCGGGAGAGCTTTGAGGAGAAGGGCATGGCGGACTATTCCCGTATGAGCGATCGGGAATTGCTTGAAAACAATTCCGAGGACAGCGAAAAAATATCGGAGCTTATTTCGCGCTATATGAAGACCGTGCTCTCCGCCGCGTCGAAGTATTCCGCGCTCGGAGACCGCGACGAGCTGGTGTCCGACGGGATGCAGGCGCTCTTGGCGGCGATACGGAGCTACGACGGCGAAAAGGGCGAGTTTTCGGCTTACTTTCACACCTGCCTCGACAATAAGCTCAGAAATTCCGTAAAAAACACGCAGCGCAGAAAAAGCCGCCTGGCGGAAGCTGAGGAAGGCGAGCTCGAGGGGATAGCCGATACAAGACCTACTCCCGAAGAGCAGTTTATAGAGCGCGAAAGCAGCGAGGCGCTGCTGAAAAATATGCGCGCGGCGCTGACGGCTCTGGAGTTCCGCTGTATCGAGGGCGTGGCTGTGGGGCTGTCTTACGAGGAAATATCGAAGCGGCTGGGTGTTGATAAAAAGTCGGTGGACAACGCCGTTTCGAGGGCGAGGGCAAAGCTGCGCAAATTCTATTCGGATAAGTGAAAGCTATCCGTTATACGGCTCTTTAGCTTAAAGGAAAGCGCCGCGGAGAGACCGCGGAGAGCCCGGCGCGATACCGGGGAGAGCGAAACAATATTCTATTGAAAAAAGAGGTATTACTATGTACACAGACAAGACACTGAAGTGCAAGGACTGCGGCGCGGACTTCGTATTTACGGCGGGCGAGCAGGAATTCTACGCGGAGAAGGGCTTTGAAAACGAGCCCCAGAGATGCAAGGCGTGCCGTGACGCGAAGAAGAACGCGGGCAGAGGTCCGAGAACGTTCTATGAAGCGACGTGCGCGGTATGCGGCGGCGTTGCGAGAGTACCGTTTGAGCCGAAGGGCGACAGACCCGTACTTTGCAGCGAGTGCTTCGCAAAGCAGAGAGGCGAAAACTAAGCGTCCTCAAATCACCGATAAGTACATGGGAATACACGGCAATATTTGAATTGGCGATACCCCGGCGTCTTTTTGGTAATCTGTAACAAGCCCCGAACCGTTTATGCGGTTCGGGGCTTGTTTTTCGTAAACCGTTCCGACAAGACCGCGTCGGAGCGGCACGTTGGTCGGCGGAGATTAGCAGAACTCTCTCTTGGCAATTTCCGCGTCGTATTCGCTTTGGGTGATGCTGCCGTCAATCAGGAAGTCCTTCAGCTCGGTGTCGGTGTACTGATACAGCTTGTTGGTGTCAACCTCCTCCGATGAGCTGTCGGCGGAAACGCTTTGAGACGCAGCTTCCTCGCCGCCGCTGTCGTCCGTTTTCACGATAGATCCCGCCTCGGACATATCGCTTGTTTTTACGACGTCAGTCGTTTTTTCGGACGTTTCGGATAAGTATCCGCCGCTGAGTTCGAGCCTGTCAAAGCTTTTCGGGCTTTGATTCGAAGCCTTGCGCGTCTGAAGGCTGTAGGTGGATACCGCGTCCGAGACTTCGCTGCTGCGTTCAAATCTGTCGCGCTTACGCACGTCGTTTGTCTGAATCTCGGGCTGTTCCTTTTCGGATATCTCCCGAGACTTGGCGTCCTCCGAGGCTTTAGCGGATTGAACCGCCTTGGGCTGCGCCGCGGCTGCAGTGCCAATGCGTTCGATCATGTATGTCACTCCTTTCAAAAAAATTATAGCAAGACCGTTTCGTTTACGGAACGATCGATTGCCCGTTTCGTTCGGGTGAAAATATGTAGCAGGCTACACTTTGCCGCGCAGAAAAATCGATCCCGCGAGACCGCTCTGTGATCGCTAAAGATTTTTAATAAGTATGTCTATCATACGGCGAAATTCGGTGAGTTCCGCCTCGGAAAGCCCCTTTGTGAGCCTTTTTTCCATTTTGCTTTTACCGTCGGCTATAACGTCAGCTATATTCAAAGCTTTATCGGTCACAAGAACTATCTTGTTGCGCCGATCCTTCTTATCGGTAAAGCATTCGACAAACCCGTTTTTTTCAAGCCGCGAAACTATCCCGACGACCGTCGGGTGAGAGACCTGCAGGTAATTCTCGATATCCTTTTGAGCAGCCCTGCCGCCGCACTCGGATAAAAAGCCGATGACCATGGTCTGCGAAAAGGTGAGCCCTTGTTCCTTTAATAAAGCGTCTACCGACGCCTTGATCTTATCGGTAAGCCTTTTTGTCAGAAATCCTATATCCTTTTCGTTCATGCTGTCTCTCCTTAAACTATTGTGTAGCTTGCTACAATTATAGCATATATTTTGTGAGCTGTCAATGTTTTTCTTGGAAATTTCAGCCTTATTCATAGGATTTTCACATTTGCCAGAAAGCGGTGGGTGTAAAAGAAACCGTTTGGTGATAAGTCAACCTCGAGCGTTTTTCACGGTTTCGCGAAGCGAAATCGCGGTCCCTAAGGACGGCGAAGTGAAAAACGCGCCTAGCAAGGAGCGCCGTGCGTGTCGCGAAGCAGTGCGCACTCAGCCATTGCGGTAATTCAAAAAAGCCCTCGCTTTGCGAGGGCTTTTTTGAATTACGGGTGGAGCGGATTACGAGGCTCGAACTCGCTACCTCCACCTTGGCAAGGTGGCGCTCTACCAGATGAGCTAAATCCGCGAAATGGCGATCCGAACGAGACTCGAACTCGTGACCTCCGCCGTGACAGGGCGGCG
>CAYVSV010000019.1:0-34323 GCA_964454205.1 uncultured Ruminococcus sp.
AGCCCAAGGTAAGAGAGGGAGCAAGCTTGAAGTTGTAAAGGTCGCCGATACCGCCGAGAGAGGACGGCGTATTTACGATAAGACGGCAGGTCTTCATTCTGTGCGCGAACTTGAGCAGCTTTTCTCTCTCCGCGGGATCGATCCACAAAACGGAGGTATGACCGAGACCACCATTGTTGCGCAGCAGTGTATCGGCGATATCGAGCGCGTTCTCGAAGTTCTCTGACTTGTACATACCGAGTATCGTCGTCAGCTTCTCGTGACCGAAAGCCTCGTCGCGGTCGGTGCGGGTAGCCTCGCCGATGAGCACCTTAACGTCGTCCGGTACCTCAAACCCCGCCAGCTTCGCTATCGCGGCGGGTCGCTGACCTACGATCTTCGCGTTAAGAGCGCCGTTTATCAGCATCGTCTTTCTTATCATCTGCGCTTCCTTTGCGTTGAGGAAGTACGCGCCGCGTCTTATGAATTCCTTCTTTACCTCGTTGTATATCTTTTTGTCCGCGATAACGGTCTGCTCCGTAGCGCAGATCATACCGTTATCGAAGGTCTTGGAGTGCATGATGGAGTTTACCGCCGTGAGTATGTCCGCGGAAGGATCTATGATAGCGGAAGCGTTGCCCGCGCCCACGCCCAGCGCCGGAGTACCCGAGGAATACGCCGCCTTTACCATGCCCGGACCGCCCGTCGCGAGGATAAGGTCGACTTCTCTCATAAGCTGATTCGTAAGCTCGAGCGAGGGCACGTCTATCCACGCGATTATGCCCTCGGGCGCGCCCGCGTCCACAGCCGCCTCGTAAACGATCTTAGCGGCTTCGATAGTGCAGTTTTTCGCGCGCGGGTGGGGGCTGATTATAATGCCGTTTCTGGTCTTTAAGCTGATAAGGCACTTGAAGATAGAGGTAGAGGTGGGGTTGGTCGTCGGGATGACCGCGCCTATAATGCCGATAGGCTCAGCTATCTTGGTTATGCCGTATGCCTCGTCGGTCTCTATAACGCCGCAGGTCTTTACGTCCTTATAGGCGTTGTATATATGCTCGGAGGCATAGTTGTTCTTGATGACCTTGTCCTCCATAATGCCCATGCCGGTTTCTTCCACCGCCATTTTAGCGAGCGGAAGTCTCATTTTGTTCGCAGCGGAAGCAGCGGCGAGGAAGATCTTGTCTACCTGCTCCTGGGTGTACTCTCCGAACTTTTCCTGCGCCGCGCGAACTCTCGCGAGCGCGGCTTCAAAGCTTTTCGCGCTGTCTACGATCTCATAATTCATAGTCGTCTTCTCCTTTACATTATGTTCGGAATGCCGGGCGCCGCAAAATTTCGTCAAAGTTCCCGCGTTTCCGTCCTTGTTAATATTTTAACATAATATACGTTCCGTGTAAAATGTAAAATAAACATAGCAAACATATCATAATTGATATAATCGATAATGCGGAATGGATACTATGTAATGTATAATTATTGTGTCGGCTTCGCTGACATATTTTTGATCGTATCGGCGACGAAACGTTCATTCTTTGGTACGCTCCGGATCACCGCGCACATAAATTATACATTCTCCATTATACATTATCAATTGTTCGTTTGCCGGCTCTCCGCGAAGCATTTGTGCTTTGAATCGCACATCTCGGTAATGAAGCGCTTGTCGGCTTCGGAGAGCTTATAGTCCTTGCGGTAGATAAGCACGTCCTTATAGAGCTTTCCGCCGGGCGGGAGCTCCCTGGTTATCAGCCCGTACCTGTCGAGCAGCTTCCGCGGAACGGGGGAGACCCTCATAAACGTCCGCGGAACGGCGGAGAGCAGCTCGAACTGCGCTGCGCGGTCAAAGACGTATATTCGCTTGTCGACATCCTCGGACTGCTCCGCCTTTTTCACGTCGATAAAAGGCACGGCCGGGACGTATGGGTCTCCGTGGACTATCTCGATAAGTCCCTTGAGGTCGTCCGCCGTGACGCTCTCCGCAGATGATAGGGGGTCGTCCTTTCGTATCAGCATAAGGTATTTGAACTCCGCGACCGTTTCATAGAATAGCTTTTTCTCCTTGAAGAACGCGGCGAAGTATTTCTCAAACGCCGCCTGATAGCGGACGACGCTCATGCCGCAATCGCCGCGCAGCACCCCGGAGATTGCTTCTCCGGCGTTTGTTTCCTTATAGAATATCTCCGCGGGCTCGTTAAGCGAGAGGCTCTTTGCTGTCTGGGGCATTGCCGCGGCGATATAGCTCGCGCGCGGCACGCACACGGAAAAGCGCTGCTTGTGCGTGCGCTTTGTACGGTAAAGCTCCTCCATTTCGTCGACCTGCGCGACGACGCGACGTGCCTTGCGCAGGAACTCGTCGCCGTCGGGGGTGGTGGTGATGCCCTTTGAGGTGCGCCTGAAAATGGTTATCCCCAAAGATTCCTCAAGCTCCTTTATGGCTCTCGAAAGGTTCGGCTGTCCCATATAAAGGTTCTCCGCCGCCTTGCTTATCGATTGGGTCTTTGCGACCTCGACCGCGTATTTCAGGTGAAGAATATTCATTATGAGGCTGTCACTCCTTGTAAAAATCATTTACATATTTTCGATCTCGGCGATTTGATGTATGATCTCCGAAAAATCCTCCGACTTTGACTCCAGAAGTCCGTGCGTAGTATTCTCCATTATAAACATTTTTTTATAAGGAGCATCAACGTTGTCAAAGTACTTTTGAGCGAGTTTATAATTTGTTTGATAATCCTTATTGCCGTTTATGTTGTAATACGGGACTTCATAGCTGAATTTATCCTTTAACGAAAAGGACAGCAGCTCCTCAGAGCCGAAAAAATCCAGATAAACGCTCATATCACGCTGAAAATATTTTATCCAGTCAATGACCGAATAATGAGGATTGAACAAAACAGTCGCTATCAAATTATAATCGGAGCCGTCAGCCATCATTCCGTATCCGTATTTGTCCATCAGCTCATTACGCGTCATGATATGCTCTATTGTGAAATCTTGGGCAGACAGCGTTTCCACAAGAGCCAACGCTTCATCGTCTCCTTCAGCCCAAATTCTTGCCTCTTCCTTGAAGGCGGTTTCATTTTCGACTATATCCACAAGCTGCCCCGTTCCGATAAAACATTCGTACAATTCGGGATATTCGAGAACAAGGTTGGCTCCGTAAAACGATCCCCACGAATGTCCGAGAACAGTGATCTTACCGCAATTCAGCTCCCCTATCAGAAACTCCGACATCTGCTTGCCGTCCTCCAACAGCAAAGCCTTTGTCAATGTGATATCGTTTTGACCGGCGTCATAGCTTTTGCCGCAGTTTCGCTGATCCCATGTCACAACGGTATATACATCAGCCCATTTTCTTGTAAAAGCATAGTCGATATCGCTCGTTGCCGAGCCCGGTCCGCCGTGCAGATAAAGCAGTACGGGATTGCCGATATCCTCTCCGTATATGTTTATCCATTGCTTTGTACCGTTTATATCAACATACATCGACTTGTTGATACCGCCTTTGGGAGTTCTGTTATTAACGGCTCTGCCTATGCCGTGAGCGCTTAAAACCGCGAAAACCAACGCAGCAGCGGTAACCAGAAAAATTTTCAAGGCTTTGCGGAATTTTTTCATGTAATGTCAGCTCCCAAAAATTGTCAATCGTTTGCGATCAGTCGCGTTCCAGCGCCGTTATCCCCGAACGCACCATTTTAACTATCCCGAACGGCTTCAGAAGATCGATAAAGCTGTCTATCTTCGCGGATTCTCCGGTAAGCTCCAGCATTATGGAGTCTGCGGCGACGTCAACGGGCTTCGCGCGGTAGAGGTTGGCTATCTCGATTATCTTGTGCCTGTCCTCGGCGTTTTTTCCCGCGCGGATAAGGATGTGCTCGCGCGTTACCGCATCGGCGAGTATCTTCACCTCGTGCACCTCGTAGAGCTTCATAAGCTGGTTTTTGATCTGCTCCAGAATACGCAGATCCGCCGATACGACTATAGTGAGCCGCGAGATATTGCGCTCCTCGGTCTCGGCGGCGTTGAGGCTTTTTATGCTGTAGCCGCGCCTCGCGAACAGCGAGCTCACGCGCAGCAGTACGCCGTTTTTGTTTTCAACTTTTACGGATAATACATGTTC
The DNA here is from genome assembly GCA_964454205.1 of uncultured Ruminococcus sp. Classification (GTDB taxonomy): domain Bacteria; phylum Bacillota; class Clostridia; order Oscillospirales; family Ruminococcaceae; genus CAG-115. The sequence goes on from CAYVSV010000019.1 coordinate 4,097, forward strand.
CTGCATAATTACGCCTCCAAATCAATTTCCGTTATGGGATCGACAACGGGCTTGCCCGCGGGTATCATCGGAAGAACGTTGATATCGCGGTCTATGCGCACCTCTATCATTACGGGCGCGGTTTTCGATATTTCGAGCGCCTTTTTGAGCGTCGGCTCAATGTCCTCGTTTTTCGCGATAACGAACGTTTGTATGCCGAAGCTCTCGCCGAGCTTTACATAATCGATATGCCGGGCGTCCAGAGTGGTCTGCGAGAAGTGCTTGTTGTAGAACAGCCTCTGCCACTGACGCACCATTCCGAGAACGCTGTTGTTGATGACCATCTCGATTATCGGGATATTGTGAGCGGAGGCTGTGATAAGCTCGTTGAGGTTCATAGCGAAGCTGCCGTCGCCTGCAATATTTACAACGGTCTTGTCGGGTCTGCCGACTTTAGCGCCGATAGCCGCCCCGAGCCCGAAGCCCATCGTACCGAGACCGCCCGAGGATATGAAGCTGCGCTGCTCCTTGAATTTGTAGTACTGCGCCGCCCACATCTGGTTTTGCCCGACCTCCGTCGCGATAACGGCGTTTCCATCCGTCAGCTCGTCCAGCTTTTCGATGACCGCCTGCGGCGTTACGGGGAATTCCTCCGTGCCTGTCTGCACGGGTTCGCCGAAGTCCTTCGCTATTATCTCGTCAGTCCAGGAGTTCTTCTTTTGTGATATCCTGCCGCAGAGAGCCGCAAGCGCCGACTTTACGTCACAGGGCACAGCGCAGCCCACGGCTACGTTCTTGTTGAACTCGGCGGGGTCTATGTCGATATGGATAAACTTCGCGTTCCTTCCGAAAACGTTCGGGTCGCCTATAACTCTGTCGGAAAAGCGCGTGCCCACGCCTATGAACAGGTCGCAGGAATTGAGTGCGGCAGCCGCCTTCACCGTGCCGTGCATACCGAGCATACCTATATAGCGGCGGTTTGTCTGATCGTATGCGCCCTGACCCATAAGCGAGCAGGATACCGGCGCGTCGCAGAGCTCCGCGAATTTTTTCAGTTCATCAACGGCTTCGGCGGAGACAACGCCGCCGCCCGCGTAAATATACGGCCTTTCCGACTTTTCGATGAGCGCCGCCGCTGTTTCCAGCTCCTTGATATTATCGGCGCTGTCGGCTTCGCGTGGTTCAAATCCTTTGGATTTGTTGTATTCACACATCGCGGCGGTGATGTCTTTGGGAATATCTACCAGCACGGGTCCCTTGCGCCCGCTGCCCGCTATCTCAAACGCGAGCCGAATGGTGTCCGCGAGCTCCGAGATGTCCTTTACGATGAAGTTGTGCTTGGTTATGGGCATGGTAACGCCCGTTATATCCACTTCCTGGAAGGAATCCAGCCCCAGGAGATCGGTGGAGACGTTGCCAGTGATAGCCACAAGCGGGATAGAATCCATATTCGCCGTCGCAAGCCCCGTTGTGAGATTGGTAGCGCCGGGTCCCGAAGTCGCGATAACGACGCCGGTCTTTCCCGTAGCTCTGGCGAAGCCGTCCGCCGCGTGGCACGCGCCCTGCTCGTGCGATGTGATGATATGGCGTATCCTGTCGCTGTATTTGTAAAGACTGTCGTAGATGTTGAGCACCGCGCCGCCCGGATACCCGAAAACGGTATCCGCGCCCTGCTCCAGAAGGCACTCCACGATTATGTCCGAACCGGATAATAGCATAGTTGTCCTCTCCTTTGTTTCATTTTTTATTATATACCGTATTCTTTTATTTTACCACATAATGAGTATGTTGTCAATGATATATCATAAAAAATATTTTTAGCTGGTAATTTATTCCAATTTCGGCAAAATGACATCGTTATGAATTGACAATGTACAATTGACGATTCTCCGTTGTTAATAAATAAAACGCGGCGAAAAGCGCAAACTAACGATGAGGTGAGAATATGAAAAAGGCAAGAAAATTTTTTGAGGGAGCGCTCTGTGGGTTTCTGAACGGCTTTTTCGGGTCGGGCGGGGGAGTGATCGCCGTGCCGGTGCTGGAGAAGGAGGGGAGCGACCCGAACGCTGCCCATGCTACTTCGGTAGCGCTGATCTTTGTGCTGAGCCTTGTTACGGCGCTGTTCTACGGCTTTTCGGGGAACCTCGATTTCGGGGAGGCTTGGCGGTTCGTGCCGTGGGGAGTGCTCGGAGCGGCTGCGGGTTCGATATTCCTTAAGAAGATCAAGGCGGAGACGCTGAAGCGCGTTTTTGGCGGCATAGTAACGATAGCGGCGATAAGGATGCTGTTCTCGTGAGCGCTGTAGTCGGTTTCCTCACGGGAGTGCTCGCCTCTATGGGATTGGGCGGCGGCTTTATATTGGTAGTGTGGCTGACGATCTTCGAGGATATGCCGCAAAGAGCCGCTCAGGGCGTGAACCTGCTCTTCTTTCTTCCGACGGCGCTGCTATCGCAGATGTTTCACCTCAAAAATCATCTTATAGATAAGGCGCTTGTAAAAAAGCTGGCTCTCGGCGGACTGTTCGGAGCTGTTCTGGGGACTTACGGCGCTCAGCTTATCGATAACAGCGCCCTGCGGAAGCTGTTCGCGCTGTTTCTGCTGGCGTTCGGACTAAGAGAACTGTTTTCGCGCAAGGCGAAAGACTGTTCGCCGTCCGAACGCTAGCCGCGCGGCTTTCCGTTCCGTTGAATCCTGCGTATTTCCTCTATGCGTTCGATTATTTTTTCTGTCCATCGTTCGTCCTCCGCGCCTATTACCATAACCCGAAATCCGTAGGTATCGCCGTTTTGCTTTACCGAAATATCGTCGTCTACGTGCAGATCAATACGGTATTTCGCCGGGTATTTTGACGGCATAGCCTCGCGTCCGTTCCGCTGTACCTCGCGCGCGTGGCGTTCCCCGTTGACTATTTCCAGAGGCTTTATCCCATAGCGGCGGAAAAGTCTGCGGATATATCTTTCCGAGCGGAAAGAGGTGGTGTATATCCACGGTTCAATACCGTTTTCGAAAAGATACTTAAATAATCCGATCGTACCCGCTCTAAGACGCTCCTTATATATCTTGTTAAAAGGGAAGGGAAGCGCCTTTTCCGTTTTGAATTTTCCAGGATCGACAAACAGGGTATCGTCCAGATCGAATGAAATTCTCATGATCATTTCTTCCAGTTTCGTAAAAATTCGTTAAGTTCGCGTTGATTTTTCAGTACGACGGTCTTGCTTCCGTATTTTTCACGGAGAGCCTTGTACCGCGCTTTCCGTGAGCTTGTCCTTCCGTCTTTAAGTATCCACATAACAAATTCGCGGTCGAGCTTTTCGATGCATCCGTCCGCCATATCGGGGCGCGTTTTGCCTTTGTATTTTCGGGAGCGCAGATAAGCGCGTTTCAGACAGGTGAACCGGTTGAAGAGCATTATGATTATCAGGTCCGCCTGTTCCATGCGCTCTTCGTATAGCAAGCCGGAGTAGTTGCCATCTATCACCCAGCTTTCGTTTGATGTCATAAAATCCTCGGTCAGCTTTTGTTTTTCCGAGAGACCGCGCTTTTGCCAATTGTCCGTGAACTCCACCGTATCGAGATGAAGGACTTTCGCGCCGTATATCTCTCCCAAACGCCTTGCGAGCGTTGATTTACCGGAGCCCGAATAACCCGTAACAGCTATCTTCATTGTTCCTCCTATCGTTCAAAAATGTTGTATACTGTTATTTTACCACTTTCGGCAAAGGTTGTCAACAAATGTTCACCAGATATAACGCCATAATTCGCAAAAGATTTTGAAGAGGGTGTTGTAATTTTTTTGAAAGTGTGATACAATAGATGTGAGCAGTGCAGTTTTTTGCTTTTAAAATTAAGGGGAACATATGGACGTAAAGAAAACAGACAGCAAGGGCAGAGTGTTTCTGCTCGACGAGATACGCGGATTCGCCATATTATGTATGGTGGTGTATCACGCGATGTTTAACTTGAAGTATGAGTTCGGTGTGGACGTGCCGATATTTTTTACCGAATGGTTTGATATCATAAGGGATATTTTCGCTGGCGGCTTCGTGTTTATTTCCGGTATAATGTGCAGATACTCGCGGGACAATGTGCGGCGCGGCGCTAAGTGCTTTATGGTGGGAATGGCGATAACGTTTGTGGTGCCGTTCTTCTCTGAAAGCGGCATATACTTCGGGATACTGCACATGCTGGGAGTATCCATGATGCTGTACGGTCTGTTTGAAGGCGCGTTTGAAAGAGTGCCGCCGTTTATCGGGCTGGCGGCCGCCGCCGTGCTGGCTGTTTTCACATGGAACGCCGCTTACGGTTATCTGGGTGTCGGAGACTTAAGCTGGAGCTTTCCCGAAAAGGCGAAGGAAGTCGGAGTGTTGTTTCCGTTCGGGGTCATATCGGACGATTTTTTCTCTTCGGATTATTTTCCGCTTCTGCCGTGGTTTTTCGTATTTCTGGCGGGGAGCTATCTCGGATATTGGTTCAAAAGCGGAGATATGCCGAGATGCTTTTACAGTTCGCATTGCAGATGGCTCGCGGCTGTGGGCAGGGCGACGATTTGGATATATATTGTACATGTTCCGATAATTTACGGCATTTTATCCTTGATTTTCGGATAAAAATTGGGGGTTGCATTTTTCGCTTGATTGGTGTATAATAGGAACAGTGACGTTATTAAGACAGTCAATGCAGGGGCGGCGCATTACAGCGTCGCAAAAAAACAGTAAACGCACCGGCGGCAAGTAAAATTTGCGAAAGCGAGCTGCGTTGCCGCAGCGGAACGAAGTGGAGCGGAGGCAATGCAGCTCGGCTAGTGAACGGAGCCGAAGGCGGAGTGAACGGTTCGCAAATTTTTTTAAAATAAGGAGGCTAATATGGCTGAAAATAATATAAAGGTACTTCCCGCGATCCCGCTCAGGGGATTGGTGGTGTTCCCTTCGATGATACTGCACTTCGACGTGGGCCGCGAACGCTCGGTGAAGGCGCTGAAGGTTGCCGCGGGCGCGGGCGGCGAGATATTTCTCGTGGCGCAGAAGGACGCGGGGGAGCTCTCGCCTTCCGCGGACGATATATACGGAGTGGGAGTTGTGGGAATGATAAAGCAGCTTCTCACTACACCGGACGGCACGACGCGCGTGCTGGTGGAGGGAATTTACCGGGCGAAGGCAGTAAAGCAGGTGTCAGCGAGAGACTATCTTAAGTATGAGGTGAAGGAGTATCCCACGCGCGGAGCGGCTTTGGCGGCTTCAACGCAGGCGGCGGCGAAGCGGGCGCTCAAGGAAGCGTTCGATACATACGCGCAGATCTCTCCGAAAATGCCGAAGGATTTGTACGAGGGAATAATGACGGAGGAAGATTGCGAAAGGCTGTTTGACAAGGTGGTGTTCAACATCACGCTGAAGGTGGAGGATAAGCAGGAGCTCCTTGAAACAAACAGCGTTTTGCAGAGGATAAAGCTGCTTATCTCAATGATAGACAGTGAGATAGAGATAATGATGACCGAGCTCGATATACAGGAGCAGGTGCGCGAGGCTATGGACAAGAACCAGCGCGACTATTATCTCCGCGAGCAGATGAGAGCTATCTCGCGCCAGCTCGGCGACGAGGGCGACCCCGCCGAGGAATGCGACGAGTACATAGAGAAGATAAGGGCGCTGGAGCTGCCGGAGGAGTCGGAGGAGAAGCTCATAAAAGAGGCGGAAAAGCTCCGCCGTATGTCGGGCTCATCACAGGAGTCGGCGGTGCTGCGGAATTATCTGGATACCGTGCTCGCCGTGCCGTTCAACAAGCGGACGAAAGACAAGCTGAATATCGAAGCGGTGGAAAAAAAGCTCGACCACGATCACTACGGGCTCAAAAAGGTGAAGGAGCGCATACTCGAAACGCTGTCAGTGAGAGCTCTCGCGCCGGACGTAAAGGGACAGATAATCTGCCTGTACGGTCCCCCCGGAGTGGGCAAGACGTCGATAGGGCGCTCGATAGCGGATGCTCTCGGGAAAAAGTACGCGAGAATATCCCTTGGCGGCGTTCACGACGAGGCGGAGATACGCGGTCACAGAAAAACGTACGTCGGCGCGATGCCGGGGCGCATCGTGAAGGCTCTCACGCAGGCAAAGAGCATGAACCCCGTTATTCTGCTGGACGAAATAGACAAGATGGGCAACGACTATAAGGGCGACCCTTCCTCGGCGATGTTAGAGGTGCTCGACGCGGAGCAGAACAGCGCGTTCGTCGATAACTATCTGGAAGTGCCGATAGACCTCAGCGAGGTCTTGTTCATAACGACGGCGAACGACACGAGCACCATCCCCGCGCCTCTGCTCGACAGAATGGAGGTAATAGAGCTCTCGAGCTATACCCGCGAGGAAAAGTTCAATATAGCGAAAAAGCACCTTGTTCCCAAACAGCTCAAGAAAAACGGAGAGAGCTCCAAAACGCTTAAAATATCCGATAAGGCTTTGTATTCGATAATAGACGGCTACACCCGCGAGGCGGGCGTGCGCAAGCTGGAGCGCAGAATAGGCGAGATATGCCGAAAGACCGCAAAAAAGCTCGTTTCGGGCGAAAAAGAGGTAAAGGTGACCGAAGCGAATATCGAGGAGTTCCTCGGCGTGAAGAAGTATAAGCCCGAGGTTTTGGCGGCGCGCGACGAGGTGGGTATGGTGAACGGTCTCGCGTGGACTTCCGTAGGAGGCACTATGCTGCCTTTGGAGGTTCTGGTGCTCCCGGGAACAGGCAAGACGGAGTTTACCGGACAGCTCGGCGATGTTATGAAGGAGAGCGCGAAGATAGCGGTGTCGCTCACGCGTTCTCTCGCGGAGAAATACAACATCAATCCCGATTTCTATAAGGATAAGGACATTCATGTCCACGCGCCCGAGGGCGCCGTCCCGAAGGACGGACCTTCAGCAGGCGTTACGCTCACAACCGCGCTTGTATCGGCGCTTTCGGGAACTCCAGTGCGCCGCGACGTGGCGATGACGGGCGAGATAACTCTGCGCGGAAAGGTGCTTCCCATAGGCGGCTTGAAGGAAAAGTCGATGGCGGCGTACCGCGCGGGCATAAAGACCGTATGCATACCTAAGGACAACGTGCCCGATCTTGATGAGATCGACGAAAAGGTGAAGGAAAACATACGCTTCGTTCCCGCGGAGGATATTTCGACGGTGCTTGAAACGGCGCTTGTCCTCGAAAACTGCACGGCGGCAAAATCCGTAAAACCCGAGATAAAGGAAAAAGCTCTGCCGAAAAAGAGCGGGAGAGTGCGCAAGCCGCTGCTTAACGTATGATCCTGCCGGCTCTTAATAGAGGTGACATACGATGAACTACAACAACGCGAAATTCCTCACATCATACGGAAAATTCGAGCAGATACCGCCTTCCGAGCGCCCGGAGATAGCGTTTTCGGGGCGCTCGAACGTGGGAAAATCCTCGCTGATAAACAAGATATTCAACCGGAAGTCGCTGGCGAGAGTGTCGGCGACACCGGGAAAGACCGCCACGATAAACTTCTACGAGCTGGAGAATATCTATATCGTGGACTTGCCGGGGTATGGCTACGCGAAGGTGTCCAAATCGGAAAAGCAAAGCTGGAACAGGCTTATAGGCGGCTATCTTGCCGCCGAACGCGAGCTGGCTCTGGTGTTTCAGCTTATAGATTTCCGGCACCCGCCGACCGCCGACGATCTCTCTATGGTGAATTATCTGATAGACGGCGGGTTTCCGTTCGTCGTCGTGCTGACAAAGGCGGACAAGCTCTCGAAGAAGCAGCGCGATGAACGCAGACAGGCGCTGCTTTCGGAGCTTCCGTGCGCCGAGGACATCACAATGGTGGAGTTTTCCGCCGAGACCGGCGAGGGCGTTGAGGAGATACGGGCGATAATAGAGGAGATAGCGGGGGAAGAAAATTAGAACTTTTTTCAAAAAAGCCCTTGACAAATGAATTTAAGTGTGGTATAATAATTATGCTGTTCTAAAGACAGCAGGTGACGTTCGCGTTATAATGCGGCATTGCGCCGCGCCTGCCGAGGAATGGATAGATAACAGGTCTATTCTCCCGTTTTGTCTTTGCGACAGAACGGGTTTTCGTTTTGGGCAGCAAATAAATCTAATAAGGAGGATATATTATGCCCAGTGAGTCTGTACTTGCTCAAAAGCAACAGTTCGTTGCCGATCTTGCCGAAAAGCTGAAAAACGCGGCGGGCGGCGTGCTCGTCGACTACAAGGGTATCACCGTCGAGGACGACACAAAGCTCCGTAAAGAGTTGCGTGAAGCGGGCGTTGATTACTTTGTTGTCAAGAACAAGCTGCTTAAGCGCGCTTGCGACATCGCGGGTCTCGAGGGTCTCGACGACGTTCTTCAGGGAACGACAGCCGTTGCGCTCTCCGCGGAGGACATCATCATAGCGCCGAAGATCCTGCACAAGAAGGCAGAGGGTTCGGACGGCAAATTCAGCATCAAAAAAGGCTTTGTAGACGGCAAGGTCATCTCTAAGGAAGAGGTCGAGACATACGCAAAGCTCCCGTCCAAGGAGACGCTCCTTTCGCAGCTCGTATTCATGCTGCAGAGCCCGATACAGCGCTTCGCTATCGCTATCAACGAGATCGCGAAGAAGAACGACGGCGAAGCTACCGCCTGATCGTTTGTCGAAAAGCGCGGCATAGTCCGCAAAACACAAATTCAACATATTTATGGAGGTAAATAAAATGGCTGATATTACTAAGATCATAGACGAAGTAAAAGAGCTTACCGTAATCGAGCTTAACGAGCTCGTAAAGGCTCTTGAGGAAGAGTTCGGCGTATCCGCTGCCGCTGTTGCCGCAGCTCCCGCTGCGGGCGCTGCCGGTGCAGGCGCAGGCGCTGCCGAGAAGACCGAGTTCGACGTTATACTCGCATCGTTCGGCGACGCTAAGATGAACGTTATCAAGGCTGTCAAGGACATTTGCGGTCTCGGACTTAAGGAGGCTAAGGAGCTCGTTGAGGCTGCTCCTAAGGCTCTCAAGGAAGGCGTTGCAAAGGCTGAGGCTGAGGAGATCAAGGCTAAGCTCGAAGAGGTTGGCGCTAAGGTTGAGCTGAAGTAACAGTCTATACTCGAGAAACAGACCGCTCTTAACAGTCGTTGAGAGCGGTTTTTTTGAAGTACGCGGCGATAAACCGCGGGAAAATATATGGAACATATAAAAATAGGAACGGTCATAATAGAAAAAACCGCCGCTTTAGCGCCGATGGCAAGCGTTGCCGACAGAGCGTACCGTTTGACGGCGAAGGAGTTCGGCGCGGCGTATTGCGTCGGCGAGATGGCAAGCTGTAAGGGGCTGTGTTATTCCGACAGGAAGACGGCGGAGCTGCTCTCGGTGAGCGGGGTCGAGCGCCCGATGGCGGTGCAGCTCTTTGGTGCGGAGCCGGAATTTATGGCGAAGGCGGTAAAGATAGCGGAGGGGTATTCGCCCGATATTATCGACATAAACGCGGGCTGCCCCATGCCGAAGATAGTCTGCGGCGGCGCCGGAAGCGCGCTTATGCGCACTCCGGAGCTTTTCGGGGAGCTCGTCGCGGCGGCGGTCTCGGCAGCGCAGAGACCCGTTACCGTGAAGATAAGAGCGGGCTGGAACAAGTATACGATAAACGCCGTCGAAATGGCGAGGATAGCCGAGGAAAACGGCGCGGCTGCCGTCGCCGTACACGGAAGGACGAAGGAGCAGCTTTATTCGGGCAGGGCGGATTGGGACGTTATACGCGATGTAAAGCGCGTGGTGAGCATCCCGGTGATAGGAAACGGCGACGTTTCGAGCGTAGAGGACTGCGTTCGTATGTACGAATACACCGGCTGCGACCTTGTGATGATAGGAAGAGGCAGCTACGGCAGACCGTGGCTTTTCGGGCAGATACGGGATTTTTTCGAAGGGAAGTCCACCCGCCTGGAACCCGAGCTCGATGAAAAGCTGACCATAATGCGCCGTCATATAGCGCTGCTCGTGGAGGACAAGGGCGAGCTTACGGGAATGAAGGAAGCCCGCCGCCAAGCGGCGTGGTATATAAAGGGAATAGAAGGCGCGGCAAGTCTGCGGAATAAATTCGGCAGTATGAATACCATGTCAGATCTTGATGAGCTGATAAAGACGATTTTAAACGGAAAATACAGATGAGCACTTTCAAATATGTGGGGGTAGATGATATGCAGGAATTCAGAACAAAGATAGCGGGGCTTTGCTGCTTCAACGTAAAGAACGATCCCGTACTAAAGGGTTTTAAAATGCTGTTTTCGGAGAATATCGAGGACAGCTTTGAGGGATACTCTCAAATAGCGGGAGAGGTTTTGAAAAGCGGCAGGACGCTTGGCGGGTATCTTCACGATATGCTGGTGTTCTCAAACTCGCCGATAGTTACGGAGTTCGCGCTGGGAGAGCACAACGAGCTCTCGTATCTCAGGGCGGACGCGCTGAAATGCGATCTCGAGGTGTTCCGCGCGTTGTGTTCCGAGACCGCCGCGCAGCTCCAGATACGGCTGAACTCGTTCTATGAAACGCTGGATTTCGGCAAGCTGCCGCTGTACGAAAACGGCGCGTTCGACTACACACCGGAGTATTTTCTCGACTACATCAAGACGAACGGCAGCGGAATGTTCGCGAAATACAAGGCGTTCACCTATGACGGAGAGCTTCGCCCCGTGGAGGAGCCCGATAAGATAAAGCTCTCCGATCTCAAAAACTACGAGGTGCAGCGCAAGCAGGTGATAGACAACACCGTCTGCTTTCTCGCGGGAGAGCCCGCGCAGAACGTCCTGCTCTACGGCGACAGGGGCACGGGAAAATCCTCCACGGTAAAGGCTATTATGAACGAATCGCGTCATCTGCGCATGGTAGAGCTCTCCAAAAACGATATCGCGCTTTTGCCGCGGCTTTATAAGGAGCTCAAAAACGTTCCGCTCCACTTTATAATCCTTATAGATGACCTGGCGTTTGCCGAGAACGATGACCGCTTCGGGATATTGAAGGCGGCGCTGGAGGGTTCGCTTGCGGCGAGACCCGACAATATCCTCATCTATGCAACGACCAACCGCCGCAAGATAATCCGCGAGACCGCCGCCGAACGTGAAATATCGGGCGCTGACGCTATCGACGAGAGTATGTCGCTTTCCGACCGCTTCGGGCTGTTTGTGACGTTTACAAAGCCGGATAAGCAGCTTTATCTCGACATAGTAAGGCAGCTCGCCGAGGATAAAAAGCTCGATGTTCCCGAGGAAACGCTTTTCGGGGCTGCGGAGCGCTTTGCGCTCAAGCGCGGCGGGCGTTCGCCGAGGACGGCGCGGCAGTTCATCGACTTCATAGGCGGCAGACTGGCGCTTGGACTTGATAACTAACGAATGGCGCTTTACCCGCCTCCGGAGGATAAAGCGCAAAAATTAAACTTATTGGAGTATGCATTATGAAAAAATTTCTCAAAACATTTTTAAACGTTATTTTATGCGGAGCTCTCCTTTCCGGCTGCTCGAGGGACAATAACAGCTCGGCTCCCGACAGGATAGACGTTTCGGATACGGAGAGCGTAAAAAGCAACGCGCCTTTTCCGGCTTCGTCCTGCGGAGTAAGGCTCGATAAAGCGGTGGAACGCGCCGTAAGCCTTTCGCCCGCCGCGACCGAGATAATCTGCGAGCTCGGTTTTGAAAACAGGCTTGTCGGGATAAGCGATTACTGCGACTATCCCGAGGGGCTTTCCGTTCCCAAAGTGGGAAGCACGGAAAATCCGGATATAGAGGCTATTGTAAAGCTCGCGCCGGACGCTGTTTTCACGCTGTCGGAGCTTTCCGAGCGCGAGCGGTATACGCTCGGCAGGGCGAACATCGCGGTGCTCACCGCGCAGCCTCCGAAGAACATGGAGGGCTATTCCGCGCTTTATAAGGAGCTCGCCGCGGCGTTCTACGGCAGAGAGACCACCGGCAGCGAGAAGGAAACGGTGCGCGCGGTGGAGATAGGCTCGGCGGCGCGTTCGGCTCTCGAAAAAGCCGCAAAGGAAGTTGAGCTCGGGAGTTTTGTGTACGTTACCGAAAAGCTCACCGTCGCGGGCGCCGATACCTTTGAAAACGCGGTGCTGAGCCTTTCGGGAGAGAATATGTGCGGCGCTTCGGGCTACGCCTCCGCCGACAATATCACAGGCGCTCCCGCATACATCATCGCTGATAATTCTTTGAGCTTCGACGATCTGTCGGAGGAAGAAACTCTTGGCGGATATATCGAGAACGGGGCGCGGGTGAGATTTGTGAACGCCTCGGTGTTCGAGCGCCCGACAGCGAGAACCGCGGGGGTATTCGGGGAGATAGCCGCTACATCGGAGTGATGATATAACCGTTTTCGCGCCAATTGTCGATTACGGAGCCCAGTATCTCGGTGTTGGTCTTGGAAACGGCGTGCAGCAGACATATTTCGCCCGGGTGAGTTTTCGAGGTTATCTTAGCGAAAGCCTGCCCGGGCTCCGGTTGGTTGTCGTCGCTCCAGTCGTAGTAGGCGAAGCTCCACAAAACGGTAGTGTAGCCGAGCTCCTTGGCGAGTTTCAGAACGCGCTCGGAGAACTCTCCTTTCGGAGGGCGCATAACGTACATCTCATATCCGAAGCGCTCCTTGATATATTCGTGGAGCTCGGAGAGCTCGCGCCTTATCTCCTCGTCCGAGCGTTCGGGCAGGGAAGGGTGCGATACCGTGTGGTTTCCGACGGTGTGACCCTCGGCTATCATGCGTTTTATGATGTCTGGGTTGTCTTTGGCGTAGTCATACGTCACAAAGAATACGGCGCGGACGTTTTTTTCCTTCAGTACGTCGAGTATTTTTTCGGTGTAGCCGTTCTCGTAACCCTCGTCAAACGTGAGCCAGAGGCGCTTGTGCTCCGCCTCTCCTACGAAGAGCCCGCCCATATCGGAGTATTTCGCTTCGGCGTTTACCGCGTCGAGGGGTCTGCCGTATGCGTCGGCGGCACTCCCCAAGCCCCATTCTATCTTGTCGTCAGCAGAGGCGGTATGCGCGAATAAGGAAGCGGCAAGCACTGCGGGAATGATTGTTTTTATCGGGTTCATTTTCGTTCTCCTTTACAAAAGTTTGAGCTTATTTTTCGCGTTTTGTCTGCAAATATCGCAGGAAATTTTCGGGAGCTCCGCAAAATCTCTAAAAAGCAGCACCAACTTTTGTGCATTTTCACGGTTTTAAGTTCTATAAATCTACTTGATTATTACAGAAAAATATGTTAGAATATATAAAGGGAGCATTTAATCTCTTTACACTGCGGCTCCCACCATGTTATTAAGGAGCGCTTATGGCAAAACGATTTGAAGAGCTTGTTGAGCTTTTGCGCGGACACCGCGTTTTTATACAGACCCATAATTTCCCCGACCAGGACGCTATCGCGAGCGCGTTCGGTCTCCAGGAGCTGCTGAGACATTTCGATATCGAGACGACTATCTGCCACCACGGCGCGGTAGAACGCGCGGTCACGGCGAATATGGTCGCGGAATTCGGCATAGAGATGCTCACGGACGAGATCGACGACGTTGAGAACGGCGACGGAATGACCGAGGATGATTACATCATCATAGTAGATTCCCAGAAGGGGAGCGGCAATATCGACGACCTTATCGGCGACGAGGTCGCGTGTATCGATCATCACCCGACCTTCGTCGAGGTAGACGATTACAGATACATGGACGTGCGCATCGTTGGGAGCTGCGCCACGATAATAGCGGATTATTACCGCGACTGCGGTGTTGAGATGACGGAAAAGGTAGCGACAGCTCTGCTTTACGGTCTGAAATGCGATACCCGCAACTTCACGCGCGGCGTGACGGAGCTTGACGTGGATATTTACTCATTCCTCTTCCCGAAAAGCAATCACCAGCAGCTCCGTCGTTTTCAGGCCGCCGAGATCGAGTACTGCGAGCTCAACGCCTTTTCCGACAGCCTCCGCAACATCGAGATATACAACGAGGTGGGCTTCGCGTTTCTGAATTTCCCCTGCAAGGAGGGATTCATAGCGACCGTTTCGGATTTCATATTGGATATCGACCTTGTAAAGTTCGTGGTGGTTTATAACCGCCGTCCGAACGGGTTCAAGTTCTCCGTGCGCAGCGAACTCGACGAGCTTGACGCGGGCGCTATTATTTCCGAAGCGCTTAAGGACGTCGGTTCGGGCGGAGGGCATAAGGCGATGGCAGGCGGTTTCGCCGAGGAAGACAAAGTCCTCGCGATGAGCATTGACTTCAACAAAGTGATACAGAACCTGTTTTTGAATGTCATCAACAAAGTGCCGCCGCACGGATTGAGCATCGGATGAGCTTCAATTATCAATTGCAGATCGGTGTTCCCTCATTTGAGGGAACGTTTTTTTGCCCTTTTATATTGACAACAGTCCCTAAAAGTGGTATAATTAAAAAAATACTGATTAAATGATATTTTAAAAATCAAAGTTTTATTTTATGCGGTTTTCCCCGCCTCCGGCGGGGAAAACCGCCGTTAAATCAGTATTTTCTTTAAATGTATATTTATATAAAAAGAGGTTCCGCTATGACTGTTTTCTATAAATTTGAAGGCAAGATGTATGTGAACATCACCAACGGATGCCCGTGCGACTGCGTGTTCTGTATACGCAAAAACGGCGATTCCATTGAGGATAACGACAGCCTATGGCTTGAGCACGAGCCGTCGTTTGATGAGATAACAAAGGCTTTTGAGGACTTTGATAAGACCGGTATCAAGGAAGCGGTGTTCTGCGGCTATGGCGAACCGACCGTCCGCGCGGATATGCTGATAAAGACCGCCGAATATATAAAGTCCAATTCGGACATGAGCGTAAGGGTGAATACAAACGGGCTTGTAAGGCTTATTCACAAGGACTTCGACATAACGCGCTTCAAGGGCGCTGTCGACAGCTTTTCGATAAGCCTGAACGCTCCGGAAGCGCGGCGCTATAACGAGGTAACGCGCCCGAGCTTCGGCGAGAAGGCTTTTGACGAGATGCTGAGCTTTTCAAAGGACGTCAAGGCGTTGGGGATAAAGACCATGTTCACCGTGGTGGATGTAATAGACGAGGATGAGATAAGGGCTTGCGGGAAGCTCGCGGAGGAGCTCGGGATACCGCTCCGCGTGCGCTCGTATGTCACCGACAACGAGAGCTACACATGAGGATACTGGGAATAGACCCCGGCTACGCGATAGTCGGGTGGGGCGTTCTGGAGTTCGACAACACGCGGTTCGACGTGATAAAATACGGCGCGATAACCACCAAGTCCGAAACGGAGTTTGACAAGCGGCTTTGCGAGATATACGAGGATATGTGCGTAATCCTCGATAAATTCCGCCCCGATTGCGTGAGTATAGAAAAACTGTTTTTCAACTCGAATATCACAACGGGTATTGACGTGGCGCACGCCCGCGGAGTGATAATGCTCGCCGCGGCGCAAAAGGGCGTGAAGATCTACGAATATACGCCGCTACAGGTGAAGGTGGCGGTGACGGGATACGGACACGCGGACAAGCGTCAGGTTCAGGAGATGACGAGGAATATCCTGCGGCTCAAGACGGTGCCGAAGCCGGACGATACCGCGGACGCGCTCGCGCTCGCGATAACTCACGGGCACACCGGCGGCTCGCGGCTCGCGGAAATATCCCGCTCAAACGAGGTAACTCAGCTAAATAAAAAACGGTGAAAACCGATCTGATGGCGTTTTTTCCCGCCGAGGGAGTGGAAAACGCGTAAAATAAAACTCTGATCTTTAAAATACTTATGACTGGAGAAGAAATATGATATACAGTTTACAGGGAGAGCTTACATATTGGGAAGCGGGGCTTGCGGTCGTGGAGTGCGGGGGAGTGGGCTACGCCTGCCGTACCACGATGAATACATTAGCGAAAATACGCGACCTCGGCGAGGTAAAGCTCTATACATATCTGCACGTTACGGAAAACTCGCTAGATCTGTTCGGCTTCGCGGACAACGCGGAGCTCGCGACCTTCAAGCAGCTCATCTCGGTCTCGGGCGTAGGACCCAAGGCGGCGCTGTCGATACTCAGCGACATCACGCCCTCAAAGCTCGCGCTGTGCATAGCCGGCGGCGACTATAAAACGCTCACCAGGGCTCCGGGCATTGGCGCGAAGACAGCGCAGAGGATAATACTTGAGCTTAAGGACAAGGTGGCAAAGGAGCAGAAGCTCTCCGCCGCCGACCTTCAAAGCGCTTCTTTGCCGCGCGGAGACAACCTTGCGGAGGCGGTAACGGCGCTGCAGACGCTTGGGTTTACCCCGGCGCAGTGCGGCGCGGCGCTCTCGGGCGCGGATACCGCGCTCTCGGTGGAAGAGCTTATCAAGCTGGGACTTAAAAATCTCGCGTAGAATAAGGCTTGAAATTTTTGATGGGCAGTTCTTTAACTCTACAGAGAGGAGTTATAATGAATAAAGATAATCGCAATAAGAATTTGAATTCTTTTATTATGTTTTTCCTCGGGTGCGTTGTGGGCATTGTTATGATGTCCTTTTTTGTGGTGGAGGACATTCCGTTTCTGATAACGCTGGGCAGCTTGCTCGGTTTATCGGCGGCTTTGATGCTGATAACCTTCGTTCTGGCAAATTTCGTGATACCTCACCGTAATAAGAAGACGGCCGCCGTCCGCGCTCTCGGCAAGGACGGGATAAGGATAATGCGCCGCGACGACACCGCAAGGCTTGCGTATAAAGGGATATACGCGATATTCAGCGGAAAGTTCCCGCAGGCGGAGGAGCATCTTCAGCAGGCGCTGTCGCTCTCCGATGTAAGGCAGAATCAGATGTTCTGCATAGAGTGGCTTATACGTCTTTATGAGGAGATGAACAACGACGCGAAGCTCATGTGGTGCTACCGCAAGGCGGCGGAGTACGCGCCGGATAATCCCGAGGCGCAGTCGAGACTGGGGCACGCGTACTTTTCGGACGGCAAGCTCGACAGGGCGCTTTATTGCTTTGAGCAGGCGCTGCGTTACGACCCGAACCACGGCTACTCGTATTTCAGCATAGCGAAGATACAGATGATACGCGGCGAGGACGGCGAGGCTTTTGAAACTCTGCAAAAGCTCGTGAAGATAAACGAAAACCACCCGCTCTGCCACGCTGAGCTCGCTGATTGGTACGCGATGCGCGGAGACGCGGAAAAGGCCGAGGAGGAGTGCAAAAAGGCGCAGCTCTGCGGCATCCACGATCCCGACGAGCTCTCCAAGCGTATAAACGCTATGCTTAGCTTTCATAAGACGGACTATGACGAGAAAAATCTGCCTGATATGTTCTATCGGAGGATAGAGCCGAAGAGCGACGGCGCTTTGGAGAATGAGGGGGGAACAACATGATCGAAATGTCAAACGACGATCTCGATTTTGATCCGCGCGAGCGGTTGGTCGAGCCGTCATTCAGCGAATCGGACAGCGAGGCGGAGCTTACACTTCGCCCGAAAGCGCTTGACGAGTATATAGGTCAGGACAAGGTAAAGGAGAATATGGCTGTATACATCGAGGCGGCGAAGAAGCGCGGGGAATGTCTCGATCACGTTTTGCTGTACGGACCTCCCGGGCTCGGAAAGACCACGCTTTCCTGCATAATCGCAAACGAAATGGGCGTGAACATAAGAATAACGAGCGGTCCGGCTATCGAAAAGGCGGGCGACCTTGCCGCGCTTCTTACCAATCTGCAAAAGAACGACGTCCTGTTTATCGATGAGATACACAGACTGTCGCGGCAGGTGGAGGAGGTGCTCTATCCCGCGATGGAGGATTACGCGCTTGATATCGTTATGGGAAACGGACCCGCGGCGAGGTCTATCCGTATCGATCTTCCGCACTTTACGCTGATAGGGGCGACAACGCGCTCCGGACAGCTCTCCGCGCCGCTCCGCGACAGGTTCGGGGTGGTGCAGAGACTGGAGCTGTATTCTCCCGAACAGCTTTGCGACATCGTTCAGCGTTCCTCCGTGATACTCGGTATCCCGTGCATGAAAGACGGCGCAATGGAGATCGCGCGGCGATCCCGCGGTACTCCGCGTATCGCGAACAGATTGTTGAAGCGCGTCCGCGACTTCGCGGAGGTGCTGGGCAACGGAAAAATAACGCGTGAGATAGCGGACACGGCGCTTAAAAAGCTCGAAATAGACGAGCTGGGACTTGACAGCCTTGACCGCCGTATGCTCGAAATGATGATAAAGGGCTATAACGGCGGTCCCGTGGGGCTTTCTACGCTCGCTTCCGCGCTGAACGAGGAGGCGGTGACGCTTGAGGACGTTTGCGAGCCTTATCTTATGCAGCTCGGGTTCGTAGCGAAAACTCCGCGCGGACGTATTGCCACGGCGCTCGCGTACAAACATCTCGGTATTCTTCGTGACGGACAGATGACATTTGATTAAGGAGAACCGAAATGAAATTAACATATCAGCGCGCGTTATGGGCGGCGTATTCACTTCGTCGTTATAAAGAAGACTATGGGTTACTGTTTATCCTTAGTGAAATGAATCCTTTTGTATTTACAAACAGAGTTTGTGCCGACCCCTATTTGTGGGTAGTCTGGACGGACTGCTGCAAGGCTGTTAACGACAGCGGCTATTTGACGTTTGAGCAGGTATTGCCCACGCTCATCGATTTCCTGAAGTTCAACGAGGAGGAGTATTCGTGCTTTGAGGAATACGGCGGGAATTATTCGGCAGACGAAGTGATAAGCGGAATATCGGATTATGTAAAAAACGGGCAGTGGCAGGAAATTTTGGATAAGGTTTATAACTTTGACGAGGAAAATTTCCGCTAAATACGGAGGTAGGAGTGATTATTTGAACGCACGGTTTGAGTTTGGCGCAAACTTTCTCGAAATATCTAATTTCAATTGCTGTTCAGAGGAAGCCAAGCGCGGCAATCAGTACAACACTATGTTTGATCTGCGCGTCCAGAGTATGGACGGCAGGTTTGCGGGAGTGGGCGATTTTGAGTGCGATTTTAAACAAGTCGCGCAATTCGCCGCCGAGCTTGAGGAAATGTATGACTTGAAGCGCAGCAGCGTTAGGCTCGAAAGTCTTGTCGGTTATGAGCAGGAGTTTGAGCTTATAATGCAAAGGACGGGGAAAATCACGGTTTACGGCACGATAACGAATTTCGATCACTCAATGGAGTTTGAGTTCGAGGCGGATCAGACCGCGCTGCCGCCGTTTATAAAGCAGCTCCGCGAGCTGTTGGAGAGCTGCGGTATATAGGGAAGATGAAGTTATGGGAAATCACATCACATTCGGCGAGGATTATCTGAAAATGAGCAACGGCTTGACAGCCGTTTTCATTGATGTTATGACTCTTGCGGGCTCGCGGCTTGCTCAAACGGTTGACGAAAAGCGGCTTATCGTGTGGCTTGCCGAAAAAGACCAGAGCGCTGTCGGAATAGGAACGGTGGGCTTTGACATTCGCGAAATTCCGTGGAATACGGAGCGTTTCGAGGAGAACAAGCGTTTTATGCTGAAGGTGATAGAAGCGGCGGAAAGCAGAACGGGTTGGGATAAGCTTGGCTATCAGCCGAACGAGGAGCTGCTTCTTCCCGCACTGAAAAAATTCGCGGAGATGATCTCGCAAATGACGGCGGAGGATGTTGACGAAAACGAAACTAGGGAATGGTTCGCTGCCGCAGAACATGACGCCCCCGTTCTGTGCGGCTTTCCGAAATGCCCAAAGCACGGAACGCTGCTGTCGTGCTTTGGGTGTCTTATTTGCAATGCCGAATCGGAGAAATAAGTAGAAAGGACAATACATAATGGAGCTTGAAACGAAACGTCTGCTTCTCCGTCCGTGGCGGTTGGAGGACGCGGAGGATATGTACAAGCTGGCGCGCGACCCCGAAATCGGCGCGGGCTGTGGCTTTGATCCGCACAAGAGCGTTGAGGAAAGCCGCGATATTGTTCGTATGTTTATGAGTTCCCGCGCGACATTCGCCGTTGTACCAAAAGACCTCGGCAGGGTCGTTGGCGCGGCGGGTCTGAAGCTCGGCGATGAATGCTCTCTCGGCTCATCGGAAGACGAGTGCGACATCGGCTACTGGATAGGCAAGCCGTTTTGGGGTAACGGCTACGCCCCCGAAGCGGTGTCGGCTTTGCTGAAGCTCGCGTTTGAAGATATGAGTTTGAAACGCGTTTGGGCTGGGTATTTCGACGGCAACGACAAGTCGAAGCGCGTGCTTGAAAAACGCGGCTTTGTATATCATCACACCAATAATGACATTTTGTGGGAGCTTACGGGAAAGGTCGTTACCGAACACGTTATGCTTTGTGAGCGATAGAATTATACGAGGTAATTATGAAATTTAACTATTGCCCCGACTGTGGGGAAAAGCTGATATTAAAGCCGATAGGCGACGAGGGCGACGTGCCGTTCTGCGAAAAGTGCGGCAAGCCGTGGTTCGATATGTTTTCAAGCGCGGTGATCGTGCTTGTAGTAAACGAATCCGGCGAGGCGGCTTTGCTGCGGCAGGGCTACATTTCGGATAAATATTACAATCTCGTTTCGGGCTATATAAAGCCGGGCGAGACCGCCGAGGAGACTGCTCGCCGCGAGGTCGCGGAGGAGATCGGCATTGAAATGACAGACTTGCGGCTTGTCGGAACGTACTGGTTCGCCAAAAAGGATATGATGATGATAGGGTTCATCGGTCGCGCGAACAAAGCGGAGTTCACGCTGTCCGGCGAAGTGGACGGCGCGGAGTGGGTGCCCGCCGGGAAAGCGCTGAAAATGGTTCACCCGAAAGGCAGCGTTTCATATGCTCTTTTGGACGAATATCTGAAACGGAGCGTTTCAGAGGAGTTCATTAAAGATGTCAAACCTATAAAATGGTTTGCGAACAGCGGCACCCCAACGGAAAAATACTTGCTTGTGCGCTCGGTCTACGAGGCTTACGACAACTGGAACGCAAACTATTTAAGCGTCTGGGATCCGAATATCTCCCTGCTGGAGAAATTGGCGGAGCAGATCATCGGCGACGATGCGATAGACGATATTTTTGAGACTGTTTCAATGGCTTTGGATAATGACATTTGGTGTGCGTGGCAGTCTTTCAGAGAGCGCGGCGGTTTGGGAGAGGAAAGCGGTCTTGACGAGGAAATCGCCGATATGGTAAAGCGCGACTTGTGCTGGGCGGCGGTTGAGCGCGCTCTGAACAGAGAGGTTTTTTTCACCGCGCTGCTGGAGATCTACAAGGACGGATACTTCCCGTGCGGTTGGGACGGGGAGTACCCTTACGGCAGAGCGGCGGTTATGTAAAAACATCGAGGTAAATTTATGAGAATTTCCGATAAATGGACAGACTATGAGCTTATAGACACCGCAAACGGAGAGCGGCTGGAGCGGTGGGGCGACGTAACGCTCATTCGCCCCGATCCGCAAATAATTTGGAAAAACACGGGCGAAGCTGAACAGTGGCAGTCGGCGCACGCACGTTATATCCGCTCGGACAAGGGCGGGGGAGCGTGGGATTACCGCCGAAAACTCCCCGAAAGCTGGAAGATAAGCTACGGCGATCTGCGGTTTATGGTGAAGCCTACGGGCTTCAAGCACACGGGGCTGTTCCCCGAACAGGCGGTGAACTGGGACTATTGCGGCGAGCATATCCGAGCGGCGGGCAGACCGATAAACGTACTGAACCTGTTCGCGTATACCGGCGGCGCGACATTGGCGTGCGCGGCGGCGGGAGCGAGCGTCTGCCACTGCGACGCGGTCAAAGGAATGGTGGATTGGGCAAGGACTAACGCGAAGCTTTCGGGCTTGGAGGACAAACCCATTCGCTGGATAGTCGACGACGCGAACAAGTTTATAAAACGAGAACTCCGCCGCGGTACGCGCTACGACGGCGTTATCCTCGATCCGCCGAGCTACGGTCGCGGAACTAACGGCGAGAAGTGGAAGCTTGAAGACAGCATCTACGAGCTTATGACGAACATCACGGGATTGTTGTCGGACGAGCCGTTGTTCGTTCTGCTCAATTCCTACACCACCGGGCTTTCACCGAGCGTGATGAGCTATCTTCTTCAAATGACCGTCGGGCGGAGATTTAGGGTAAACGTTCTCTCCGAGGAAATAGGTCTCCCGGTAAAGCAGACGGGAATGGCGCTGCCCTGCGGCAGTACGGCAATCGTTAATTTTTTGTGATCGGGAGCGGGTCGAAAGACGTTTACGCTAAGTTTTCCCTAAAATTTTACGCATTTTTTTGTAGAATTTGTTCAAAAAAAGATGAAAAATCTGTGATAATGCAATATTTCTCTTGACGAAGTATTGAAAGTATGCTATAATGAGTATAACTATAAGAGGCAGGACATACAGATATAAAAAATTGGGGAAATACTATGAAAAGAAAAAGTTTGGCGATCTTGTCGCTTGCTGTCGCTTCGTGCATGCTGGGGGGCTGTGCGGAGAGACGCGAGCAGATCTCGGTCATCGTAGTGGATAACGACGGTTCATCGGCTGTGAGCAGTACAAGCTCCGGGCAGGCGGTGAGCTTTTCCGTGTCCGAAAACAGCTCTCACGCCTCATCAAGTGCGGTTACACCGGATGTGACCGTCTCTTCCGCATCTTCAGTATCTTCAGGCACTGCGAGCACGACTAAAAAACCCGCCGTGGTGAGCGTGGTGATCCCGGAGGAGAGCAAGCCCGCAAGCTCCTCGTCCGCGGGAAACGGCGGCGGAATGCCCGTTCAGTCCGTTTCGAGCTCTGCGCCGGTCGTTCAGAGCTCTTCAAGCTCTGTGGTTTCTTCATCGAGCTCAAGCTCCGCCGCGGTCTCATCATCAACATCGTCCTTAACGACAACAACAACCACGACAACCACAACAACTACCACAACCACCTCTTCCTCCACAAGTACCTCGCCTCCCAACGTGCCGGCGGCAAACACTGGGTCGAACAGCTACCAAGCGCTGAATTACAATGAGGTCAAGGGAATGTGGGTCTCGTTTATAGAGATGGCGGGTATGTACAGCAATTCGGAGAACGCGTTCAGAAGCGAGATAGCCGAGGTTTACGACAACTGCGCCGCGCTCGGGATAAATACGGTGTTCGTGCATGTCCGTTCTCACGGAGACGCGTACTATAACTCCAATCTCTACCCGCGCACGAAGTATCTTGACGGAAGCTACGATCCGCTCCCGATCATGATAGAGGAAGCGCACAAGCGCGGGCTGTCGTTTCAGGCGTGGATAAATCCGCTCCGCGGAAGCTCAGTTTCCGATCTGCCAAAGGAGAAGGGGTATAAGCTTTATGATTGGTCGGGCACGCCGCGCGCGGTCGAGGTCAACGGTTACTATTACCTCAATCCCGGCTATTCGGACGTTATCGATTTTATTTCCGAGGGCGCTGCGGAGATAGTCGCGAATTACGATGTCGACGGCGTTCATATCGACGATTATTTCTACCCGACGACCGCTTCGTGGTTTGACGCGGCGGCGTATGCCGCAAGTCCCTACACCTCGCTTTCGGACTTCCGCTTCGCGAACTGCGACAAGCTTGTAAGCTCGCTTTACAGCGCCGTAAAATCCGCAAATCCCACCGCGATATTCGGCGTGAGCCCGCAGGGAAACTATGATAACAACTATTATTATATGTACGCCGACGTTGAGAAGTGGTGCAAGAACGCGGGCTATCTCGACTACATAATGCCGCAGATATATTTCGGATATAAGCACAAGACGCAGCCTTTCGAGACGGTCGTTAAGCAGTGGGACAACCTTGCTTCAAACGGAAGAGTTCCGCTTATCGTCGGCATCGCCGCCTCAAATCTCGGGGAGGACAGCACTGCCGACGAGTGGATAAACGACGAGCGGATATTGGCGCGGCAGTTCCTTACCTCAAAGGAAGCGTATTCATACGGCGGCATTTGCCTTTACCGATACGGCAGCCTGTTCAATCCATCAAACGGTATCAAGGGACAGGTAGCGGACGAGGTATCGGCTTTGAGGTCGGCGCTTAATCAATAATTCTATATACAAATTACTATACTTTTAAAAATGGGGAATGAAAATGAAAAAATCAATGAGGGGAATAATGGCGGGGATTTTGTCGTTCGGGCTTGTGTGCGCGGACGTATCCGCGCAGGCTAACGGCGCTGTAAACGAAACATCCCAAAGCTCGGGAGAGAACGCGGGGCAGGGGAGCCCGGCAAATGCTCTTGTGGAAATGCCGCAGCCCTTGGAGCGCAGCATATCGCTCCCGAACAGCTTAAAGGCGGTTTTTGCCGCGCCCGAAACGGACTTTACAAACGATCCCGGGGAGCTTTGCCAAAATGTGAGAGACCTTGGGATGAATGCCGTAGTGATCGGCTCGGCGAGCGGGGACAAGCTGTTCTATGATCTCGAGCTTGGAAATACGCCCGGAAATACGGACGATACTTTAAGAGCGGCGATTGACGCGGCTCATAAGGAAAATCTCGGCGCGTATGTTACACTGGACGTAAACGCTCTCGTAAAGGCGATAGTCGAGCAGGGCGGGGGGTTAAAGGCGGGATTTTCCGCCGCCGCGCATAAGTTTGCGATGAAGTACGATTGTGAGGGTATCATTCTTTCCGATTACTACACCGAGGACACTCCTGAGATGTACGCGGAATATCTGCGCTCCGGCTCGGGCATAGGCTATGAAAACTGGCTCTATGAGATAAACCGCTATGTTATGCGCACCGTGTGTGAGGTCGTCCGCAAGAGCTCGAACACCACGGCTGTCGGTATCCTTATTGAGGATATGTGGGCAAACGCCGAGGATAACCCTGAGGGCTCAGATACCATGGACGAGATCAGCGCTCTGCGCGACGGTCACTGCGATACGAAAAAGTATATCGACAGCGGTTACGCGGATTTCATTATGGTCAAGGCATACGGGTCTACAAACGATGAGGCGCTTAATTTCGAGAAGGTCGTTTCCTGGTGGAACGATCTCGCGAAAAAGAACAACATCAAGACCTATGTCCTGCACCTAAACGAGCGCATTGGCGAATATCCCGGCTGGAACGAGGATCAGCTCCTGCAGCAGCTCACGGTGATGAAGAATATGGGCGGCAGCGTTT
Organism: uncultured Ruminococcus sp.; assembly: GCA_964454205.1. GTDB lineage: Bacteria > Bacillota > Clostridia > Oscillospirales > Ruminococcaceae > CAG-115. Next base: position 29,120 of record CAYVSV010000019.1, read on the forward strand.
GCGGGAGCGCGTTCAACTCGCTGTCCTCGCTGAACGAAAACCCGCTTTCAAGCACGGATACTCTTAAGAAATTCTACGCCGATCAGATAAACACGGAATCTCTTTTTGAGGAGCTCAAGATGACCTCTCCGTCTTATCTCGATTTCGTCACCTACGAGCCCACCGTGAAGTTTATGGGTACGTTCGACGAGAACTTTGAGGTTTATTTCGACGGCGAGCCGATACAGCTCAACGAGGTCGGAAACTTCCTTATCAAAAGAGACCTCGATGTGGGAATGAACTATTTCACGGTCGAGCACAAGGGCAAGAAGTACAGCTATTCCATAAACCGCAAGGTCGATGTTTTGACGGACGCGTTCGACGCGGGAGACATTACGGTAGCCGGCGGTACTACCCTGAACTTCTCCGCGACGGCTTACAGCGGCTCGAGTGTTTATGTAACCGTGGGCGGCGAAACGATCTCGCTCACCGAAAAGGGCACGTCCGAGCAGGTCGGCGGCTCTTATTCGGAGTTTACGGGCTCTTATACGGTAGCCGAAGGCATTATCGGACAGGCGCAGTATCTCGGCGACATAAGCTATTACGCAACCTACAAGGGCAGCAGCGAATCGGCATACGGCGGCAACGTAACAATAGCCGCAAAGCCCGAGCCTCCCAAAAAGCCGATGGACGTGACCATAATCCCGGATAAGGAGCAGGCAAATCTCGGTACGGGCGAGATAGTCGGCACTATGAACCCGCTTTACAGCGAGGAAGAGACCGTGACTTATGTAAGGGTGAAAAACGATTTTACGGACGTTCTCGACCCTATGACGACGGGACACGTTCCTTCTCCGGAATTTTCGCAGATGCCGGCGGGCACGCTCGATTATTACAGCTCCTCTTCTGATGGATATATTATCACAACATCGGGCAAGCGTTACCGCTCGGAATACGTTACTACGTTCACCGATACGGGTCTCGGATACAACGCTCTTACGGTGAACTCTATAGGCGACAGCGGCGGATCGAGCTATATCAATCTCTCGCTGGATTACAAATCGAGCTTCAATGTCAATACCTCGCAGGTCTATGTTCAAGGCTATGAGGGACCGTTCGGAGTTACGAACTTCAACGCGATGTACGTTTATGTTACGTTCGACAACATCACGAGCGTTACCAAGCTCCCGGATTTCAGCTCCTGCACGCTTTTCAGCGCGGGTGAGTGGTCGACCGTGGAGGAGGACGGAATACCAAAGTTCCGCCTGAAGCTCACGCTCAGACAGGCGGGAATATACAGCGGTATGGATGCGTACTACAACAGCAGCGGAGATCTTGTGCTCTCGTTCAATATACCGACGGCTACGCTCAGCGGCAAGACTATCGTTATAAGTCCCGGACACGGTATTGACGAGGACGGCTTCGACCCGGGCGCTATCGGGCAGGTAACGGAGCAGGAGATAAACCTCGCCGTATCCAAGAAGCTTGCCGAAAAGCTTACGGCAATGGGCGCGAATGTTGTCCGCCTCGAAACCGAGAGCACTTATATTCACGACCGTGACCGTCCGAAGGTCGCGCGGCAATATGGCGCGGATATGTTCCTGGAGATCCACAGCAACGCTTCAACGGCGGAGGAAGCTCACGGGTGCGAGGTCTATTACTTCACGCCGTGGTCTCAGCCGCTTGCAAAAGCTGTAAACAACAATCTCGCAGCTTTCCTCAACAGCGCTTACGGCGACGGCACTAAGAGCTCCCGCGGGGACAAGTACAGCTACTACTGGTACACGCTGGAGCAGGGCTTCCCGTCCGTTCTCGTGGAAATGGGCTTTGTTACCAACGACCGCGAGTGTCTGCTTATGGCGAACCCAAGCAATCAGGACGGTATGGCTGACGCTATCGCGCAGGGTATTTACGAGTATTTTGCGAGAAGCATTCTTTAATTAAAGATCCACGCTCAAGGGAGCGTGCGGAATAGAAAATTGCGTGGTTGAGCGAAATGCCGACCACGCAATTTCCGACTGTATAAAGGATCGCCCCTGCCGCAGGCGGGGGCGATCTAAAATTTTATGTTATTCGCCGTCGTCCTTTTTCAGAAGATCGCGTATCTCGGTAAGGAGCACGGTCTGCGGATCGGGCTCGGGTTCGGGCGCGGGAGCTTCCTCCTCCTTTTTCTTGTGACCGATCTCCATAAGCGAGTTCATGCCCTTGATAATAAGGAACAAGATAAACGCCATGATAATGAAATTGATGACCGCGGAAATAAACGCGCCGTAGTTGAACTCAACGCCGTTTATCGTAAACGAACCGCCTATGTATTGGGGGTTGCCCGCCTCGTCGGTCTTTACTCCGCCCGTTATCAGCGCGATAAGCGGATTGATGAAGTTAGCGGTGAGAGAGGTCACGATGGATTGGAACGCGCCGCCGATGATAACGCCGACAGCCATGCTCATCGCGTTGCCTTTTACGGCGAACGCCTTAAACTCTTCAAGAAATTTTTTCATTTTCGGTTTCCTTTCAAAAAAATTTATTACATATAGAATTTTACCATAAATTCTTTATTTTGTCAACAGGAAAACCAAAAAGATTTATCCCCGCTTGGCGAACGGGGATAATTTCGTCGTATATTTGAGCCGTCAAGTCAACATTTTCAGCAGATACTGTCCGGTGTACGATTTTTTGTTCTTTGCTATCTGTTCGGGAGTTCCCTTGGCGATGACCGTTCCGCCGTTGTCTCCGCCCTCGGGACCCATGTCGATGATGTGGTCGGCGGTCTTGATCACGTCAAGGTTGTGCTCGATAACAAGCACGGTATTGCCCGCGTCGGTCAGCCTTTGCAGAATGTTTATCAGCTTCTGTACGTCCGCGGAATGAAGTCCCGTTGTGGGCTCATCGAGAATATATATCGTCTTTCCGGTCGAGCGCTTTGAAAGCTCCGCCGCGAGCTTTATTCGCTGCGCCTCTCCGCCCGAAAGGGTGGTGGAGCTTTGACCTATCTTGATATAACCCAAGCCCACTTCCTCGAGTGTTTTCAGCTTGTTGTAAATGCGCGGAATATTCTCAAAGAACTCCACGCCCTCCGATACCGTCATATCGAGCACGTCATAGATGTTTTTGCCCTTGTAGCGGACTTCGAGAGTTTCGCGGTTGTAGCGGTGTCCCTTGCAGACCTCGCAGGGCACGAAAATATCCGGCAGGAAGTGCATCTCTATTTTGAGTATGCCGTCGCCCTCGCACGCCTCGCAGCGGCCGCCCTTGACATTGAACGAGAACCGTCCCGCTTTGTAGCCGCGCGTTTTCGCGTCGGTGGTCTGCGCGAACAGATCGCGTATCTCGGTGAATACTCCGGTATATGTTGCGGGATTTGAGCGCGGAGTTCTCCCTATCGGCGACTGATCTATCATTATCACCTTGTCGAGGAGCTCCAGCCCCTGCATATCCTTGAACTTGCCCGCGCGGACGCGTCCCTTGTTCAGCTTGCCGAACAGGTGCTTGTAGATTATCTCGTTGACGAGCGAGCTCTTTCCGCTCCCCGAAACGCCGGTAACGCAGGTGAAAACGCCTATCGGTATATCGACGTTTACCTTTTTGAGGTTGTTTTCCTCTGCTCCGATCACTTTAAGCCAGCGGTCGCCGGGCTTGCGCCGATTCTCCGGCACGGGGATCCTCAGCTTGCCGCTGAGATACTGTCCGGTCACGGAGCCCTTGCACTTCAGGATCCCCTTAACATCGCCGCTGTACACCACATTGCCGCCGTGAACTCCCGCCGCGGGGCCGATGTCTACTATCCAGTCCGCGGCGCGCATCGTGTCCTCGTCATGCTCTACGACTATCAGCGTATTGCCGAGATCACGGAGGTTTTTGAGCGTCGCGATGAGCTTGTCATTGTCGCGCTGGTGAAGTCCGATAGAGGGCTCGTCCAGAATGTAGAGCACTCCGGTGAGGGCGCTTCCTATCTGCGTTGCGAGACGTATGCGCTGGCTTTCGCCGCCCGAGAGCGTTCCCGCGTTTCTCGCGAGCGTAAGATATTCAAGCCCTACGCTTCTCAGAAAGCCGAGGCGGGACTTTATCTCCTTGAGTATCTGTCCCGCGATCATCTTGTCGCGTTCCGAGAGCGTCAGCTCGTCAATGAATTTCAGAGCGTTCACCACCGACATCTGCGTAAACTCGTAAATGTTCAGCCCACCTACCGTTACTGCCAGAGCTGCGTCGTTAAGACGTTTTCCGTGACACTTCGGACAGACGATGTCGCTCATAAAGTCCTCCAGCGCATCGTGAGAATACATGGCAGCGTTGGATTCCTCATATCGCCGCTGCAGGTTGTTTACAAGCCCCTCGAACGGAGTGTAGTACTGTCCGCCGCCTTGGTTTCTCGGGCGTTTTACGAGGATCTTTTCACCGTTTGTGCCGTACAGAAGCTCGTCCAGTGCTTTTTTCGGAAGCTCCGAGATCGGCTGTTCAACGGAAAAACCGTGGCGTTCCGCAAGCGCGTCAAAGTACATGGCGGCGATCGTTCCTTTGTTGTACGTCCAGCCGTATGCCTTAACGCCTCCGTCTTTTATCGAAAGGTCTCTGTTGGGGATAATAAGCTCTGGGTCTATCCGCTTGTAGCTGCCGATACCGGTACATTCGGGGCACGCTCCGAACGGGTTGTTGAACGAGAACATTCGCGGCACGAGCTCCTCAACGGAAACTCCGTGCTCGGGGCAGGCGTAGCTCTGCGAGAAATGCAGTTCATCGCCGTCTATGATGTCAATGTAGACCAGACCTCCCGTAAGCGAGCCCGCCGTTTCGATGCTCTCGGAAAGACGCGACTTTATGCCGTCTTTGATGACAAGGCGGTCTACGATTATCTCAATGGTGTGCTTGATGTTCTTTTCGAGAGTGATCTTCTCGGAGAGATCATACGTTATTCCGTCCACGCGGACGCGTGAGTAGCCCGACCTCCGCGCGTTCTCGAATTCCTTTTTGTATTCTCCCTTTCTTCCTCTCGCGATAGGAGCGAGCACCTGAAACTTTGTCTTTTCGGGGAGCTCCATAACGCGGTCAACAATTTCGTCGACGGTCTGCTGCTTTATCTCGCGCCCGCAGACGGGGCAGTGAGGGATACCGATACGCGCGTACATCAGTCGCAGATAGTCGTAGATCTCCGTTACCGTCCCGACCGTCGAGCGCGGGTTCTTCGAGGTGGTTTTCTGATCTATCGAGATAGCGGGGGAAAGCCCGTC
>CAYVSV010000020.1:0-34211 GCA_964454205.1 uncultured Ruminococcus sp.
CGCTTACGTCGCGGGTTATCGAGGTGTTTTCGCTGCGGCGCGATATTTTATCGATCTCATCAATGTATATGATTCCGCGCTCGGCTGCCTCTATGTCGTAATCCGCCGCCTGAACAAGGCGCAGCAGAACGTTCTCAACGTCCTCGCCGACATAACCCGCCTGAGTGAGCGTCGTAGCGTCCGCTATCGCGAACGGAACATTGAGGAGCTTTGCCAAGGTCTGCGCAAGCATAGTCTTGCCCACGCCAGTAGGTCCGAGCAGCAGCACGTTCGACTTCTGCAGCTCCACATCGTCCGCCTCGCCGTTGTTTAAAAACGTGCGCTTGTAGTGGTTATACACGGAGATAGACAGAACCTTCTTTGCCTCTTCCTGCCCGATTATATACTCGTCGAGATACGCCTTGATCTCCTCCGGCGTCATCAGCTCGTCCGGGTCTGTCAGAAACGATGAGCCGCTTTTTTCCCGCGGAGCCTTTGTGGGCTTAACGGGCTTTATGTCGCCGTTTTCGAGCAGCATCGAATATGAAGTCAAGATACACTCGCTGCATATTACCGCGCTCTGATTAACGCCGCCGTACAGCAGGCGCGTGACTTGATTTTCATTTTTGCCGCAAAATGAACATACCATAATACTTCCGCTCCCCCGACTTTACTTTTTATCCTCGCGGCTGTCGAAAACCTTGTCGATCAAGCCGTATTGAAGAGCCTCCTCGGCGCTCATAAAGTTATCGCGCTCCGTATCGCGGCAGATAGTCTCGTAATCCTTTCCGGTATTCGCGCTCAATATTCGGTTGAGCCTCTCCTTTGTGCGGAGCAGGTAGTTGCTCCGGATCTGGATATCGGTGACCTGCCCCGAGATGCCGCCGCCGGATATAAGCGGCTGGTGGATCATGATCTCGCTGTTGGGAAGAGCTATGCGCTTTCCCTTTGCCCCGCTCGAGAGCAGGAACGCTCCCATTGAAGCCGCCATGCCCATGCAGATCGTCGAAACGTCGCACTTGATATACTGCATGGTATCGTAGATAGCCATGCCGTCCGATACCGAACCGCCCGGACTGTTGATATAGAGGAAGATGTCCTTATCGGGGTCCTGTCCCTCAAGGTAGAGCAGCTGAGCCACAACAACGCTCGCGGTAGCGGAATTCACCTCGTCATGCAGCAGGATTATTCTGTCGTTGAGCAGGCGTGAGAAAATATCGTACGATCTCTCGCCGTGACTGCTTTGTTCTACAACATAGGGAATGTAAGCCATAACTTGCTCCTTTCATGACTTTTGCAAAGGGCGCGCTCCAAACGGCGGTCACTCGGTCACTTCTTCGATATTGGCGTTGTCCTTTACAAAATCAATAGCCTTTTCAATCTTGAGGTCTGCCATAAGCGTTTTTTCGGGAATAGCGTTCTTGACGTTCTCCGTCTCCATATTGTATTCCTCGGCAAGCTTTTTGTACTCGTTTTCGATATCATCCGCGGATACCTCAAGGTTCTCAAGCTCCGCTATCTTCTCGAGAGCGAGGCGCAGCTCTACCTGGCGCTTTGCGGGCTCTCTGAAATTAGCGCGGAACTGCTCCGCGGTAAGACCCGTATATTTAAGGTAGTCGCTTATGGAAATGCGGCTTCTCGCCGACCACTCGCGCGCTATCTCGTCGATGCGGCGCTCGTACATCACCTGCGGTATCTCCGCCGTCATGCACTCGATGATCTTATCCAGGATATCGGAATCGCAGTTGTCGTCCGCCTCTGTCTTAAATCTCTCGGCGAGCTTTTCCTTGATGTCCGCCTTGAGCTCTTCTACGGTATCTTTATCGGAAGCGTCCTTTACGAAATCGTCGTCTAACTCGGGGAGCTCCTTCGCCTTTATCTCGTGGAGCTTGCACTTGAACACGGCAGCCTTGCCCTTGAGATTCTCGGCCTGATAATCCTCCGGGAACGTAACGTTCACATCGAATTCCTCGCCGATGTTCTTGCCCACTACCTGATCCTCAAATCCGGGGATAAAGGTATGAGAGCCTATCTCAAGCGGGAACTTCTCGCCTTTCCCGCCCTCGAACGCCACGCCGTCCGCAAATCCCTCGAAATCGATGACCGCGGTGTCGCCTTCCTTTACGGCTCTGTCGTCTACGGAGACCATTCTCGAAAGTCTGTCGCGCATCTTATCGATCTCCGCGTCAACAGCCTCATCGGTTACAGTCTTGACGGTTTTCTTTACGCTTATTCCCTTATAACCGGAAATTTCAACCTCGGGTTTGGTGATTATGTCGGCTTTTATCGAAACGCCGTTTTCCTTGCTCACCTCGGTAACTTCTATGTTCTCGATATCGACCGCCTCGAGACCCGTTTTATCGATGATCTCCTCGATCTTGTCGGAATAGAGCGTGTTTACCGCGTCCTCGTAGAATACGTTCGCGCCGTAGTGCGTCTCTATCATTTTGCGGGTCGCCTTGCCCTTGCGGAAGCCGGGAACTGTTATCCTGTTCTTCTGCTTGTTGTATACGACGTTTACGGCGGTATCGAACTCCTCCGCACTGAACTTTACCTCAATGGCGTAAGTATTTGTCGCCGTGTTGTTCTGTGAAATGATCTCCATTGTACTTTTTTCCTTCCTGTTTTAATTGATTTTAACCGGATCGAAGCCAACACTGTCGGCAGATACCAGCTTATAATAGATACCGCTGCGCTCTCCGTTGAGAGCGCCCCTTATGCTGCTTCCGTGCAGATGCGCGTAATAGCAGCGCTTTACATTGTATTTATGCAGAAGCTCGATTATCGGCGCGTTTTCCTCCGTGCCGTATATCGGCGGATAATGGATAAACGCCACGATTTCTCCGCCGAGCTTCACGCCCGCCTGCAGCGACATCTCCAGCCGCCCCGCCTCGCGGTTGAGCACCTTTTGATCCGCGGGCTCACCGTTTTCGCGTATCCAGCCGCGCGTGCCGCAGATCGATATGCCGTCGATAAGATACGCGTTGTTGAACAGAAAGCTTATCGTGGAAAATCCGTTATCGGAAGCGAAATCGGTGACCTTCTTCATCGTAGCCCACCACATATCGTGGTTCCCCTTTACCAATATCTTCCTGCCCTTCAGCTCTCTGTCGATAAATTCTAAATCCTTCAGGCTTTCCTCGAGTTTAAGCGCCCACGAATGATCTCCCAGCAGAACTACCGTATCATCATCGGTTATCCTGCTGTTCCAATTAGTCTTAAGCCGCTCGATATAATCGGTCCACCCGGGGAAAATGTCCTGTGGCTTGTCAACGCCGAACGAGAGATGAAGATCGCCTATCGTATAAATCACCGCGTTCTCACCTCTGTATCGTCACTTTTTCAAAAAGCTGAGAACGACATTGCCCATCTCCCCTTTATCGACGCTGCCGGTGAAGCGGACAGCCTTATCCTTTGTCGCCGCGAGAGGCGCGGGCATTTTGGTGTCCGTAGCCTTTTCGAGCAGCGAGATGAGCTCGAACTCGTCCTCGGGCTGAGCGCCGCCGTTTACCGCGCCGAATACCGCTCTGCCGAACTTGTAGGGGTTCGCGGTGGAGGCGATGATCGTCTTTGTCGTATCTCCGGTCTCCGCTTTATAATCCTCATAGACCTTGACGGCTACCGCGGTGTGGGTATCGAGAAGGTAATGCTCCTCCTCAAACGTTTTGCGTATCTGCGCTTTGGTCTCGTCGTCGCTGCAGCAGCCCGCTTTGAACAGCCCGCCGAGCTTGCTCTTGACCTCGGCGTTCACCTCGTATTTTCCGGAGGTCTTAAGAGCCCCGAACCACTCGTTTATGAGCTTGTCGTTCCCGTCCGTAAAATGATAGAGCAAGCGCTCCAGATTGGACGAGATGAGAATGTCCATAGACGGAGAGATCGTCGTGAAAAACTGTCTGTTTTTATCGTAAACTCCCGTGTTTATAAAATCGGTAAGCACGTTGTTGGAGTTGGAAGCGCATATAAGCTTGTTCACGGGTATCCCCATAAGCATAGCGTAATACGCCGCGAGGATATTTCCGAAGTTGCCCGTGGGAACGACGATATTGACCTTTTCGCCGTACTCTATCTCCTTATCCTCGATAAGCTGCGCATAAGCCGATACGTAATAGATGATCTGCGGCGCTAATCTGCCCCAGTTTATGGAATTCGCGCTGGAAAGCAGCACGTTGTTCTCCGCGAGCGTTTTCTCCGTTTCCTTATTGGTAAAGATAGCCTTAACGCCGTTCTGACAGTCGTCGAAGTTGCCCTTTACCGCGCAGACGTTTACGTTTCTGCCCTCTTGAGTGGTCATCTGGCGCTTTTGCATGGGAGACACGCCGTCCTCGGGGTAGAATACCGAGATCGATGTCCCGGGAACATCCTTAAAGCCCTCCAGAGCCGCCTTTCCGGTATCACCGGAGGTCGCCACAAGAATGGCTATCTCCTTGCCCTCCGCGGTCTTTTTCGCGGAAGTCGTGAGCAGATACGGAAGTATCTGCAGCGCCATATCCTTGAACGCGCAGGTCGGACCGTGCCACAGCTCGAGGATATATTTTCCCTCCTTGAGCTTGGTTATCTCCGCTATGTTTTTTGTATCGAAATTCTTGTCGCTGTAAGCGCTCTCAACGCAATGGCGCAGCTCTTCGGGAGTGAAATCCGTCAAAAACTTCGAGAACACGTCGTACGCTCTTTCGACGTAAGACTTGCCGCAAAGCCCGAGTATCTCCTCCTTCGACAGCTTCGGAACGCTCTCGGGGACGTACAAGCCGCCCTCGTCCGAAAGCCCCTTGACTATCGCGTGCGCGCTCGTTACTTTAAGCGCCGAATTTCTTGTGCTTGCGTAATTCATAAATACGCTTCCTTTCAGTTTACAGTGTAAACGCCCTCCGTGTCGAACGCGTTTTCAACGATGTTGAGCTGTACGATCCCGGGGCTTTCGCCGCGCGTTATCCACACCTCGGCTATATCATACCTTACATAAGGGTATTTTTTAAGAATATCGCGGTTTTCGGTAAGATAAGCGTCCGCCGTGAGTATCAGCTTCTTTTTCTTGGAGTAATTCACCGCCTCGAGCCCCGACACCATAGCGCCGACCTTTCGCGTTTTCACTTCCGTAAAGACTATGTACTGCCCGACTGCGGAAATTATGTCGATCTCACCCGACCGCTTACGGTAATTCCTCGCGAGTATCGCGTGACCGCGTTTTTCGAGCTCCGCGCACACCGCGTCCTCGCCCAGTTTTCCTTTACTCTGTTTGTCCATTATTCTTTTCGGCAAGGTATTTCTTCAAGAAGGTTTTCCTGTGTATCGGGCATAACCCAAGCTTATCAATGGCTTCGTAATGCGCCTTCGTGCCGTAACCCTTGTGCTTCTCGAAGCCGTAGCCGGGATATTTTTCGGCCATTTCACACATATAGCGGTCACGCTCAACCTTTGCGAGTATGGAAGCCGCCGCAATAGCCTCGGACTTGGCGTCGCCGCCGATCACGTTTTTAAGCGTGCCGTTAAATTCGATATCCGGCAGAACGTCTCCGTCAACCAGCACGATGCCGACCTTTGTATGCAGGCGACTAATAGTGTTTTTCATAGCCTCCAGGTCTGCAGAAAGAATATCGGTCGTATCTATCCGATGAACCGTGACCTGCGAAATACAGTATTCCAACGCTTTCTCACATATCTCATCGTACAGCGCCTCGCGCTTTTTCGGAGTGAGCTTCTTGCTGTCGTTCAGACCCTCTATCGGGTTGTTAGGATCAAGCACCACCGCCGCCGCGTACACGGGACCCGCTATCGGACCTCTGCCCGCCTCGTCAATCCCGCACACAACGCCAAAGTGCTTGAAAACAGCCTTGTCGAACTCGCGCAAGGACAAACCCTCAAGCGAAACGCCCTCGATTTTAAGCTGTGTTTCCGGACTTTTCTTGTGCTTGCTTTGATACGCCATTTTACGCTCCTTATTTTAAGCTTCGGTCGGCGGCTCATCGAGCGTTATCCGCCCTATTTTCCCGCCGCGGAACTCGTCCAGAAGCGCCGCCGCCGCGCGTTCGATATCCGGCTCTCCGCCCGATATGAGCATACCGCGCTTTTGCGCTATTTCGGTCAGGATGTCGCCCTCGCCCGCTATTTTGTAGCGAGCCTTCAAAAGCTCGGGATAATCCATCAAAAGCCGCTCCCCGAGAGACCTCGCCAAAGCCGCCGTATCCACTACCTCGTCTTTGACTGCCCCCGTGAACGCCAGCTTTTGCGCGACGTCCGTGTCGTCAAACTTCGGCCACAAAATGCCCGGCATATCGAGCAACTCCACGTCCTTATCGATAGACACCCACTGCTTTCCTCTTGTAACTCCCGGGCGGTCTCCTACCTTGGTCTTTTTGGAATTCGCCATTCGGTTGATGAACGAGGACTTTCCGACGTTCGGGATTCCGACGACCATAAGCCGCAACGCCTTTCCTATCATGCCGCGCGCCTTTCGTCGCTCGATAAGCTCCGAAAGCAGCCTCTTGACGGTCGGAAGGAACTTGTTGATCCCCTTTCCCGACCGGCAATCGCACACGATAACGCATATTCCGCGGCTCTCGTAATGCCTTTTCCACGCCAACGTCGCTTTTTCATCGGCAACGTCGAACTTGTTCATTATCATAATACGCGGCTTGTTCCCCAACAGCTCGTCCAATATCGGATTTCTGCTGCTTTCGGGGATACGCGCGTCCGTGACCTCCACGACCGCGTCGACCAACTTAAGATCGGCTTCGATGAGCCGTCTCGTTTTGGTCATGTGCCCGGGAAACCACTGGATGTTCTGTACCTCTCCCATGCTCAAAGCCACTTGAAGCTCTTAAACGGAGCGTAACGCAGAATCGCCTTGCCCATTATGAAGTTGGTGTCGATAAAACCCACGTCCCTCAAATTGCGGCTGTCATTGGAGTTGTTGCGGTTATCGCCCATAACGAACACGCAGTGCTCCGGGACCTCATAATCCACATTGCTTTCCATCCAATACGAATAATGATCGCGGATTGGCTCTTTGATATAATCCTCCCGGAGCTCCTCTCCGTTGCGGTAGACCTTGCCGGTCTCGAAATCGACGCGGATAGTGTCTCCTTCCGTTGCGATCACCCGCTTTATGATAGTTTCGCCGTATAAATTCGTGCCCTTGAGGTTGAGTTTATCCGCCTCCACTATCACGATATCGCCGTATTTCGGAGTGTAAAAGAAGTTTGTCGCTATGACCTTGTCCTTGTCCTCCAATGTATCATTCATAGAAGTGCCTGCAACGGTTATCGGGCGGAAAGCGAACAGATTGACCACAAGCATCGCCGCCAAAGCGTACACAAAGCATGAGACCCAATCCAGAAGATCCGAAAACGGCTTTTTCTGTTCGGGCTCGTCTTCTTTCGTCTCGGCGGGATTTTCGTCGGTATCCGCCGGGATGTCGGCGGTCTCCGAGAACGGATCGTATTCGTTCTTCTCCTCTTCAAACTCGTTCATAGCAATTCTCTTTTCTCAAAATTGTCCCCAACATTCCCCGCAAAAGCGGAGAATTCGGGGATTTTTCGGGATAAAACTTATTCCGTTTACACCTTGGACTTGACTCTCGCAGCCTTGCCCACTCTGTCGCGCAGATAGTAGAGCTTCGCTCTGCGAACCTTACCGTTTCTTACGACTTCAACGCGGTCGACTGACGGCGAGTGTATCGGGAACACTCTCTCAACGCCGCAGCCGTGCGCTACGCGTCTTACCGTGAACGTCTCGTTTATGCCGCCGTGCTTCTTTGCGATAACGGTGCCCTCGAACATCTGGATACGGCTCTTTTCGCCTTCCTTGATGCTTACATAGACCTTAACATAATCGCCGATCTCGATCTCGGGAGCGTTCTCCTTCATGCTGCTCTGCTCAATAAGCTTTAATGCGTCCATATTTTTCCTCCTGTACTTTTCGGATATTCTTGAGCCCGGCTGTTCCGGACGCGTGATATTGTATGCGCCGCGGGTCTTTTCCCGCGTGCTCAGCGGATCATCCGTTTTTAATGTTTGAGAGTGCCCGATCTGCAGTTTACCGAAAACCGGACATTCGCGCGCATTAACACACGCCGTATGCCATACCCCCGTAAAGCGCCGTTTTGGCACCGAATTTTGGGCATAGTTATACCGGCGGATACTAAATGCCTTTTTATTATAACACTATCCGTAGAAAAAATCAAGGGCTTTTTATCAAAATATAACAATTTTTTCGTCGATTTAGATAAATTCGGTCAAAATCCGAGTTTTTTTAAGTAATTTTTGTCAAATTTAAGTAAATTTTCCCGCGTAATATCCTTAGCGGTATGAGCTATCTCAAATGCCCTGTCGCGGGCGCGGTCGTCGGATAAAAACGCTATGATCCCCTGCTCCGCGGAGTTTCTGCAAAACGCCGCGCCCTCAAAGCGTTTCGGCACCGCGCCGAGCTCCAGGAGTGCGCGGAAGCCGGCAGCGTTGGAAAACGGCTCGCCGGAAAAGTACATCTGTCCGCAATTCCGCGGCAGCAGCGCCAATGCCGCCGCCGTCCTAGCCTTGTCAGCCTGAATTGACCGAACGTCGATCTGCGGGACGAATCTGTCCTCGCCGATATAGTACATATCGCGGTCCGTCATTATCCCGTCGGAGTCAAGAATGCCGCCGCGCAGCATTTCCGCGGCGACGCTCAGCGCTCCGCACGGAGATACGCCGATGCCTTCAACGTCGCCGACAACTTCATACTCCGTCAAACCATCCTTTTCACGGCGAACCGCGTCTATCGCGCCGTTTTCGGCGGGCATGCCGCCGTCCAGCGAAGAGCCGTCAAACGCTCCCGTAAGCGGATACGCCGCGCAAAGAAGCTCTCCGCCGCACATACTCGCCACGCACAGCTCGTGACCGAGATCGGCGGCAGTCCAGTCCCTGTTTTCCGGCAGGGTCAGCAAGGAAGCGGTAAAGCGCCCGCTTATCCCGGCGGAGATGTACGAGACGAGCGACAAGCGGCTGTCGCGCAAACGCTCGAGCTCCGTCTCTATGTGAACTGGCGCGGCTATGCCTATCCGCTTTACGGCTCTGCCCTTTATCGAGTATTCCCGTACAGCCGTAACGAGGAGCTTTTCGAGCTCTTCAAGGGCGTTTTGCGCGTTTACCTCCGCGCCGAACATCACCGAACGCGCATACCGCCGCTCCAGCGCGAGATCGTAAAACACCGCCGATATCGAATACGAGGTTATGTCGCAGGCGACGGCGAGCTCCGCGCTGCGTTCTCCGCGGTATTTTTCATGGATAACGTGTTTTTCGGAGAGCATATTGAATTCCTCCTTAACGATGCTTCAAGACCTTTGTACCGTTTTCCGCGCCGGCGGCGGGGAAAACAGTACAAATAACATATTGATTATATCATATCCTGAACTATTTTTCAAGTAATTTTCCGAAAAAGCCCTTGCAATGCTTGCCGGTTTATGATATAATTATAATGTATTTCAAAATTATTACGGAAGGCGGGAGTTCGGTTGCATTTGAATATTGTCCTCGGGGAACCGCAGATCCCGCAGAATACGGGAAACATCGCGCGGACGTGCGCGGTGACCGGAGCGCGGCTGCATATCGTAAAGCCTATGGGATTTGCTCCCACGGACAAGCAGCTCAAACGCGCGGGACTGGATTATTGGCACTATCTGGATATTTCTTACTATGAAGGCTTCGAGGATTTCTTCTCGAAAACCGAAGGGCAGTGCTTTTTCTTCACCACAAAGGCGCAGAACCGCTACACCGACGTGAGCTACCCCGACAACTGCTACATCGTCTTCGGACGTGAGGACGCGGGGCTTCCGGAGGAGCTCCTGTTCAAGCACAAAGACGACTGCGTGAGGATACCGATGATGCCTACGCTTCGCAGTCTCAATCTCTCGAACAGCGTGGCGATAGCGGCGTATGAGGTGCTGAGACAGTGGGATTTCCCGGAGCTTCAGAACCTCGGCTCACTGACGAAATTCGACTGGTCACAGGCGGAATAACAATAACAAATATCGAAAGGAACGACAACATGAACGAAAACGTAAGGATCATTACCGACAGCGGGTGCGACATCTCGGCGGAGGCGGAAAAGGAATGGAAGGATCTTCTGGTGCTTATGCCCTTCTCGGTGACGATAGGCGGCGAGACCAAAACCGACAGAGTGGATTTCACCGCGAGCGAATTCCATCAGATACTTATTGAAAACGAGGAGATACCCAAGCACTCCCAGATAACGCAGATACAGTTCGAGGACAAATACCGCGAGCTTTACGGAGAGGGCGTGCGCACTATCATCGTGGACGTTATCAACTCCCACGGCTCTCAGACCTGCTCGCAGGCGAAAATAGCGGCGGAAAACATAAAAGAGGAGCTTTCCGAGCTCGACGTCCGCGTAGTGGACGGCAGAAACTACTCGCTCGGCTACGGCTATCCCGTTCTGGAGGCGTGCAAAAAGCTCTCCGAGGGACAGAGCGTCGACAGCGTGGTAAGCTATCTCGAGGATTGGGCGCGGCACATAGAAGCGTATCTTATCGGCTTTGATCTGCGCCACATGAAGAAATCCGGACGTATTTCCGCGGCGGCTTCCTTCCTCGGAGAGCTTATGGGGCTCAAGCCCATTATCGTGCTCTACGACGGAGTTACCGAGGTAGTCAAAAAGGCTCGCGGCGACAAGGCGGTTATAGAAGCGGCGGTCGAGATAGTCGCTTCAAAAATGACCCCGAAAACGCCCTACAGCCTCATAACGACAACTCACCCCGAGCACGACAAGGAACTTATCGAAAAGCTCACCAAGAAAATAGGCTATCCGCCCGCCATGGTGGAAAAAATGGGCGTTGTGGTAAGCTGCAACGCGGGTCCCAACACCATAGGCATTTTCGTAAGAGGACAGGAACGCGACTAATATTCTCGGAATTGATCTCCATATGGAAATAAATTCAAGATATCGCAAAATGAGGAAAAATACATGACAAACAAAAACAAAGTAATAATCGGCTCGGCAGTCGGCGGAGTAGTATTGCTCGGCGGTATAGGTACGCTTGCTCAAAGTAATAATGATGACAATTCCGTAAGCTATTCGGACGACCATATATATACGGTCAATGAGCTTTGTACGCGTGCCGATACCGAACAGCGTTTTGGTTCAAACCACCGCGACGAGGTTTTCACGATTACCGGGACTATTGAAAATAAATCTTATAAAAGCGTTTATTTTCAAAGTGATGTGGAAAAAAGCAAATACAGCAAGTATCGTCTTGAATGTGAATTTGATGACAGCAACAAGATCAAAGATGTATCAAACGATGATACGGTAACTGTAAGCGGAAAACTTTATTATTTGGTCTCGAGCACGGTCACTTTAAAAGATTGTACGCTGGTGGCAGTCTCAACTCCGAACGATACAAGCGAGGATGTTTCAAGCACTCCGACAAGCAGTCAAGAGCAAACATCGAGTACGGGAAGTTCATCTGCGGAAAACAGTGAAAGCAGTACCATCTCATCAAGTACAAGCTCGTCCTCCGGCGATAGTGTTTCAAGCACATCAACAAACAGCAATGAGCATACACCGAGTACGGTAAGTTCATCTGCGGCAAACACCTCATCAAGCACGAGCTCGTCCACACCCGCCGTTGAAGCGTCCTCATCAACATCAGCCACATCGCCCGAATCCCCAAGCGGAAACAACACAAGCGGTTCAGTCACCTCTTCCAGCACTTTCTCAAATCCCGAAACTCCAACAATCCCCAAAAAAGACATTGTTTATATCGCCGCCTCGGGAAACGGAAAAAAATATCACAAAAGCCCCAATTGTAGTTCTATGAATGGCAACGTGATTGAAATGACAACAGATGAAGCTAAAGCCGCGGGCTATGAGCCATGTAAAAAGAAAAGTTGCTATGGTTGATTAGTAAGGAGCAAAGACATTGAGCGCATTTAATTTTATCAAGGATATTTTCGGGAATTTTATCAGAATAGTCCAATCCGTAACGATCTTCGACGTTCTGGATATATTTCTGCTCACCTTTCTGATATACTCGCTTATCAAGCTCATGCGCGAGACGCGCGCTATGCAGCTTTTAAAGGGTATCTTCCTGCTTTTGCTGGTGTTTATCGTCGTGAAATCCTTCGACCTTAAGGTCATGGGTTATCTTATCGACAACTTCCTGCAGGTCGGGATAATCGCGCTTATCATCGTGTTTCAGCCGGAGCTTCGTCGAATACTCGAAAAAGTCGGGCGCGCCAAGGTATCGACGTTGGCGGGCGCTTCCGACAGGATAGCCTCAGACCGCGACAAGGCTATCGCGGGGATAGCGGAGGCGTGCTCGAGACTTCACGACAGCAAGACGGGCGCTCTTATCGTCATAGAGCGCGAAACGCGGCTCGGGGACATAATCGAAAAGGAGACCACGAGCGTTATCAACGCGGAGTGCGAGCCGGAGCTGTTCTGCAACATCTTTTATAACAAAGCGCCTCTTCACGACGGAGCGGTGATAATACGCAACTTCAGGATATACGCGGCGGGATGCTTTCTGCCGAACACGCAGAAGGATCAGTACCTCTCGACGGACCTCGGTTCCCGGCACAGGGCGGCGGTCGGCATGAGCGAGAACTCCGACGCGCTCGTTATAGTCGTCTCGGAGGAGACGGGCAACATCTCCGTGGCGCTCGACGGGCAGCTCTCCCGCGATCAGACGCGCGAGAGCCTCACGACGATAATGCGCAAGTATATGCCCGGCGCGAGCAGCGGCAGGAAGAAAAAATCCCACAGCAAGACAAAGTAAGGAGGCAGCGGCTTGAAAACCATCTTTTTCAATTTTCTGGAAGGCATCAAGAAAAACTATAAGACCGTTATCGTCTCGTTTATCATCGCGTGCGTGCTTTGGGTAGCGGTGTCGGTGCTCACCTTCGACACCATTAACAACCGCATAAACGGCATAAACGTAACGGCGCAGCCAACCGACTATATGGCGATGAACAATCTGCAGATAACCAGCGACATAACCGACAAGGTGAATATCCAGATAGAGGGAAAGCGCTATGATATAAGCGATCTCGGCTCTTCGGATTTCTCCGCGGAGGTCGATCTGTCGTCAGTGCGCTCGGCAGGGACTTATACCCTGCCGCTTAAGGTGGACCGCAAGACCTCGCGCGATCTCGCCATAACCTCGATAAATCCCGAGCAGATCTCGGTAACGATTGACGAGATAATCTCCAAGGAGTTCCCCATAACGGGTGCCGCGGACGTTATCCCCGCTAACGAATACTATCTCGGCGAAATAACCGCCACTCCTGCCACTATCACGCTTACGGGCTCTTCCACGCTTATCGGAAGAGTTGTGAGAGTGGAGGCTGTGAGCACCTTGCACGGAAACATCTCCGAATCGCAGCAGACGGGCAGCGAGATAAAGGTCTACGGGGCGGGAAACCGCGTTATCTCCGAAGGCTTGACGCTCTCCACCGACAGCGTTCGTGTAGATATCCCGATCTTCAAGCAGAAGGATCTGCCGCTTAAGTTCCAGATAACGAACTATCCATCCAACTTCGACATCAACAGCCTCAAATACAAGATAGTTCCCGAAAAGCTCACGGTAGCCACGCCCGACTCTTCGATAGACAACCTTTCCGAGCTCGACATCGGCACCGTCGACCTCTCCGACATAAAGCTCACCACTACTTCCTACATCACTATCGCTCTGCCTGACGGCTACAAAAATCTTTCCGGAAACGTAAACGCGCGCATCGAGTGGGATATGGAGGAATACGGGCAGCTCGACTTCACCGTGACGAACACGAACGAGAACGACAACATCAAAATAACCAACAGTCCCACGAACTTTGACGTTTCTCTTGTAACGAATTCCATAAAGCTCACCTTGATAGGACCGAGCGAACGCTTAGCCGAGATATTGCCCTCCGACATCACGGTTACTGCGAACCTCTTCGGAACGCAGCTGCACGAGGGCTTGCAGGACGTTTCCGTATCGGTGCAGATAAAGGGCAGCCGCCAGAGCTGCTGGGCTTCGGGCGAGTATAAGGTAACGATAAACGCCTCGCCCGTTACCGAAAGCGGTGGCGCGTAATGGCGATCGTCGTATCGCAGATAAAAACAACGCTCGAACAGCCCAAGGAGCTGGCGGTCAGGAAAGCCGTCTCGGCGCTCGGGCTCAAAGCGGGCGAGGTAAAGGCGGCAAGGCTGTATAAGACCTCAGTTGACGCGAGGCATGAGATAATGTTCGTAAGCTCCGTATACATCGAGCTTTTCAGCGCGGAAAAGGAGCGTCGGCTCGCGGAGAAGAAGGCGAATGTCAAGCTGTTCACGGAGGCTGAGCTTAACGTTGAGTTCGGCAAAACGCCGCTTGAGGGCGATATAATTATCGCGGGGTTCGGACCCGCGGGGATGTTCTGCGCATTAACGCTCTGCGAATTCGGCTACAAGCCGATAGTTCTCGAGCGCGGCGCGGCTATGGACGAGCGCGTTGCAGCCGTCGAAAGCTACCACAAAAGCGGCGTTCTCGACCCGAAAACAAACGTTCAGTTCGGAGAGGGCGGCGCGGGGACGTTCTCGGACGGAAAGCTCACGACGCGGATAAACGATCCTCTCTGCGCGAGAGTGCTTGAAAAGCTGTGCGAATTCGGCGCGCCGGAGGACATTCTCACAAACGCGAAGCCGCACATCGGCACGGACAAGCTTCGCGGAGTGGTGAAGGCTTTGCGGCGGCGCGTTATCGAGCTCGGCGGCGAAGTACGGTTTCTGTCGCCGGTCGAGGGGGTTCGGATAAACAGCGGCGCTTTGCGCTCCGTTCAGGTGAACGGCAGCGATATTTCCTGCGGCGCGCTTGTTCTGGCAATAGGACACTCGGCGCACGACACGTTTGAGATACTTTTGAAAAACGGTGTGGAGCTCGTTCCGAAGCCGTTTTCCGTCGGCGCGCGCATAGAGCATCTCCAGTCCGATATCGACAAGGCGCTTTACGGAGAATACGCCTGTCACCCGGCGCTTCCGCCTGCGGAATACACGCTCTCTTACCGAGAGAACGACCGCGGCGTGTACACGTTTTGTATGTGCCCGGGCGGGTTTGTTGTCGCTTCGGCGAGCTCCGCGGGGAGCGTTGTTACCAACGGCATGAGCTTCTTTGATCGCGCGGGTGAAAACGCGAACAGCGCGGTGCTTGTATCTGTCTCGCCGGAGGATTACGGAAAAGCTCCGCTTGCCGGCGTTGACTTTATCCGCGGTCTGGAGTGCAGGGCTTTTGAAATGGGGACCAGAGACGGCGTAAACGGCGCTGCTCCGGCGATGATGACGAGGGAATTTATCGGAAACGGCGGCGCTTTCTCGCTTGGGCACGTTACGCCGACGTATTCTCTCGGGGTTCGGGAGTGCGATCTTAGAGAGCTGTTCCCGGACTTTGTAAATGAGTACCTTATTAAAGGAATACGGCAATTTGAGCGCAGGGTACACGGTTTTTCGGACGGGGACAGTATTCTCACCGCGATAGAGACGCGAAGCTCCTCTCCGGTGAGGATACCGCGCGGTGAAAACGGCGAGGCGTTCTGTTGTGAAAGGCTGTACCCATGCGGCGAGGGCGCGGGATACGCCGGGGGGATAATGTCCGCGGCGGTGGACGGGATAAAGACCGCGGTTAGGATCATGCAAAAATACTCAAAATAACAGCACGGAGACATTAGGGTGCGTGCGATATAGAAGAATTGTGTGGTCGAGCGAAAACGTTCGACCACGCAATTTTCTTTGAAACGTAATGAAAAAGGCGTCACACCTTTTCTCCGTGCTTCTATATAAAAAGAGCCGCCTGTGCGGCGGCTCAAAGAAAAGGAACGAGGTATCTTAATTAAAATTAAACATTGAAAAGCAGCTCGTCATAAGTAGGATACGGCCAATACTCCTCCCCCACTATCGTCTCCAACTCGTCCGCTACCGCGCGAAGCGACTGCATATCCGCAAATACCTCGTCGTGATAGCTGCGCGCCTGCACCTCGGGATCCTCTATCCCCTGCGCCTTGACTACCGCGTTGGAAAGCGTGTTCGCCTTGTCGCTGAGCGCTACCGTAAGCTCGTTCACCTTCGCAGCAAGCGCAGTTTCAACGACCGGGTTTACCCCAACAGCCTTCTTGCTCGCCGCCATATCGCAAACGTCCTTCGCGAATCTCATAACAGCGGGAAGTATCTCGGTCTTAGCCATATCTGCGGCGGTAAGCGCTTCTATGTTGATGACCTTGGAATAGTTTTCCAGCAGTATCTCCTGTCTCGCGTGGAGCTCTACCTCGCTGTACACGCCGAACTTCTTGAAGAGCTCTACATTCTTCGGAGCTGTGAGGCACGGGATAGCGTCGACGGTGGATTTCAGGTTCAGCAGACCGCGGCGCTCCGCCTCTACCGGCCATTCCTCGCCGTATCCGTTTCCGTTGAAGATAACGCGCTTGTGTTCCTTGATGGTCTTTACGAGCAAGTCGTGAAGAGTTTCGTTGAACTTCTCCGCGGGAACGTTTTCAAGCTCATCCGCAAACTCTGTGAGAGCGTTCGCAACGATAGTGTTCAAAACCGTGTTCGGACCCGCGACGTTGAGATTTGAGCCCACCATTCTGAACTCGAACTTGTTTCCGGTGAACGCGAACGGAGACGTTCTGTTTCTGTCGGTGCTGTCCTTCGGGAACTCCGGCAGCGAGGATACGCCAACGTTGAACATCTGCTTGCCAGCGCCGGTGTACTCCTTGCCCTCAACAAGAGCGTCAACGACAGCCTGAAGCTCCTCGCCGAGGAATATCGAGATTATGGCGGGCGGCGCTTCGTTAGCGCCGAGACGGTGATCGTTTCCGGGAGAAGCGACCGACAGTCTCAAAAGGTCGGAGTACTCGTCCACGGACTTGATTATCGCCGCGAGGAACGTCAAAAACTGCGCGTTCTGCATAGGCGAACGTCCGGGGTCGAGCAGATTCTGTCCGTCGTCGGTAGAAAGGCTCCAGTTGTCGTGCTTTCCCGAACCGTTTATGCCTGCGAAGGGCTTTTCATGGAGCAGGCAGACAAGATCGTGATCCAATGCGAGCTTCTTCATAAGCTCCATAGTAAGCTGATTCTGATCCGTCGCGAGGTTTGCGGGCGCGAATATCGGAGCGTTCTCGTGCTGCGAGGGAGCGACCTCGTTGTGCTTGGTCTTGGAGGTGATGCCAAGTCTCCACAAATGCTCGTCAAGATCCTTCATGTAATTCGCCACGCGCTCCTTGATAGTGCCGAAGTAGTGGTCGTCGAGCTCCTGTCCCTTGGGAGCGGGAGCGCCGAACAGCGTTCTGCCCGTGAAGATAAGGTCCTTACGCTTGTTGTAGGTCTCTTTATTTACAAGGAAATATTCCTGCTCCGCGCCGACGGTCGCAACAACGCGCTTTGTCATTTCATTTCCGAAAAGGCGCAGAATACGAACGGCAGCATCCGAGACAACGTCCATGGAGCGCAGCAACGGGGTCTTCTTATCGAGCGCCTCGCCCGAATATGAATAGAACGCGGTGGGAATGTACAGCGAGCCGCCCTTTACAAACGCGTAGGACGTGGGATCCCAGGCGGTGTAGCCTCTTGCCTCAAACGTCGCTCTGATACCGCCCGAGGGGAAGCTCGAAGCATCGGGCTCGCCCTTTACGAGCTCCTTGCCCGAAAACTCCATAATTACCGTGCCGTCGCCCATCGGAGAGATGAAGCTGTCGTGCTTTTCGGCGGTGATGCCGGTCATAGGCTGGAACCAGTGGGTGTAGTGCGTAGCGCCCTTCTCTATAGCCCAATCCTTCATCGCGGAAGCCACAACGTCCGCTATCGACACGTCGAGCTCCTTGCCCTCCGCTATCGTCTTTTTCAGCGTTTTGAACACGTTCTTGGGAAGTCTCTGCTTCATCGTTTCCTCATTGAATACGTCGATGCCGAACTGCTCCACAACGTTGAATTTCTCTTCCGTTTTCTCCATTTTTGCGGTGAACTCCATTGTTCCTTTCCTCCTATATGAACAAAAAATAAAAAAACGGCGTTTTGGTATAGTGCACCCATACCGAAACGCCGTTGTTTCTTACATTTATTATTATAGCCGAAAACGTGTGATTTGTCTATTGCTTTATTGCACAAAATACGCAGCTATTTTGAGAGCTTTTATAGCATTTTCAACAAAACGCAATGTCAAAATTGCAATTTCATTTCCGAAATAATTCGTAAATAAACAAAAACGCCTTATTTTCGAGGCGTTTTTGCAAGAAATCGCAAGAGAAAATTCACTCGGCGCTCTCGGAGCGTCATACATACTTGGTCACTCAGCCGGCTGCACTTGAATTTACCGGAAGAATGAACATAGCCTCTATCTCGCTTGCGGGGCGCGGCTTGCTGTAATAGTAGCCCTGCGCCAGATCGCACCCGAGATCGGTAAGAAGCTTGCTTTGTTCGTCCGTTTCAACGCCCTCGGCAAGAACTATCATCTTAAGCGCCTTGCCCATCGCGACGATAGCGCCGGTGATCCGCAGCGAGGTATCGTTGTCGTTTACGTCGCATACGAGCGAGCGGTCTATTTTCAGCACGTCGAACGGTATCGTCTTGAGAGAAGCAAGCGAGGAATATCCTGTGCCGAAGTCGTCCATAGAGATAGAAACGCCGAGGGAGTGTATCCTGTTAAGCACGCCGACGGTGCGTTCTATATCAGTAATCGCCATGGTCTCCGTTACCTCTATCTCAAGGCAGCGCGCGTCAAAACCCGTTTCCGCGAGCGCGTGGACTACGGAAGCGTAAACATCCGTTCTCACGAACTGCGACTGCGACATATTTACCGATATTTTGATAGGCGGCATTCCCATATCCTGCCACTTTTTCCCTTGGCGGCAAGCCGTCATAAGACCCCACTCGTCTATTCTGGTGATGATCCCGAACTGCTCCGCCAACGGAATAAAATCGCACGGCGCAACAAAGCCCTTTACCGGATGATGCCAGCGGATAAGTGCTTCAACGCCCTCTATCGCGCCGGTCTTGAAGGAGACCTTCGGCTGATAGTACAGCTCGAACTGTCCGTTATTCAAAGCGTCGAGCATTTCTGAGCGCATAAGCTCGTTTTCCACCATGCGGTGCTCCATTTCGCCTGTGAACTCGCAAACGCGCTCGTTATCCGGGTGGGTGAGAAGGCAGAGGTTTGCCTTATTGAACAACGTGTAGATGTCGTCCTGACCGTCGAAAAGGCAGATGCCGGCATAGAAGTTGAGCTGTTCGCGAAGCTGTTTGTTGTCTACGAGCGTAGGGAGCAGCTTTGCGAAGCGCTCCGCGACCTCCTCCGCCGATCCTCCGCCAAGCCTTGTAAGCATTGCGAAGTCGTCGGTATCGACGCGCCCGATAACGTCGCCTTTTGCGGAGAGCTGCTTTGCGGCTTCCGCAAACGCGCGAATGACCTTATCGCCCTCGTCCGCGCCGAAGAGAGTGTTTATCAGCCGCAGCTTATCCACGTCGAACACGATGAGCGCCAGCTCGCCGCTTGAGCGTCCGGCGCGGTCAAGCGTTTCCTTGCCGGCGCGCATAAATCCCTCGCGGTTGAGAAGCCCCGTCATTTCATCGACGAAGTTTTTTCTTTCCGCCGATCTTTTAGCTGCGGAAAATTTATAGACAACTGCCAGAAGCGCTCCCAACAAAACTACGGTGAGCGCGGAAAAAATTATCAAAGCGATTTCCATAGAACGAATGACCCCTTTCGAGATCCCCAATAATTTTCTGTCTGTCTATTATATCTTTTTATATTTTACCACATTATTCACAAAAACACAACATATTTTTCAAAAACTTTAGTGTCACGTCACAAATTTGTAGATTTTCACATTTGATGTTGTAAATTATTGTGCAATTATCACAAAACAGAACAAAAACTTCACGGGGACGCTACGACAACCCCTTAGCGCTCGAAAGCGTGATGCCGTTCGCGCCGAGCGGTATCGCGTGGTCAAGCCCGACAAACTTACCGTTCTCCTGCCACAAAACCTCCTTTACGAAATTGTACTTCGCCGTGTCCCACGTCGTAAAGTCATCAAGCACAAGCCCGCCCGTGTCCCCGGAATTGGCGTTGTAGCACCAGAACGTGTGGTTGAGGTGGTATTCCTTGATGAGCTTGCGCATACACGTCATCCAACTAAGGTTGGGCTCTGTCATAAATCCGCCCCACTCCCCTATAAGCAGCGGCGCCGTATTCTCCTTATGTATATAGAGCCAATTGTCCTGCCAGCAGTCTTTGATAAGGCTGTCGTAGCTGAACCCGCCCTTAAACCACGGCTGTTCGTAGACAGTAGGACCGTAATCGTGCGGCGAATACACCAGCTTGTTCTGATACTTGCCGAGGTTTACGGGGTAATCGCGCACTCCGCGGAGATTTCCGCCCCACCAGTTAAAGTAATAGTCCTCGCTGTTCTGAGAGGAGTAATTTCCGTTTTTCTTGGAGTATATCTCCGTTCCCTCTACCATTATAAGCACGTTCGGATTTTTCGCGAGTATCCTCGCCGCTGCCTGCTCCGCGGTGTATTTCCAATTGTTTTTATCGGTGGAGTTGTTCCATATCGCCGCTCCGCTGCCCTCGTAAGGCTTGCCGTGCGGCTCGTTCTTTATGTCTATGGCGATTATCGTGTCGTTGTTCTTATAACGGTCTGCAAGCCACTCCAGCGCGTGGTAGTAATCCTCAACGCTTACCTTGTCCGTGTACCAGAGATTGACGTTATGCCCCATAGCATTGGTCTCCGCGCAGTGAATGTCGGGCATAACCTTCATGCCGTTCTCCTCGGCGAGCTTCAGGAAGTAATCGAATATCTGGAGGCTGTTCATGTCGTTCATCTCGGGATTTGAAGCGTTGTTGTAATTCGCCTTGGGATACTCGCCCCGAGACCATTGATTAAGCAGCTCCGCGGAGATCGGCACGCGGATAAGATTGAAGCCGTGATCCGCTATCGCCTTTACCGTACCGCGCATCTGGCTGTTCCACAGGCCGTCGAAGGTGTTCGTTCCGGTGTTGTAGCCGAACCAGTTCACGCCCGTGAGCCACACCTGCTTGCCGTTCTTATCGAGTATACGGTTTCCGTCCGTATGGAGCCAGTCGTCGCCCTGCACCGCCTTATCACTCCGCTCGAGGAGCTTCTTCACGTCCTCGGAGGGCGCGGGATCGTTTTGATTTTTGTCGCTGTTGTTCTGGCTGTTATTCTGGTTATTGTTTTGATTGTTATTTTGATTATTATTGTTGTTCTGATTATTGCCGGAGGAGCTCCCCGCCGTGCCGTTTATCGTCACGCTGCCGGGAGGAGAAAACGCGCTCGGCGAGCTGTAATTGAAGCCTATCCCGACACTTCCGCCCGCGGGTATTGAGCCGTTGTACTCGGCGTTTTTGACCGTCGCTGTCGTGCCGCTTACGCTGTATGTACCGCTCCAGCCGTTGGTCACCTTAAATCCGTTCGGAACGTCGAACTTTATCTCCCACGACGACAAAGCGCTGCCGGAGTTGTTTTTTATCGTGAGCTCCACCGTGCCGCATTTTGCGCCGTTTTCTTCCCAGGTGCTGCCGGCTTTCCAATCGAACGAAAAGCCGCTTGTGTCACCCGAGGGTTTGTCGGTGGTCTGCACCATACCGCTCTCCGAGGTTTGCGCGCCCGTACTGCCGTTCGAGGAGCTTTGCCCGCCCGTTGTTCCGCTGACGGAAGTATTATCCGCGGAGGTGTCCGCCGCGCTGTTGTCTCCGCCGCTCTCGGGGCTGCTTGATGTGCTGACGGCTTCCGACTGCGGATCGTTTGAGGAAGCCGCGCTCACGGAACTTGACGAGGTGTTTGCAAAGCTCTCAGAGCTTTCTGTCAAAGAGCTTTCGGAGTTTGAATCTCCGCCCGTTCCCGTATCCGAAACGGCGCTTAGTCCGACATCTCCGCCGTATGACTGCTCATTGACTGTCGAACAGCCTGCCAGCATTACAACGGTCAGCACCAGCGCCGCCGATTTTTTTATGAATTTATTCATCTTGCGCTCCTTTTCTCAAACAGAACGATACTTCTGTTTTTAATTATAGCACTTTTCCGCGGTCTTGTCAATGGCGGGAGCAAAAAAGCTCCCTAAACGGGAGCTTTCGCTTATTGCTTATTATAATAGTCTATTCCCCTGTCGGGATTGAAATAAGTACGGATATATCCGTCCGTCGAGACAATGACAAATTCATTTGTGCTTTCGATGTAGTAAACGTCGTCGCCGTCCTCTTTTTCGGTTTTGTGGAGCGCCGACGGGTTGTTTACCACCGCCGAAGCCGCCTTTTCGTACTCCTCCGCGGAACTGAATCCCATATCCTTGCCGTGCTTTTCGTAGTGCTGGTCAAGGAGGTTTTTATTACGGAACTTGTACGTCCTCGTCTCCGTATTCTGCAATGAGGAGACCTCGGGTGCGCTTGATGTAACATCTGCGCTCTGCGGGACGGAAACGGCTTGGGCAGTTTGTGCGCTTGATACCGGAGCGTTCTCGGAGACATTCTCCGGTTTGCTTGATGTAACGTCTGCGCTCTGCGTGGAGGAAACATTCGGAGCACTTTGAACGCTTTCCGCCGGTGAGCTGTTAACGTCCGAAGTTACGACGGATACCGCGCCGCCGGAGGACGTTCCGCTGTCCGTGACAAAGTCCTCTACCTGTCCGATGAAAAACAGCACCGCGAACACAACGAACACAATCCCGAGTATTACCGCCGCCAGCTTTTTAAGAGCCTTCTGTGACTTATCGCTCATATTTCTCACCTCGGTTTCTTCATCGTAAGCGAGATCCTGCCGCGCTTTTCGTCAACGTCCAGCACCCACACCTTTATAACATCGTTTACCTTGAGCACCTCGAGAGGATGCTTTATGCGGCGCTCGCTCATCTGAGAAATGTGCACAAGACCGTCCTCGTGAACGCCGATATCCACAAACGCGCCGAAATCCACGATATTGCGCACCGTCCCCATAAGCTCCATGCCGGGCTTCAGGTCTTTGAGCTCCATAACGTCTCCGCTTCTCATAAGAGGGGGCGGGAGCTCGTCGCGCGGGTCTCTTCCGGGCTTTTCGAGCTCCTTTACGATGTCGCGGAGCGTTGGGAGCCCCGCGCCCGTTTCCTCGGAAATGGCTTTAAGCCCCACGCCCTCCACCTTGGAGCGCACGAGCTCACTTTTCCCGAGCTCCTCGGGTGTGATGCCGCATTTGTCTAAGAGGGTTTTCGCGGCTTTGTAGCTCTCGGGGTGGATACCCGTGTTGTCGAGCACGTTCCTGCCGCCCGGAACGCGCAGAAATCCCGCGCACTGCTCGAAAGCCTTCGCGCCGAGCTTGCTGACTTTAAGAAGCTGCTTTCTGTCCGTGAACGCGCCGTTTTCCTCGCGGTACGCCACGATGTTCTTCGCCACGGCGCTGTTTATCCCCGAAATGTAGGACAACAGCGAATACGAAGCCGTGTTCAGGTCTACTCCGACGGAGTTCACGCAGTCCTCCACAACGCCTTTGAGCGCCTCGTCCATGCGCGCCTTGGGCATATCGTGCTGATACTGCCCCACGCCTATCGCCTTAGGGTCTATCTTGACGAGCTCCGCGAGCGGATCCTGAAGCCGCCGCGCTATCGACACGGCTGAGCGAAGACTTACGTCATACTCCGGGAACTCCTCCGCCGCGAGCTTTGAAGCCGAATACACCGAAGCCCCCGCTTCCGAGACCACCATATACGACACCTTTTCGGGTATCGTCTTGATAAGCTCCGCAGTGAACTGCTCTGTTTCGCGGGAGGCCGTGCCGTTGCCTATCGCGATTGTCGAAACGTGGTGTTTTTCTATTGCCCTCGCGACTGTCTGCTTTGCCTTTTCCGCTTCTCCCTTGGAACGCGTTATGTATATTATAAAGGTATCGAGCACCTTTCCCGTACCGTCGACAACGGCGCACTTGCAGCCGTGAGCGTACCCCGGATCGAGCCCGAGCGTTACCGTATCCTTGACGGGGGGAGCCATAAGAAGCTGCCTTAAATTGGAAGCGAACACTTTAATAGCGCCCTCCTGCGCGTTCGCGGAAAGCTCGGCGCGCACCTCGCGCTCCACGGACGGGAAAATTAACCGCTTAAAGCTGTCCTCGCACGCCGCGCGGACTAGCTTTCCGCACTCGCCGCTGTTTTTTGTGAACTCGCGCACGCACATACTCTCCCCTTCTCCCTCCGGCAGAGAAACGGAAACCTTGAGCTGACCCTCTTTTTCACCGCGGTCGAGCGCGAGTGTCTGATGACCCGCGAGACGGCTCACAGCGCCGCTGAACTCGAAATAGTTCTTATAGACCTCGTCGGAGTCCTCGGCGGCAGCGGAAGAGGTTATCGTGCCCTTTCGGAAAATGAGCTCGCGCAGCTTCCGGCGGAGCTCGGCGATGTCGGACAAATTCTCTGCGATTATGTCGCTCGCGCCCTGCAAAGCCTCCTCGACCGTTGCAACGCCCTTTTCCGCGTTCACGAACGCTTCCGCTTCTTTTTCGGGAACGGTATCGGCGTTCTGCTCCAGAAGTATCTCCGCGAGCGGCTCCAAGCCCTTTTCACGAGCAACGGAACCTCGCGTTTTGCGCTTGGGCTTGAACGGACGGTAAATATCCTCGACCTCCACGAGCGTCATCGCTTTCTCAATGGAAGCGGCTATCTCGTCCGTCATCTTCTCCTGCTCGGTTATAGAGGATGTTATCTCCGCCTTGCGTTTTTCAAGGCTGCGCAGATACGCGAGCCTGTCCGCCAGCTCTCGGAGCACGGTATCGTCCAGAGAACCGGTCTGCTCCTTGCGGTAGCGCGCTATAAACGGTATGGTCTTGTCGTCGTCTATCAGAGCTACCGTGTTGTCGACCTGCTCCAAGCGCAGCTTGAATTCTTCAGCGATTATTTGATTTATGTTCATTTTGCACCTCGTGTTTTTTTATTACCGTTATATTATAGCATATCCGCGGGGATTTTGCAAGCGGTATTATCGGTCTTTTACAAGCAATTGTTTTATTGACCTCGGAAGTTATATATTCTCGTTTGATGATCTTATAAAATCTCGATTGTAATAAAGTGATACCGAAAACAAAAGGTATGTCAAAAATGAGGCATGTGAATTCATTGCGAAACGCTCGGAGAAAGAAAAAAAGCCGATCATTCTCGAATTGGAGCGGGTCAATACCAAGCGTTTTTTACGGTTTTGCGAAGTAAAAAACGCGCCCCAGCAACGAGCACTCGCGCGTGACGCGAAGCGATGCGCGCGATGCCGTTGCCGTTGCCGTAATTGCAAAATCGCCCTCGCAAAGCGAGGGCGATTTTGCAATTACGTGGTGGCGGAAGCGGTGGGATTCGAACCCACGAGCCCTTGCGGACTACTTGATTTCGAGTCAAGCCCGTTATGACCACTTCGATACGCTTCCGTTTTTGACAACAGTAATATTATACACCCTTTTTCCCCTTTTGTCAAGGGGTTTGGCGAATTTTTCCCGAAATTTCTCATAACGCTTGACAACCGTGCGGAAAAGTATTATAATATAAGATATAAACACGGCGGTCTGCCGCGGGAAAGGACGAGGTTTATGGACTTGAACGGTTTGAAGGGTCTGCGCAGAAATCTGCTTTTTCTGTCGCTGTTAGAGCTTGTGTGCGGATTGTTTATGATAGTAATGAACGACAGATCGCTGGAGATACTCATTGTGATATTGGGCGTCACGGCGGCTTCCTACGGAGTGATCAACTTCTTCGCATGGCTTATAAAAAAGGACAAGGATAGCCCCGCGGCGGCAGTCATCATACTTGTGCTGGGGCTTGTGGCGGGAGCCCTGCTTGTCGTGTTCAGACAGAACATTCAACCGTTTTTTGTGCTGATAGCCGGGATACTCGCGGGGATATTCGGGATAATCAAAATACCGAATATGATCGCCATTAAAAAAGCTTGCTCCGACTTCAACAAGTGGTGGATCATACTGCTGCTGATACTTTTGATAGTGGGGATCGGAATTTTCATCGGTCTTAACGCTCTGAACGAGGATTTCGGGAGCAGCACGGCTTCCGTTCTGCTTGGAATATCTCTGGTGCTCGGATGTGCCGCGGACATTTTCGCTATGGCGGGCACGAGCGGTGTTCAAAAGCAGCTCACGGCTATCGAAGGCGAGATCGAGGCTGAGACCGATAACGAGACCGAGATACGCGAGAATAAATGATATATACGCCGACATTTAGCTCTGTTCCGCACGGAACAGAGCTTTTTCGTTTATATTGTAAAGGGCTTGACTTTTTTAACAAGATATGGTATAATAGAAAAAGTGTGAATTATTCCATGCAAAATTATGCGGAGATAATGAAATATGAGAATGTTTTTTACTATCCTGGTTTGCAAGCTGGCGTATTTCTTGGGACATCTTATCGGAAGAGGCTCGAGCCTGCCCGGAGAAATCGCCCTTAAAATATACCCCGATATTCTGTCCAAAATAAAGCTCCCGCCGTATGTCATCGCGGTGACGGGCAGCAACGGCAAGACCTCTACAGCCGAAATGATAACGCATATACTCACGTCTCAGGGTAAGAAGGTAGTCACTAACAAAGAAGGCTCCAACCTTGACGCCGGCATTGCGGCGGTTTTGCTTTACAACTGCTCCTTCCGCGGGGTAATGAAAGCGGACGCGCTCGTGCTCGAATCGGACGAGCGCTTCTCAAAACGCACCTTCAAGCACTTCTCCCCCACTCATTACATCGTGACAAATCTCTACCGCGATCAGCTCACACGAAACGCTCACCCGGAATGGGTCTACGAATATATCAAGGACAGTCTTACGGACGGCGAAACGCTTATACTCAACGCGGACGATCCCCTTATCTCGCTTTTGGGCGCGGATAAGGAGAACGTCGTGTGGTTCGGGATGGACAAGCAGCCGTTTTCCACGGAGGATAACACCGCCGTCTACGACGACGGCGCGTTCTGCCCCCGCTGCAAGAGCCGCATGAAATACGACTACCGCCACTTCAACCACATCGGCGGCTATTTCTGCGAAAACTGCGGGCACAAAAAGCACCCCACCGAATACACCGTGACCTCTGCGGATCTCAAAAACGGCGTTATCGCGATAAACGGAGAAAACCTCATAAAGCTCGCTTTTAAGAGCGTATACAACGTCTACAATATCCTCGCGTGCTACGCGGTGTGCGCTCTGCTTGGGATAGACGAGACTGCGGTCGCTTCGGAGATAAGCAGCTATGTCCTTAAAAACGGAAGGATCGTCGAGTATTTCCTCGGTACGAGCGAGGGGACATTCCTTGTATCAAAGCACGAAAACTCCGTGTCTTACGATCAGTCCATACGCTATATAATCGGGCAGAACATACCCTGCGCCGTCATTATCATCGTGGACGCTGTGAGCCGCCGCTACTCCACAGGCGAGGTGAGCTGGCTTTGGGACATAGATTTCGAGGCGCTGAACGCGGAATGCGTAGAACACATATATCTGCTCGGAGCTCACGCCGCCGACCTTGAAACGCGCTTTTCCTACACCAATATCCTCCCCGAAAAGATAACCGCCATTCCCGATATCGACGAGGCAGTAAGCGAGATAGCCGCGAAAAAGCACAACAAGCTCTACACGATAACCTGCTTTTCGGACAAGGCAAAATTTCTCTCTAAGGTCAAAATAAAGTGAGGGGCGCAATAATATGAAAATACTGCATTTGTTTCACGATCTTATGAATTTGTACGGCGAATACGCCAACACTCTCGCGCTTCAGCGAGCGCTGTCGGAAAAAGGCAGAGCAGCCGAGATAGAGTGCCTTTCAATAGACGACGAGCTCGATCTCTCGGAGTACGATCTCATATATATAGGCTCCGGCACGGAGAAAAATCAGAAAGTCGCTCTGGAGTATCTCCGACCCTATACGGAAAATCTTAAAGAGGCACTTGATAACGGCAGGATAATTCTCGCTACGGGCAACTCCTTCGAGATGTTCGGAAAGAGCATAACAGACCGTTACGGCACGGCGCACGAGGGCTTGGGGCTGTTCGGGTTTACGGTGACGGAGAGCGCGGAGCGTATCGTCGAGGACGTTACCGCCGAATTCGACTACAACAAGGTGATAGGCTTCATCAACAAGGCTAGCTCGATAGAGGGCATTGACAAGCCGTTTTTCATAATAAAGCAAGGCGTTGGAAACAGCAAAAGCTCACCGAACATTGAAGGGATACAGGAGGGCGGCTTCTACGGCACGCACATCATAGGTCCGCTGCTGATACGCAACAAATGCATGGCGGATCATTTCGCGAGCTTGTTTATAGAAGAGTAATAACCGCGGTGCCGGCTAATTTGCCCGGCACCGCATTTTATATCATACGAAAGATCATTGCTTTTCAAACGGCTTATCGGTCAGCATTTTCAAAAGCGGCATCAACATTCCTCCTACAGAATTTCCGATAATCACTACCGGAAGATACGCCGCGGCTTTTCCGAGCGTTCCCGTGAGGAATATGTAGAACATATCGGCGACGCAGTGATTAAATCCGCACAGAATGAACACCATAACGCAAAACAGCGTCCCGAAAACCTTCTCGATGTGACCGCCGCCCGCGTTTGAAATACGCGCGTTCTCCACGGCGGTAAACATAAGCAGCCCGCAGAATACCGCAAGGATAAACGCGCTTGGCAGCGTATCGACGAGCTTTGCCTCAACGGAGACCGCCGCCTTTTCAACCAGCGCTGCCGAAACGCGCGTAACCCTCAGCAGAGCCGCGTCTATAAACGTTCCCAGCGCGTTTCCGACAAGCGTTATCAGGCACTCGGAAATATACGCGGGCTTTCGCAGCGGCATATACCCTATCTTCCCCGTATACAGCCCGTAACCGAACTGTATTATCGTGAACAGTCCAAGTGAAAACAGCGCCGCGCCGATATACTTGTTGTCGCAGGAAAGCGAAACGCAGCCGCCTATCCCTATCATCATTCCGCCGATAACAGAGTTTACGAGCTGTGAAACGGCGGTTTTTGCTTTTTCCATAATATCACCTTAAACGATCAAGCGGGGAATTTCTCCCCCGCCTTATCTCTTTATCCCTGCCTTGATTTTATTATATCCCCGGCAATATCGTTAAACACCGCGAGCACCTTCGGATTGAAGACGCCGCATTCGCCGTTGTTTATCATCTTTATCGCGGTATCATAATCAAACGCCGCTTTATAAACTCTCGGCGAGGTGAGCGCGTCGAAAACGTCTGCCAGCGATACCGCCTGTGACCAGATCGGTATCTCGTCGCCTTTCAGTCCGTCGGGATAACCGCGCCCGTCCCATCTCTCGTGGTGGTGGCGGCATATATCGTAGCTGTACCGATAGACCTCCGCGTCCATAATATCCTCGGGTATTTCAGCGAGAATGTCGCAGCCCTTTACGGTATGTATCTTCATAATCTCAAACTCCTCGGGAGTGAGCCTGCCGGGCTTTTGAAGGATGCTGTCCGGAATGGCAATCTTTCCGACGTCGTGAAGAATGGAAGCCATCGCTATTTTATCGATGGCGCTTTTTTCAAGGTAGTATTCGGGATACCTTGAGCATATCTCCGTCAGCAGACGGGCGGTTATCCCGCGTATACGCTTTACGTGCTCGCCGGACTCGCAGTCGCGGAACTCTATGACGGTCGCCAAAACCTCCACCATCTTATCATTTAGCTGCGCCATTTTTGCCACGTTTTCGGAAACGACGTCAGCAAGCTCGTTTCTGCGGCGGTAAAGCTCTATGATATTACTGATACGCGACTTTATAAAGCACATACGGAACGGCTTTGAGATAACGTCCACAGCGCCGAGGCTGTAAGCGCTCGAAAGCAGCTCCATATTGTCCGCGGCGGTGATTATGAACACAGGGGTGTGATATATCTTCCCCGTTCGGTTGAGCTCCATGAGAACGTCCATACCGTCCATAACCGGCATTATGAGGTCGAGCATAACGGCAATAACGCTGTTGTCGCTGTTGATGACCCTCAGCGCCTGTTCGCCGTTTTCCGCCTCGATAATGTTAAAATCATCCTTGAAGAGCTCAGACAGAATAACGCGGTTTATCTCCTGATCGTCTACTATCAATATTGAATTCTTCACCGTTTACACCTCGCGTTTAAATATACTTCCCGATAACTTCCAGAAAATCCTTCTGGAGAATGAGCGTTTCGTCCAGAACGGCGGCTGCCTCGCTGTTTTTGCCTGCTCTGAACAGATCTACCATAAGCGTATACTTCTCGTAAAGAGGGTCGAGCGAAAGGTTGCCCGTAACCCCTTTGAGCGCGTGCGCGTTTGACGTCGCGGCTTCGAGGTCTCCCGCTTGTACCAACGAAAGCACCGGCGTATCCTCCACGACCTTCGGGAGCTTCTTCAGCATCTTTTCATAAAGCTCGCCGTTTCCC
This sequence comes from uncultured Ruminococcus sp., assembly GCA_964454205.1. Lineage (GTDB taxonomy): Bacteria > Bacillota > Clostridia > Oscillospirales > Ruminococcaceae > CAG-115. The sequence goes on from CAYVSV010000020.1 coordinate 30,362, forward strand.
ATAAACCTCTGCAAAGCCTCCGCGGTATCCGCGCCGAGAGCCTTGAGTTCATCTATCATACCCATACCCAGCCTCCTTGTCGGTCACATCGAATAAGGCAAAATCGTAAGCTCATCGTAATCATCGGAAAGTCTGAATCCGTTTTCTGGCAGGTCGCACTGCGGATCGCGGAGTATCTTCTCCGCCTCGTTGAACGGGCACGCGAATACCATTTTGTGCCTGAACAGCGACAAAAATCCCGAAGCCGCGGTTCCCGCGCTTCCCGAAACGAACATAAAGTGAGTTCCCATGCGCGGACCTCTTACGAGCGCGCTCTTCAATACCGCGCCCATATCGTCCGCGTGCATCGAAGCCACGAGATGATCTCCGCCGAGAACTATCTCGAACACATCCGGGCGCTCGCCCTTTTCAAACTTCTCCGCGAGCTCCTTTACGCGCAGCTCGGCTCTCGAGCCCTCGTAAACCGTTATATCATTGAGCACTCCGCTCTTGGAAAGCCTGTCGAAAACGGGGTTGCTCTTGCTGGTGAGTATCTCCGCCTTTATTCCCTGCTCCTCGAGAGAGCGGATAGCCGCCGTTACCATTGAAGCCGCGCTGTGATTCTCGCGCGCGGGGGCGATAGCCAAAAGGTTCTCTCCGAAGTCGTCGTAGAGCTTTATGGGATATTCGTCCATAAGACGGCACGGCTCGCCGAGGAACAGCAGGCACTCGTCCTTTTCACACTGCATTATCTGCTCCGCGCGGAATTCCTTGTGATCATCGAAGCTGCTCGCCGTTTTTCTGTCGCCGATAAACGGGTCTTTTTCAAGGAATACCTCCACTTCGCTCGAATACTTGGTGACAGCGGTATATGTATGGGTGTTCACCGCGTTCTCTCCGGTAAGGCGTACGAGCGTCAAGCCCTCCGTGCTGTTCTCGTCCGCCGTGAACGCGCAGCCTACGGGTATTTTCTGGAGAGAAGCTATCTCGTTGTCGTAGAGCTTTATTCCGCTGAAAAGTCTGTGCGCGGAATGCTCCTTGCCGGCAACTACGGCGGCGCTGTGAATGATGACGTTTTCAAGGCATACGGGGCGCTCGCCGTCCACGGTGAACTCGTCGCCGATGAGCAGGAAATGAACGCCGTAATTATATCCCGCCTTGAACAGTCTCGCGAGCTTGGAGCTGTGATTTCTTCCGAAATACTTATTAGTGCCCGCTATATTCTCCGCGAAGCGCGGGAACTGATTTATCGCTACCACTATAAGCGGCATATAAACGCCCTCGGGAATATCGCCGATGTTCGACCAGCCGTTCTCCGCGAACAGCTCTTCGCGGCGGTCGGTCTCGTTCGCGATAACGTCCGCGAAATCGAGAGACATCTCCGCACCGGGCTCGGATATGAGGTACTTGATATGGGGCGCGGGATTCTCCGCGTACTTCATAAACTCGCCGTCTCCGCAGTCGAACAGCCAAAGCTCGGTATCGTCGGGGTGAGTATCAGCTATTATCTGAGATATAACGCGCTCGGTGATACGTTTGCGCTCGTCGCCGCGGTTGCCGCATATATAGGTGATGTTTCCGTCGATATTGAGCGAAACCGGCTTGCCCTCAACGGACTTTCCGATAGGCACTTCCGGAAGAGTGCGAACGCCCTTTACAAAAGGCTTGGGCTCTTCCTCGACGGGGGGCTCGGGTATAATATGCTCCTCAAGCTGCTCTTCCGCGCGTTCCTCGAGCTTCAAAGCGCTTTCCTCCTCCACGGGGACTTGCTCTTCCTCATCGGACTTCTTAATATTGTCCACAAACGCGCCGATTCTTCTCTTGCCCGCGTCGAACACGTCCTTTATGGAAGTGCGCGACTTTTCGGGCTCGGGCTCCGGCTCTTCCTTCTTTACGGGTCTGTGGTCGGTTATTCTATATCTTAACTCGGGGTCCAGATCCTTATCGGGGCGGAAATCGGGCGCGAAGAGATCGGAAGGCGTGGGCGGATTGATTCGCCTGCCGTCCGCCGTGTACTCCGGCTCTTTGACGGGCGGCGGGAGCTGATCGTTTATCTCCGACATCACCGTCATCGTGACCTCTTTTTCCTTCGTCTCCGCTTTCACCTCGTTTTCCGCCTTGACCTCCTTCTCCGCGGTCTGCTTGTTTGCCGGTCCTATATTGAAGAGAACGTGCGCGGGTATGCGCTCGCCGCTTTCGGGCGCTTTGTGAGCCGGCTCTTCGACCTTTACGGTGGGAGCTGGCGTAGGTGTGGGCGCGGACGCGGGCGCAGGTGCAGGAGCAGGCGCGGGTGCAGGAGCAGGCGCGGGTGCAGGAGCAGGCGCGGGTGCGGGCGCAGGTGCAGGTGCAGGCGCAGGCGCGGGTGTTGGTGCGGGCGCAGGTGCAGGAGCAGGCGCGGGTGTGGGTGCGGGCGCAGGTGCAGGCGCGGGTGCAGGTGTCTCCTGCGCCGCCATAACGGTATCCTTGCGGCGCTTATCTATGTATACTCTGCGGACTTCCTCCGAAAGCTCGGAGGGCGCGGAATACCAGAACAGGCTCTCGTGAGTTTTCTCGATCCAGAAGCCGCCGTTTCTGCTGCGGATGACCTCCGCGTGCTCGCGTATCTCCTTCTCCGCGGGAACTATCTCCATAGGTACGCCGTGGGTCAGGATCAGCAGCAAGCCGCTCTTTTCGGCTATTTTGCTCATCTCGACTACCCTGCTTACCGTGTCGGGCGAATATTTCTCGGGGAAATCGCGCAAAACGAGGATCTTAGTCACTCTGTCGGGAGCGGGCTCGGAAGCGAGCTTTTCCGCGAGCTTGGATATTCTCGCCGATATCTCTTCCGCCGACTTCGGAACTGTGATAAACGGATTTATTCCCTTTCCGAGCGCGGAGATAGTGCCCAGAACATCGACATCGAAATGCTCCGGCTCGCAGAACACAACATAAGTCAGCGCCTCGCCGAAGTACTTTATGAAGTTGAGCAGCAGGCGCTGTACTCCGCCGAGGAGATACTGCGCATTGCGCTCGTCGTTCTCTAGGAAAAGCGTTCCGCCCTTTTTCACGGAGAGCTGATACGGCGCGCCTATCGTTCGCGCGGAGGCGTTATACTCGCCGTTGGAGTTGAGCGCTACGTCCTGCTCTATCTCCATAGGCAAAGAGAGCTTTACGCGGCGCTGCCCGAGGCTTATGTGCTCGTTATCGGCAAGCGCTGCCGTGCCGGTGCTGTTGAATGCCGATTTATCGTACGCGAGCACCTTAAGGTACTCCTTGAAGTCGTCCGACTGAACATACTCGCGCACCTTATTGTAGTGCTCCTCTTTTTCCTTGTTAAGCCTCGCGACGTCGCTGTCGTACTGGCGCTTTGCCTGCACCTTGCTCCCCTCTACGAGCTTGCGGGTAGCCTCTATCTGCTCCTGATAATACTTCCGCTTACCGGTCGCCTTTGTATAGAGCGTTTCCGCGGCGGGGTCGTTTCGCGAATCGAGCTTTATCGTCTGGCGGACGCTTTCGAGCGTGCCGTCGGGAGTATCGAACGCCTCGGGCGCTTCCTCGAGATCGGCTGAATTGGCGTGCTCCCGCGCGTAATCCAGGTAATAGTAAAGCTTTTCTATTTTCTCCTTGATCTCATCTATTTTCTTATCAAGATCCTTCTCGGAATCCTCGCAGTATTCGGTATACTCCTTATAGGCGGCGTCGAGGTCTGCCGCTATCCTCTTTTCCTCCTGGGAAAGATCGATGAATTTGCCCAATGCTTCCTTGACTAAATCAGACATAATTACTTACTCCTTTTCGATTTACGCCCGATGTAGGGTACAGTTCTCCCCACATCACAACATCTATATATAATTATACCTTAATATTTATGTCGTGTCAATAGATTTTGTTT
>CAYVSV010000021.1:0-27813 GCA_964454205.1 uncultured Ruminococcus sp.
TCCCCGTTTTTTCGCGCGGCTTTTTTTCGTGAGTTCAACCCTCTCAGATAGAGACGGTCAAATTCGGTTTGGGAGTGGTTTTATCACTTTGCCTTTTGAAATGCGAGACAATAACCTATACGCTTGCGAACAAAGAAGTTTATTTGAGGAAACCGGTGGGTAATTCTTGATATGCGCTCGCTCCGGGGCAAAGTCACTCATCAAGCACTACCTGTCGGTTTCCTCGGGAAAACATTTCGGAACACCGGCGCATAAGTGTTGGAGCGGCATTTCCGAAAGCAGTGCGAAAACGCCTAAACAGCGGCTTGACCGCTCCTATCGGAGTTCAGTTTCCTTACTTCCCAAATAAACGAGAAAAAGCGGACAAGGGGGTGGGGGAGAGGGGAAAAGGGAGCTCGAGGGAAAAACCCGTAGGGGGCGGGGGAATGTCCGCTTTTTTCCGAATTTTTGTCTTCCCCCGCCCCCGAAGGGTTGTTCCCTCGAACCCTGCCACGCCGTGGCAAAAAGTAATGTTTGAGAAAGCTGCGATGGGCTCCCTCGAACTCCCTCACCCCCGCCGCGGGTTCACGCGTAACCGCTGTTCGGGTCACCGGAACGGCACACTATCAATAAGCTGAAGCGTCTTTTCGTTGCGATCCTCCCAAAGCTCGCTGCCAACCACCACCGTTATGTACGTCTTTCCGCCCCTTATAAACGCCCCGATAAAACAATACCCCGCGTTGTCCGTAGTGCCCGTCTTCATACCTATCACTCCCTCGCGGTAATACTCCTCATACCTCGGGTTCATAAACACATTGCCGTTTACCCATTCCGCGACCTCGCCCGTCTCAAACTCCACCGTCTTACGCGTATATCCGACTATCTCGCGTATCTCCGGCACTGTAAGCGCGTGCTCCGTAAGCTTTATAAGGTCGGAGACCGTCGTGTAATGCTCGTCGTTGTCCCACCCGTCCGGGTCGGCAAAGTGGCTGCCGCTCATCCCGAGCTCCCGCGCCGTGTCGTTCATCAAGCCGCAGAAGTACTCCACCGCCCTTTCATCCGACATCTCCGCGCTGCCGCTCGCCTTTCGTGCCGTCGAGACCGCCACGGTGTACGCCGCGTCGTTCCCCGAAGGAATCAGCATACCCGTGATAAGATCGTACATCTTCAGCCTCTGTCCCTGAGCTATCATCGCAAGACTGGAATCCGGCTGCACAAACTGAAGCTCCGTACCCACGGTGATCACCTCGCCGGGATCGACATATTTCAAAGCGACCGTCGCCGTAAGCAGCTTAGTAAGGCTCGCGGGGGCTACCCTGTCGTTGATATTCTCGCCTATGATAAGCTCCTTGTTTTCAACGCAGTAAAGCGCGCAGCAGGTGCACAGCGGCTTGTTTTCTTCCGAATACGACTCCGAGCTTATGGGCAGTCTCAGCACGGGCTCGCTCAAAGAGCTTTGAACGGGATCTTCCGGCACGCTCGGCGCGGAGCTTTCCGGCACGCTCTGCACGGAGCTCGGCAATACCGCGGAAACGATAATGCTTTCCGGCGCTTCGTTTGTCGTGTTATTGCACGCCGTAAGCATGGACAGCGCCAGCAAAACGGCGGCGGTTTTTATCTTACTCATACCTTACACCTCTCCGGATTTATTATCCCTATTATATCATAAGCACGCGACTTTGTCAATGTTAAACGCCGATAGTCATAAATTCTTAAGATTTACATTATATGGGACTCTCGACGCAAATTTTCCTAAAATGAAGGATTTGAAAAAAAAACTTGCAAAATCCACTTGACATTTCTTGTCGCGTGGTGTATAATAGAGTAGTATCTTGTTGGGAAAGAAATGTGTTCCGGCACTCAAGGAACAATTACAGGATTTCCCAATTATGAAACTTCGCCGGGCGATATTTCGCACGGCAGTGATAAAGGAGTAAACATTATGCTACAAAGAGAGGGAGCGACAAGAATACCGAGCGGCTGCGCTATTTCCGGCTTTATAAACAGAAGCGGAAGGCGGACAAACGGCAGCGTTATCGTAAATTCGATAGCCTGCATGCACGAGCGCTCGAACGGCTTGGGCGGCGGCTACGCGGGATACGGAATATACCCCGAATATAAGGATCAGTACGCCCTGCACGTCTTCTACGATTCAAGCGAGGCAAGGATAAAAACGGAGGCGTTTCTCGACCGCCACTTCGACGTGGTGAACCTTTCGAGAATACCCGTCCGCAAAAACCCGCGAATAACCGATGAACCGCTTATCTGGAGATACTTCGTAAATCCCCTGCCGACAAAGCTGCAGGACAGCCAGCTCGACGAGCGCACGTTCGTGGCGCGGTGCGTCATCAACATAAACGACAGGATAGACGGCGCTTATGTGTTCTCAAGCGGCAAGAATATGGGCGTTTTCAAGGCGGTGGGCTATCCCGAGGACGTCGGCGACTTCTACCGCCTGGAGGAATACGACGGCTGGGCTTGGACGGTTCACGGGCGCTACCCGACGAATACCCCCGGCTGGTGGGGCGGCGCGCACCCGTTCTCCCTTCTCGATTACACGATAGTACATAACGGCGAGATATCGTCCTACGACGCGAACCGCCGCTTTATAGAGATGTTCGGATATAAGTGCAACCTGCTGACGGACACCGAGGTCATCACATATATCATAGATTACCTTAACAGAAGGCTGCAAATGCCGCTTGAGGACGTGGCAAGGGTAATAGCGTCTCCGTTCTGGAGCGAGCTTGAAAGCGGAAAGTTCTCCCCCGAGGAGACCGAGAAGCTCCGCCATTTCAGAAACGTGTTCTCAAGCCTTCTGATAACGGGTCCTTTCTCGATAATATTGGGCTTCAACAACGGGATTATGGCGCTCAATGACAGATTGAAGCTCCGCTCGATGGTAGCCGCCGAAAAGGGCGATACCGTTTATATTTCGAGCGAGGAGTGCTCCATAAGAACGATGTGTCCCGATGTTGACAGGCTCTGGAGCCCGCGCGGCGGCGAGCCTATCATAGTAACTTTGGACAAGAACGCGCAGGAAAGGGTGTGATAACGTGGCAATAAATTTTATGAATCCTCTTTTTGAGGTCGTCAGAAATTCCGACAAATGCATAAAGTGCCGCGTGTGCGAGCGCCAGTGCGCAAACGAGGTACATAAATACGACGCGGAGCTCGATAAAATGATCTCGGACGAGACGACCTGCGTGGACTGCCAGAGATGCGTATGTCTCTGTCCCACTCACGCGCTGAAGATACGCCCGAACGAGAATCAATTCCGCGAGAACGCGAACTGGTCTCATCAGACGATGGACGAGGTCTACAAGCAGGCGGGAAGCGGCGGCGTTCTGCTCTCGGCTATGGGAAATCCCAAGGACTATCCCGTTTATTGGGACAAAATACTGCTCAACGCTTCGCAGGTCACAAATCCCCCGATAGACCCGCTCCGCGAGCCTATGGAGACGAAAACCTTCCTCGGCAAGAAGCCGCAGAAGATAACCTATGATGAAAACGGCAAGGCGCATTTTGAGAAAACGCCGTATCTCGAGCTCGATGTGCCGATAATGTTCTCCGCGATGTCCTTCGGCTCTATTTCGAAGAACGCGCACGAGAGCCTGGCAAGAGCCGCGGAAGCTCTCGGAACGTACTACAACACGGGCGAGGGCGGTCTGCACGAGGATTTCTACAAATACGGCGCGAACACGATATGCCAGGTGGCTTCGGGGCGCTTCGGCGTGTTCAAGGGCTATCTGGACGCGGGCGCGGCTATCGAAATAAAGATGGGACAGGGCGCAAAGCCCGGTATCGGCGGACATCTCCCGGGAATGAAAATCAACGAGGAGATCTCGAGAACGCGTATGATCCCCATGGGAACGGACGCTATCTCCCCCGCTCCTCATCATGATATCTACTCTATCGAGGACTTGAGACAGCTAGTATTCTCGCTTAAAGAGGCTACGAACTGGGAAAAGCCCGTTATCGTAAAGATCGCGGCGGTTCACAACGTCGCGGCGATAGCGTCCGGCATTGCGCGCTCTGGCGCGGACATCATCGCGATAGACGGCTTCAGAGGAGGCACGGGCGCGGCTCCCACGAGAATACGCGACAACGTGGGCATCCCGATAGAGCTCGCGCTGGCTTCCGTTGACGCGCGGCTGCGCGACGAGGGAATACGCAACGATGTTTCGGTAGTGGTAGGCGGCTCGGTACGCTCGGCGGCAGACGTCGTAAAGGCGATAGCGCTCGGTGCGGACGCTTGTTATATCGCGAGCGCGGCGCTGCTGGCTCTCGGCTGTCACCTCTGCCGTTCCTGCAACACGGGCAAGTGCAACTGGGGCATTGCGACGCAAAGAGCCGATCTCGTAAAGCGCCTTAATCCCGAGATAGGCTATCAGCGGCTCGTTAATCTTGTGACCGCATGGGATCACGAGATAAAGGAAATGATGGGCGGTATGGGCATCAATTCCATAGAGGCTCTCCGCGGAAACAGACTTATGCTCAGAGGAGTCGGGCTCAATCAGAAGGAGCTTGATATTCTGGGAATACAGCACGCCGGGGAATAAGTCAACGTAAAAATAGCGTGTGCAAATTCCGCAGCAAAGCAACATATTGCGCGTTTCGTGCGCAATTCAAAACAAAAGCGGATCAAAGCACGTTAAATTCAGCATTCCAAAAATTAGCGTGTGCAAATTCCGCAATAGGCGGTAATGTTTGCGCAGAGCGAAGCGGCGCGCAAACATTACCGCCGTGATAGCGCAGACGCGAAGCGTCTGCGCGGTGCGGAATTTGCAAATTTAAATAAGGAGAAGCGTATGAAGAAAGTGTACGTTAACGAGGACTGGTGCCTCGGCTGTCACCTCTGCGAGTACTACTGCGCGGCGGCGAACAGCGGCGCGCCGAATATGATAAAGGCGTTCAAGAGCGGAAAAAATCCCGTGCCGCGTATTCAGGTGGAAGAGGGCAGCGCGGTGAACTTCGCCGTTCAGTGCCGCCATTGCGACGGGAAAGCCTGCGTAAAGGGCTGCATAGCGGGGGCGTTGTCGATAACTCCCGAGGGAGTTGTAGTCTGCGACGAGGAGAAGTGCGTGGGCTGCGGCACATGCGTTTTAAGCTGCCCTTTCGGCTGCATAGTCATAGACGAGGACAATCACAGGATAGCCAAGTGCGATCTCTGCACAAAAAACAACGACGGAGACCCCGCGTGCGTAAAGGGCTGTCCCAACAGAGCCATAGTGTTTGAAGAGAGGTGAGGACAGATGAATTACGTTATAATCGGAAACTCCGCGGCGGCGATAGGCACCGTAGCGGGAATACGCGAGTTCGACAGCGCGGGAAGCATCACAATTATCTCCGATGAAAAGTACCACACCTATTCCCGCCCGCTTATCTCATATTGGCTGGAGGGCAGAGTCTCTGACAAGAATATAATGTACCGTCCCGCGGATTTCTACGAAAAGAACGGGGTTACTCCCGTTCTCGGGAAAAAGGTGACGAAGATAGACGCGGCGAATAAGTCGGTATTGCTCGAAGACGGCTTGCAAATACAGTACGACAAGCTTATGGTGGCAACGGGCTCTAAGCCGTTCGTGCCGCCGATGAACGGTCTGGACAAGGTCAAATATCACACGTTTATGAGCTACGATTCCGCGAAGGCTATCCGCTCGGAGGCAAGAGAGGGCATGAAGGTGCTGATAATCGGCGCGGGGCTTATCGGTCTGAAGGCTGCCGAGGCGCTCTCGGCTTACAACGCGAAGATCACCGTTGTGGATATGGCGGACAGGATCCTGCCTTCCATACTCGATGTGCGCGCGGGTATGAAGATGCAGAAGCATCTCGAGAGCAAGGGTGTGAAATTCATTCTCGGAACTTCCGCGGATGAGTTTTCGGAGCACTCCGCGAAGCTCAAAAACGGCGTTACGGTGGATTTCGATATGCTGATAGTAGCAGTCGGCGTTCGCCCGAACACCGAGCTGGTATCCGACGCCGGCGGAAAAGTTGAGCGCGGCATCATCACGGATATAACGCAGAAGACCTCGCTCGACAACGTTTACGCGGCAGGCGACTGCACGGTAAGCCACGACGCTTCTTCAGACACCGAGAAGATACTCGCGCTGCTCCCCAACGCTTATATGCAGGGCGAAGTCGCGGGACGGAATATGGCGGGCCGCGAATTCAAATATGTGAACGCTATCCCGATGAACGCTATAGGATTTTTCGGTCTGCACATAATCTCCGCGGGCTCTTACGACGGCGAGGAATATGTCGAGGAAGGCGAGAATACATATAAGAAGCTGGTGTTCCGCGATAACAGGCTTGTGGGTTATATCCTTATGGGCGACGTAAGGCGCGCGGGCATCTATACCTCCATGATAAAGGAGCGCATAGACTTGGGCGACGTGGACGTCGAGCTGCTCAAAGAAAAGCCGCAGATGATGATGTTCGGCAAGGCGCGGCGACTGGATAAGCTGGGAGGTATAACGAAATGAGAATTGACGCCGGAAATTACACTTATACGGAGCTCAACCGAATGATACGCGAAAGCACCGAGGATAAGCTGGAGCTCGACCACGTTCTGGGTCAGAGATACATCGGCGCGGGAACGTCCGGCAAGGAGCTTATCATCGAGGGAACGCCGGGCAACGCTCTCGGGGCGTATCTCAACGGCTCGAAGATAATCGTACACGGAAACGCGCAGGACGCTATCGGCGACACTATGAACGACGGGGCTATAATTGTCCACGGCTGCTGCGGCGACACGACGGGCTACGCTATGCGCTCCGGTGAGATATACGTTCAGGGAAACGCGGGCTACCGCGTAGGTATCCACATGAAGAGCTATGAGAACCTGTACCCGATAATCGTTATCGGCGGCAAGGTCGGCGATTTTCTGGGAGAATACCAGGCGGGCGGCATCATTATCGTGTTCGGCATCGGCGTTGAGGGCTGCCCCGTGGGCTCGTTCTGCGGCACGGGAATGCACGGCGGCGAGATGTTCATAAGAAGCGAGACCGCTCCCGCGGGACTTCCCAAGCAGGTCTGCTGCGCGGAAGCAACCGACGAAGAGAAGCAGTCGATAAGGCATTACGCCGAACGCTTCGTAAAGCACTTCGGAGGCAGCGTCGACGAGCTTTTGAGCTCTAAATTCTGGAAGCTCACCCCGAATTCCGCCTCGCCTTATAAGCAGCTCTATGTAAACAACTGAGCCGATCTGTCAAATCAACTCCGCGGAGGTCTGTCTCTATGAGAATATTCATCAATGCCAAAACCCCGGAAATATGCGAAAACATCGGCGCGGCATTGGGAGAGCTCGAAGCCGAGCTCGTATATCGATCCGAAGAGGGAAACGACGAGCTTTCGGGCTTTGACGTAATAATCGTCTCGATGCCGCTGAAAGCGGAATTCGGACTTGATTTCGTCGCGGGGGCTTCCAAAAAGAGCGGGGCTGCGATCGTAGTCCTCGCCCGCGCGGACATAGCCGAAGACGTTCAGCGGAGGATAAAGTTCACCGGGGCTTTCGTTATCGGAAAGCCGTTTCCAAAGAGCGTTCTCGCAAACACAGTGAAGATGGCGCTTCTGGCAAAGGAAAGCATCGATCGTCTGGAGCAGGAAAAAAACGAGCTCTCAAAGCAGCTCGAGGACGTGAAGGTGATAGACCGCGCAAAGTGCTGTCTTATCGAATATCTCAACCTCACCGAGAACCAGGCGCACCGCCACATTCAGAAGCTCGCTATGGATACGCGAAAAACTCAGAGAGAGATAGCCGAGGATATTCTCCGGACGTATTCGGGAATGACAAACGTTTGAACAGTTTACAATGTTCATTGTTAATTAAAAAAGCCGCGTTACCGCGGCTTTTTTGCGTTACTTTTTCTTCTTCGAGGACGCCTTGGATTCCGGCTCTTCCTTCGGCTCTTCATATACGATGACCTTAACGGATTCGATGATGATGTCGGTCTTAGGCTTGGAGAGCTCTCCGTCTCTGTTTGTCATAACGTCGACTCCCGACAGCTTGTCTACGACCTCCATGCCCTCAAACACCTGCCCGAATACCGTGTAGCCGCCGTCCCACAAAGGACAGCCGCCCTTTTCCGCGTATCTTGCCACTACCTCCTCGGAAGCCTTCTCTATCATATCGGCAAGGTTGTTTAATGAGGTCTGCTGATAGGTAAGCTGATCGAGAAGGGGGTCGCCGTCCTCAAGACCCTCTATCTGCTCGGCTTTGGTGGTCGCCTCGTTGCGGATAAGCTCGGGAGAATATTTCGTGATGTCGTCCGTCTTTTTGCTGTTGACTATATAAAACTGCACCGAGTTTTTGCCGTCCGCCTCGCTCGCGGCATAACCGAGAGCTCCGTAGAAATTACGCGCGTCAGTGCTCGTCTCTATCGGGAAAACGCCGCTTTCATCGACAAGCGCCGCGCCGCCCGTGCCGTCTCCGGTAAGAGAGCCGCCCTGTATGCACATATTCTTTGCGACGCGGTGTATCTTAAGCCCGTCGTAATATCCCTTCTCGGCAAGCAGCTCGAAATTCTTCACGGCGTTGGGAGCAATATCAGGGAACAGCTTCGCCCGGATAGTGCCGTAGCCCTCTATGGTTATCTCGGCTATCTTGTCGCCGTCCTTGAAGGTCATTTCCGCGGCGACATTTCCCGCCGGCGCCTTAGTCTTACAGCCCGTAAGACCGAGCGTGCACGCAGCCGCCAGAACACAGCTTAAAAGAGCGTTTTTCAGTTTCATTTTCAATACCTCGCTTGTCATTCAAAAGTTGAAACGGTCACATTCTTTATGATTATATCCTTAACGGGCTTGGACTTCTCGCCCGCGCCGTTATCCATTACCTCGGCAGCCGAAAGCGTGTCTATCACGTCAAAGCCCTCGTAGACCTGTCCGAAAACGGTGTAGTTCCCGTCGAGAGACGGATATCCGCCCTTTTCCTTGTAGCGCGCCTTTATCTCATCGGAGGCGTACTTCAGAAAATCCACCAAATTCTGAGTGTACCGCACATCTTTAAGATACGCATCTATCGCCGCCTGATCGGCTTGATAAGCGTTCTCGTTGAGGTACGCCATCGCCTCGTCAACGGACTTCTGCACCTCATCCGCGCCGTAAGAGTCAATATCCTGCGGTTTCTTGTTGTTGATGATATAGAACTGCGTGGAGTTGTTGTCCGCGCCCGCGTTCGCGTAGCAGAGAGCGCCGTAGAAGTGGCGGGCGTTCTGCGCGGTCTCTATCGAAAACTTACCGCCGTTTACCAGAGCGTCGCCGCCCGTGCCGTTGCCGTTCGCGCTTCCCCCCTGGAACATAAAGTTGCTCATAACGCGGTGAATATTCAAGCCCTTATAATATCCCGCGTCGCAGAGCTTTTGGAAGTTCTCAACTCCCACGGGTGCCGCCTCGGGAAAGAGCACCGCTTTGATAGTGCCGTAGCCCTCTATCTCAAAAGTTGCGATAAGATCGCCGCTTTTCGGAGCAACGTCCTTTAGATTTCCCTCAAAGCCTTCTATCTCCTTGGGTTTTATGCTTTCCATAGTGTAGTTTGCCGTGCTGTTTGTACCGCTGTTCACCGCTCCCGGAGGAGTGACGTTTGCCGCCGATCCTCCGTCCGAGTCCGTTCCGCTCGTCGTGTTCTCCTTACAGCCGCCGAGCAGCATTGCTGCCGCAAGCGCGCCGCATATCAATGTGTTTTTTATCTTCATTATTGTTCCGTTCCTTTCGATGCGTTACCCTCGGAGCTTTCATCCGTATCCTCACCCTTGGGGTGAAGGGGAGCTCTGGGATACTCGTCCGTCTCGTCGCCCTCCTTGAACTCGGAAATCGTGACGCTCTTTATCTTGACCGTTTCGGTCGCCATGCCGTCGTTGTCGATTGGTATTTGGGTGAGCTGTTTCACAACGTCGAGACCGAGATATGTCTGCCCGAAAACGGTGTTCTCGCCCGCCAGACCGAACACTCCGCCGATCTCGTAAAACGTGTCGAACATCGTGATTATCTTCTCGCGCTCTTCCTCGTCCTCTCTGTCCGCAACGCCCTCCTTGAGCTCGTCGATCGCTTCCTTTGTGAGCGAAGCCGCGTCGTTGTTCACGATGAACCACCGCGCGTCGCTGTAGCCCGCCTTCTCGGAAAAGCCCATAAGCGCGCCGGTAAACGGCCACAGATCCACGGAATACTCCGCGTCGATAAGCTCCTCGTCCGTCGTTCTGCCGACGTAATTTCCGCGCTTGTCGTCCCAGCCGCCCGTAAGGAAGTACATATCCGTGCCCACTCCCTTTATCGGGATATCGTCGTACATCCCGTCCTCGGCGTTCTTTATGAAGTTACTCACGGTGTTCGGCGCGTGCTTTTCGTAGAGCACAACGCGTATCTCGCCGCGGTCGGTGTCTATTATCGCTATCTTGTCGCCTTCCGCGGGAGGCTTTAACTGGATAAAATCCACGTTCATTTCCTTGAAATCATAGTTGACCATGCCGTTGGTGTGCGTGCTTTGAGGCATACAGCCGGAAAGCGACAAAATCGCCGCCGCGGTCAAAACCGCCGCAATTATCTTTTTCAAAATCCATTGTCCTTTCAATAGTCTACGCCTTTTTTACAACAGTCCCCTGCCGCGTTTCCTCAACGATATATCCGCGGGCGGTTATCTCGCCGCGGAGCTTATCCGCAAGCGCGAAGTCCTTAGCCTTCCGCGCGGCTTTTCTCTGTTCGATAAGCTCGGTTATCTCGGCGGGAATTTCGTCGTCATTACTATTATACAACAAACCTAGTACGTTTGTCAATCCCGAAAATTCATCAAAATATACGGAAACATCTCCTTTTGTGACGTTCGGGTCGGAAAGCGCGGTGTTTATCCTGCGGACGAGCTCGAAAACAGCCGCGATACCGTCCGCGGTGTTGAGGTCGTCGTCCATTGCCTTTACGAACTCCTCACGCGCGGTTTTTACGTTTTCGAGAGTTTCCGCCGAAGCCTCCCCGTCCTTCGCCGAGGAAAGCACGCGCTTCATAGCGTCGCGGCAGTTGTAGAGGCGCTCCAACGCCGCCTTGCAGCTCTCTATCACCTCGACGGTGTAATTGAGCTGTCCGCGGTACTGCACCGAGAGCAGCATAAAGCGTATGGGCTCGTAGCCGAATTTCGCCGCCATATCGCGCACAAGGAAGAAGTTCCCCGCGGATTTCGACATCTTCTTGTTATCGACGTTCAACATGCCGTTGTGCATCCAGAGATTTGCGAGGGGCTTTCCGGTGGCGCACTCGCTCTGCGCTATCTCGTTTTCGTGGTGCGGGAAGATGAGATCGGCGCCGCCGCCGTGAATGTCTATCGTGTCGCCGATATAGTGCCGCGACATTGCCGAGCACTCGATGTGCCAGCCGGGTCTTCCCTGCCCGAATGGAGAATCCCAGTAAGGCTCGCCGGGCTTTGCCGCCTTCCACACAGCGAAATCCATCGGATCGCGCTTCTTCTCGCCCACCTCAATGCGCGCGCCCGCCTTCAGGTCGTCGAGCGGCTGGTGCGAGAGCTTGCCGTATTCCCCGAACTTAGCCACGTCGAAATACACATCTCCGTCCGCCTCATACGCGAAGCCCTTTTCAACAAGCGTTTTCACGATGTCTATGATGATATCCATATTCTCCGTTACTTTTGGGTGAACGTCGGCGCGGCGGACGTTCAGCCCGTCGGCGTCAACGAAATACTCCTTTATCGCGTTTTCGGAGACCTCGAGCGCCGTTTTCCCGAGCTCGTTCGCCTTTTTGATTATCTTGTCGTCAACGTCCGTGAAATTCTGCACATAAAATACCTTGTATCCGCGGAACTCCAGATACCGCCGCAGCGTATCGAACACGCACAAAGCGCGGGCGTTTCCTATATGAATAAGGTTGTATACCGTCGGACCGCAGCAGTATATCTTCACGGTGTTTTCGGTAATCGGAGCGAGCTCCTCCTTTTTGCGTGTCATGGTGTTGTATATCTTCATGTCTTCTCCTCCTTGAGCTTTATTATATCTTTTTTAAGCTCCTCGACCTTGGCGGTAAGCTCGTCTATGCACATCTGCTGGCGGCATATAAGCTGGCTTACCGGATCGGGGATATGTATCTGGTCAAGGTCATTGTTGTTTACTCTTTGCCCGTCGCGGCGGACTATCCGCGCCGGAACGCCAACGGCGGTGCAGTTCGGCGGCACTTCCTCAAGCACCACGGCGTTCGCGGCTATTTTGGAGTTGTCTCCTATCTTGAACGGACCGAGCACTCTCGCGCCCGCGCCAACCATCACGTTGTTCCCGAGAGTAGGGTGGCGCTTGCCGACGTCCTTGCCCGTACCTCCGAGCGTCACGTTCTGATAGAGCGTGCAGTAGTCGCCTATCTCAGTGGTCTCGCCTATAACGACCCCCGCGCCGTGGTCTATAAAAAGTCCCTTGCCTATTTTCGCGCCCGGGTGTATCTCAATGCCGGTTTTATGCCGCGAGCGCTGTGATATCCAGCGGGCGATGAAGGTGTGCCCGTGCGTATGAAACCAATGCGCGCGGCGATAGCTCCTCACCGCTTTGAACGACGGATACAGGAAGATAACCTCCCAAGCGGAGCGCACGGCCGGGTCCCGCGCCATTATGGAGGCTATTTCCTCTTTCAGTTTGTCAAACATGCTTCCTCCCGATATAATAAAAAACGCCCCGCGCGCCAAAAGGCTGCACGAAGGCGTTCGCAACGCTGTTCCACTTCGTTTCGGGCGATAGATGAAAAACCGCCCCTCTTGCTCCTTAACGCGGAAAACGTGCGCGGATACTCGGAAAGTCCCTTTCCCCGCGCCGACGCGTTTTCGGCGGCATTACCGCGGAAAACCGAGCGAGCGCACTTCCCCGAACGCGATCTCCGCGCTTTCAGCGCCGCGCGGCTCTCTGTGCATCGTTTTTTCGGGTACTCTGAACGCCTTAACGTCTTTAACTCAATAACAATATATTAAGAAGAAAAAAACGGATTTAATGGCTGTTTTCCCCGCCTCCGCGGGGAAAACCATCATACCGATATATTTAAGTATAACATATTTCACAAAGGATTTCAATGACATATCTGTCAATTTTGCGGTATCACTTTTGTACAATACGCTGAATTTTTCTCTGTTTGCTCACATAAGCAGCGTGAACAGAAGCGCGAAGATCAATTTTTGATCGGATTTCTCGCGCATAAGGATCATCAGAAGCCCGAGGATCAAAAGCGTGTCGCTGTCGTCGAACAGCCCCGAAAGCGCCGGGGAGCGTTTTTTGCAGGGAGCCTTCGGAGGAGCTTCGCGAAACGGCTCCCGCTCCTCCTCTTCACATATCTTACCGGGACGGCTCCACCCTTCCCCTTCCCGCTCCCCGCCGTAGCGCGAAGACTGCGTTGTGCTCCAGACCACACTATCACCTCCGTCACATAAGCTTTCCCAAAAGTCCGCTGTCCTTGAGTACCGGCAGCAGCGCGAACAGCTTCATAAGCCTTATCGCCGAATCGATCTTCGCGCGGTTCTCCTCGCGCAAAAGCGGCTTGAGAGCCAGCAAAAACCGCTCGCTGTCGTTGGGCTGATTGAGCGCTTCGAACAGCGAGAGCATTTTAAGCAGCATTTCCGGGTCGAGTCCCGAAAACAGCCCGCCCGCGCTCTCCGCGCCGCCGGAGCTTTCTTCCTCCGCACCGTTGTCGTCATCGTCCTCCTCCGTCAGCGCCCGGAGCAGCTCCTCTATGTTGTCCATACGCCGCTCCTTTCCAAAAGGCTACCTGCCGTTAAGCATACGCATAATATCCTGCGGATCGGAAGCCTTTTTCAGCTTGTTCATAAGCTCCTTGTCGGACAAAACCTCGCGCAGCTTTGCTTTGTCCGATTTGGAGAGCCCCGCCGAAAGCGACTTTACATCGCCGCTTTCGAGCGTCTGCCGAAGCTTCTCGGGGGATGTTCCGAGCTTTTGACTTGCGGCGCTTATCAGGTTTTCAAAATTCTTTTCGTTCATGTTAACTCCTCCTCTAATAAAAATATGTTATTTTATACAAAAAATTTCCAAAATCCCCTTTATTTTTTTGGAATTTTATGCTATACTTATAGATATAGGCAATCTGCATATAATTGACAATTTACAATTGACAATGGACAATTGCGGTGTCCGCCTTCGGCGGACGTATTTGAATATGGCGTTGTCTCAACATACCCACCCGCATACGATCGAAATCGCCGCGAAGCGGCACATAAATTGTAAATTGTAAATTGTCAATTATACATTACATTATAACGAAAGGCGGTTTAGTATGAAAATTTTGGTAGTGGCGGATACTCACAGAAATTACAGCGCGCTCGAGACCTGTGTAAAGATGAATCCCGACGCCGATATGCTGATACATCTCGGAGACGGCGAGCACGAGTTCGCCGATATACGCAGAGAGTTTCCGCAATTGGCGATGGTATACGTCGCGGGCAACTGCGACTTCGGCGCTCATGAAAAGGTGCACGTCGCGAAGGTCGGAAAATACGGGATATTCTGTTGTCACGGGCACGAGTTCGGCGTTCACGACGGGTTGGGCTATCTTGTAGCAACCGCCAAGAAGAACAGCTGCAACATCGCGCTCTACGGGCACACTCATCTCTACAGAACAGAGCTTATAGACGGAGTGTATGTGATGAACCCCGGAAGCCTCGATTCCCCGAGAGGTCACAACAAGCCTTCCTTCGGCATTATAGAGCTCTCCGAGGAGGGCAAGCTCAAAATGAACATAGTCGCTATGGAAAGCAAATGACGGACGAGATAATTTTTCTTGAAGAGGTAGATTCCACCAACAGCTACCTAAAGCTCCGCTGCGGCAAACTGCCGGACGGGACCGCCGTCACGGCGCTCCGTCAAACCGCGGGGCGGGGAAGGCGCGGTCACGATTGGGCGGCGGACAAGGGTATGCTGCCGCTTTCGATACTGCTGAAAAGTCCGCCCGAGGTCGAGACCCTCACCGCGCGCGCCGGGCTTGCCGTCTGCGAGGCGATAGAGAGCCTGTATGAACTCCCGCCGGAAACCGCCGTTAAGTGGCCGAACGACATTATCATCGGCTCGCACAAGGTCTGTGGTATTCTATGCGAGAGCGTGTTTTTCGGTGACTGTCCAAACGTCGTCATCGGAATAGGTATAAACGTTTCGCAGAGCGCGGAGTTTTTCAGAGCGGCAAAGCTCCCTCACGCGGGTTCTCTGCTGACGCTCATCGGGCGCACGCCGGAAAGGGAAACCCTTCTCCGCTCCGTGATACGGCATGTAAAGGAACGCGCCGCGCAGCCGTTCTCAGAGTGCTATAACGAATACAAGCGGCGGCTTGTCAATCTCGGAAAAACGGTAAAGCTGCTGTCGTCAGCGGGAGAGCGGACTGCCGAAGCCTTTGACATAGCGCCGAACGGCTTTCTGATATGCCGCGATGAAAGCGGCGTTTTCGAGGTCGGCTCCGGAGAGGTCTCGGTGCGAGGCGTCGACGGTTATTTATAAATCGAGCTAATGGCGTTTTCCCCGCCGTCGGCGGGGAAAACGCCAAAAATAAAACAAGGTGAGTTTATGACGGAAAACGAATTTAAGATAATGCTCGATAGGGAGCAATATGAGAAATTACTCGGTCTGTACGAATTCAAAACGTTCACGCAGACCAATCATTACTACGATACCGCCGACCTTTCTATGTCCGAGCGGCATATAACGGTGCGTGTGCGGGAGCTTGAAGGCGGATATTTCCTGCAGATGAAGCTGCCAACCGAAACGGCGTTCTCGCGGACGGAGCTTTCAAAGGAGCTCCCGGGTATTCCCGGGGAAATATCCGGCGCTGAGCTTGGGGCGCTTGCGGGCGGGGAATTCCCCGATGTAAAGCGGCTCGGTGCGCTCACGACAGTGCGGAGCGTTTGGGAATTCGGCGGCGGCGAGATAGACCTCGACAAAAGCTCCTATTTCGGAAAAACCGACTACGAGCTCGAGATCGAGTTCACAAACGAACAAGCCGCGCGGCGCGTCCTCGATGAGCTTCGCCAAAAGCTCGGTTTTGCGGATAACGGAGAGGTCTGTATGGGAAAGGTGCGGAGATTTCTCGAGGAATACCGCAAAAGTTAAACCGCGGCGCTTTCCCGTCAAATCTAAGGAAAGCGCGAGAGCACACAAACCTCGGCGATTTTCCGTCAAATCAAAGGAAAACGCGTAATCACATAAACCACGGCGCTTTCCCGTCAAATCAAAGGAAAACGCGTGATCACATAAACCACGGCGCTTTTCCCCGCCGGAGGCGGGGAAAAGCCCGAATAAATATACATGCAATGTCTAATACTCACACAAAGGTGGCGTTAAAATGAAAGTAAATTGGAACAAAAAATACACGACGATAGCGGTATATGTGCTGGCAGTCATAGTCATATCCGTTTTGTTCGTAAAGTATCTGTTTTTTGAAAACAGCTTGAAAGATACCTTTTCCTGGGTCGGCGGCGTGGCGGCGCCCATCATCTGCGCCGTCGCCATAGCATATATCCTTAATCCCCTGATGGTATGGGTGGAAAACAAGCTGTTTACGAAGTACAAGCAGCGAATTCCCAAGGAGCAGAATATAGTCGTCCGCAAGCTCCACAATTCCCCCGTCGGCGAAAACGCGGTGATAAAGACGATCGAAAAACACGCCGCGCCCATGGAAAAACGGATACACAGGCGAAAGATAATCGCGCGCGCTGTTTCTCTCATTCTGACGGTTCTTATTTTTTTAGCTATAGTTACGGGACTGATCATAGCGGTAGTTCCCAGCGTTTCAAGCAGTATCATCTCCCTCGCGGACAATATGGGCGGATATATCACGCAGATCGAAGATTGGGCAAAAAAAGCGTTTGAAAACAGACCCGAGGTTTTGAATATGATATTCGAGGGCGTGACCGATCTCGAAGAGCTTATCTCTAAGCTTGCGAAAGAATTACAGCCAATAAACGGCAACATGGCGGGTAACATTTGGAATAACGTTACGGGGTTTGTCGGAAACGTTATCGTGGGGCTTAAAAACTTCATTCTCGGCTTTATCATCGCCATTTATCTGATGTTCAGCAAAGAGCGGCTCATGGCGCAGATGAAAAAGATGTTCTGCGCGTTCCTGAAGCCGAAAACAGCAGCCGCATTTCTTGGCGGCTGCTCTAAGAGCAACGATATTTTCAAGAAGTATATCATCTCCAACATCGTGGATTCGCTCATCATAATGGTGTTTATGATGATAGGAATGTTCGCGATGAGAATGCCGTATCAGATGCTCATATCCGTTGTCTGCGCGGTAACTAACCTTATCCCGTTCTTCGGACCGTTCCTCGGCGCCGTACCGTGCGGTCTGCTGATATTGCTCGTAGACCCCACAAAAGTCATCTGGTTCGGTATATTCGTGCTGGTTTTGCAGCAGCTCGACGGCAACGTTATAAAGCCGCTCCTATTCGGCGAGTCGCTGGGACTTCCCGCGATATGGGTGCTCGTTTCCATAACCATAGGCGGCGCGCTGTTCAAGATACCCGGAATGCTGCTCGGAGCGCCGGTGTTCGCGGTCATCTACACGATGTTCGCTGACCTTGTAAAGAACAAGCTCAGAAGTAAAAACCTGCCCGGAGAAACGGACGTTTACGAAGCGAACTCCGAGATATTGGCGGAAGAATATCTACGGCACGCCGCCGAACCGGGGAAAGTTCCCGCGTCCTTCGAGGAAGCGACAAAACCCGAGCCCACGGAGGAGGAAAAAGATCTTCCGGAACCGATAAGCGAAAATCAGCGTTCTCGGCGTAAAAGAAAATAAATGTATCATTCCCCCCTTGTCCGCATATTTTAGGACAAGGGGGTGATCTTTTTGGAGATAATTGCGGCGATAAATGATAAAATAGTCTGGGGCGCGCCGACGCTCTGCCTTATGCTGTTTACGGGAGTGTTTTTCACGGTGCGGACGGGATTTTTCCAGCTTCGGAAATTCCCGCGTATTTTGAAAGCTACGGTGTTTTCGCGCGATAAAACAAGCGCGGACGGCGTTTCTCCGTTTGCGGCGATGTGCCAGGCTCTCGCGGCGACGCTCGGCACGGGCAATATCGCGGGAGTTTCCACGGCGCTGTCTATAGGCGGCGCGGGCGCGGTTTTCTGGATGTGGGTGAGCGCGTTTTTCGGTATGATGACTGGGTTCGCCGAAAACGTCCTCGGAACGCTCTACCGCAAAAGGCAGGGAGACCGCTATATAGGCGGCGCTATGCAGTACATCAAGACGGGGCTCTCCGAGAACCCGAAAACGCGCCCGCTGGCGAAGCCGCTGTCGGTCATGTACGCGCTGCTGTGCTTGCTGGCGGGGTTCGGCATGGGAAACGCCGCGCAGATGAATTCCGCCTCCGAAGCGCTTAAAACGAGCTTCGGGCTCCCTCAGATAATTACGGGGGTCGTTCTGGCGGGGATAGCGGCTCTTATCGTTTTCGGCGGAGTTAAGCGCATCTCGGCTGTGACCTCGAAGCTCGTGCCGATAATGTCGGGGTTTTACATAATCGGCTGCCTGTATATTCTCGCAAGCAATTTCGGAGAGCTCCCCGCGGCGTTTAAGATGATAATGACATCCGCTTTCGGGATAAGGCAGGTAAGCGGCGGGATAGCGGGTGCGGCGGTCAAAACGGCGGTCTCTATGGGGTTCAGGCGCGGCGTGTTCTCAAACGAGGCGGGGCTGGGAACGAGCGTTTTCGCGCATTCCCAAAGCAGCATCAAAGACCCGGTGGTGTGCGGTATGTGGAGCGTTTTCGAGATATTCTTCGATACGATAGTAATGTGCAGTCTTACGGCGCTGGTGCTGCTTGTAAGCCCTCTTCGCGCGGACATTTCCGCGGAAATACCGAGCGTTACCGCGAAAGAGCAGTACTTCCGCTTAACGGAGAGCGACAGGCTGATAACGGAAGGCGCTGCGCTCCCCGAGACGATAACGGTTTACGGCATTCACGGAGAACGGCTGGAGGCTGCGCTCCCGAATGAAATCACCTACTCCAACATAATGACGATAAAGGGCGAGGAGCGCGGCGGACGGATAGTATCCGCGCGGATAGAGCCTCTGCGCGGCGTCGGGCTGGCGGAGACGGCGTTCACGGCGAAATTCGGGAAAGCCGCGGGGGGAATGCTTTCGATACTTGTGGCGATGTTCGCGTTTTCCACGGTCATCGGGTGGAGCTATTTCGGGAGCGAGGCGGCGGCGTTTCTGTTCGGGGAAAGGTCGCGAAGGGTGTTTTGCGTGATGTTCATAGCGTTCTCCGTCGCGGGCGCGTGCGTTGACATGACGGCGGCATGGAGCGTTTCGGATATGCTCAACGGGCTTATGGCGCTGCCAAATCTTATCGCCGTGCTGATACTCTCGCCGAAGGTCATCGAGCTCACACGAAAATACCGTGCGAAAGGCTCCCCGAAAAGTTCGGGGAGCCGTGAAAACAGCGCAGGTTAATCCTTTTTATCCTTAAAATCGGAAGAATCATTGTCGTCATTATCGTCACCGTCAAAGAAATTATCAATTCTGTCACTGAGTTTATTACAGTCCTCCTCAAAATCTCTTCCGGTCGCTTTTTCGTATATCGTTATTAAAATGCCCAAAACAACAAGTCCTATCAGGATCTTCCACCAGTTCCTTGACCAAAACGTGCTCCTTGCATAGACATAAACACCGAATGTCAATGTCTTTTTGTTTTCTATCTGCAATAACAGGAGCGTGCCGTTTTCGCCCGCCATCGAATTATTCATATTTCCCGCGTATTCAAGATACCCGTCGGGATGTTTTCCGTCCGTGTCGATCTCCGCCCCGTTTGTCTCGATCACTCCGAAAACAACACCCTCGGAAATACGGTATGTACCGTCAAATTTTTCTCCATTGTGATGATATTTCACCTTGCCGCTGCTTTTAAACTCAAAATAATCCTTATCGTTAAGCTGGTTGACATATCGTCCCGACAGCTTTTTAACAAATTTTCCCGACAAAGACGAGCACCCGCTTAACATAAGCGCCATTGTCATTATAAGCAATACCGCCGCAATGATCCTTCTTTTCATTTTTACCCTCCTTTGAATAATCATATATGATTGATTATAATATAATTATAATATATTTAGATTGATTTGTCAACCCCTTTTAACCTTATATGATAATATTTTCTGGAGAGGAGTGATCGGAGTGGCATTGTATCAGCGAATAAAAGATCTGCGCGAGGACGCGGATAAAACGCAGACAGAGGTCGCTGAATATCTCGGCACCACGGCTCAGTACTACGGAAAATATGAAAACGGCGAGCGTGAGCTGCCGTTTGCCCGCGCAATAAAGCTCGCGCAATATTATAATGTAAGTCTTGATTATCTCGCGGGGATCAGCGCGTTTAAGCATCAAAAAACGCTGAATGAGGACGAAGAAAAGCTCCTCGAATGTTGGGGGCGGCTCTCCGAACGGAACAAAGGAAAGATCGAATATCATATAGAGGAGCTCCTAAAGCCGCCGCAAAAGAAGTAATCTCAAAACGCAGGGCGCGCTCCAAGCTTTTTCGCAAAATTTCACTTGACAATCCCGCGAAAAACTATTATAATTATAATTAGGAAAAAATGATTGAATAATATTTTATGCGGTTTTCCCCGCTGAAGACGGGGAAAACCGCCATTAAATCAAATGTTTCGATATGCTCTGCGGGGGTAAATATACTATGATAAAAAAATTCTGCGCCGCGTTGTCGGCTATAACGTGCGCCGCGCTGCTTGGCGGATGTTCCCTTTTCGAGCCCGAAGAGGCTGTGAACGTCTATATGCCCGCGGACATAGCCGATATATTTCAGCCAATCACAAGCTCGTCCTCTTCGAGCGCCATCTATTATCCGGAGCAATACGAGCCGACAGTCCGTCCGTCGTCGTCTTCGAGCTCGACGGTCACGCCGACCGTAACGCCCGGCGAACAAGAAGAGCCGACGGCTCCGATCGACAATTTTTACGGGAAATGGTGCTACGCTCACCTTTCCGACAGGCTCAGGGCAGTTTACAGGCGGATTTACGAGTGCGCGAAAAACAACTCCGAGGAATTCGACGTTTCCGATCTTGCCGTAACGCAGCAGGACATTTACAAGGCGTATTGGTCGTTCGACTACGACAATCCGCAGTTTTTGGAGCTTGGGAGCGGCTATGAGATGACGCTTGTAGACCCCAAGGTGACCGACAAGGTGAGGAGCGTTAAAATAATTTACGGCAGAACGCCCGCCGAGATCCAACAGGCGCAGTTTGAAGCGCGCGCGGAAGCCGTGCTGGAGGCGGCGCGCGCTCTGGAAACGGATTATGAGAAGCTGAAGTATGTCCACGACTGGATAGTCGAAAACACTACATACTCGAAAACCGGCGCGGCTTACGAAAGCGAGGCGGACGGTCCGATAGTCTACGGTCAGGCGCTTTGCGAGGGGTATTCAAAGGCGTTTATGTATTTCGCGCAGTCCTTGGGATTTCCGTGTATATGCTCTGTGGGGTCGTCGCACACCGAGCCCCACATGTGGAACATGGTGAAGCTAGGCGGCAGGTGGTATAACGTCGATGTGACGTGGGACGATCCCGTAAGCGCGGACGGCTCGCAAACGCTGCGGCACGACTATTTTCTTTTATGCGACGCGGAGCTGCGGTATGACCATAGAGTAGAGCACCCGCTCGTACTGCCCGACGCTCCTTACGGATATTTTCCGCACGGCTATGACCAGGACGCGGCGGAGAGCAATTAAAAAACACACGAAATATCCCCCCGCCGAACCGTTCGGCGGGGGGCGCGTTTACCGTTTATCAGCAGCCGCAGCCGGGCTTAGCCTTGAACGACTTGCAGTCGGTGCAAGGTACCTTGGTGGGGTCTGCCTCGTGAGTGCCTATCTCGATCTTGTCGAGAGAGCAGTAGTTATCGCAGCAGCAGTGGTTCTCGCAGTTGTTGATATTGCACGCAATGTGCTTGTTGGCAAATTCGGTTCCCATAAACGTACTTCCTTTCAAAGGTTTGTGCAGCTTTCGCTGTACGATTATTATGAGTTGAATTCCGCGCGATATTCTATGGCAGAAATTTCCCGAAAATTTATCAAACAGTGATCTCTATAAGATTTCCCTCAATATCCGCTGTACAGCTTTCGTAATATCCGTCTCCCGTTGTCCGCGGCTCGCTTACTATCCGATAACCGTCCGCACGAAGTCTTTCGGTAAGGGAATTGACATTCTCCCGGCTTCCGACGGAAAACGCGATATGCGCGTATCCGGTTTTCAAACCGCCGCCGTTTTCGGAAACGTCCGGGCGGTGCATAAGCTCAAGTCTCGCGCCGTCCTCAAAGCTTAGAAAATAAGAAGAAAATCCCGTTTTCGGATTATGGTAGAGCTCGTTTGACAACGCCCCGAAATACTTCACAAAGAATTCTCGAGCGCGTTCAAGATCATTGACATACAAAGCGATGTGTTCTATTCTCATAATAAATCCTCATCTCCGCCCTTTTCGGGAAATTTTAACAAATTTCCACGCCAAAGCCACGATAAAGAACGCTCCCACCGCGAGCAAAAATACCGCGAGACCCGTTTCACCGTCGATGAGACACTTCACACCGAAGAAGATCATCAAAAAGACCGTGCCGCCAAACACCGCGATAACGAGCAGCAAGCAAAGTATCCGAAGCGGCAGCGGAACGCGCCTGTCCGTTTCCGAGGCTATCTCAAACGCGCCCACGAATATTATCTCAAAAACGATCTCAAACAGAATATCCATACCGACCTCACCCTTCCGTATCCTTCTTTACATCCGGATATGTCTTTTTTACGGTGTGATCCACGGTTCCGATCACGATGAACAGCGCTATAACGTTCACGAGGTTGACGATAGTCACTATCCACGTCCAAGCAAGGTCGTCCGGTTCAAGTCTGAAAATGATAGGCACAACGCCCGCGATAAGCGTGAGCCCGCTCAAAACAGCGTAGGTGAGCGTGCAGTATTTTCCGAAAAGCGCCTGAGCCAGCTCCCACGCCTCGGGGCTTTTCTGCGACTGCGTTGTACGGTAGCCGAAGATATCGCCATACGGCGGACGCGTTTTCCATATCATAAGCCCGAGGCCCAGCATTGTAAGCGGCGTCAGCATATTGCATACGGCTATTATCACCTTTTCTCCCATAACGTCACCCCCGTTTGTCATCGGACATCAAACTTCTCCCAACCGAAATATTCACCGCCGCCAGTTCCAGAATGCTGATAATAACGAGCGTAATAAGCGTCCAAAACTTCACGTCTCCGCTGTAATTATTTGCGGCGACAAACACGCACACTGCAACGAATACGACCACAGTCGGCGCACAGACCGCCGTCATGCGTTTTCCCGCGATCGTCTGCGCGAAATACCACATCTGTTCGCTTTGCATTGATATTTTTGAACGATACCCGAAAAAGGCGTTCCTCGCGGGCGGCGCTTTCCACAGGATAAGCCCGCAGATCAAAGACACCAACGGAACCGCCGCGCCTCCAAGCACGAACCCAACGTTATTCATTCGTATCACCGTCCTCGCCGAAAAGCGCTTTCAGCCTATGCTCCACCGTGCCTTTCACGATCGTTACCGCCGCGAACACCACGACTATCCACACGAGAAACGCGATAAATCCCTTCATATCATCGAACTTCATGACCAGCGCCATTACATTGAACGCCAGAGCAGCCGCCGAAATGACCGCGAAAGCGATCCCCGAAAGCCTACCGTAGAACGTCTGCGCATACAGCCAAGCCTCCTCCGAGCTGCGCGACAGCTCGGTCTTGTAGCCGGCGTTCACTTTATAAGAAGGCGGCTTTTTCCACATCGCAAGGCCTATCGCCATATATATCAGCGATATGGGGAGCTCCGCTATCGCAAAAATGATGTTCATGTTCATTTATCGCCGCCCTCCTTCTTTTTTCGATACTTCACGCACTCGGTAAGCAGATACTCTATCTGCCCGTTCACCGAGCGGAAGTCGTCCTCCGCCCACCGCGTAAGCTCCGCGTAAAGCGACGCGGAAAGCCGCAGGGGTACTTGCTTTTTAGATTTATCGGTTTTCTTTTCCTCGTCGCTCAAAATTCTCACCTCGCCTTATCGGGGTATTTTTTCGTTAATTTAACGGTCGCGAACACCGCCGCCGCGTCAAACACGGTCATAATAACATACAGCAGCGGAACGCTTGTAATAACCCCGACCTGATACAGCGCCGCAAAAAAATCGATCAAGGCGTGAGCCCCTATTGCCGCGGGATACAGCCACATCTTATGCGTTGCCGCCTTGTATACCCACACGGACAGGCAGGTATGGAGAACCATAGCGATCACGCGTTCATACAGCGACGCAAAAACATTCGCAAAGCCCACCTGCTCCACAGTTACCAATATCGATCTCATGTTGTCGTTAATATTATCGGGAGCATTGCCCTTCATAGCTTCCATAAACGCTTCAATGCCGCCGTAACCGTTTGCCATGACAGCCATTACGAGGTACATCAGAAACGAGCCGCCAAGCACGATCATCGCCTCAACGCCGCCGTGTCCAAGCCCCATAAGCACAGAGTTTTTCGTGGTGTAATGCTTTTTCATCAGCGTTTTGTACGCGACGAGCCGCCCCGTTTCCTCAAACACTCCCGCCGCGAGCGCTCCGTAAACGGCATAGACCCACTGATTTTTTTGCACTATCGGGAGCATTACCAAATGCAGCAGCTGTTCCAATACCAACGCGAAAACGATAAACGTTCCCGCACCGATAAAAACGCTCGGAAGCCATGTGTCGCGGTTTTTTCTCTTGAATACGATGACCGCCGCCACGGGAACAGCAAGCGCGAGAACCACGCCTACCGCCAAAGCCGCTATTGTTTGTGTCGAAAACATATTCCTTCTCCCTTTAAATTATATTTGTTATTTTCTTCCCCCGCCTGCGGCGGGGGAAGAAAACAGAGTTAGTATATGCTGCCGCTGTTGACTATCGGCTGAGCGTCCTTGTTTCCGCAGAGAACAACAAGCAGATTGGATACCATCTGCGCCTTTCTTTCCTCATCGAGCTCGCAGACGTTGCTCTCGGAGAGCTTGTTCAGCGCCATTTCCACCATACCCACAGCGCCGTCCACTATCTTCTGGCGCGCCTCGATTATCGCGGTCGCCTGCTGTCTCTGGAGCATAGCCGCAGCTATCTCCTGCGCGTAAGCGAGGTGCGCGATACGCGCCTCCTGTATCTCCAGACCCGCTATATCAACGCGCTTTTGCAGCAGTTCCTTAAGCTGCTCGGAGACCTCAACTGACGAACCGCGGAGCGTTTTCTCGTCGCTGTCGGTGCTGTCATACGGATAGAGCCGCGCAACGTCGCGGAGAGTGGTGTCCGCCTGAATGGAGAGGAACTGCGCGTAATTCTCCACGTTGAACATCGCCTTTGCCGTGTTCACAACGCGCCATGTAACGACGATCCCGACCTCTATCGGGTTGCCCGAAAGATCGTTTATCTTCTGCTTGCCGTTATCGTGGGTCATGGTCTTAAGGGAAATTTTGCTTACTCCTACGGTCGTTCCCTTTATGTAAGCCGCTCCCGCGGGAACAAGAGCGGTGCTGAACGGATTTACGAACCAGAATCCCTCTTTTTTGAGAGTTCCGGTGTATTTTCCGAAGAACGTCAGCACGATAGCCTCGTTCGGGCGTATCACCTTAAGTCCCAAAAACGGTATCCAGCCGATACACAACCAAATAATGCCGACTATCAAGCCCCAATGCGGAGCCTCGTCGGTGGAGTTTATCCCGCCGTATATCAGCAGCGCAATCGCTCCAAACAGAAGCAGGAACGTAAGGAAAAATATCGCCCAGCCGCTCGCGGGGTGAAGCTCCTTTTCCTCGTATGTCATCGTTCTCTTTTCCATAAAAACACAACCTTTCCGTTTTGTGATATGATATCAAATTGATATCTTGATAATATTATAGCATGAGGCGTGTATTTTGTCAAGTACTTTTCAAAAAATTTCCCCGAGATGTCTCCCGGGGAATTCATTTATTTCGATGTCATGGAGTTTATCAGCTCTTTGAGGCGAGCCACCGCGTTCTGCGGATCGAGCTTTTCCTCGAGCGTTTTATCGCGCGATTTCAGCTCGTATATACCCTCCTCGAGGTTGCGCGGCGAGATTATCACGCGCAGCGGAACACCCAGCAAGTCCGCGTCCGAGAACATCACGCCGGCGCGGACGTTGCGGTCGTCGTAGATGACCTCAACGCCGGCTGCCTGCAAGTCCTCGTAGAGCTTGTCCGCCGCCGCTCTCACCTTTTCGTCGTCCGAGCGTACCGCGCACAGATGAACCTGCCACGGAGCGATCGCCATAGGCCAGATAGGTCCGAAGTCATCGTGAGAAGCCTCGCATACGGAAGCCGCCAAACGCCCCACACCTATACCGTAGCAGCCCATGATCGGGGTCTGCTCCTTGCCGTCCTTGTCAAGGAACGTCATGCCCATGGACTTCGTGTACTTTGTCCCGAGCTGGAAGATGTTCCCGACCTCGATGCCGCGCGAAACGGAAAGCGCGCTCTCGCCGCATTCGGGGCAGATACCGCCGTCGATCGCCTTTGCAAAGTCGCGATACTCGATATTCGGGCAGTCGCGCTCCAAATCAAGACCCGTCATATGATAGTCTATCTTATTAGCGCCGCAGACGAGATTGTTGGTGTTCTTTAAGCTCTCGTCAAACAAAACAACGTGCTCGCCGTTTACGGTGAGGTTTACCGGACCGATAAAGCCCGCCTGCAAGCCGCAGTTCTCGTCGATAACGGCGGGGTGAACGTCACATCCGAGATAGTTCGTGAGCTTGGTCTCATTCACGTCCAGATCGCCGCGGATAAACAGCACGACAAAGCTGTCGTCGGCGTTTTTCTGATAGACGACGGCTTTCAGCGACTTCTCCTTAGGCGCTTTGAGGAAATCGCAGACCTCCTCGATAGTGTGGCAGCCGGGAGTGTTCACCTCTTTAAGCGGCTCGGAGACTTCGTCGCGCGTATTCCTGATAACGGAGGGCGCCGCCTCGACGTTTGCCGTGTAACCGCACTTTTTGCAAATAGCTATGCTGTCCTCGCCAACGGGAGTGAGCAGCATAAACTCGTGAGAAACACTGCCCCCCATCATTCCGCTGTCTGACTTCACCGAGATAACGCCGGGCGCTCCGCAGCGGCGGTAAACGTTCTCGTAAGCCTTGTGAGCGCGCTTGTAGTACTCCTCCAAGTCCTCCTGAGAGGTATGGAACGAATAAGCGTCCTTCATCGTGAACTCGCGCACTCTGATAAGACCGCCGCGCGGACGCGCCTCGTCGCGGAACTTGGTCTGTATCTGATAGATCATAAACGGATACTTCGTGTAGCTGTTCGCGTACTCGCGGACGAGCTGCACCGCCGCCTCCTCGTGCGTCATTCCCAATACCAGCGGCTGCTTGTTTCTGTCCTTGAAACGCACCATTTCGCTTCCGATAGAGGTGTAGCGTCCGCTCTCCTCCCAAAGAGATGCGGGCATTACCACCGGGAACATTACCTCCTGTCCGTCGATAGCATCCATCTCCTCGCGGATTATCTGCTCAATCTTGCGCGTTACGCGCTTGAGCGGCGGGTAATTCGAGAAAATGCCGTTCGCCACATACTTGATGTAGCCGCCGCGCACCATAAGTGCGTGGCTGTCTATCTGGCAATCCGAGGGACGCTCCTTAAATCTGTCGCCGATAAGCTTGTCAAGTTTCATTTTATCCTCCTTATTTTAAAAGCAAAATTCGCACCGCTCACTCCGTGCTTCGCACTCCGTTCGCTAGCCGAGCGACTTTACGCATTCTCCGCTTCGCTCCGAACGCGCAAAGTCACTCGCT
>CAYVSV010000021.1:27913-33058 GCA_964454205.1 uncultured Ruminococcus sp.
ACGCATTCTCCGCTTCGCTCCGAACGCGCAAAGTCACTCGCTTGCGGATTTTGCATGGGTTGCCGTATTGTTGCTTTTGGTTTTTACGTGCCTATAATGCGATCCGGTTTTGTTGACTTTATGCGCTTTAACGCGGTCAGATCGCGTTAAATTGAGCGGCTTTATTTAAAAAGCAAAATTCGCACCGCTCACTCCGTTCGCTGGCCGAGCGACTTTACGCATTCTCCGCTTCGCTCCGAACGCGCAAAGTCACTCGCTTGCGGATTTTGCACGGGTTGCCGTTTTGTTGTTTTTATCTCAATGTACAACTCCGCAAAATAAAAACGCCCCTTGTATTACAATACAAGGGACGAGTAATTTCACCCGCGTTACCACCCAAATTCGCGGCAGCCGATTAGCATCGCTCACCGCGCAGCTCAAACGCCCTTAACGCGGGCTAACGCCGCCGCTTAACGCTTTCGCTTTTCGCGGCAGACTCCAAGAGGGGTTCAACACGCTTCGTCAGCGGCTTGCACCGACCGCCGCTTCTCTGAAAACTCCGCAATGCCTACTGCTTCTTGTCACAGCTTTATAATATTTATCGCTCTGTCAATTAAATTCTTTCACTTTTTTGTTTTCCCCGCCTGCGGCGGGGGAAACAAATTCTGATAATATTAATTGCAACATCAATATTATAACACGTTTTCGGGGATTTGTCAAGCGTTATTTTCCGAAAACTCATTGACAAAGCTCCGAAAATGTGGTAAAATAATATTCGGACAACATTCCAAAACAAAAAAGGAGAAATTATTATGTATATAACCTGTTTGGACTTAGAAGGCGTTCTTGTGCCGGAAATTTGGATAGCGTTCTCTAAGGAAAGCGGTATCCCCGAGCTTTGCCGCACCACGCGCGACGAGCCCGATTACGACAAGCTGATGAAATGGCGTCTGGGCATTCTCAAGGAGCACGGTCTCGGGCTCAGGGAGATACAGGCGACTATCGAGAAGATAGACCCCATGCCCGGCGCAAAGGAGTTTCTTGACGAACTCCGCTCGCTGTCGCAGACTATAATCATCAGCGATACGTTCGCGCAGTTTGCGGGACCGCTTATGAAGAAGCTCGGTCTGCCGACTATTTTCTGCAACTCGCTCGAGGTAGCGCCGGACGGCGAGATTACGGGCTACAAAATGCGCTGCGAGAAATCGAAGCTCACCACTGTCAAGGCTTTGCAGTCTATCGGCTTTGAGACTATCGCGGGCGGCGACAGCTTCAACGATCTCGGAATGATACAGGCTTCAAAGTTCGGCTTCCTGTTCCGTTCAACGGAGCAGATCAAGAAGGACTATCCCGATCTTCCCGCGTTCGAGGAATACGGCGAGCTTTTGAGTTGGCTCAAAGAGTGTCTCGCGAAGTAACATGCGCGATATTGTAAAAGCGAAATTATCCGACCTGGATATTGTCAAAAGCATTTCTTCAACGACAATTTCCGCAATATATCCCCGCTATTACCCTAATGGAGCAGTAGAATTTTTTCTGAAGCACCACAGTGAAAGCAGCATCATTGACGATATAGATCAAGAACGCGTTTTCCTGTGCCGTGATAATGAAAAAATCGTCGGAACCGTTACGATAAAACAAAATGAGATCTGCCGTTTGTTTGTTCTTCCCGAATTTCAAGGGAAGGGATACGGCGGTGCGCTGCTTGATTTCGCAGAAAAACTCATCTCCGGAAAATATTCCGATATAATCATTGACGCATCTTTGCCCGCAAAGGGAATATATTTAAAAAGAGGATATAAGGAAACGGAATATAAGATCATCAAAACGGAAAACGGCGACTTATTGTGCTATGACGTTATGACCAAACATTTATATCAAAGAATATAAAAACGTCTGTCCGAGAGGAGAATTCCGAGCTGATGAAGTTTTTAAAATCCTGTCTCGCAAAGTGAACAGTTGACATTTAACAGTTTCGATCCATTATGTTCCGCTCCACAGAGCAGATCAAAAAGGACTACCGGACTTTCCTGCGTTCGAGGAGTACGGCGAGTTGTTAAGTCGGCTCAAGGAGTGCCTTGCAAAGTAATGCGTTTAGATAACGAAAAAGTCCGCGCCGAAAAGCTCTACCGCGTCGGCTATCTCGCGCGTATCGACAAATACGTTCTGGCGAGCGTCGTGACGTGGGTCGTCTGGTACGACAGGTTTTTCGAGATTTCGGAGGAGGAATATCGGCTTTTTGAAAGCGATCTCCCAAGGCTCGACGCTTTGGCAAAGGAGCTGAGCGACCAAGGAGAGCGCTCCGAAAGGTTTCTGTTCTCGGATAAAAAGGAGGAGAATTCTCCCGAGCAAGCAGTGCTGCGGGAGAAATGCATCAACTCTGATTAACATAATCCCCCTCTAACGAGGGGGATTTTTCATTCACTCACGGATTGCTTCTTAGCAATTCTCCGCCAACTGATAAGCCCGTACAAATCATTCACCAAAAACGCCGCAAAGCACACCGCGACGGAAACGTATTGCAGGCTCTCCCGCGCCGCCAAAATCCAGAGGGAGATGAGTACAATATCGTTCGCGGCGTATGCCAGCGCGTAGAACGGGCTGCGGCGGAATGTGAGATAGACGGCGATAAAACTCGTAGTGACGGAAAGCGTGCTTAGCGCCAGATTTGCGGTGCCGAATGCTTTCAGGATAAAGTAAAACACGGCGGTCACCACAAGTGAAAGTCCGAACATAAAAAGCACTTCCCCGCGGTGAATTTTGTTTACCCTGACCTCGGACTTCTTCCCGTCAAAAGGGTTGCGAAGCCACGAAACAAGCGAGATAACGGACATCGGCAGCGTCATTCCGAGGTATGTTATCATCTCGCCGTAGTACGAAAACCCGAATGAGATTATGCCGTAAAGCGCGCTGAAAACTATCATCAGCGCGGGGGCTATGGGATTCGCCTTTGCGGCGAAAATAAGCGACGTAACACCAACCAGCGAAGCGGCAAGGTTAAGGTAATTCGCGCGGTCAAACACAAAAAACGCCGCCAAGATCAACAAAACCGAGCCGCCCCAAAGCAGCTTCTCTCCCGTTGAAAAGTACTTCATTTGTCGCCGAGTTCTCCGTTAATCAACCGCTCCATTGCCTCACGTGCATCCTCATTCGGCTCGTTTTCGACAAGCCTTTTAAGCAGCGCGAACATCTCCGGCAGTAGCTTTTCAAGCGGCTCGCCCGTCGCGCCCGTCCACTCCCCGAGTACGCGCAGAACCATAAAGCGGTTCCGCGGCGGAGCGCATTGCAGCGAGACTTCGAGCAAATCCACGCCCTCCAATGGGAACGGTCTCAGTTCTTGAATCAAGAACACGAGGTTCTGCTCGTTGGCGAATTCTTTCCCGAAGCACAATTCGTCGTTTGGCGCTTTTTTCATTTCGTCAAGCGGGAGCTTCTCTCGGAAGATTTCTAGCGCCTTTTCGCGGTAATTTTTGTCGTCCATAAGATACCGACAAAGGTGCGCGTTGTTTAAGTCGCTTTCGAGAATTTTCAGAATATTATCGCGGCAGTCAATCCCAAGGGAGAGCGCAAGGTCAATAGACTTCACCTCACGAGCTGCTTGCGAAGCCGCTTCGCGGCACTTCTCGGAATTTAAAAGCTCGCGGCATTTTTCGTTGATTTTATTGCTGCTGTGCTCGTTGCTTTCATCGTTGTAAATGAGAATGTTGCGAACGACCTCAAAGTCCCCTATGTCGCTGAACCGCATTTTTTCAAGGAATTTCAGCAGCGCTTCGTTTGAATTCTCAATCGCCGAGATCCCAGAGCAAGGACCCTCGTCAAGCAGCGCGTCAATGATGTCGCGAAGCCCCCTTGCGTCCTCGTCGGAAAGCTCCTCATCACCGTAAAGAAGCTCGCTCGCGCCCGACTTGTTCCAGCACGAGAGCGCGGAATAGCTTGGCATAACGGTGTTATGCACGCCGTTGCGCAGCAGCCATTTTCTTTTTGTGTCGTCGTCTGCTTCAAGGCGCACTATCGCGTGAATTCTCCCCCAGCCGCGCGTTTTCCTCGCAAGACGGAAAATGCGGTCGTTACCGTCGCTCCACCTCAGCATCACAAAAATTGCAAACAGCGCAAACTCCTCGCTGAAGCCCAGCATCGTGATAACGTCCTTTAATTCCTCGTTTTCGTCGATGACGAGAAGCTCTAAAATCGACAGCCCGAACTTTACGCACTCGATATCGCACGAGCGCGTTATCGCGTACACGGCAAACTCATAAAGCCGCTTCGCGGGAATTTCGTCCTTGTGCTCGATGATGTAATCCTGCATCTCGTCGATGACGTGGATCGCCCTCTGTGATTTCCCAAGCTCCGTGAACGCCCTTTCGGCGGCTTCCGTGTCGCCGCTCGCGGCGGTTTTCAGCGCGTTTATCATCAGCTCGCGTGTTTCGGCTGAGAGCTCCGGAGAGCCCATGTGGTACACCGCAATGCCGTCATAAGCGCCGTCCGCAAACGGAATTCCGTTGCTCTCATTATCCTTGAAATCATCGGAAATCGTGAAATCCATTTCGCCGCCGTCCTTCAAAAACGGCTTCGCCTTCGCGCTTATATATTCATACAGAGAGTTATATGTTTCGTTTTGTTCCATAATTAAAATCACCTTAGAGAAAATTGTTTTTATTCTGTTTTCCCCGCCGGAGGCGGGGAAAACAGGTATTAAATATGTCAAGCTTTTGAAACCTTCAAAAATACCTTCTTGCCCTTGCGGATTATAACCTCGTTTGTGAGGTCTATCTGCGCGGTCGGATCCTCGATTATCACGTCGTCCACGGCAATTCCCTTGCCCGAAATAAGATTTCGCGCCTCGCGCTTTGAAGGCGCGAGCTTTGTATTCACAAGCAGATCGAGAATACCGATCTTGTTATCGACCGTCTCAACGGAAGCCGTCGGCATATTTTCGGTGTTGCCCGAGCCGCCGAACAGGGATTTCGCGCCGTCGAGCGCCTTTTTCGCTTCCTCCTCACCGTGAACGAGCGAAGTCAGCTCGAACGCGAGAGTTTCCTTTGCCTTGTTGAGCTGTGCGCCCTCCCAGCTTTCCATTTCGCGTATCTCCTCTATCGGCAGGAACGTGAGCATTTTCAGGCACTTGATAACGTCCGCGTCCGCGACGTTTCTCCAGTACTGGAAGAA
>CAYVSV010000022.1:0-32168 GCA_964454205.1 uncultured Ruminococcus sp.
ACTTCGTTCGCTAGCCGAATGATGTTAGCTCCGCTCCGCTTCGCCAACATCACTCGCTTGCGTATTTTGCATATAAGCGGGGGTGTTAGCTCATCAGCAATAACGCTATGAGAACGCCCTCCGCTATCAGCGCGAAAAGCGCGTCTATTCCCGCGGCGGCGAGCTTTTCTTTATTGGCGGTCTTTTTTCGGACGAGCTCCGTCAGCAGGAGTATCGGACTTCGCAGAAACAAAAACGCCGCGAACGCCATAAGAAATATTATCGCGGGCACGCGCGGCAGGACGAATATCCCCGCCCACTCCAGAACGCGGAATACCACGGCTGCCGCCGCGACAACTCCCAGTGAGACAAGCTCCCACTTCTTGATGTTCCCGAAGTTCACAGCACTTCCGCCTGAACGCTCTTCATCACTTCGAGAGCCGCCTTGTGCTTTTCGGCGTCGAACGAAGCGACCGCCCTGCTGTCGACGAATATCCTGCTCTCGGGCAGCGCCGCCTTCGCCAGAATGACATTTGAAACAACGCATATATCCGTTACAAGCCCGCAGAACTCCACCTCGTCATAGCCCGCTTTCCGAAGCCGCTCGGCGAGCTCCAACGAACCGAACGAGGGCTTTTCGATAACGACGTCGCCGTCCTTCACGCACTCCGCGGTCTTTCCGTAAAGCTTATGTCCCTCCGTGCCCTTTATACAGTGCGGCACGGGGAGCTTTTTTCCCTCGGCGGTGGAGAGATAATCTTCTCTGTGGGTGTCGAGCGTGAAATACACGTCGCCGCCCTCCGCGTGATACGCGTTTATCTTCTCGACTATCAAATCGTCCAACAGCTCCGCACCGGTGAAACCGAGCGCGCCGTCTACGAAATCATTCTGATAGTCCACTACTACCAATGCTCTCATTTCTTTTTCCTTTCAAAATTCTTCTGCCAATTTTCGATTATCCGCGTGTGTCCGCGCTCTACCGCGAGGGAATTAGGCGGGACCTCTTTCGTTATCGTAGAGCCCGCGGCGGTCGTTGCGTTCTCGCCGATCTTCACGGGGGCTATGAGATTTGTGTTGCACCCTATGAACGCGTGCGCGCCTATCTCCGTGCGGAATTTGTCTATGCCGTTGTAGTTCGCGGTGACGCAGCCGCAGCCGAAGTTCACGCCGCGCCCGACGTCGCTGTCGCCGAGATAGGTGAGGTGCGCTACAGCGGTGTTTTCGCCGATATCGCTGTTCTTTATCTCCACGAAATCGCCTATCTTAACGCCCTTTCGGATAACCGTGCCGGGGCGGAGCTGCGAGAACGGTCCTATCTTGACGTTGTCCTCTATAACGGCGCCGCTTGCTTTTACGTTATCGAGCGTTACGTTATCGCCGACGGTGCAGTCCTCGATGTGGGTGTTCGCGCCTATTTCACAGTTTTTGCCGATAGACGTTTTCCCGAGTATCATCGTATTCGGGAGTATGAGCGTATCGCAGCCTATTTTAACGTCCGCGCCGATTATTATGCCGTCCGTGGTTATGAAGCTCACGCCTTCGCCCATAAGCCGCTCGAACACCTTTCGCCGCGCCTTTTCGTTCAGCTCGAAAAGCGCCTTTCTTGTGTTCGCTCCGAGAACTATATCGGGGTTTTCGCTCGTAAACGCCGAAACAGAGCCTATCATCTCCACACAGTCGGTGAGATAGAACTCGCCGCTTGCGTTGTTCGTTGTGAGCTGCGGCAGCGCCCACGCGAGATCCTTCGCGTTGAACCAATAAGCCCCGCTGTTTACCTCGCATATTTTCGTCTCTTCCGGGGAACAATCCTTTTGTTCGCGTATCGCGGTGAACTTTCCGTTTTCGCGTATCACTCTGCCGTAGCCCGCGGGGTCTTCTATCTCCGCGGTGATGACCGTTACCTTCGCGCCGCTTTCCTTGTGGAACTCAAAGGACTTGCGCAGCGTTTGCGCGTCTATAAACGGGCTGTCGCCATTCAGCACACAAATATAGTCCAGTCCGTTTATAAGCTCCATAGCCTGCTTTACCGCGTCGCCGGTGCCGAGCTGCTTTTCCTGGAAGAACGTAGTTATGTTTCCGCTGTATCTCTGCAAATATTCCTCGGTAAGCTCGTGCTTGAAGCCTGTTACCACGCCTATCTCGTTAAACCCGAACTCTCTCGCCGAGTCGATCACCCACCCGAGCATCGGCTTTTTCAGCACCTCGCACAGCACCTTCGGGCGCTCGGACTTCATTCTTCTGCCCTCTCCGCCCGCGAGTATCACACAACCTGTGGTCATAAAAATTACCTCTTTCTTTAAAAGATACTTATAAAAATCAAAGCTTTATTTTCTGCGGTTTTCACCGCCCGCGGCGGGGAAAACCGCCGCCGGATAGGTATTTCCTTATGAGTTTTGTTTTGTATTACATTCTCCGAGGGCTTTTTGTAAAGCTCGATATTTCGGACAAAGAAATAAGCCTTGAAAAAGGGCTGCTCTTTAAGCGGCATTCCGTTTTGCCTCTGACTTCCGTTGTGAGGGTCACTTTGCGGCGGACGCTTTTGATGCGCATTTTCCAAGCAAAGGAGATCAAAGTTTTCACTCTCGGAGGAAGTATCAAGTTCTACCTTCCGAAAGATGAGCCGCTGCGGTTTCTCCCGGAAAAACGCGCCGTTATTTCAAGTCCGAGCTTTCGCGAGGTGATGTTCGGAGCGTTTATCGACACCCGCGCGCTTGGCGGAGTGTTTGTTTTCGCGGCGGTCTTGCGGAGGATCGCCGCGGTATTCGGAAGCGAATATCTTGAGAAGATACTCTCCGTGCTGTCGCAGACCGCCGACGAACTTGAAAAAGCGCTTGGATTTTTCCGCGTCGCCGTCCCGAGGATAGCCGTTATCGCCGTGGTTTTCGCGCTTGGAGCATGGCTTTTCGCTTACGCGATAAAGCTTACGCGGCTGTCGCGGTTCAGAGTTTCAAGGAACGGTGATATGTTGTTCGCGGAAAGCGGCGTCGTAACATTATATGAGCACGCGCTCGTCTTAAATTCCGCAGCCGTCATTCGCTGTGACACGCTGACTACCATACTGTTCCGCCGCGCTCCGCTTTATCTGCGCGGCGTGATGATCGCCCCCTGCGCGAAACGCGCGGAGCTTTGCGGCGCGGAAGAGCCTCAAAGCAAGCTCGCCTCTCCGAAACGCGCCTTTTTGGGGCACATCGCCGTGCCGCTTTCTTGGTTCGGAGTGTTTTCCTCGGCGCTTGCCGTCTTGTATTTACGCGGTATCACGGCGGCGCTGCTAAAGACTGTGCTGTACTACGGCGCTATCGTGAATTTGTTCACCGCCGCTCTTTACCTTTTATATATGAGCCGCTCGGGGCTCTTTTTCGGGAAAGAGCTCGCCGCCGTATGCGCAAGACGCGGCTTGCGGCTCTATACCGCCTCATTCTCTCGCGCCTCCGTCATTCGGACGGCGAATTTTCAGAGCGTTTTCCAGCTTCGCTCGGGGTTATGCAATTTCGGGCTCTCGCTCGCGGAGGGCAGGAAGATGACCGTGCGGCAGCTCCCTAAAAGCGAACTTCTCCGCCATATTCCGTTTTGACGGCGCTTCCGCCGCGTTCCGCCCAATCTATGATATCGGAAACGATTTTCGGGGTTATCGCTTCGGGCAGGGGAAAGGGCAGGAAATACCGCTCCCAGCACCCGCTTGTCTTGCCGCCTTGAAACTCCCGTCCCTTGCTTACCGCGTAAGGCTTCGGAGCGTTCAGCGGTATTGTAAGAATGAGCGTTTTGTCCTCGGAGATGATGTGCAGAAACGGCGTTTCCCAAGCCCAATCACAGCCGCCGTTTTCAACGCGGTGCCAATAATCACGGTCGCCCGCAAGAACGTACCACACATAGCTCTTTTCTCCGACGACGATTTTTCTGCGGCTCTTTGTGCGGACCATATTTTCTCCTTAATACGCAGTCATGGCGTCGCGCATAACGATATGTATTTTGTTTATCCCGCGGGACTTTAAGATCTCGGCGGTGGTGTGGTCGATTATCTCGCCCGGGAAAATGAGAGGTATTCCCGGCGGGCAGACCGACTTCATCTCCGCGCATATCTCCCCGCGCGCCGCCTCTATCGGGACGAGCTTGCGCGACTTGTACATTGCCTCCCACATCGGCATACCCTGCGTCGCCTTTATGTGCGGGAACTTCACGAGCGGCTTCGGCGGGCGGTTCAGGACGAACTTTATTGCCATCTCCGCGCGTTCGCAGTCCTCGAGAGTGGTAGCTCCCGAGAACATCAGCACCACAAAGTTATCGTCAGCCATCTCGCATTCCGCGCCGTTCGCGCGAAGAGCCGCGGCGTATTCCGCGCCGCTCATACCACACTCCCGCGCGTTTATAGTTATGCGCAGAGGATCGCTCTTCAAAAGCGGAACGCCGCATATTTCGAGGTCTTGCTTCAGCGACATAACAGCCTCGCACGCGTTGTTTATCATGCGGACGTTTTGAGTTATCAGCCCGTTGAAGCGGTCAAGACTCTCCAGCATCAGATAAGAGGGGCTCGAAGAGCCGAACATCGCCATAAACTCCTTTGCGCGGGAAAAGTCCACGCCGTCAGTGAAGTGCAGATACGCGCCGCCCGTCAGGACAGGGAGCGTTTTGTGCGCCGATTCCGCGCTCATAAGCGGGAAACCGAGCTCCAGCGGGTGGAGATACTCCGCGCCGAATTGCCGTTTGTCGATAAAGCGCAGATACGCGCCGTGCGCGTTGTCAACAAGCACCGGGACATTCGGGTTCACAAACTCCCAGGTTCCGCCGTAGTAGTCTATATTCGTGATGAACAGAGCGTCCGCGCCCACGAGCGCTCGCGCGTCGTACTTGATGTTC
This sequence comes from uncultured Ruminococcus sp., assembly GCA_964454205.1. Lineage (GTDB taxonomy): Bacteria > Bacillota > Clostridia > Oscillospirales > Ruminococcaceae > CAG-115. Next base: position 4,831 of record CAYVSV010000022.1, read on the forward strand.
GCGGAGAGATAGTCCGCGGGGTAGAGCCACTTTATATCAAGCTGCAAAGCGGCGCACGCGTTCGCGAACGCGCGGTGAGAGTATCTTGAAGCCGCTATCGTTTTGCAGCCGCGCGCTTTCAGCAGCGCGAGCCCGGTTTGTATCGCGAGAGTGCTCCCTCCGCAGGAATAGCACGTTCTTTTCGCCCCGAAAAGGCTTGCCGCGAACGCCTCGCTTGCCGCGATTATCCCGCCGCTCTTGTCCGTGTCATAAAGACTGTCCGCGCCGAGCACCTCGGTGATGTCGTGCGGGAACTCGCCGTTATGTCCCGGCATGTGCAGCCGAAGGCGGTTATCGGCGGTGTATTTTTCCAAAAAGTTGCAGATAGGTGTGTTTAACATATCGCTTTATCCCTTCCGTTATTCCGACGCCGTTATGTCTATGCGCAGCGCCTCATAGTTTATCTCGAAATCGTATTCGGCGGTCCACTTGTCTATTTGCTCCCAGAAAGCGCTGTACTTAAGCTGTTCTTCTATATAATCCATATAGTACTTTACCGCGTCCTCATCGAGAGAGGCATTGCCCGCGTAAAGTATTATATGTATTCCGTAATCGGTGACGCACACGGTTCTGTCGCCTATATTTTCCGGCACGAACGCCGCTTTTTGAAACTCCTCCATATAAGTCGTGCCGTTGGGAACAACGGTGTATCCGTTCGGGCTCATTGCGGAGCCGTCCGCGTCCGCGCTGTATTCTTTGATTAGATCGTCAATGCTCGCGCCCTCGTCAAGCTTCTTTTCGATCTCTTCGCGTTTGGAGCTCAGTTCTTCCGCCTTCTGTTCGCGGAGCTCGTCGGCTTCGTCGGTCTTTCCGTCCCGGCGGAGAGAGGTTATCTCGCTGTACGCTTCGTTATCAAACTCCAAAAGCACATGCTTTATCAGCCTTGAGCCTTCGGGCAGCCACACCCGCGCGAAGCCCTGCTGCTCGTAAGCGCTCACATCTGACTTATAGAGCTCCTCGGCGTACTTCTGCACATCCTTGAACTCCTTTTCCGCGTCGGCGCGGGTGACGGTCTTTCCAAGCTCCTCTTGGAGCTTTTCGCTTATCTTGCTGCTCTGCCCCCACCACTTGAGGTCGTCGCGCGTCATCCGGCATGCCGCAAGCATATCGTCGAGCTTTTTGTTGCCGGCGGTCGCTTTTTCCTCGTCCGTCATTGCGTACCCCTGGCTGCTCGCGCTAAGAGCCGCCTGCTCTCCGTAGTTGGTGATCTGCTGGGCTGTCATGCTTTCGAACTCCTCGTCGATAGCCCGCAGCTCTTCCTCAGTGAGCGTATAAAAACCGAGTTCCCATGCCTTCGCGAGTATCACCCGCTCGTTTATCAAGGAATTTATCAGCGTAGAGCGATAGCTCATGCATTTCTCCGCGATATCCGCGGAAGCGTTGTCGTCAGTAATGCCGTTGTTCACGAGATAGTACATATACTCCTTGCGGAACTCCTCGTAGCTTATCTGGAGCATCCCGGCGTTTTCTCCGCCGGTCGCCTTCGCCACTATCACATCGGTGCGCGGCTCTACGCCTTGATTGAGCGTTGCCGCGGTGAACCACGGCTCGCTGTTCGACGACAGCGGGCTGTTCGTTCCGAAATTCACGGCGCATCCGCAAAAAGACACGGATATAATTGCCGCCGCTATTGCTCCTAAGATTCTTCTCACAATTACCATTTTTTGCCTTTCTTTCATGTTTCAATAAATAATTATACCCTTCGGGATTTTTCAACAAAATAATACATTTTGTAGCGGGTTTTTGCCGAAAATTACTCCTTATACACCATTATAGCACAAATTAAAAAAAAAATAAAGATAAACTAAGAAATATTTCAAAAAAGTAATGAAATTTTTTTTGAATTGTGTTATAATATATTATGACATCATTTGAGCCTGTCTTTTTCGAGGATTTTCGATACGTTTTGTATAATTTTGCAGCAAAATAACAGGAGGTTGTTTGATATATGTCTGGAAAAAGATTTTTTTGGGCGAGGTTTTTTTCAGCCGCCCTTGCTTTGATAATAACGCTCGGGTTTGCCGGATGCTCCGGCGGCACCGACGAGGGTTCGTCTTCCGAATCGAGCGAAACGAGCGGCGACCAAGAAATGGAAGAACCGCGCAAGGTAGGTTATATTTTCCGCGAGACCGTTGACGAGGGCAGCTTTACGGCGCAGATAAGCGAGCAGCGCACAAGAGCCTCCAACAGATCGAGCGTGGAAACCTGCTACATAGACAACGTTACGGTCTCCGATTTCGAGGAGGCGGTAAGGGTTTTGTCGGAAGCGGGGTGCACCGACATCGTATCCTGCAGCCCGACATACGCGAACGTGCTGAACTCCGTTGCCAAAAAATACCTAAACCTCGGTTTTATAAGCTTTGGTTCTTTCAACGGCGGCGTAAACGTCAGCGCCTATAACGAATCGCTTTATCAGGGCGCGTATATCGCGGGCTTTGTCGCGGAGTTCAACTCTAAGGCGAGCAAGATAGGCGTTGTCGCCGACACGGCGCTTCCGGGCGCGGTGGCTGTCGTGAACGCCGTGGAGCTCGGCGCGCAGCTGAATCAAGACGGCGGCGCGGAGGTTTTCGCCGCGGGCGCGGAAAAGGACAAGGAGATCGAAAAGGCTATCGACGCTCTTTTGGCGAAAAACTGCGACGTTATCGTCTGCTACACCAATTCCGGTCACTCGGCGGATTATTGCCAGAAAAAGGGAGTGAAGTTCATCGGCTGTTTGGATTACAGCGACAGAGAGAACGAATACTCGAATATGCTCATGTACTTTTACAGTCTGCGTGACAGTTATTTCCTCGCGCAGTTCAAGTCTATGAAAATGGATATGTGGGTGAGCGACGAATACATCGGCGATATGAGCAACGGCGTTGTGAACGTCTCGGAGGCTCTCAACGCGGCAGACGGCACGCAGAAGCTCATAGACGCGATAATCCCTCCCATAACGAGCGGCAGAGCGAGAGTGTTCAAGGGTCCGCTCAAAGACACGGAAAACAACGTGAAGTATCTCGAAACGGACGAGATGACTGATTCTCAGATCGAGAATATGGATTGGTATGTCCGCGGAGTAACGATAGTAGGAAACTTCCGCGAGCAGAGAACGACAATAGAAACAAACAACTTCGAGATCAAGGAATAAGCCTGCGAAAACAATGCAGATACCGATTTAACAGAGTTTTCCCCGCCTCAGGCGGGAAAAACCGCAAAAAAACAGCGGAGCGCCAAGTAATGCTTGGCGCTCCGGTTTTAATTGTCAGCTGTCAACTATCAACTATGCCCCGCACTCTGTCGCGGATAAACATCATGCAAATATCCTTGCGCGAGCGCACAAGCGTTATGCCGACCGGGTAAAATTTGCCGTCCGTGTCCAGCATCTCGCTTTCAAGATAGCGGTCCGTGAAATCGGGGTCGTTTTCGGGCGCGTGCACCAGCTCCGCGAACGCGTTGTAGTCCGCGGACGCGATATACCTCTTTGCTCTTTCGCCGAGCGCCTTGCTTATCGGTTCCGGCTTGTGGTTTTCGGCGAGCTTCGGTTCGCGCCGCGAGGATATGAGTCTTGCCGTTTGTTCTCTGTAATTTATCTCCCAGACCTCGCTGTACACTCCCGCGCTCGCGTTCGCCATACGCTCCGCGATTCGGCTTTTTGCCCCCGCGCGGGCGAGCGTTACGTCGCTTACGGAGACGATGTAGTTTGTAACGCCCTTGTGTGGCTTGCCTATCTCGTCCGTGCTTACGCGGACGGTGCGTGTGGAATTTCCGCGGGTTATGCGGATATCGCCGGCACGAGCATCCGAAGCTATGAGCGTTTCGAGCATGGCGTTCACGCGAGGCGAGCTCTCGCCGCCCGCGCCGAGTATACCGTAGAATTTGTCGTTGGCGTATGTTATCTCAATGCCCTCCGCGGTCTTATCGACAAGCGCGAGACCCGTGCTGAAGTTGCGGACGATAGCCTCAAGCCGCATATTGTCGTTATAAGCCTGCGTAACGTCGGAAACGAGTATCATATAAACGCGGTTGGCGTTATCTGCGTGGAAAAGTCCCACGGTAAGCTCCAGAACGGCGTTTTCGCCGCTGCCGCGGGTGATGTGGTAGCGCGAGTTCACCGTGCCGCCGTTTATTACCGTGTCGTCTATCTCGCGCCTGTCGCTGTCCAAAAGTCCCTTGTAGATGTAATCGAAGAAATTCTCATCGCCCTTTCGCTTCTGCCCGATAGTTTCCCAGAAGCTGTCGTTGCTGAACAGAATATGCGGAATGTGGTCGTTCGTTACCTCCACCATAAGTATGCCCGCATTGAGCTTGCCCATTACCGCGTCCATATTCGAGCGCTCTCTTTCGAGCTCAAGCTTCGCGCGCATTTCCGCGTCTATGTTGTTCGCTATGCCGATTATGCGGAGGATATTTCCTTTATCGTCGAACGTGCAGACCTTCGTGAACTTCCACCAATAGTATTCGCCGTCCGTTTTATTGCGTATGCGGAATTCCTCGGAGGTCTTGCCGGGCTGATCGCTGTTGTGGAAACGGCGGACTTTTTCAATATCCTCGGGGTGCGTTGAATTTTCAAACGGGTTGGAATCCCCGATGTAGCCGCTTATTTTTTCGAGATCGATGTCATAATCGAGCAGATCGCCCGCGCAATATGCCGTTTCGCTCTCAAAATCTATGTCAACGACGACCGCGCCCGTAGCTCCCAATATCTCGTCTATCTCGGTTTTGGAGCGGTAGATACTGCGCTCGTTCGCGAGGAGCTCTGTAATATCGTTGAAGGCTATGCAGATTATCGGGTTTTCGTTTGTTCCGCCGAGCTTTCTGTGAACGCCGTCGAGCGTGATGTATTTGCCGTTTTTGTCGCGGCGGCGTATCGTTCTACGGACGGCTTTGTCTGTTTTGACAGCCTCCATGCACGCGAGGCGCGAAACCTCAGCGCTTTCGGGGGGCATCATATCCCATATATTTACATTCTCTTTATTGAAGTCCTCGGGGGTGTAGCCCATGATCTCCATGTAGCCGTCGTTCACGCGGATAGCCTCGAGCTTGTTGTCGTACATCTCGTAAATGCCGAATCCGCCGCAGGTGCCGCTTATGATCTTTGAGACTAGTGAATTGCTTCCGAGAAGTTCGTTTACCTCCTCGGTCAGCGCATAGTTTTCTTTCACGGAGACGTCCCCGCTCACCTCATCAATGGCGATGAGCCGCGTGAGCTCCTCCTCCGGCACGGGGCGCGAAAAATAGAAGCCCTGTATATAAGCGCAGCCCACGCTTGTGAGGAAATCGAACTGCTCCTTGGTCTCCACGCCCTCCGCGAGCATGGGCGTGCTGAGCCACGCGGACATTCGCGCAACAGAGGTCACTATCGTGCCTACTCTGCCGTTTTTCTCGAAGCCCTGCATAAACTTCATATCAAGCTTCAGGATATCTATCGGAATGTCCTTGAGCGTATTAAGCGAGGAATAACCGCTCCCGAAATCGTCCATAAGAACGGGGTAGCCCTTTTCGCGGAATTTTCCTATCGTTTCCAGAAGCTGGACGGGGTTGTCGTTATAGGCGCTTTCGGTTATCTCTATGCGGAAGAACTTCGGGTCTACGCCGTATCTGTCAGTGATCTCGCTTATCGTATCGAACAGATTGGGGTCGTAAAGGCTCGTACGGGAAATGTTCACCGAAATGGGGAATTTCGGCAGACCCTCTTCGACGCGCCGTTTCATATACTTGCACACCTGCTCCAGAACATATAGGTCGAGCTCCGCGATAAAGCCGTTTTTCTCGAACACCGGCACGAACTTCCCGGGGCTTATCATACCGCTCTTCGGGTGTATCCAGCGCACGAGAGCCTCGGCGCTTACAAACCGCCCCGCGTTTATTCCGTAAACCGGCTGATAGTACACGCGAAACTCGCCGTTTTTGAGTGCGCGGCGGCTTTCGTCGCATATCCGCTGCTCTTCAAGAAGGCTAAGGCGCATTTTCTCGTCATAATACGCGATATGCTCCTGAAAGCTTCCGTTTATCGAACGGCATGCCATAGCGGCGCGGTCTGTCATATTTTCCACCGATAGAGCGCGGTCCGTTATCGTGTAAACGCCTATGTAGCACTGAATATCGTATGTTATAAGCCCGCTTTCCGCGACTGCCTTCTGGACTGTTTCAAGAACGGTCTGCGGGTGAACTCCGCGCTCGGAATACGGCGTGAGTATCAGGAATTTATCCGCGAAGAAGCGCGCGAAAACTCCTCTCCCCGTGAACAGCTCGCGGATAGACTGCGCTATTATATTAAGTATCTTATCCCCGACGTCCCGCCCGAGAAGGTCGTTCACGACCTTGAACGAGCTTATGTTCAGGTTCATAAGCGAGAACATCGTAAGAGGCTCGTCGTCGATAAGGCGGCGGGCGTTGCGCATAAAAGCGTGGCGGTTGAAAAGCCCTGTAAGCGGGTCAAAGAACGCGGCGGAGCGCAGCTCGTCCTCGAACAGCTTTTCCTTGGTGATGTCGGAAATGAAGGAGTACATCTTCACCTTGCCGTCCTCGCCGCTTATGATCTGGCAGTTTACGGAAAGCCAAAGCTCTTTGCCGCTGCGGGAAACGCACTTGAAAGCGTGTTTGAAATTCCCGCCCGTTTCGGAGCTTTCCGCGATTTTTTGGCGGATAGCCAGAACGTCCTGTTCCGAAACGCCGATGCTCGGGTTCTCGGCGAGCTCCGTAAGGCATCGCTCGTATTCGGAATACCCCAACAGCTCGGCGAGACCTTTGTTTACGAACACTGTGCGGAAATGCCCGTCATCGCGGCGCTCGGAGAGCGATATTCCGCCGGGGGCGTTGTTTATGACGGTCGCCAGAAGCTCGCGGTTTTCACGGAGCTTCATGCCGCTCTTTTCCGCGCGTATCTCTTGGCGCTTTTCCGCGTTTATGTCCAGGAAAACGCAGTACATCTCCGTCATCCCGTCGTTTTCGCCTATTCCGTCCGCGGTGAGGCGTATCCACTGTAAAAGCTCGGGGTCGGTCTCTCTTCCTATCGAGAACGTGAAGGTGAAGCTTCCCGTGGCGTTTTTCGTTTTCTCGATAAACTCCGCTATCCACTTCGGGTAAACGGGCATTGCGAACTGCATCGCGAACTGATCCGAGCTCATTCTGAACAGGGATGGGAGCTCGCTGTTGAAGTAAGTGCACTTCGCTGTTTTGCCGTCTGTTCTTATAGTTGCAACTCCCCCGGGGAGGTTATCCATAAGCACGGAAAGGCGGCGCTTTGATGTTACCTCGGTACGGAGATCGTCATTTTCGCGGCGTATTTTATCGAGCTCGCACAACCGCAGAACCGATTTTATACGGTAACGCAGTAAATTCATATCCGCGCTGCGCGGCACAAAATCCACAGCGCCAAGCTCGTATGAGCGGCTTTGCGCGGAGGGGTCGCTGTCCGCGGTTATTGATATAACGGGTATCGTGCTGAGCTCCTCGTCCTCGCTCATTATACGCAGAACATCGTAGCCGTCGGGCTTAGGCATAAGCATATCGAGCAGCACCACGTCGGGGCGGCTTTCGCCGCACATTATCTCGAGCGCTCTCGCGCCGCCGTCCGCCGTGATTATGTTATAGCTGTCCCCGAGTATATCGGACATAAGCTCTATATTTTGTTCGGCGTCGTCAACTACCAGAACGGTATATCTGTTTTCCATAAGCCGCGCTCCCCTTGCATATTACTCTACTATAATTTTACACCAAATCGGCACAAATGTCAATAGTGTAAACGATATTTTGGTTTTTTTCAAAGATTGTTCACATTGGCGGTCTCTTGAAATAATGCCGATGTTGTGGTAAAATAAAAAGGATTCTGATGTTCCGATCAAGCTTTTCAAGTTTTTCGCGGTTTTCACCGGCGCAGGCGTGGAAAAGGCGGGTTTATATTGGGGAAAAATTTTTAAAAAAATGTGTAAGATTTTAAAGCAGACCGCGTCAATATGGTTGAGGGGGAAAGGAGGATACTAATTCACGAACAACGTATAGACAAATATGTGCATTATTGCCTTATAGTACATATTGATTTTGGTCTACACTTTGACGGTGAATTAGTATAAGAAAATGACCGACAGCGAGATCATAGAGCTCTATATGCTGAGAGACGAGCGCGCGATCGTCGAAACGCAGAAGCTCTATGGAAATTATTGTGAAAAGATCGCGCGGAACATTCTCGGAAACCTTCAAGAGGCGCAGGAGTGCGTGAACGCCGTGTATCTCAAAGTCTGGGAGAGCATACCGCCCCGACACCCCGATATCTTCGCGGCATATCTCGCGAAAATAACTCGAAACAGCGCCTTGTCCATGTACAGAAAAAACGCTGCCGAAAAGCGCGGCAGCGGCACGGTGCCGCTTATCCTCGACGAGCTTTCCGAGATTGTAGAGGATAAGGCAAACGTCGCGAAAACCGCCGAGGACCGCGAGCTTATCGCGGAGATAAACCGATTTCTCGGGGAGCTTCCCGAAAAGAACCGCCGCGTATTTGTTATGAGGTTCGTGTGCTGCGAGAGCGTGCGCGTAATAGCGGAGCGCATGGGTCTCAGCGAGGGCAGCGTTTCCGCGGCATTGAACCGAACCAAAAAACAGCTCAAACAACATCTGAAAAAGGAGGGGTATTTATGAAAAATGAACATCTGCTCGATCTGCTTGAAAACGTTGAAGAAAAGTACATCGCCGAGGCTTTACAGGGCTATGACGAATACGACAGCTCCAGACCCGTTGAGGCGCACGAAGGAAAAACGCGTATCACGCCGATGAAGATAATAGCGCCGATAGCGGCTTGTCTGGCGGTCGTCGCGGCGGCGGGGTTCGCTGTGTCGAATATTGACAAGCTCGCGATCTTCGCCGGGAACAGCGGCGAGAGCGTCTCCGCTTCCGTTCCCGCTTCGGGCGGCAGCTCCGCGGCTGTGAAGCCGCCCGCGGAGCTTGCGTTTGTCGAGGAGCTTAAGGAGCTTGTTATCCATAAGCTCAAGGCAGACCCGATGTGCAAGGTGGAAACCGCGGACGACTATTATTGGGACATCGGTATGCTGGATATAGACTTCGATGGCGAGGATGAATATCTGCTGCACATGTCGAATAAGTACAACGTCGTCCACGTTCTTTCTTCCGTGCGCGATCCCGCGGGAGTGTATGTGTTCAAAAAAACGGCGGAAAACGGCGCGGAGGACTTGGGTTTCTTCGGATCCGGAAACGATTTCAGCCTCAACAAGATATACAGAGCTCCGGACGGCTCGAACCGCTATTACTATTACTACGGCTTTTCGGGAAACCCCACGCTGATGCAGGGTATAACGTTCGTTTCCTTCGACAGCGAAAGCGGGCAGGTGAAGGAGACTTTGGGAGCGTACTGCTCCTTGGTCGACGTTTATAACGGCAAAGACGGCGGCGACAAAATCGACGAGTATTACGACAACGACGGCTCCGAAATAAGCCGCTACGAGTTCCAAGAGCTCTGGAATAAATATCCGAATTTGCCGGAGCTTACAATCACGAGCACGGACGTTACGCACAGCGTACGCGAGGAGGCTTTCGAGATACTCTCCGCGAAGTACGGCGTTCCGATAAGCGAGCTTAGAAGCTCCTACAGAGAATGGGGCGTTGTGATCCACGACGAGGGCTGCCGCGAGGGCGTGCTGACGTTCGACAATGTGCCCATGCTCCCGGATATTTACGTTTTCAGCTATTTTGACAAGCCCGTTGAGCTTATAGGCGTGCTCCAAAAGCCGGGCGAGCTCAGCAATGTCCGTAATTTCGATTATTTCAGCGATAAAAACGACAGCTACAGCTACTACCACACGACCGAGACGGGAATTATAGACGGCGAGGAACGCACGCTGTCCTACAACATCTTCAGGGTGAATATAGACGAAAACGGCGTTCACACAAGCGAAAACGTTCTCGCTATCGGGCGCGACCCCGCAAACGGCAAGCTGTTTATGAGAAGCGGCGGCAGGGATATTTCCCCCGAGGAATTCACCGAGGAGGTGAAAAAATACAACTACCCCGGTCATGTGGTAATCCCGCTAGACCGCGAAACGATGATAGAAGCGGGCTTGAAGCTAGGCGATTTCTATTCGCCCATATCGGTTTATTACGTTCCTTATTATACCGGCGTGCCGCAAGCAAGTCACGACGACTATTTCTGCTGGGATAGAGCGACCTTCTGCACGGCGGCGCTCGGCGAATACGAGATAAGTCTGCTTGGCGAACATATCGTAAGAACCGACTATATGGGCAAGAACGACAGCGTTTACGGCGTGGTGACGCTGTTCGTAACGCTCACGAAAAACGGCGAGCTCTTAGACCTCGCTGAGATAACACCCAAGGGTGACTTCTTCACGGAATACTCCGCGGATTACACGCCCGTTATCCAAGACCGCGTTGATGATATGCTCGCCGTTGACGAAGCCCGCGGCACGGTCGACCTCAGCTTCTTCACCTTCGATTCCGCGGAGACAGTGACGTTTTCCGTTGAGAACAACAAGCTTTCCTTATTACACTGATTTAATTGCGGTTTTCCCCGCCGCCGTGGGGAAAACCGCATAAAAATATTCCAATAAAAATCCCCCTCCTGCGGAGCAGGAGGGGGAAACTGTTTGTTTGGGATCACTCTTCCTCGGCGGGAGCGTCCTCGGAGAGGGCTCTGATGGAGAGGCTCACTCTGCTCTTCTCCTCGTCGATCTCGATGATCTTAACGTCAACGACATCGCCGACCTTGAGCACGGTATTGATGTCCGCAACTCTTTCGGTGGATATCTGCGAGATGTGGATGAGACCGTCAACGCCCGGAATTATCTGAGCAAACGCGCCGAACTCCGTTATCGAAACGATTGTCGCCTTGATAACGTCGCCCTTCGCGTAATCCGCAACGAACTTAGTCCAAGGGTTGTCCTCGGGGTCTTTTGCGGAGAGGGAAACTCTCTTCTTTTCGGGGTCGAAGCTCTTTACGATAACGTTTATCTTATCGCCGACCTTAACGATGTCCTTCGGGTGACCAACTCTGTTCCAGGTGAGATCGGCTGTGTGTACAAGACCGTCGACAGCGCCGATGTCAACGAATACGCCGTAGCTCTCGATAGAGCGCACTTCGCCCTCGAACTTCTGACCTACCTCGATGCTCTCCCAGAACTTCGCTCTTTCCGCCTCGCGGACTTCGCGGTTTGCCTGGCGGATAGAGCCTACAACTCTGCCGCCGCGCTCGTTGGAGACCTCGATGATCTTGAACTTCACGACCTTGCCCTGCAGATCCTCGAGCTTGCCGCCGCGCGGGATGCCCGTGTGAGAAGCGGGGATAAACACGCGTGTGTTTTCGTAAATGACGATAACGCCGCCCTTGACTATCTGTGTTGCCTTGCCTTCAATGGTCTCGCCGGAGTCTCTTACTTCCTCGAGCTTTTCAAGACCGAGCTGCGCGTCAACGCGCTTTTTCGAGAGCGCCGCCGTACCTACCGAATCGTCGACCTTGATGACGATAGCGTCGATAACGTCGCCCACCTTCACAACGTCCTCAACCTCCGCCGATGGATCGTTTGTGAGCTCTTCGCGGACTATGTAGCCTGTCTGCTTTGCGCCGACCTCTACGACAGCTTCCTTCTTGGAAACGCTTACTACCGTAGCTTTAACTCTTTTGCCGTTATATAATCTGTTAAAAGACTGATCCTGCTCAAGCAGTGAAGCAAAGTCCTCCTCAATTTCGTTATTTTTGGTGATCTCTTCGTTCATCTTACTATGAACCTCCTTAATGGTATAGGCGGGAGTTGAAGCCCCTGCCGTTATTCCGATGATATCATCGGCTTGCAGACCCTTTAAGACCTGCGGAGGAATTTCTTCCGCGGACGTTACGAAAACCGTTTTGGCGCAGCTTTCGCATATTTCCGCGAGCTTCCTCGTGTTCGAGCTGCTTTGCCCTCCGACCACTATCATAAGAGCAGCTCGTTTTGCAAGCTCCCGCGCGCTTTTCTGGCGCTGCGCGGTAGCGGTGCAGATTGTGTCATGTATCTCAACGCAAACATTCTTTTCGCGGAGCGCGTTTGCCGTCTCCGAAAAAGAGTTGCTGTCGAAGGTTGTCTGAACGACCATCACGACGGGCTTCGGCGGTTTCGTTTCCAAAATCGCTTCCACCTCGGCGAGAGTCCTTGCGGTGAACGTTTTGCAGCTTGCGTTCCCGATTATCCCGATGACCTCGGGGTGTTTTTTATCGCCCAACACTATCAGCGTTCCGCTTGAGGGAACGCCCGCGGCGATCTTGTGTATCTCCTTGACGAACGGGCAGGTCGCGTCAACGACCTCGCTTGCCGTGCTCCGCGCCGCTTCCTCAACGGTCTTCGGCACTCCGTGCGAGCGTATGACGAGCGGTTTCCCAGCGGCTTCCTCAACGGAATTTACCGCGTGTACGCCCTTTCGTTCGAGCTCTTCTACCGCATGCTCGTTGTGGATAAGCTCGCCGAGCGTGAAAACCTCGCCGTACTTTTCCGCGGCGGTCTCCGCGAGGCTTATCGCGCGTTCAACTCCGAAGCAAAAGCCCGCTTTGTCTGCAATTTCTATCCTCATCAGTCAATGTCGGGCGCGCTTTCCTTCAGCTTCGCTATTTCGCCCATTATCCTGTTGCTTATTGTATGAACGGCGCGTTTATCCGCAAGATCTATCGCCTCGAACTCCGCCTTTGGTATCGTCTTTCCGATGGAGATAAGCGCGTTTCTGCGGAACTTTTTGCGCCCGTATTTCACGAAAACCGGTATTACGGGGGCTTTGGCTCTCACGGAGATGAGCGAAACGCCGCTTTTGGCTTTTCCGAGCTCTCCGGTTTTGGAGCGCGTGCCCTCCGGGAAGATAATAAACGTTCTTCCGTTATGTAGACTTTCTATCGCCGTATCTATCGCGGAAAGGTCTTTTGCGCCGCGCTTTACCGGGAAAGCCCCGAGCTTTCGTATCAGCAACCCGAAAAGCGGTCTGCGGAAAAGCTCTTCCTTCGCCATAAACGTGTATTTGCCCTTGAAAACAACGCCGATAAACGGCGGGTCATTGTTGGAAACGTGATTTGAGGCTATTATGCAGCCGCCTATATTTTCCGGAATATTCTCGCGCCCGATGATCGTTATCTTGAAAAAAATGCGGTAGAACAGCGAAGCGAGCCCGGTTGCTATCTTATAAAACATCGCGGGTTTTATCGCGGATAATTCCGCACACCAGCTCGACCGACTGCTCGAAATCCAGCTCCGAGGTATCCGCGAGCACCGCGTCCTCCGCCTGCTTTAACGGAGCGGTTTCGCGGTGAGCGTCGTTGTAGTCGCGCTCGTTGAGTTCTCTCAGAACGTCATCAAACTTAACGTCGGAGCCCTTGGCTATAAGCTCGTCGAAGCGCCTTTTAGCGCGTATCTCGGGCTTTGCCGTGAGGAATATCTTCACATCGGCGTTCGGCAGAACGACAGTTCCTATATCGCGCCCGTCCATTATCACGGAGCATTTCGCGGCGGTCTCTCTCTGCAAGTCCAGCAGAGCCGTCCTCACCGCGGGTACGGCTGCGACGGCGCTCGCCGCCATTGATATTTCCGGGAGGCGTATTTTTTCCGAAACGTCCTCGCCGTTCAGGAAAACGTGCTGCACACCTTCGATAAGCCGAATTTCGGGCTTTATCTTATCGAGCTGCGCACCGACTTCCGCGGCGTTTTTCACATCAACGCCGTTTCTGTGGCAGAAAAGCCCGACGGTACGATACAGCGCCCCCGTATCGCAATAAATAAAGCCAAGACGCTGTGCGGCTGTCCGCGCGATGCTGCTTTTCCCCGCTCCTACGGGTCCGTCGATCGCGACAGCAATAGGTTTAGAGCCCAACTTACAAATCACTCCGAATAGCATTGTTATGCCAAAATTGCGAAAAGGTATAGTTACCCCTTTTCACCCTTTTAACATTATAACACATTTTTATAGAAATTGCAAGGGGGTTTTCAACTTTTTTCATATATTTTTCACGAAATTCGCCGCGGAGCTCCCCGCGAGCGCTCCGGTGGAGAAGGCTATCTGCAAATTGAACCCCCCTGTGTAGCCGTCGACATCCATGATCTCGCCCGCGAAGAAAAGCCCGCCGCAAAGCCTACTTCCCATTGTTTTCGGGGAAATTTCGCGGACATTCGCTCCGCCGCGCGTGACTATCGCCTCATCTATCGGGCGGAACGATTTTATACGGAGCAGGAGGCTTTTCAGCGTTTTCACCAATGCTTTGCGCTCAACTTTGTTTATTTCGTCAATTCTTTTTTCGGAAGGAATTCCCAATATTTCACAGAACGGCTCCGCGAGCTCTTTCGGGAGGAGTTTGCGCAGGCTTTCACGGAACGTTTTCCCGCGGAGGCTCTCGAAATCGCGGAGAATACGCGCGTCGAGCTGCTTTTCGGAGAGCGCGGGCTTTAGGTCAATTAACAATTGACAATTGTCAATTACCAATTGTTTTACGCAGCTTTCGGGGATATGCGCGGACGCGCTTAAAACCGTTGCTCCGCCCACGCCGTCCGCGGTGAACGAAAGCTCGCCGAAGTCCTCATAAACGCATTTGCCGCCGCACATGAGCTTTAAGGCGGCATTCTTTATGACAAGCCCCGCGGCGCGGCTTACCCACCTTTCCTCCGTGACGAGCGGACAGAGCGACGGGCGCGGCTCAACTATCGTGTGCCCCGCCTGTTTCGCGAGCGTGTACCCGTAACCGTCCGAGCCCGTTTTAGGATAAGAAGCGCCGCCCGCTGCCAAAATGACAGCGTTCGCGCGGAGCTGTCCGTTACGCGTGTTCACGCCGCGGCAAGCTCCGTCCTCTATTATAAGGGAACGCGCGTTCTCGCGCTTTATCGCGACGTTCAGCTCTTCGAGGCGTTTCACGAGGACGTTCACGATGTCCGCCGCCTTGTCGGAAACGGGGAAAACGCGCTGTCCGCGCTCGGTTTTCAGCGGCACTCCTAAGTCCTCGAAAAACGTCATGGTGTCCTGCGGCGACCACCGCGAAAACGCGCCGTACAAGAACCGCGCGTTGTTTGGTATGTTTTCCTCAAGCGTTTGGAGATCGCAGTTGTTGGTGACGTTGCACCGCCCTTTTCCCGTTATCGCGAGCTTTCGACCTAGGCGCTCGTTCTTTTCGAGCAGGAGCACGTCCGCGCCGCTTTGTGCCGCGAATATCGCGGCGGTCATTCCAGCCGCTCCGCCGCCGACCACTATTATGTCCGACATTTTTTCCCCTTTATTTGAAATTTAACCGGCAGATAAAATTGAATTCAGAAATCATAGATATTCTGTTATAAATTGATTTTGGATATATTCTGCCGCTGATTTTATGCTGTTAAACTCTATATATTTCGGAAAGCCGTTTTCGTTATTTGAAGAGTACGTTAAATGGTAAATTCTATAGATATCACCTTCTCTAAGGTAAAGAACATCATCATTGGATGTGCATTTTGCAACTGCCCAAATTTTATGTTTTAAGAATAAGTCGTTTTCATCTAATTCTCTTTTCAGCTCATCTGCAAAATGCCCATTACTTTGGCTTAAAGGTATCAATCTCCAATTAAAAGCTTCACCGTATTTTTTATCCAACTGATACATTATTTCTTCGATAGTCATAGCATCCGTGATAATCATTCTTGCCTCCATAAATTCCGATTTACACGTCCTTCTTATAGACCTCGTTTCTGTCCCAAAGCTGCTCAAGCTTTCCGAACGTCTGCTCCACGCGGCAGCGGTTCGCCGCGGATACCGTCGCTATGAGCGCGTTTATGAGGCTCATCGGCGCTACAAGGCTGTCCACGAACGACACCATATCCGACGAAGCGAACAGCGAAGTGTGCGCGAACTCGGTGAGCGGCGAGCTCTCGCTGTCGGTTATCGCGATTATCTGCGCGCCCGTTTCGTGAGCGAAACGGCACGCCTCTATCGTGCTTGAGGCGTAGCGCGGGAAGCTCATTGCTATGAGCAGATCACCCTCTCCGATGTGTATCATCTGCTGATACAGCTCCGCCGTTCCTACCGCGCCGACAAGCGTTACTTTATCAAATATAAGGCGCAGGTAGTAGTGCATAAAGCTTGCGAGAAGCCCCGAGCTCATAGCGCCCTGAATGTAAATGCGCTTCGCCGCGATTATCGTCGCGACGGCGTTGTCGAAGCTCTCGCGGTTCACCGTTTCGAGGGTTCGGCGTATCTTGTCTATATCCTGGTTGAGAACGCTTGTTATGGGATCTTCTCCGCC
Organism: uncultured Ruminococcus sp.; assembly: GCA_964454205.1. Classification (GTDB taxonomy): domain Bacteria; phylum Bacillota; class Clostridia; order Oscillospirales; family Ruminococcaceae; genus CAG-115. The sequence goes on from CAYVSV010000022.1 coordinate 21,086, forward strand.
AATTCTGCTGCGCGTTACGTCCATTCTCTGCAATGTAGTGAGCTTGTTTTTGATATGGCTTTGCAGCGAGCGCTGTAGCTGAGGGTAGCCCTCGAAGCCGAGCTCTATGGCAAATCTCACCACGGTGGACTCCGAAACGCCCACGGCGTTCCCGAGCTTGAGCGCCGTCATATACGCGGCTTTTTCGTAGTGCGAAAGCATAAAGTTCGCTATCAGCTTCTGGCTTTTTGAGAATGTCGGAAGCCTGTCCTCTATCGTTTTTAAAAGGTCATCGTTCATTGCTGACACCTCGTTTTCGGATATTGGATTTCCTTTTCCTCTATTTATAATACTACTTTATTTCGGATTTTTCAAGTGTTTTTGCAGAAAAAGTTTTTGTAACTTGCAAAAAAGAGGTTGTTTTTATTCGTTTCTCCCCGCCGGCGGGGAAAACATCATAAAATGAAGCTTTATTTCCTTGTGTGCAGTTTTTTGCAGACCCGGCGATGTTATTATGTGTTCAGCGGAGAAAAGCGCCACGAAAGTTCGCTTGGCGATCCGCGGAAAGGAGGGATAGGTTTGAATTTGAAAGGTTTGCTGTTCGGAAAGTCCGGCTTGTCCAAGAGCGGAAAGCTCACCGCGGCTGCCGCCGCGAGCTCCGCCGAAACGGAGCGCTGGCTCGACATCTACAACGGCGGCGGCGAGTGGCGCTACACCCGCAAGGGCGGTATGAACGGCGGCACGAGACGGGTCGCATCGTTAGGGGCGGCAAGAGCCTTGTGCGCCGAGCTTTCGCGGCTCTGCTTTACCGAGGGCACGGAGGTCGTTTGTTCCGACGGTGAGACGCAGCGCTTCCTGAAACGCGTTTTTGACGAGAACTGCTTTGCGGAGAGGTTTTCGGACTTTCTCGAAAAGGCGTTCGCGCTCGGCGGCGGGGTCGTTAAGGTGTACAGCGACAACAGCGGAGTGCGGCTCGATTTCATAACCGCGGATCAGTTCGTTCCCACTAAATGGGATTCGCGCGGATTTTACGGCGGCGCGTTCGGCTCTTGTATCACAGAAAACGGCAGGAGCTTTATCTTAGCCGAAACGCAGGAGATAGCGGACGGCGGTCTGACAATCGAGAACAAGCTCTACAACGAAAACGGCAGGGAGCTGGAGCTTTCGGAGCTGTTTCCGGGTATGCGCGAAAAGACCGTTATCAAGGGGCTTACAAAGCCGATGTTCGTATACTTCGGTATGCGCGCGGGGAAAAACCGCTCGTGTCCGCCTTTGGGAGCTTCCGTTTTCGCGGATTCCGAGGATACGCTCAAGGCGATAGACATTGTGTTCGACAGCCTTACGCGCGAGTTCGTTCTCGGCAAGAAGCGCATTATCGTGCCGTCCTACGCGGTGCGCGGCGAGTATGACGACAACGGCGAGCTTAAGCGTTATTTCAACGTGAACGACGAGGTTTTTGAGGCTTTTTCGGCGTCGGACACCGACGAGCTTAAGATCACCGACAACACCGCCGAGCTCCGCGTGACGGAGCACTCCGAGGCGCTTGACAAGCTGCTCGACTTGCTGTGTATGCAGGCGGGGCTTTCGGAGGGCGCGCTGTCGTTCAAGAGCGGCGCTTTGCGCACCGCCACCGAGGTCGTCAGCCGAAACAGCCGCACCTACCGCACGGCTTGCTTTTACCGCAAGCTGATAGCGAAGGGTCTGGCGCGCGTCGCGGAGATCGTCTGCCTGCTTGGGAAAATGTCGGGCGAGCTCTCGGAAAACGAGGACGTTTCCGCTTCTATCCGTTTTGCGGACGGCGTTTGCGAGGACGACGGCACAAGAACGGAGCGTGCCCGCGCGCTTTATTCAAGCGGGCTTATCTCGAAGGCAAGGGCGCTTTCCGAGATATACGGCGTCTCGCTTGAAGACGCAAAAGCAATGGAAAAGGAGGACAACGAAAATGACGAATGAACTAACGCAAGAGGTTCTCGGAGAGAACGCGGAAACGCCCGCGTCCCCGACCGAGCTCGCTCCCGCGAAGCTTCCCGAAAACGAGCCCGCGGTGATGCTTCCCCAAAATGCCGAGGAGCAGATCACCGAGGAACAGAACGCCGATGACGACGAAAAGCGGGAGCTTATTGACAAGCTCGCCACAACGGAGGCGGAGCTCTTGAAGGAGCGGATAAAGGTAAAGCTCCTTATTCTGGGAATTCTCCCGGAAAAGCTGGAGGACGGCGCGGCAATGGCTTACGGGCTTTGTCTCGCCGGGAAATCCGCTGAAAACGCGGCAAGTGAGATAATCGAAGCGTATCCGCACTTTAAGGCGGTGCGCCGCGAGCTTCCGCAATTTTCTTCGGAGAGCGCCGGCAGCAAAGACGGCTTCTCGGCTATCCGCAGGATATTCTCCGCGCGGTAATTTTTTCGGGGAGGGAGGGCGTCGTTTAATATCCGTTTTGCGAGACTTCGCGGCGCAAGCTTATGAGGTTATCATTAAAAGACGGCGCGGCGGCGGGGGCTCGCATAAACGGAATGTGCTCAACTAACGGCAATTGCCGAAATGAAAGGATGATTTATAATGGCTAATCAGATTGAATACGCAAAGGTATTTCAGAAGGAGCTCGACAAGCAGATCATCGAGGGTTCCACTTCGGGCTGGATGGAAGCTAACGCTTCTCAGGTGATCTACAACGGCGGCGACGAGATCAAGATCCCCAAGATCACTCTTAAGGGCTTGGGCGCTTACAACCGCACGGACGGCTACACCACAAACCCCATCACCTACACCTACGAGACGCGCGTTATGAGCATGGACAGAGGCAAGCGCCTCCGTATCGACGCGCTGGACGTAGACGAGACGGGCTTCGGACTTGCGGCGGCAAATATCGCGGCGGAGTTCCAGAGAGTAAAGGTCATTCCCGAGATAGACGCTTACAGATACTCCACTCTTTCCAAGAACGCGGCTATTACCAAGACCTACACCCCCGACAAAAAGACGGTGCTTTCCACACTTCTCGGGCAGCTCGGCGAGGTGCGCGAGGTGACGGGCGGCGAGGGCGAGCTCGTTATCGCGATGTCGCGCCCTGTTTACGACATGATAATGCTTTCGAGCGAGGTCACTCATTCTCTCGACTGCGCGAATTTCAGTCAGGGCGAGATGGAGTTTTCCGTTAAGACGATAAACGGCGTTTCCATTATCCCCGTGCCCTCCGCGAGAATGAAAACGAAATACGTTTTTGACAGCTCCGATGGCTTCGCGCCCGCCGAGGACGCAAAGCAGATAAACTGGATAATCTGCCCGAAGAGCGCGCCTATCGCGATCTCCAAGACGGACAACCTCAAGATCATCACGCCCGAGCAGAACCAGTTCGCGGACGCGTGGGATATAGATTACCGCAAGTATCACGATCTCTTTATCCCCGACAACAAGAAGGCTGCCATTGCGCTTTGCTCCGAGGAGTGATACGCTTTGGACGGTTAAGAGCCATTCGGGCGGGGCGGTTTTCGCGCCGCCCGATATTTCTAAGGAGGACTGAAATGATCATTGATAAGGAAGAATTCACAGAGCTCGGCTTCGAGTGCTCCGAAGCGGAGGATGAGCTTTTGGAGAGCTGCCTCAAGCGTGCGGAATATATGCTGAACGCTCTTTGCGGAAACTCGCTCAGCTCGGCAATGGCGGCAAACGAGAGCTCGCGCGCGCTTATAAAACAGGCAGCCGCTTTTCAGACGGAAGCGCTTTTGAAGGCGGCAAGGCTCGGCGTTTCAGCGGGGACGACAACGCGCGTTTCTTTGGGAGACCTTTCGTATACCGAAAACGGCTCGAACGGCTCGGACGCTTCGGCGTTCGATGTTACCGATACCGTAAAAAGACTTCTCCGCGCGGCGGGGTGCTTTTGGGGCTCGGGCTGCGTGGAGGTGATCGAATGAATGTAAAGCCTATCCCAAATCAGCTTTTGGGAGATATGATAGTGCTCATGACCCCCACGCCTTACGGTTTTACGGAAACGCCGATACAGAACGTCCGCGTTGAACGCACGGAGAACGCGGAGCGCAGCGCCGCCGAAAATCGTGCGCGCGTCTCCGTTGAGATAACCGTGTGGGCAGACAGGCACAACTCCACGTGGACGGATTTTCCCGCGGGCGCAAGGGTGAACTACGGCGGCGAGATATTCGAGATAACGGAAAGCCGCGTTTACCGCGCAGGCGAACCGCATCACTGCAAATTCACGGCGCGGAAAACAGGGGAGGAGAGCGTATGAAAATAACGATAAACGACGAGGTCTTTGACAATGTGACAGAGCTTCATGTCGACCGCGAGCTGCGCCGCTCTGAGGTGCGCTACAACGTCCGCGGAGATATGCTTATCGATCTGGTGGCGCGAAAATACAAGCTTGAAGTGACGTTCGGGATGATGACGCGGAACGAGCTTAGAAAGCTCCGCGAGCTCACCGAGGGGATATTCGTATCCGTTACGTTTGAAGCGCCCGAGGGCGAGGTCACCGCGGATTTCCATGTATCTGACGAGCTCGCCTGCGAGGTCAAGACGATAGGGGACGTTAAAATGTACGGCGGCGTGAAGCTCACGATGAAGCAGAAGTGAGGTGAGAGAATGGCGGAATTATCCGAAAATTTCAAGCAGCTCGCCGCGGCGAACGGAAGGCATATTCAATGCAAAATAAGAGTGGGTGCTGTGACGTTTACGGACGACAGCATAATCAAGTTCGACCTTATCGACCTCGCTCACCCCGATTGGTTCACGATAGGGACCTCCTGCCCGAACGAGTTCAGCTTTACCGTGCGGACAAACGTGGAATTCAAGCTGCACACCTCCGTTCTTCCATATATAAGCTTTGACGGCGAGGAATGGTGCCAGATGGGGAAGTTCTATATCTCGCGGAGATATATCCGAGGAGATTATTCGACTATTTTCTGTTACGACAAGCTCTATGATTTTGAGGACGCGCTTATCAAGGACACCTTCCCGCTGGTGATGTACGAGCGTTCGGACACGCTTTTAAGCGCGGTGTGCGTTTCGGAGAACATCACGTTTAAGGGAACCTGCGCGAGCTACGCTCTGCCGCAGCTTTCCTATAAACCGAACGTCCGCGAGGTCATAGGATATATCGCCGCGATGAACGGAGCCTGCGCAAAGCTCGACAAGGAGGGCGACCTTATCTTCAAAAAATACTCCGAGATGCCGACGGCGGTCATTCCCGCGAAGAACTGCTTCAGCATAACGCGCAACATAACCCGCGCCGGGATAAGCGGGCTGCGCGTGAACACCGGGCGCGGAATTCTGCGGTACGGCGCTAACACGGGGCTTTCGATGGTTGATCTCTACAACCCCTATATGACGCAGGAGATAGTAAACGCCGTGGGAGAGCAGATAGAGCCGCTGTATTTCTACGGCGCGGAGGTCAAGATGCAGGGGCTGCCGTTCCTTGAGGCGGGCGATCTTATGCTGCTTGAGGATACGGACGGCTCTACGGCTCCGATAATGATAAGCGAGATAAGATACCACTACGACGGCGCGCTCACCGCGGAGCTCTTCTCGAAAAACAAGACCGACAACGACACCGTTATCCACCGTCAGGAGTTCGCGGATACTATCGCGGAGCTTTGGGACTATGTACGCGGAAATTAACGAGAAACGTTTTTGGCGCCGATCCAACAGCGGTTTTCCCCGCCTTCGGCGGGGGAAACCGCATAAATTTGAGCGGGGAAAATTTTTTCAAAAAAGGCTTGACAATTCCGGAAAATGTGGTATAATAATCTATGGAAAGAATATCGGGGGAGCTTTAAAAGGCTGAGAGGAAGTTTGGCTTCGACCCCTAACCTGATTCGGATAATGCCGACGTAGGAAGTATGTTTCCCCGCGCGTTTTCATCGCGGAGATCTAATATGCTTGCTGCGTCCGAGTTCGCTCGGGCGTTTTCTTTTCCGAAATTTTATATTAAGGAGAAGTAAAAAATGAAAAAATCACTGAGACTTACGGAAACGGCTATTATGATAGCCTTGGCATTTATTTTAAGTATGCTTAAAATAATCGATATGCCGTTTGGAGGCTCCGTAACGGCGTTCAGTATGCTGCCTGTCATCATCATAGCATACCGCTACGGAACGCCTTGGGGTCTGCTTGCGGGCTTTACCGCGAGCCTGCTGCAAATGCTTATGGGTCTTAAAAACCTCACCTACGCGACAAGCCCTCTGGCGGGTATAGCGATAGTTATGCTTGACTACATAGTTGCCTTTGCGGTAATGGGGCTTGGCGGCATCTTTAAGGGAAAGATCAAGGATCAAGGTCTTTCATTGGCGGCAGGAGCATTGGTGGTGTGCGTTTTGCGTTATATCTGCCATGTGATTTCGGGCTGCACCGTTTGGGCGGGCGTTTCGATCCCCACCTCCGACGGACTTTTGTATTCACTCGTTTACAACTGCGCCTACATGGTTCCCGAAACGCTCATAACGGTCGTGGGCGCGTACTATGCCGGAAAGGTATTTACCCTCAGCGCCGAGCGTATGAAGCGTATACCTCTTGACACTAGCAGCGCAAGAAATCTGCTTTCCTCTATTCCCGCTGTTTTGTCCGTGGTGCTTTCCTTTGTGCTTATATTTGCAATGTTTCAAACCGAAGAAGGCTTTGACATTACGGCTATAACAAGAACACATGTATTCGACTGGACGCCCGTTATAATTCTCTTGGCAGTAGGTATTGTGGCTACGGTTATTATTAAAAAGGTAGCTTTTAGAAATAAGATTGAAAAAGGCAGCCTTTAGAAACAAGATTGAAAATCAAGCTGTATGTCACGCTGTCATATTCAAGACAGGCGCTTTAAGATGATCTTCAGGGGCGCGGACGTTAAGGCTTAATGTCTTTCTCGAAAATCAATGCCGCACGGCGATATACCGTGCGGCATTTTTACTGAAGGTATTTAGGGGCGACACAAAAAAAGAGGGGCTTTTGCCCCGGATTATTTGCTTTTGAAAAAGTCCTTTCCAAGTATCTCCTCGAACTTGGGCTTGAGCCCTATCTTCACATCGAGATGCCCGTAGTTCTGCGCGATATCGTAGCCCGGCATATTGTTGGCTTCCAGAAGCACCGGACCGTTCGGCGTTATCGCGACATCCCAGCCGAGATAGCCCATTTCCGGGAACTTTGCCGAGGCTTTTTCCACAAGCTCGATAGCTTCCTTATAAAAAGGTATCTCAAAGCCGACAAACTCCGTCCCGGTGACCGGGTGCTTTTCGTAAAACTCGCCGGTTTCGGTGCAGTAGGCGGGGTGGCGTATAACGCCGTTCGTTTCGATAGGAGAATACATTCCGCCGCTGCAAATGTTGTCGACGCATTTTATTCCGTTGGAGATCCTTATCATGGCGTACATCAGATGAAACTCGCCCTTGTGGAAGAGAGTTACTATTCTCAGCGTATTGACCGCCGACGCGGCGAGCTTGCTCATCTTCTCGTGCTGAATGAGCTCCTGCTCCACGATAAACTGCTTCTTTTTTACAAGCCGCGCGTAAATTTCGCCGAGGTCGGCGTTTTCCAGGAGATCTATCCTCTCAACGCCCGTGCCGCCGCATTCGTCCGCAGGCTTCGCGAAAAAGCGCGTTTTTCCGCCGCAGAAGCTCTCGAATTGATCCCCGGAAGCGTTTCGTAGATCGAGCCACTCGCGCCCGATAAACTCGGCGAACGCCTTGTCGAATTCCGCCTTGTCGTTAAAAAGCCCGAACAGCTCGCGGGAATTCAGCTTGCTCGACAATGTGATGTTATCGTCCATTTTCAGGAACGTTTCGCGGTCTTTTCCGCGAACGTCCGCAAAGCCGAAGCAGTGGTAATCCGAGTACCCCATTTTAAACCGGAAGATGCACCGGATCATATCAAAGAACAGCCAAACGCGGTTTTTGCCCGTTTCCTTGTGGATAAGGTTTATGTGCATGAAGAATTTTTTAACGCTGCCCCCAAACAGACGTTTAAAAAAGACCCTTAGCTTTTCCATTTTATCCCCCATTATCTCAAGCCTGTTTTCAACGCTCTCCCCGCCGAAGTCGGGGAGAGCGCTGAAAATCTTTAAAACATCATAATTTGAGCGTAAATCTGTCCAGCAGCTCGTCAAGCGAAATTTCGGTGACGGAAGCGTTCAAAGCGCCCTTCCCCGAAACGCCGATGAACAGCTCGCCGCGTTCGATGACGGCAGTGTCGGGCAGCTCCGGAGAGTTTATTCCGCGCAGGTCTCGGGTTATGCCCACCCCGAGACGTTTAAGAAACGCCTCTTTTTTCACCCAGAACCGCAGGAAATCCTCGTTTGAGGTCGTATGTAAACGCTCCTCCTTGCAGAGAACGCGCTTATAGAGCTCTTCGTTCACGCGGCGGCTGCGGAGTTCCACGTCCACGCCTATCTCGCCTTCCCCGCCGAACGCGGCGCAGATCGCCCCATGCGTGTGCGACATCGAAAACCGCAATTCGCTGTCTTGTATAAACGGCTTTCCGAACGAGCCGTGCCCGAACTTTATCCTATGCGCCTTGATACCCGTGCGGCGCTCTATCTCCGATGTTACGAGCAGGCGCGACAAAAGCGCGTTTATCTTGTCGCCTTCCTTCGCCTTTTTATTTACCGCGGCTTTCTGCGCCGCGCCGAGGCAGCCCATAAATCCGCTGAGCTCTTCCCATGTGAGTTTTTCGTTGACCTTAAGCAAAATTATATCCATACTTTTCTCCAATAATTCAGCGCGGAAACGCCCCGCCGTGCTCCGCCTTTCTCGCCGATTTGAAAAGCGGGCTTTTTTTCGTTACCTTTTCCGTTCTCAATCCCTCCGCCCCGCACAATTCGAGCGTTATCATGCCGCTTTCTATACGCGGCTTGCGGAGTATTCTCGCTTCGCAAGGGGAACAGCCTTCCTTCGCTGCCGCCAGAAAACAGAACTTTTCGTCCTCGTACGGAACGTCGGCGTTTTTCAGCAGCTTGTGGAGCTTCGTCCTTTGCGCGCGCGCCGTGAAATGACACCAGTCGCCTTCCGGCAGCGGACAGGTGTTTTTATGAGGACAGGGCGCGGCGATATTCAGCCCCTTTTCTATAAGAGCCTGCCGCGTCTGTTTCATAAACGCGAACGCGAACGGCGTGCCCGGCTCTACGATGACGAGCAGCTTTTTCGCGGCGTTCGCGAGCTCGGATACGGCGGCTTTGCGGAGCTTTTCGGGGAGCTCGTTCAGGCAGTAGGAGCATATCACAAGATCGGCGCTCCCGATATTGCCGCGCGAGAGATCGCGCTGCTCCCAAACGGCGGGAACGCCCGCGCATTCGCAGAGCTCGCGCCCCAATTCCAGCATATTCTTTTCGCGTTCCAGACAGGTGACGTTCTCACATTCCGTGAGCCGCGCCGCCGCTATCGCTCCCGCGCCGGTGCCCGCGCCGACATCGAGTATCGAGCCTGTTTCTCCCTCAAAGCACGCAGACGACAGCTCCAGAGCCTTGCTCACCGCCGCGAACGTCGCGGACATTCTCACGGCTGCGTATGCAAGCGCGTCCGTTTTCGAGACCGCGCCGCGCTTGCCGCTTTCGCTCTCTTTGCGGTAGCTTTCCGAGAGCCGCGCCGCCGAGGCTTTCAGCAGCTTTATATCCTCGCCCTCGGCGAGCTCGTTTATTTCGGACCGCAGCTCCGCGGGAAATTCCATCGCTTCCGCCTCCGTTAGCCTTACTTGTCCTTCACTTATACAGACAAGAAAAATCGGGAAACGCAACACATTTTTGAAATTTTTTCAAAAATCAGACGTTTCGCACTCATTATATTATACAGTAAAATTGTGCGTTTGTAAAGGATTTTCGCCAATTTTTCAGAAAAATACCGCCGAAAGTTCATCGGCGGTATTGGTTTAGAGTTCTATTTCAACGGTGTTCACATCTTTGAGAATGTCCTCGGTAATAAGGTTTTCGGCGAGCTTTTCGCCGTTTACCGAGATGGACTTCACGCCGCTTTGAGAACCGTTCGGGTTCTTTACGGTGATGTTAAGGCGCTTTCCGCGGAAGGTTTTTTCCATGGTGAACTCCTTCCAGCTTGAAGGAATAGAGGGATCGATGACAAGCCCGCGGACGTTCGGGCGAAGCCCGAGAATTCCCTCTACCGTGCCGACCATTACCGTCGAAGCCGTTCCGGTGAGCCAGTGAACGTGCGCTCTGCCCGCGAACGGACTGTCCTTGCCCTCAACGAACTGTCCGTAAACGTAGGGCTCCATTTCGCGGAGCTCCGCGCTGTCGTTGTATGTCGCGGGAGAAGCTTCTTTCCAGTACTTATACGCCATATCTCCGCGCCCGAGCTTTGCCTCCGCGAGAATGAGCCAGCCCTGCGTCTGCGAGAAGATACCCGCGTTCTCCTTTACGCAGCGGTTGAAGCAGTGCATAAGCGCCCCGCCGAAGGCGTGCTTGTCGTATGGAGGGTACATCAGCATAGCGCCGTAAGGCGTGTTGAGCTCGCGCTCCACGCTGTCGAGAGACTTTTCCGCCTGCTCCTTTGTAGCGTAACCCGAGATAACAGCCCACGACTGCGGATTGAGCCACATGGAAGCCTCGGGATCGGTGCGCAGCCCGATCATCTCGCCGTCCTCCTTGTAGCCGCGGATAAAGCGATCCTCATTCCAGCACTTTTCGAGTATCCCGTCGAGCTTCGCGCCGATCTCATCGAGATACTTGATGTGATCGCCGTCGTTTTTGAGCTCCGCGTAAGACTTCAGTATCTTTATCGCGTAAACAAGCTGAAACGCGACGAACGTGCTCTCGCCCCTCTTGCCGAGGCGAAGGCAGTCGTTCCAGTCCGCGTGAAGTCCCGCGGGCATTCCGTGGTTTCCGAGATTGTTCATCGAGAAATCTATCGCGCGCTTGAGGTGGTCGTAAACCGTGCCCTTTTCGCCGTTGTTCGCGTAGAACACCTCCTCGTCCAGGAATCCAACGTCCCCGCTCTCGCCAATGTACTTCTCGATAGTCGGGAAGAGCCAGAGCGCGTCGTCCGCGCGGTAGCTCGGGTGCCCCGTTTCCTTGACGTATTCGGGATCGTCGGGAGTGTTCTCGTGACCCGCGCTGTGTGTGTATTTAACGAGCGGCAGTCCCGCGCCGTTCGTCACCTGCGCCGACAGCAT
>CAYVSV010000023.1:0-31432 GCA_964454205.1 uncultured Ruminococcus sp.
GAGTCGGTATTATGGCAGTCAAGCTTTTTGACTCGGAGCTTAAAGTCATGAGCATTTTGTGGAGAGAGGGTGATATGACCGCAAAGCAGATCTCCGACATATTAAATGAAGAGATCGGTTGGAATATGAACACAACTTACACTGTAATCAAGAAGTGCATAGCGAAAGAAGCTATTTTGCGTACTGAGCCAAACTTTATGTGCCACGCTCTGGTATCTAAGCAGGAGGCTCAGGAAACAGAAACAGATGAGCTTATTGGGAAATTGTACGATGGCTCTGCTGATAAGCTTTTCACTGCGCTGCTTGGAAGAAAAAACTTGTCTGCCGGGCAGATAGAGGAACTCAAACAACTTGTTAAAAAAATGGGAGAGTCTGCAAAATGAGTCTGATACAAATGAGCATTTTAGGAGCAATAATGATAATGGTTATTGTAATCATTCGTGCGCTTGCGCTTAACAGACTGCCTAAAATGACATTCTGCGTTTTATGGTGGGTCGTCTTGGTGCGGCTGTTCATACCTTATTCATTGCCTTGTGAATTGAGTGTGTACTCAATTTTTGCTCCCCAGAAGCAAGTGCCGGAAGTAACGGGAACAGGTATTGCACCCATTGTGTATAATATCGGTTCCGTGAACAATACGGCAAACGTTTCGGTTTCTCCTGAGATGATCTCACCGGGAACCGCGCCGTTTATCAGCCTAAGAATCGTTATTTGGATCGTTGGTATGCTTGTAACAGGATCCTATTTTGCGGTTTCATATTTTGTCTGGCGAAAGAGGTTTGCCGAAAGCCTTCCCGTTGAAAATGATTTTTTGACGAATTGGCTTGAAGATCATCAAATCTTACGACCGCTTTCGATCCGTGTCTACGACAGAATATCCTCGCCTTTGGCATACGGTCTTTTTCGCCCCGTTATACTAATGCCAAAGCAAACCGATTGGAGCGATACGAACACTCTTAAATATGTGCTGACTCACGAATATATGCATATCAGACGATTTGACGCAGTTTTTAAATTGCTGCTTACTGCCTCGGTATGTGTTCATTGGTTTAATCCGATGGTGTGGGTGATGTACATTATCGCTAACAGAGATATTGAATTATCGTGCGATGAAAAGGTTGTCCGTATACTTGGCGGAGGAAAATCTTCTTATGCTATGGCTCTTATCCAAATGGAAGAACAGAAAGTCGGCTCGTGTCCGTTCAGTAACAGTTTTAGCAGAAATGCTCTCAAAGAAAGGATAATTGCAATTATGAAATTTACAAAAATTACTCCGATAGCGGCAGCAGCTGCAATTTGTTTGGTAGCGGGAACAACCGTGGCATTCGCTACAAATACCGTTCCCGAAACTGTAAACCTTAATTCGTTAAATTCCGGCACTGCATTAGGCGATAAGACGATTTTGTCTAATAAGACCGTTCATAATTCCCCCAACGTTGAGTGGTGGACTTATGAGGAATATGCCGAGTGGCTTGAACAGGAAAAGGCAAATCTTGAGTCTATGATCGGACAAAAGGCTTGGACGAATACGCGCGGCGATTTTGTCTGGAGCAGGGAGATCGTTGATAAGACCATTGTATTGTATGAAAAAACATTACAGGATATCAAAAACGGTGTACGGATCTCAAAAACAGTTGACGGCTCGGACGATGTTATGTTTGCATCGGGAACAGGCGAAAGCCCCGCCACATCATTCGATTTTGAGGAATATACGAAATATGGTCTGTCGTGGGATAAGGCAACAAATATCTTATACTACAAAGGTCAAAGAGTAAGGTATTTCTTTGATGGTGTGGATATGGGCAATGACGGAATGGCAATAAAGATCGAATATGCCGACAGCGAGAAGAAGGGGGATGTTGATGTTCACACGATACGCGAGCGTATTGATAATGGTGACGGCAGCTATGATCCGATGGGACCGCTGACAGGATTGGCAACTTATTCCGAAGAGGAATTTAATGCACGCCAATTTATACCTTCAATTCTTTCTGCTGTGACATTTGGAGATGCCATTTCGGCAAGCGACAACGTTTATTTAGGCGAGTATGCGACTGAAAATACGACCGTTGAACAAGGCTATTCCTCTGATATAATTTCACAAGAGACAACAATGGCTAACGTTACTGACGGCGGTCGTACATTTGAAGATGTATTCTCAAAGTACAAACCGTATGGCATATCGTATGTTGAGGCACCTAACGCAAGTGGTGCCGGAAACGTTTATTATAACGGCGAACTTGTACACCTGTTCTCGGATATAACTCCTTTGGGTGGTGCATTTTCATTTACCTCGTCAAAGCAAGGCGGTATCAATGTTCGTACAGTTTACCGCAACAATGAACTGAGCGGGGTAGAAATAGTTACCGAATAACACAAAAGTAAGAGATCACAAACCGATTGTGATTTCCGCTAATACCGTAGCATAGCAAAACGCGGAAGGTGACACTTCCGCGTTCCATATTTATTTGAATCTTGCCCCGATAAGTTAAGGCTCATTCAACCCCGTAGGTCGGGTCAAGGAACTTTTTCTCTTCTTCGGAAAGCTCTCCCTGCTGACCATTTGCGCTGCTATTGGTGTTTTCGTACAGCCAATACTTGCCGTTGATTTCAACTACAATATTATCATCATACCGATAAACCGCCGACCCAACAACAGGGTGATTTGCTTGGAAGTTTTCTTTGGGAATGCCATCGTCATTAGCACCTTGCAAATGTGTAACGTCGCTTTCAATCACACCCAAATAAACAAAATCGTCTTTCAACTCGGCATATGATGTTTCAGTGGTTGACTGCTTATACAAAACATCATTAACAAAGATCATTGGCGCTGCATCGGCAATTCCGGGAGTGGTTGTAACATAGTTGTTGCTGTTACTTTTTACAAAGTGAACCGTTGTCACACAAACTAACGCCAAGCAGGCTGCAATCGGAATCAGCATCTTCATAGTTTTTTTCATCGATATCACACTATCCTTTCTGATGTGCGAACGCTGATACTCCATGATTTTAGAGCGCATACGTTCGTCTGCGGCTTCATCGGGCAGTATTTTGTTCCATGAAGCAATGATTTTTTCATTCTTCATAGAAATGCTCACCTAACCTTTCTTTTAGCAGATTACGGGCTTCATGCAAATAATTCCGTATTGTCGATTTGGGCTTTTTGAGAATTTCTGCAATCTCTGCGCTGTCATATCCCTCATAATAATAAAGATAGATAACGGTCTTGTATTTATCAGGAAGTTCCATTACATCTTGAAATACGCCATCGGTTTTTATTGTGTTATCGGTCTGTAATTCAAAGTGATCGTCAATATTCTCGTTCTTACGCCGCCAGTGCTTTAACTCGTTCTTGCAGATGTTAGTTGATGTTCTGATAAGCCACGCTTTTTCGTGTTCTTCCGATTCAAATTTCGGATCTTTGTCGATCAGTCTGATAAACGTTTCTTGAACAGCGTCCTCGGTATCCGCGAGATTTTTCATATAGGCAAAGCACACTCGATATACGGTAATTCGATGCCGCTCGTAGATTTCTTCAATCTCCTTGTCCGTACGCAACAAAGATTTTGACATTGCTTTGACCCCCCTTCACCTATAATACAATTGAGAAGTGCAAAATGTCGGATATTTTTTGAAAAATCTATAAAAATGCATTATATCTTTAGAAAAATGCAAGCTGGTATATGCGCTAAGTAATCGCTCTGATCTTTGCGATGCTTTTTATGACTATAAGGGTATTATACATTTTAATAAAAAACGAGGGAGTTTTTATACTCTCTCACTTTTTTCATATTGCGTTCCGTTTGTCATTCCGATTTGTATCTTTACGACAGTGAGTTAGCATTGCAAATTTCATTGCATTGTTAAATACAGCTACTGAAAAGAAAGATGACGTAAAGAGCACAGAGATAGTTAAGCTTAAAGTTCATTTGGATGTTTTGACACCCATCAGCATGAGACTATATTATCTTAAAAGGACAAAAATGTGTATAATTCACTTTCTTTTTGAAAATAACCTGCATTTTTTTAAAAAAAATGCAGGTAACCCCCTTGACAAGCATCTAATTGTGTGGTATAATATAGATATCAGGAGGATAAGGTCATGTTAAAGTTCATTAAAGACCGCGTTGATGATTTTAATGCCAATTATTTTATCAATGAGTTGGCTGAGGCTTCAAAAAAACTTGGAATTCTGGAAGCTAAAATAAACAGCTATCAGTTTACAAACATACTTGTTCCTATGTTTCACAAGAAAGAGGCTATTTCGTCGATGTACATCGAAGGAACTCAGACCACTATTTCGGATGTCTTTGAAAACGAGGTCAATCCCAAATCGTCTGAGGACAAGGTGATGATTGAGGTAAACAATCATACCAGAGCCTTAATTTATGGGGCAGAAGTGTTGAGAACTGAAAATTTCTCAAATCATTTTATGAAAAAAATACATAAATGTTTGATGGATGGAATTCTCCCCAATAAAACAGCATCCTCGCTTGGAGAATACAAAAAAAAAGACAACGCTATAGTCAATAGTGTAGGAACGATAATTTTCACTCCGCCTCCATATACTGAAACGATCAAATATATGGACGAACTGATAACATATATGAACAATGCTAATGATGGTTTGAATCCTCTGATTAAAGCTGCCATAATTCACTCTCAGTTTGAATCTATTCATCCCTTTGATGACGGGAACGGGCGTGTAGGAAGAATGCTTGTAAGTCTTTATCTCTATAAAGCAAAGGTAATTAATTTTCCTTTTTTTTATATCAGTGAAGCTATCAGTCAAGATAAGGTAGTTTATTATAACAAGCTCACTGGTACGCGTGAGGGAGATTACAATGAGTGGATAAAGTTCTTTTTACGCAAGATTGTTGTGCAAACCGAAAGACACATAAGTTACATCGACTCGCTTAACAGTCTTTATGAGAAAACCAAAAGTTCTCTAAAGGAAACCATTAACAGTCCCAAATACGATAGCATTATAGAGTGCCTATACACACATCCGGTTTTAACATCTTCTTATTTAGCAGATAAATTGAGTGTTTCTTCTGGGCAAGCTAAACGTTATCTAGATATTCTTGAAAAAAAGGGGATATTGTTTGGCGATGACAAAAAACGAAATAGGTCATACTTTTTTATGGAACTGATAGAATTGGCAAGAAGAATTTAATCCGAATTACCCACCTAAAAACGGCAAAAAAGCCAAGCGTCAACTTGGCTTTTAGCACCTACTTGCAAATCAACTAATGATATGCCGGCAAGTACTGATCTGACAATTAGTATTATACCATATCCTTCGGAAAATTGCAAGTGGTTTATAAAATTTTTGTAATAAGGAGGATTGGTATTATATGAAGATCTTTTCGCCATATATTACCCTTAAAGACGGCACACGTATTTATGCCAAGGATTATGGCAAGCGTGCGTTTTGCTTTGAGCCGGGGAAAAAGAAGAAACCCTTAAAGAAGTAAATTTTTAAGGCATAAATGTAAAATAGCCGGGTTTTACATATCAAGTCGCTCTTGCAGATTATAATCAAGAGCGACTTTTGTTACATCTACCACTTATTAAAATGTGTGTTCTTGCCAAAAAATCAGCCACTCGGATTGTTCCGACTTGTCCTCGCATATCTCAAACTGGATGACGTTGGGAAATGAAGTGATGAGTTTTTCTAATGAAATAAATAGGCGGGAAAGTTGTTGCTAGCCCGCTTATTTTAATGTTGTGCTTGATCAGCCGATTGCCTGTAACGATTTTTAAAACTTCTGTATCGCTACCCAACTAAAGGCTTGACACCGCAATTCTCTATGAAACGAAACAAAAATCCGCTCGGTTTTTTTATTATGTAATAAGTTCCTCAAAAGCTCCGTTCAATCGAGGAACACCTTAAGCGCCTTGCTCTTTGAGTGAGAACGAAGCTTTCGCAGAGCCTTCGCCTCTATCTGGCGTATCCGTTCGCGCGTTACCTTGAACTGTCTGCCGACCTCCTCAAGCGTATGCGAACGATCGTAGCCCACGCCGTAGCGGAACTTCAAAACCTCGCGCTCACGCTCGGGAAGAAGCTCCAAAGCCTTGTTCAGCTCGTCTTTGAGCCCCGCGCTCATCGCGGAGGTCATAGGCGAAGGCGACTCCTCATCGGGAATGAAATCCCCGAGGTAGCTGTCCTCCTCCTCTCCCACGGGAGCGTCCAGCGATACGGGATCCTGCGCTATTTTCAAAACCTCGCGGACGCGCTCGGGCGTCATTCCGAGCTCGCGCGCTATTTCGTCCGTCGTCGGCTCGTGCGCTCTCTCGCTCAGGAGCTTGCTCTGCGCCTTTTTTACGCGCGAGATCGTCTCCACCATGTGCACTGGTATGCGGATAGTTCTTGCCTGATCCGCAATGGAACGGGAAATGGACTGCTTTATCCACCAAGTGGCATAAGTCGAGAATTTATAACCCTTTGTATAATCGAATTTTTCAACAGCCTTTATAAGCCCGCTGTATCCCTCTTGAATAAGATCGAGCAGCGGCATACCTCTCCCGACAAAGTGCTTCGCAATGCTCACAACAAGGCGCATATTCGCGACGATGAGCTTTTCGCGCGCTTCCTCGTCGCCGTTCGCGGTCTTTTCGGCGAGCTCGCGCTCCTCCTCCGAGGAAAGCAGCGGAATCTTGCCTATCTCGCGCAGGTGTATTTTTACGGGGTCGTCGGCGGCGCCGCCTTTTTCGTTCTCGTCCGCGATATCCAGTGCCTTGTCGAGTTCTTCGTCTACATTGTAATCGTCCTCTTCCAGCTTGATATTGTTTTGTTCCAAGAACTCCCACAGCTTGTCGAGGTCGATGTTCGTTTCCTCTATAATGCTGTTTACCTCCTTCGAGGACAGCATACCCGTTTCTTTCCCGCGCTCCAGCAGCTCTTTAAAAATTTTTTCGGTATTACTCATTTACAGTTCCTTTCCGTTATAACAAAAACGCGATATTCCGAATATATGTATATTGCGGATCACTCCAGAAAATCCTTAAGCTTTCGGCTGCGCGTAGGGTGGCGCAGCTTTCGCAGAGCCTTCGTTTCTATCTGCCGAATGCGTTCTCTTGTTACCTGGAACTCTTGTCCTACCTCTTCGAGCGTGCGCTGCCGCCCGTCGATAAGCCCGTATCTCAGTATAATAACGCGCTTTTCGCGTTCGCTCAGCGTATCGAGCACCTCTCCGAGCATTTGTTTGAGCATGGAGTTGCACGCCTCGTCCGCGGGCGCGGGCGCGTCCTCATCCGGAATAAAGTCGCCTAAATGGCTGTCCTCCTCCTCGCCTATCGGGGTCTCGAGCGAGACCGGGTCTTGTGATATTCGTATTATCTCGCGCACCTTCTCAACGGACATTCCCAAAAACTCCGCGACCTCGTCGTCGGTGGGCTCGCAGCCGTTTTCGTGGAGGAGCTGGCTTTGCGCCTTCTTTACACGCGATATTGTTTCCACCATGTGCACCGGTATGCGTATCGTTCTCGCCTGATCCGCGAGAGCGCGGGTTATCGCCTGTCTTACCCACCAAGTAGCGTAAGTCGAAAACTTGAAGCCCTTGGTGTAATCGAACTTCTCCACCGCCTTGATAAGACCCATATTTCCCTCTTGAATAAGGTCGAGAAACTGCATACCGCGGCGGACATACTTCTTCGCGATGCTCACGACAAGGCGGAGGTTCGCCTCGATAAGACGGTTTTTCGCCGCCTCGTCGCCGTTCTTCATTCTCTCGGCGAGCTTTATCTCCTCCTCCGCGGAAAGGAGCGGTATTTTTCCTATATCCTTCAGAAACGACTTTACAGAATCGTCCGGCAAAAGCACGTCGGCGTCCGCCGAATCCTCATATTCATTATCCGAATATTCAAGGATACTTTCAATATCGAGCTCCTGGTCGAAATTATCCTTGATCTCGATATTCATATTTGAGATCTTCTCATAGATCCTGTCGATCTGCTTTGCGTCGAAATTCAGTTCCTCAAGAGCGTCGGTTATCTCCTTCGCCGTGAGGCTTCCCCTCTGCTTTCCCTGATTGAACAGCTCCTCGAGAACGTTTCCGCTGTTTTCACTCATATTACTTCTTCTCCTTTAAACCGCTCATCAACAACAAAAGCTCGTCCGCCGACATCTCGGAGGGCTTTTTTTCATTGACGCGCTCTTTATATTCATTCAATACTTTTATATAATCGCGCAGAGCTTCCTCGTCGTGCGCGGAAATGCCGTCCTCCGTTATTTCTCTTATCCTTCCCATTTCAGCGCCGTTAAATTCCTCATTAAACGGCGATAATGACGGTTCAAAGCCATTTGCGCACATTTTTGCGAGAAAATCAAAGATACGCCTGTTAAGCTCCGTTACGAACCCGCCGGTAAGCTCCTTTTCGATACTGTCAAGCGCTTCGGGATTGTGGTACAAAAAACAGATAATTCCGCGCTCCGCCTTTTCCTCGCGCGGTATCTTCATTGCCTCGGGATTTACAGCGTCCCGCACGGGACACTGAAGAACCTTCTGTTCTTCCCTTCGCACCTTTTTGCCGTTTATCGCCCTTTGCCTGTCCACGGAGCTTGTAAGGCTCGCCTGAAGAATATCGGTAACGCGCGCCGCCTTGGATATGTAGATAGCGCGCACGGAATCGTCGTTTATCTCGGCGAGAAAGGGCACGGCTCTTTGCAGATACTGCGCCTTTCCGTCGTCGGTATGAAGATCGAGACCCTCAGACAGCTTGTCCATCTGATAATCGACGGCGCCCTCCGAATTTCCGATGATTATTTGGAATTTCTCGCCGCCGAATTTCTTTATGAACTCGTCCGGATCTTTAGCGCCCGTTATTTTGAGTATCCTCGCATTGAGTCCGACTCTCGCGAAAAGGTTTATCGCCTTTGCCGAGGCGTTCTGCCCCGCCGCGTCGGAGTCGTAGGACAACACGATCTCCTTCTTCCCGAGCCTTGCGAGAAGCCCCGCGTGCTGCGGCGTGAGAGCCGTTCCCAAAGAAGCCACGGCGCTGTCGAAGCCCGCCTGGTGCAGCGCGATAACGTCCATATACCCCTCGCAGAGTATAAAGTAATCCGCCTTGGAGTTTTTGGCGATGTTCAGCGCGTAGAGCATATCGCCCTTTTTGAACACGGGCGTGTCGCTGCTGTTGAGGTATTTTGCCTTGTCGTCGCCGAGCGTTCTTCCGCCGAACGCCACGACGTTCCCTCGTGTATCGAATATAGGAAACATAACGCGGTTTCGGAATTTATCGTAAAACTTATTGTTGTTTGAGGAAATGAGCGAAGCCTCCGCAAGCTCGAAATCCGAATAACCGAGCCCCCGCATATACATGTGCAGGGCGTGCCAATCGTCCGCGGCGTATCCCAATCCGAACCGCCTTATCGTATGTATCGAAAGACCGCGGTTCGTAAGATAGTCCAGACCCGTCCGTCCCTCGGGAGACATCAGCCGCTCGTGGAAAAATTTCCCCGCCGCTCTGTTCATCTCCAGAAACCGCAGCCGCTTTTTAGCGGAGTTGTCCTCTGTGTCGTCCGGCAGAGCCATTCCCGCGCGTTCGGCGAGAAACTTCACGGCGTTGACATAATCAAGCCGCTCTATCTGCATAATAAACGTGATAACGTCTCCGCCCGCGTGGCAACCGTAGCAATAGAAATGCGGCTCGGGCGACGTGTAAAAATGACAGGACGGCGTTTTCTCGGAATGAAACGGGCAGCAGCATGAATATGTGTTCCCCGTGCGCTTTAACTGAACGTAATTCCCGGCAAGAGAGATTATGTCGTTGTTGTCCTTTACATCGCGCAGATAATCGTCGGTAAAGCGCATTTTTATCACTCCTCGCTATCTGTTCCAGCCCCTTGGGATACACAGGTCGCTAAAACGGTCGATCGCGTACTCGTCGGTCATTCCGCTGATGAAATCTCCGACAGCCGTTTCCCTGCCGTCGCGCTCGGCTATCTGATTATACAGCGGCGGCATTTTATCCGTGTTCTTGAAGAAATAGTCGAAGAGATACTCCACGATATTCCCCGCCTTGTCCTTTTCGGCAATGGTGGGTGCGGCTCTGTAAACGCGCTCGAACATAAAATCCCTAAGCTCCTTGAACGCGCCCTCGGTATCCTTGTCAAACCGCACGGTCTCGCCGCTGTTTTCAACGAGCGAGCGCACGAGGCTCGTTATACGCTGCGATTTTGTTTCTCCCAAAACCTCCAGCGGATATTTCGGGAGATCGTTCTGCGTGATGACCCCGCCACGTATCGCGTCCTCTATATCGTGATTTATGTAAGCTATCTTGTCGCAGAAGCGCACTACCCAGCCCTCTAGAGTGGATGGCGGCGCGGAGCTTCCGCGGTGCGCGACAATGCCGTCTATCACCTCGAACGTGAGATTAAGCCCCTTGCCTTCCTTTTCAATGACCTCTACGACGCGTTTGCTTTGCAGATTATGAGCGAATCCACCCGGCAGCAGCCTGTTCAAAACGCGTTCTCCGTCGTGTCCGAACGGCGTATGCCCGAGATCGTGACCGAGCGCTATCGCCTCCGTCAGATCCTCGTTGAGCCCGAGCGCACACGAGACCGTCCGCGCTATCTGGCTCACCTCGAGCGTGTGCGTAAGGCGCGTGCGGTAGTGATCGCCGTGCGGGATAAGAAACACCTGCGTTTTGTGCTTCAGCCGGCGAAATGAGTTACAGTGGATTATGCGGTCGCGGTCACGCTGAAAATCTGTGCGGAAATCGCACGGCTTCTCGTATTCCCTGCGCCCGCGGCTGTCCTCCGCTTTGCAGGCGTATTCACTCAGGATACGGCGCTCGTTTTCAATAATTCTTTCGCGCGGCAGCAAATCCGATCACCTCATCTCCCAAAACTCCCTCTGTATATATATACATTTTTCGACCTTGAAATTCCTTTTTTGCGGATACATTTTCGGCGTTCTATGCAAAATCGAACCACGTTTTTTGTGTAATTTTCACAGAGATCTTACCGTTGCAGCTATCAACGAGCTTTTCACGGAGCTTTTCCGAGAGCTCCCCGCGGACGTAAACGGCGAGCTTTACCATATCCGCGAACTCCTCGTTTTCCGTGCGTGTATCGAACTCCGCGAGTATCTGCGGCAAACGCCCGTACAGCGAATAATCGACGGATATCTCAATGCGCTCCGCCATAGCCATGACCCTGATAACGGCGGCGTTCACGGCGTCCTTCGCGCCGCGGGTGTAGGCTCTCACCAAGCCGCCCGCACCGAGCATTATCCCGCCGAAATAGCGCGTTACAACGCACGCCACGTCGCAGAGCTCTTCCTTTCGGAGCACCTCGTAAATCGGCACTCCCGCCGTCCCGGAGGGCTCGCCGTCGTCGGAATGGCGCGCGGTGCCGTTCTCGCGGAGGATGTATGCGTAGCAGTTGTGAGTAGCCTTGCGGTGCATTGCACGTATCTCGTTGATAAACGCCACTGCCTCGTCCTCGGTGGAGACGGGCGCGAGATACCCTATAAATTCCGATTTTTTCTCAATAAACCGCGCTTCGCAGCGGTCGGCGATCGTTTTGTATTCCAATAGTTTCTCCTTAACACTAAAACGAGTATATATCAGTTGTCTTTTTTGAAATGTATTATCGACAAAATACCGATAGGAATAAAATAAGCGCACCAAAGCTCAAGCGCTATAACTCCGCCAATGCTCGTCTCTCCGTCTGCCATAGAACCGAACACGCCCGTCATCGGCATAATAAAACACGGGAAGAAAAACACGCCGTGGAGCATCATCAGTCGCTTCAGCCACTTATCCGCGTTTGCTTTAACATCTATCGTAAGTCCCACAAAAAATGTCGAAAGCGCCATGATACCGTATCCAAGCAAGTCATAACTAAAAAACAGACCGCCCCTTGAATAGTCAAGTATCCTCATAGCCTGCTCATCAAGGCTGTCCGTCCGGACGGCGGTCGTCTGCGCGAAGTACACAAGAAATATCAAAACGGCATAGACAGCGGCGAATGTCATTCCGGCATTGGAAGCCGCCTTGTGTTTTTCACCGCCCTCGGCGCAGAAGCCGGCGGTCATCATTATATACCCAATAGGGAGCAGCATACAAACAAAATAGCTCCCAAAGTTAAACGGGATCAACATACATACAGCAAACAACGATACAGAGACCGTTACTATCCACGCCCCCGTACCGGCTATTATCCTGTTCACTCCGACCTGCCCCCTTTCCGGCTCAACATATATCTTATCCGACATATTTCTCTCTCATCGACAAGAAAAACTCACGCACAGAAATACTATGCGTGAGCTTTGTCTTTAAAGTACTGTGACCTGCCGCGTCACTTGCCGATGTTGTAACGCTTCTTAAATCTGTCAACACGTCCGCCGCTGTCAACCAGCTTCTGCTTGCCCGTATAGAACGGGTGGCACTTCGAGCAAATCTCGACCTTGATGTCCTTCTTGGTCGAACGCGTCTCGATAACGTTACCGCAAGCGCACTTGATGGTGGTCGCTTCGTATGCGGGATGGATACCGTCCTTCATTGTATAGTCACCTCAATCCGTAATTGCAAAATCATACTATTGAATTATATCACACTTTTCGCAAAAAATCAAGTGTTTTTTTCAAATTGTACGTTTTTGCAGATTTCAGCGCTTAAAATCCGAGTATTTTTGTGAAATCTGCCGAGAGCTTGTCGTAAACCGCAACCGCGTCGTCCTTAGTCGCGCCCTTGGTGGTGTAGTAGACCTTGATCTTCGGCTCGGTTCCGGAGGGTCTGATGATAACGGAAGCGTCGTCGGGGAGGTTGTATGTGATAACGTCGCTCTTCGGGAGCGTAACATCGGTGACAGTTCCGTCCGCCGCGGTCTTTTTGCTTGCCGCATAGTCCGTTACCGAGAGGACGTTCATGCCGCCGATCGTCTTGGGAGCGTTCGCGCGGAGCCCCGCCATTATCTCCTTCATGCGCTCCATACCCGAAGCGCCCTCGCACTGGAAGTTGTTGAGCTTGTTGAAGTAAACTCCGTACTCCTCGTAGAGCTTCTTGCGCGCCTCTATGAGCGTTATGCCCTTTGTACGGTAGTACGCCGCCATCTCGCAAATGAGCATCGAAGCCACTACCGCGTCCTTATCGCGAACGTAGCCGCCCGCGAGATAGCCGTAGCTCTCCTCAAAGCCGAATATGTAGCGCTCTTCTCTGCCCTCTTTTTCAAGAAGTCCGACCTGCTCGCCGATGTATTTGAAGCCCGTGAGCACCTCGCGGAGCTCCACGCCGTACTTCGCGCTTATTGCCTTGGTGATGTCGGAGGTAACTATCGTCTTTACGGCAACGGGATCTTTGGGCATCTTGCCGAGAGCCGTGCGCTCCTTGCATACATACTCAAGCAAGAGCGCGCCGGTTTCGTTTCCGGTGAACAGCTCGTAATGGTCGCCGTCGGGCACCGCGATACCAACGCGGTCACAGTCGGGGTCTGTCGCAAGAAGCAGGTCGGGCTTTACCTTATCGCAGAGTTCAAGACCCTTCTGCAATGCCTCTCTTATCTCGGGGTTCGGGAACGGACAGGTCGGGAAGTTGCCGTCGGGGTTCTCCTGCTCGGGAACTACGGTAACGTTCTCCACGCCTATCTCCTTCAGGATACGGCGGACGGGCTTGTTTCCCGTGCCGTTCAAAGGAGAATATACCACCTTCAGACCCGAAGAAGCAACGAGGTCTGTGTGCAGCCCCTGCTCCTTTACCTTCGCGAGGTAGTTGTCTATAACGCTGTCCTCGATATACGAAACGATGCCGTCCGCGACAGCCTTTTTGAAATCAACGGACTTTACGCCGCTGAAGATGTCGATGTTGTTGATCTTGGAGAGCACGATGTCTGCCGCCTCCGAGGTCATCTGGCAGCCGTCCGAGCCGTAGACCTTGTAGCCGTTGTACTTGGCGGGGTTATGGGAAGCGGTAACGACGATACCCGCGCCGCATTTAAGGTGTCTTACAGCCCACGAGAGCATGGGTGTGGGCATAAGCTCCTTGTAAATATAGACCTTTATGCCGTTTGCCGCGAGGACTTCCGCCGCGCTTTCCGCGAAATAAGTAGATTTGATGCGGCTGTCATATCCTATGGCGACGCTTTTTTCAACGCCGTTATCGAGGATATACTCCGCGAGCCCCTGAGTAGCCTTTTTAACGGTATAAACGTTCATACGGTTAGTACCCGCGCCGATAACGCCGCGCAAGCCCGCGGTACCGAACTCGAGTTCACGGTAGAAGCGGTCGTTTTTACCTTCCTCGTCGCCCGCAATGCCCTCAAGCTCCGCCTTGAGGTCGGGATCAGCCGTTGCTTTCTCCAGCCAAAGATCATACATTTTCTGAATATCTGCCATTGGAATGTCCTCCTTGAAATGATTTTCAATAAGAAGCGAAATACTCCTTATAATAACGATTACATTATACCATATTTTTTAAAAAATTTCAAGGGGGTTTGTGAACAAATTACAAATATTCTGCTGTTAAAACGCTGAATTTTGTTTTATCCTACATATTTTTACTTAGTATAGTAAAACGCTTTGGGCGCGGAGAAGCTTATCCCCGCTGCCTTACAAAGCCCGTCAAAATCACCTTTTCTACCGCTGTCGCTCCAATCAAAATACACACGGTAAAGCGTTTTGTAATACTCCAGCTCCCCGGCGAGAGTGCGCGGTACTTCGTGCTCCGAGATTATCCGCTCGGCGATCCTCACGTCCTCCTCATAAACCTCGCGCGTGATACAGCAGCCTTCGGGGAAATGGTGCGCTCCGAAGCCGAGCTCCTCCAGTTGGCTTTCAAGGTAAAGCTCAACGGTTTTTTGGTCACATTCGGGATGAGAGTACGCCCTTGCCAGAATATCGTATGGGTCTTGCTCCATTTTCGGGTCGTGAGGGTTGTAATACCTCCCGAAAAGCTGATACGCCCAACGCATTTGCGGCATTTTCTCCGCAGCACACTCCATTCTCAGATACTCATTGAGCAAGCCCGAGAGCTGAAACGGCAGGCTCATGCCGCCGTGCTCCTTAAGCTCGGGGAAGCCGTCCCCGTCGTAGAACTCACGGCAAAAACGGAACAGGATTCCGTCTGCCTGCTCCTGCGGTACGTTCCTTTTGAACTCATCCGCAAACCCGAACAAAACCTTGTTCGCCTGTTTTTTCAAGCCCTTTCCGAAAAGCGCTGAATACTCCCCGAGACCCGCGCAAAATTCCTCGTATGTCATAGCTCTTTCCTCATTACAACAGCGTCGTCGTCTGGATAGTAGTTTCGCCGCACGGATACACGCTCATAGCCTGCCTTTTCGTAGAGGGAAAGCGCCGCAAGATTTCGGCTCCTCACCTCGAGAAAGCACACTGCCGCGCCGCGCTCCTTCATTTCTCCGTGGAGCCTTTCTAAAAGCGCCCGTGCTATGCCCCGACTCCGATGATCGGGGTGTGTGCCGATCTGAAACAGCTCCGCCTCATCGGCGACTACCCTTCCGAACGCAAATGCCGCAGGACGCTCCCCGCAATACTCGCAAACAAGCACGGTGAACGGATTTTCAAGCTCCGCCTTCAGCATTTCACGCGTCCAAGAACCGCCGAAGCACGCCCGCTCCAGCGCGTACAATTCCTCAAATCCTTCCATAGTTCACCCAAAAACAAAGGCTCGCCCTAAGGCGAACCTTTTTGATCAAAAATCAATATCGTTTACCGCGGAATTAGCAAGCGAAAGCTCCTTCTTCGGGATACGCTTCAGCGGGTTGTAAATGAATTTCTTGCAGGAATCGTAGGCCTTTACCTCCCCGAACTTCTCGCAGTTGATCTTATCCCCCTCGCCCGCCTTTCCAAGCTCACAATACTTGCAGGACGGATTGATATTGTTACCGAACAATTTCTTTTTTACCATGACACATTCCCCCTTCAAAAGGATACACAATTATCCCTATACTTATTATATCACATTCCGCAAAGAAAGTCTACATCAATTTGAGCCATTAAATGAAGAAATATTGTGAAATGATTTGTGCATTTTCAATAAACGAATTGTTATTTTGTGTAAATAGGGGAAATATTTTCCACCGCCTCGCTCGCGAAGCCCTCCGCGAACTGCACCACATGAAGCGGCATTGCGCCGAGAATACCCTTGATGCTTTCCCCGATAGCCTTGAACGTTTCGCTTCCGCCGCCGTTCAGCTCAACGACCACTAGATAGGAGTCAATGCCTTCAAGAACCACGCCGTGCAGCCACACCCTCGTTACCTCGGGGAGCGTCTTAGCCGTCTCACAGAGCTTGTCTGAGATATGGCTCGGAAAGGGTTCGAGACCGTGAAACTCATACTTGGAATCCTTAGTGATGGCGTGCATGGTGTGACCGTTTACCAGCATTTGCTTTTGCTCATACCACTCCCGCACAAGCCTTCTGTCCGCTATGAAATTATCCGAGAAAGGGTTTACCACAAATCCGCCCAGATCCTCGCGGTAATTCATCATCTCCGCGAACTCATCAAAGTGAAGCGTAACAGTCTGCATACCCTTCGCGTTTTCCCACTTGGCAAGCTCGTCCGAGTTGGTAAAGAGCGGGAAAAAGCCCGTATTATCCCTGTCGTTCCGCAAAAGCTGGAACGTTGCCTCGCCGGTTTCGACGCCGTTCGGGAAAACGACGGGGGTTATGAACGCCGCGTTCATAACGACCTCGTTTATAATACGGTTCAGCACCTCGGCCTGCTTTTCCTTATCGTTCTCATCCAACGCGTCATGCTCGGCGAAAAAATCGTCGAGAGACTGCCTTGCAAGCTTTTCATTGATATGAAGTTCCATAATATTCCTCCTAAACAGACACCAGCGCGGCGATCGAAATATCATCGCGGCTGCCGCAGCGGGAGCGCGTTTTCAAGTGCTCTCCGAGCGGTCGCGTTGAGCCGCTCTCCACGGCGGACAGCACGCGCCTTCCGAAATTCATGTAATCGTCGACCTTCACGAACGAGTTTATCAAGCCGTCACTCGACAGCATCACGCCCGAAAAGCTCTCCTCGGTGAAGAACCAGCGGAAATTCGAGATCGCGTCGTTGTCGCAGAGAGACGTTGTGAGATTTCCGACAAGTTTTGCGTCTTCGGGCATGGGCGAGAGCATTTCGCCGCCCGAAAGCGCGCAGAAATCCCCGTCCCCGATCTGCAGACCGAAGCACCCGCCTTCAAACACGCACGCGACGATCAGCGTCGCGCCGTACATCACCTCGCCGACAATACCGCCGTGCTTTTCGTTTATCGCGCGCTCGCGGGCGGTGAGCGGGAACAGCCGCAAATGCGCGGCGATCTCACTGTTCCAGCCGCAGATCATATTCGCGGCGATCCTTCGCGCGGCATTTGCTTCACCGCGGTGAAACATCTCAGGAAAGCTTCCGTTTCGTTCTTTGAAGTCGCAAAGAGACCGTATCGCGACGCGCGTCGCCATTTCGCTGCCCGAAGCGGAACGGAAATGCTTTTCGCTGCCGTGACCGTCGGCGACGGCGGCAACGGCGAAATCGTCAGCGATGAAAACGCGCGCGCTGTCCTGGCAGGGCGAGCCGTCCTCCTCGTGGGAGGCGCCGCGTACCGACAAAGCGTGACCTTTAAGAATCATTACCAGCCCTCGTCGATGTCCTCGGTGATCTCGGCAGACTCGGCAAACTCGCGTATCTGCTCGGCGGCGTTTTCCTGCTTGGTCTTGAAATCCTCCTCGGTCTCGGCGAGACGCATGGAACGGCTGCCGATCTGGGAGCTTGTGACCGCGACGAACTTCACGAGCTTCGCGAGAGCCTCGCCATTGTGCGCGGTAACGACGCTGTCGGGCGAGCCGGTGAAGCGCGCGAGGATATCGTGATCCGCGTCCTCGCCGATAGCGACCGCCGCCTTGATGCCCGCGGCGTACCAGCGGTTCTTGCGGAGCTCCTCGAGACCCTTTTCAAAGTTATCGGTGGGGTAGCCGTCGGACATAAGTATCATAACGGGCGCGAAGGACAGCGACGGGCTGTTCATGAACGAGGAGCGCGACAGCTTCGCGGCAAGCTCCGTGAAAGCGCTTCCGAGGTCGGTAACGTTTTCCGCCTCTATGGGCTGCCACTCGAACTCGTCAACGGAAATGGGCTCGGAATACATCCACGAAGAGCCGCCCGAGAACGTGAGCACGGCTATCTTGATATCCGCGTCCGCGCCGCCGATACCGCGTATCTCGGGAACGAGCTCCTCCATTACGGAGTTTACCGTGCCAATTTTCGCGCCGTTCATGCTGCCGGAGCAATCTATGAGGAAGAAGAGCACCATGGATTTTTTGGCGATCTCCTCCGCGTCGTCAAATGGGTTTAAGGCTGTTTCGGACATTTTTTGAACCTCCAAACAAATTTATATTTTTATTATACCACATTTCCCCGAAAAAGTAAAGGGCTTTGAAAATAAAAAATCTCCCGGACGACTGCCCGGGAGATAAAATTCATTTTGTCAGCAAGAAGTAGTTCAAGCTAAGAAATTACTTTCTCTTCTTAGAAGCAACTACTACGAATGCGCCAGCTGCGAGAACCGCGGGAGCGATAGCGAGTGCTACGCCGGTGCCGGGGTTATCGGTCTTGTTGCCGGAGTTGCCGCTGCCGGAAGTGTTGCCGCCGTTGCTGGTGGTGCTGCCGCTGGTAGTGCCAACGGATGCGCCCTTAGCTGCGAAGGTCATCTTTACGATGTCAACACCCTTGGTCTTATCAGAAATATAAGACGGGATATCCTTATCAGTCATATTATCGTCAGCGGCTTCCTGCTGGAATATACCGCCGCCCAGCTTCTGGAAATCAAAGCTCCAACCGATTCCTACAGACTGCCAAGGATTCTTCTCATCCTTGTAGTATGTAAGACCAGCGGGGATCTCGATAGTAGCGGTCTTGCCGTTACCATAAGTAGGCGAAACAGAAACACTGTTCGCATAAGTACCGTTGTTCATACCGAACATCATAACGCCGGAGAAGAACTCGTTACCCTTAAGCTCACGGGTAAACTCAAATGTGATCGTACCGCCGTCGTTAAGAGCCTTAAGAACTGCGGGAGGAACGAGGTTACCGAAGCTGAGAGTTGTTGTGTTAGAGCCATTAAGAGGCGTCCAGTTAAGAGTACGCGGGATGATGTAGTCGGGATTCGACTCGGTGAGATCGGGATTGGACTTAAAGGTCTTGGGAGTCTGTGCAACCTGACCAAGCACGCCGCTCTGACCAACCAGCAATGCAAGACCATACGCGGGGTTAAGAGAGCCATTGAACTCGCCGGGATCGGTCATCCAAGTCCAAGTCCAGTCCTTCGAACCCTGAAGAGCCCACTTGTTCTTATAATAGTTGTTCCAAGTATCACCGGTAACAGTTCCGGAAACATCGATCGTAACAGAGGACTTTGCAAGATCGAACTCTTCAAGTCTTACCGTAGCACCGATCTTGTCACCGAATGCCGGTGTAAACTGTACAGTGCTGGTCTGCTTACCTGCCTTAGAGGTGCCCATTATATTTGTCGCACCAGACTGAATACCAGCATCACGCACGCCGGAAGCAATTGTCTGTGTCTCATCCTTGGTAAGCGTTACTGTGGAAACAGCAGCGGCAGCGTTAGCAGTAGCCGCATCAGCTACGGTCGCAGCAGCCATGTACTTGCCCTCGTTAGTGCCGGAAGTTGCCTTAAGAACCTTGAAAGAGCTCATAGCAGCATTATCAACAGTAGCAGCAGGCTCGGAAGGCTCTGAACCGTCCTCAGTCTTCAGGCTAGAGCCGTAATCTGCGGTCTTAACGATCTTTATCTGAGCTGCGTTCTTGGAATAATCTTCCCAATCGGTTATATTAGCAACCTCATTCGCATCAATCGCAAACTGATAGCCGTTCTTAAGCTTAGGAACATAAAGCACATTCTTATTAGCATTGGTAGTGGAGCTGCTTATATTTACCAAGCTCAAGCTAACAGGATTGCCCGCGCTCGAATTAGACGGACCGGTTCTTGTTACAACCTGAAGCTCTACATACTCTGCAGCAGTAGCTACCAGGCGAAGAGTAGCGTTACCGCCATCAAACGACTTGAACTTGTAATTAGTGTCATCCGGGGTCCAAAGAGCCAGACCGAGCTCCTTGTTATAGGTGTTGCCATCATCCTTGGTCTTATTCTTGATGCCGGAAGTCTGGAACATGCTGTTGCCTGCAGGACCCAAATCCTTAAGTGCAATAGCAAAATAAGGGGTAACCTTAGCCTCGTCTACCACCTTAGAGCCCGCGCCGGTACCGTCGATAGTCCATGTGTCTACGCCTTCAGTCGCAGAAGCAGTAACAGCAGAAGCAGTGCCTACTGTCATGATCGCAGCCATAGCAGCTGCTATAAGTTTCTTTGAACTCATTAGTTTTTCCTCCTCAAAAAATATATATGTGTTTTCTTGTTTAGCAGGGTGATATAATTTCTTTTTTTCACCCTACAGCTATTATAACACAACCATTTTCTTTTGTCAAGCGCTTTGAAGCATTTTTTAGACAAAAAAACGTTTATAATTTTCAGATAAATTCAGTTGTTTTTTATCTATTTTGCACAAAAGCTTGTTTTTTAAAGCAACATCTTGACTAAAAAAAGGCTTGTACACAATATGTTGAACGGCTCTGCGAAAGGGAAAATGAAAAATTTTTGTTTATTTGTGCATAATAATAGGTCGCGTTTTCCCCGCCCCGGCGTGGAAAACGCGATCTCTTAACTAACTATAAACTAACAGCTAAAAACTACCAACTACCTGCGCACCGCCATTTTCAGTATATCCGAAAGCTTTATTCTGTTGCCGTTATGGAGAATGATAGCCTCGTACACCTTGCCCACAACGACGGCAATAAGCGCTACGAACACGGCAAGCAGACCTATCGATACGGCGATCTTCCACGGCTCGAGAGTTCCAAGCAGTACCGCCGAGGGCAGAGCGAACGGGGAGCTTACGGGGAAGAAGTAGGAGAACACCTGTACG
This sequence comes from uncultured Ruminococcus sp., assembly GCA_964454205.1. Taxonomy (GTDB): domain Bacteria; phylum Bacillota; class Clostridia; order Oscillospirales; family Ruminococcaceae; genus CAG-115. Next base: position 20,950 of record CAYVSV010000023.1, read on the forward strand.
GGGTTTGTCGCCGCGTCGCCGCTCTCCAGGTTTTCCAAGTTGAATATAACGGGGAAATACGCCAGATACATGCCGAATACTCCTATTATAGAATAGGGAGCCATTGCCGCCTGCAGATCCTCCATACGCGAGATGGAAGCGCCGATAAGCGCCGCAACAAGCGAGAAGAATAGAAAACCGAGGATAAATATCACTATTATCAATATGATATTCACGGGCGTGAACACGGAAGTAAGATCGCTCACCGCCTGCGCCATCTCAAGCTCGGAGGTGGAGACGTTCGCCGCACCGACGGAGCCTCCTGCCGTCATCTGTGAAAGAGCCGCCTGCATCTCGGGGTCTTTAAGAAGCTCCATTGCATTGCCTATCCACCCGAACGGATTGGAAAGCGTAAAGCTCGCCATTCCAACCAATATAATAAGAGCGAACTGCAAAAAGCTCACAAGCCCCATTGCAAGCACCTTGCCTATTACAACAGCGAGCGGACGCACCGACGTGAGAAGAAGCTCCATAACGCGGCTGGTCTTTTCCGTGGCAATAGACTGCGCAACTATCGAGCCGTAAGTGAAGATAAGCATGAACAGCACTATAGAGATCACAAGCGGGAGCGCGTAGTTTACCAGGCTCTGTATGGTGTTGAGATTCTTGTTGCCTGCCTCCGTCTTGCTTGTGGTCACGGAAACTTGGGTCTCCTCGTACTTTTCGGGGGCAACGCCCGCGTTTAAAAGAATTCGGCGGTTTATAAGCTCCGAAACCGTGCCGCCCGTCATATCAGCCGAGCCTTTGGCGTTCGCGGAATAGTAGGAGCGGACCTCGTAGCCCCATATCTTGCCGTCCTTATCGTTGCGCGCGGATATTCTCACCGCTATTTCGGAGCTTTCAGAGGCGCTGAGCCTGTCGGTGACCTCGTTCAGCGTCTCGGAGGGCTCGGAAAATCTTCCGCCGAACATCTCCGAGAGAGTTTGCTTGTCTTCTTCGGCGAGCACTTTTGTCTCATCGAAAAGGTAGAGCCGCCCGGTGTTCAGAAATTCTTCCACGTTTGTGACCTCGCCGCCGACCGAGCCTTCGGAGCTTTTATCGGAGTTTATTACGTTGGGGAGAACATTCGTAAGAACGCAGATCAAAGATGAGAATACACATATTAATATAGTACCCACGATGAAGGACTTTGTTCTGACGTATTGTATAAACGTGAACGAAAAAACCTTCTGCCAGCCTTTAGTTTTCATCTCCGCCACCTGCCTTTTCTATGAATATCTCGTTGAGCGTGGGCTCGCGGAGCTCGTATCTTATAAGAGGTATCTTGTTGTCTATTATCATATTAAGGAGCTTGTGCGCCTGCTGTTCCTCCTTAACGTTGAAGCTCATGCCGTTTGGCGTGTCCTCCGTCACGGAGAGCCCGCATTCCCGCGCGAGGGGCTTGATATCGCCCTCCGCCTTCACGGTGAGCTTTACGCGCCCGTAGCCCTTCTTTATCTCGTTCAGATTGCCTTTGAGCACGGTCTTGCCCTTGTTGAGCATCACGATGTCCTTGCAGAATTCCTCTATCGTAGCCATCTGGTGGGAGCTCATTATAATATACTTGTTCTGCTTTATCTGCTCGCGGATAACGGACTTGAAGAGCTCGGCGTTCACGGGGTCGAGACCGGAAAGCGGCTCGTCGAGCACGATAAGCTCCGGGTTAGGCGCGAGCGCCGCTATGAGCTGTATCTTCTGCTGATTGCCCTTCGAAAGCTGTTCGGCGCGCTTGTTTCTGTATTCCGAGATATTAAGGCGCTCGAACCACTGATCGAGGGTCTTTAATGCGCCTTCCCTGCTCATTCCGCGAAGCGTACAGAAATACGCGAGCTGATCTATTATCTTGTACTTCGGATAGAGCCCGCGCTCCTCAGCGAGGTATCCGACGGGCTTTTCCGCCGCGAGGAACTGCTTTCCGTCCCAAGTCACCGTGCCGCTGTCCGAAGCGAGCATCCCGAGAATTATGCGGATAGAGGTGGTCTTTCCCGCGCCGTTCGTCCCGAGCAGCGCGAACACGCCGGGCTCGTTCATCTCAAACGAGAGACGATCGACGACGGTAGTCTCGCCGTACTTCTTGACGATATCGTCAACCTTTAACGCCATATTATCAACGCTCCTTTTGCAGTCTGTCAATACTGTTTATGTTCAGCATAAACAGTATAACACATTTTCGCTCTCTTGTCAAGTATATTCACAAAAAAATTCCGAAAAGTGATATCATTTTGATATCACGGATTTATTATAGCATAAATCCGGTCATTTGTCAAGAGCGTTGAAGGATTTTTCCGCAAAAGCGACAATAAACTTGCATTTTCGCGCGGAATGTGATATAATGAGGTTACATTATATAATATTAAGGACGCTGCAATATGAAAATCATAAATTCTACACCCCGAGCGGACGGCTTTAGAATGCCCGCGGAATGGGAACCGCATTTCGGCTGTATCATGATCTTCCCCGAGCGCGCCGATTCGTGGCAGTACGGCGCTTACGCTGCGCGGAAGGCGTTCGCGGAGACCGCGTGCGCTATTGCCGAGAGCGAGAGCGTGACCGTCTGCGCCTCCGAGCGGCAGTACGAGAACGCCCGCCGTATTCTGCCGCCGCATATCCGCGTAGTCGAGATGAGCTCCAACGATGCTTGGGCGCGTGATTACGCCCCTACCTTCGTCACGAACGGCTCGGAGATACGTGGGATAAACTGGGGCTTCAACGCGTGGGGCGGTCTCACCGACGGGCTCTACTTCCCGTGGGACAAGGACGACAAAATGGCGCGGAAGCTCTGCGACCTCTATAATAAGGATATGTACGACTTCGGGAGCTTTATCCTCGAGGGCGGCTCTATCCACACGGACGGCGAGGGCACCTGCATAACCACCGAGGCGTGCCTTCTGAGTGCCGGGCGCAACCCCAACCTCTCCAAAACGGAGATCGAAAACTATCTGCGCGAATGTCTCAACGTAAACAAGGTGATCTGGCTCAAAAACGGCATCTATAACGACGAGACCAACGAGCACGTCGACAATATATGCGCGTTTGTAAAGCCCGCCGAGGTCGTTCTTGCATGGACGGACGACAAAAACGACCCGCAGTACGAGATGTCGCGCTCCTGCCTGGAAATACTCGAGAGCGAAACGGACGCCCTCGGGCGCAGGATCACGGTACACAAGCTGCGCCTGCCCTCCCCCGTCACGATAACGGAAACGGAGTGCGCGGGTCTCGACACGATGGACTTTGAGCCCACGCGGACAAAGGGAGAACGGCTCGCGGCTTCCTACGTCAACTTTTACATCTCAAACGGCGCGGTCGTTATGCCGTTCTTTGGTGACCCCGCGGACGAGCCCGCGCGAAAGCTGCTCTCGGAGCTGTTTCCCGGGCGGAAGGTCGTGCCAATCTTGGCGCGGGATATTCTGATAGGCGGCGGGAATATTCATTGTATAACTCAGCAGATACCTTATTTTAAGGAGGGGTAATATGATCGAGGTTTTATTCGGAGACAGCGAAGCAGGTGCAATGAAAGAGGCTTTGCGAAGCGGAAAGCTCGGCACGGACGCAGTCTGTCTCGGGTTCGCGCTTGACGTCGGCGATATCAAAAAGCCCGTGACCGACGAATACCGCGCAAAATTACTTTGTAAGTTACTTTATCAGGAGCAGTGGGGCGCGGATATTGAGATGAAAAGGGAGCTCAAACGGCTCGGGAACGTCTATTCGGATCAGCTTAACAAACTCGCTGACTACTTAAAAAACGGCGAGCAAATACGTATCTGGTACAGCGGCGCTCCGTATTCGATATGCGGGTTGATGTGGCTCTGCGAAACGCTTCGGGAGTATGCGCATACCCGTGAGATATTTGCGGTAAAGCTGCCGGAGATCGTCCACGGAGACAACGCGACCGTTGAGCGGACAAGCTGGGGAGAGGTTGAACCGAAGGAGTTTGTTAAGTTCGTATCCGGACAGCGCAGGATGCCGCCGGAAGAAATATTATCAAACAGTATGAAATGGGCGGCTCTGAAAAACGAAAACGCGCCGCTGCGCGCGGTCATAAACGGCGTTGTGACGAGCGTTCCCGCGAACTTCTACGATTTTCTTATTTTTAAGGAGATCGGCGAAAGCCCCGTTACAGAAGCTCTTCTCATAGGGCATATTCTGGGCAAATATCACCTCGGGGTCGGCGATTATTGGTACGCTCTCAGAATTGAAAAGCTCATTGAGAGAAAGCGCATAATAATTATCGAAAATTCGCCCCGAAAATACGAGCGGTTGATCGTTAAAAACAGAGTTTGAAAAAATCTGCGAAAAGGCGTTCAAAACGAGACTGTTTTTCGCGTGTCGGAAATCGTTTAATTCGGCGTTATTGAGCGAAATCGAGCGATTTTTTACACACTTTTTCGGTCATCTAAAATCCGCGCAAAAGCGCTCTGGAAACAGCCGTTTTTTGAGTTCAATTTGAGGAGAAAAAAGCAATGAGAAAAACAACAGTTGCAGCCATTCAATTTTCTATACCCGAAAGCCGCGAAAAATCCATCGAAAAGGCGGAAAAGCTCGTCCGTGAAGCGGTCGGGAGGGGGGCTGATATCGTGCTCCTGCCGGAGCTGTTTGAAACTGCCTATTTTTGCCAGGAACGCCGTTACGAACACTATAATCTCGCGCTGCCCGTTGACGAAAACCCTGCCGTGCGGCGCTTTCGCGAGGTAACGCGCGAGCTTGGGGTCGTTATGCCGATAAGCTTCTACGAGCGCGATGTGAACAGCTTTTACAACAGCGTAGCGATGCTCGACGGCGGCGAGCTGCTCGGGGTGTACCGCAAAACGCACATTCCGGACGACCACTTCTACCAGGAAAAGTTCTACTTCACGCCCGGGAACACGGGCTTTAGGGTCTGGGAGACGCGATTCGGGCGAATCGGGGTCGGAATATGCTGGGATCAGTGGTTTCCCGAGGCGGCACGGTGCATGGCCCTGCAGGGCGCGGAGCTTCTGCTCTATCCCACCGCTATAGGAAGCGAGCCTATTATTGAATGTGACAGTATGCCGCACTGGAGGCGCTGTATGCAGGGGCACGCTGCGGCGAACATCGTTCCCGTTATTGCCGCGAACCGAGTCGGCACGGAAAAGATCGTCCCCGACGAGGGCAACGCGCACCAATCAAGCGAGCTTACGTTCTACGGTTCGAGCTTCATCACCGACTGCTACGGAGAGCTCATCGAGACCGCCGATCGCTCGTCCGACTGCGTTCTGCTTCATGAGTTCGATCTTGACGAGTGCCGTATCGCGCGGCAGGAATGGGGCGTGTTCCGCGACCGCAGACCGGAGATATACCGCAAGATCGTTGAGTGAGCGCTTACGCTGCATTTTTGAGGGATCTTCGCTTCTTATAACACAGGAAAATGACCGAGGTCGCTGCCGCGGTCATTTTTCCGTAATATCATTCCCCGAACCGCGACCTAAGCTTCTCCAGCGCCTTTTTCTCAATACGCGATATGTATGAGCGCGAGATGCCAAGCTGCTTCGCTATCTCGCGCTGCGTGAGCGGCTTGCACACAGAACCATCCTTGTCCGCCACTCCGTAGCGCTTGCATATTATCTCACGCTCGCGCTCGGTGAGCTCCTCCTCCATAAACCTGTAGAGCTTTTCGGAGTATATTTTCAGCTCTACCTCGTTTTCAACGTTCACGTCGCTGCTGAAAATATCCGCGAGCGTAAGGGCGTTCCCCTCGCCGTCGTTCTCTATTGGATCGTTTATGTAGAGCTCCGTCTGCTGGTGCTTTATTTTGCGGAAGTGCATTTTTATCTGATTATCTATACATTTGGATGCATAGGTACTGAATTGATTTCCCTTGCGGAAATCGAACGTCTCAACGGCGCGGATAAGCCCTATAGTGCCTATGGAAACAAGGTCGTCGGGGTCACGAGCCTCGGGATAGTTCTTGTTGACGATGTAGGCTACCAGCCTTAGATTGTGGATTATCAGCTTGTCTCGGGCTTGCTCGCTGCCCGCGGCAAGCTCTTTGATACACTCCTCTTCCTCCTTTGAAGAGAGCTGCTTCGGAAAGTTGTTTTTACCCTCGAAATGAAGTCCGAAGAACAGCAGATTTTGCAGTACTAATTTTAATAATAAAATACCCATTATATCCTCCCAAGAATGCGGTAATACTAATTTGCGGTCAACGTATAGATTTATATGTGCGTTATTGCTTCAAAACAACACTTAATTTTTGTCTGCACTTCGACGGCGAATTAGTATTGGCTCTCTTTTACGACAAAATTTCACGGTATTTTATTATATTCGACAACGCTTGGGCAATATTCCGAAAAAGAACCCTCTTGAATTACAAGAGGGTTCCCGGCTTGTATAAACAGTTAGTTACGGCGCGCTTATGTTAAATGTATCAACTCATTCTCCCGTTCTCCGCCGAATAAATTTTGTCGCAGATCTTCATTGTGGATTTCCTGTGCGACACCAAAACAACCGTATTTTCACCGCCGTTATCAGCAAGCGATTTCAGAATTACCGCTTCATTAAGGCTGTCGAGATTGCTTGTCGGCTCGTCGAGAAGTATCAGCGGCGCGTTATGCAGGAACGCCCTCGCAAGTCCTATGCGCTGACGTTCGCCTCCCGAAAGCGTTTCGCCGAGCTCTCCGACCTGCGTTTCGTAGCCGTTCGGCAAGCTCATAATAAAATCGTGAACCGACGCTTTTTTGCACGCCGAGATTATATCCTCACGAGACGCGTCAAGCCTTGCAATTCGGATATTGTTTTCGATTGTATCGTGGAACAGATGAGTATCCTGCGTTACAAAGCCCTCGTTATTACGGAGACTTTCGGTGTTTATCTCATTTACATTCACGTCCGAAATTTTAATTTCGCCGCCGCCAACATTCCAGAACCGCATAAGCAATTTAAGCAGTGTGGATTTTCCCGAGCCGCTTTTTCCCGAAACGCCAATGATTTTTCCTTTGGGAATTTCGATATTCAAATTATCGAGGATCATCTCATTGCCGTAGGAGAACGTTACGTTTTCACAATCCGCGCCCGTGAATTCAACATTTTTGCCGTTCACAATATCCTCGGTGACGGGCTGCTCGTCAAGAATATCGAGCACGCGGTCACCCGCCGCAAATGTGTTTTGCAGTGATACACCGAGATTTGCAAGCGCGACAACGGGACCGAACGAGGACATCATCGCGATCGTTGGGATAAGAACGCCATCAAATTCTATGCTTCTATTGACGAAAAGCAGAGCGCTCACGCCGAGCATTGCCAGATCGAATATCAGAATTACGGTGTTTGTGATCGCTGCGTCAAATCCCGCGCTGCGGCTGATCTTCTCCTGCTTTTCCGACAGCTCGTCTGTTTTCCGGTTAAGCTCGGCAAGACGCTTTTCGCCGTTGTCGTACTGAATGGTTTCCTTTAATCCGCGGAGATTATCCAGAACAAAGCTCGAAAGCTCTCCCGATTCGCGGCGGAATTCCGCGCCCGCGCTGCCGCTGTTTTTGGAGATGATCACGGGTACAAACGCTCCCACCGAAATATAAGCAAGCGCGGCTATAATCCCCAGAATAAGATTATACGAGCCGATAAACACGCACATTATCACGGAGAAAATAACCGCGATGCAGATCGGCGAGATCGTGTGCGCGTAAAACACCTCCAGCAGCTCGATGTCCGAGGTGATGACCGAGATCATATCGCCCTTTCCGCGGCATTCCAGCTTCGCGGGGCAGAGCCGCCGCAGCGCCTTGAACACATGGTCGCGGATAATAGCAAGCAGCTTGAACGCGATATAGTGATTGCAAGACTGCTCGCCGTAGCGCAAAAATCCGCGAACGAGCGCGAAAATTATCACGCAGACAAACACCGCGTTCAGCGCGACGGGACTTCCCATTTCGAGAATATCCAGCAGGGCATACCCGCCGAAAATCGTGATAAACGAAGCACACAAATGCCCGATAACGCCCATTGTGACCGCCAATATCATAAACCCGAGAAGCGGCTTTATCAAGCCGATAAGCCGAAGCATTATGTTTAAATCACCGCGCTTTTTCAATTAAACCGCCTCCTTTCCCAAATTTTCAAGCCGCTGCTGTGCGTTCCATAATTTCGCGTACAAACCGCCGTTTTCAAGTAATTTCTCGTGAGTTCCCCTCTCGACTACCGCGCCGTTTTCCATTGCGTAAATCGTATCGGAATTGATACAATTAGCCAATCTGTGCGAAATGAGAATTACCGTTTTTGTTTCGGCAAGCCGTGTTATCTGCTTCATAATTTCGTTTTCGCTGTCCGCGTCGATGTTGCTTGTCGCCTCGTCGAAGATGTATATCGGCGAATTATGCAGCAGCGCCCTCGCGAGCGCCAGACGCTGCCGCTGACCTCCGGAAAGGTTCGCGGCGTTCTCGGAAAGCGCGGTGTCAAGACCGTTTTCGGAGCGCAGAAAATCCGCGAGATTTGTCTTTTCGAGAACTGCCCAAAGCGCCTTATCATCGGCATTCGGGTCGCCTATAAGCAAGTTATCGCGCACCGTTCCCTTGAACAGATAGCTGTTGTGACTTATGTAGGTAATGTTCCGCATAATGCTCTCCTCGGATATTTCGGAAAGCTCCAAACTGCCAAATTTCAACGAGCCGCCGTAATTTTTATTCCGCCCCATAAGCACTGCCGCGATAGTGGATTTTCCGCACCCGCTCTCGCCGACAATCGCAGTGAACGAATGTTCGGGGATATCAATATCTATGCCGTGCAGCACCTCGCGGTTTTCCTCGTAGGAATAGCGGAGAGCTTCGATTTTGATGCCGCAGTTTTCGGGGGATATTTCGCCGCTTTTTTGTTCGGGTTCGGGCAGGTCGATCAGACGGAAAATTTTATCGCTTGCCGCCATTCCGTTCATCGCGACATGAAAAAAACTGCCCAATTGCCGCATGGGAATAAAGAAATCCGCCGACAAAAGAATTATCGCGAAGCACCCCGAAAATCCGATATTACACGCATTGAACTCCGTCGCCGCCATGATAATTCCGAGAGCCGCGCCGCCATAAGCCACCAAATCCATTACCGTTATGGAGTTGAGCTGCATGGTGAGAACTTTCATCGTTATTTTGCGGAATTTCTCGGATTCCTCGTTCATTTTTTTGTTTTTGAATTCGTCGGCTTGGTAGATCTTCAGCGTTGTCAAGCCTTGTAAATTCTCGAGGAACGTGTCGCCCAATTGCGTATACTGCCCCCAATATTTCGAGAGCAGCCGCTTAGCGATTTTCTGAATTACTACGATAACAACGGGAATAAGCGGTACGCATATCAGCAGCACCGCAGCCGCCTTTATACTCACGAACGACAGCACCGCGAACAGCGTAAAGGGCGCTATCATCGCGTAGAAAAACTGCGGCAGATACGAGCCGAAATAGGTTTCAAGCTGATCTACGCCCTCCACCGAGACTTGAACGGCTTCGGCTGTGGACGTGCTTTCGGTGTAGGAACTTCCTAAGCGCAGCAGCTTTTTGTAGATCATCTCGCGCAGCGTTTTCTTAACGGTCTTTGACGCGAGAAAGCTGAACTTAGCCTGTAACCTCGAACAGACAAACCGCACCGCAATCGCTATCACGGCGGCGCATATCGTAAAAATGATGTCGCCGCTTGCCGCCGATTTTTCCGCGAGCTTACCGAGTAAATTCGCTATTGAGAAAATCATTGCCATGTTGAAAAGCATACTCAGCCACTGCACAATAACATTTCCCGCAATGTATTTTTTTGAACTGCCAATCGTTGAGATCAGCCGTTTATTTATCATCATGAGATTCCGAACCTCCTTAAATTAGCCAATGCTAACCGAATGATATTAACGAAGTTAGAAATTGCTAACCTCGTTAATTATAGCATATTTTTTCCGATTTGTCAAGACATTTTTCCTTATCTTATGAGGAAAAGGGACACGGTATAACCCGTATACCTTGATTTTTTATTCGCGGTTTTTGAGAACCTCCGCAGGGGTAATTTTGTTTATTTTCCGCACAAGCAGAGCGTTCACGATAAAGTAAACGAGCATCACTCCCGCAAAGATCAACGCGTAAACATACCACTCAAACCGCAGATTCATACCGCAGGCGGTGTTTGCTATCGCCCATGGGTAGATCGCGTCCATCGCGAGTTTGGAAAGCGGTATGCAGACCACCGCACCGATCGCCACAACGCTTGTGTTGCCGTTCAGATAAAGCTTGCGCACCTCGCTTGAACGAAATCCGAACACCTTTATAAGCGATATCCCAAAGCTCGAGCGGTCGATCATCACGCTCATCATCAGGTACATAACCACAAGGAAGATCACTATGGAAACCGAGATCATCATTACAACCATAGGCATCATCAGCTTGCTGAAAACCGCCGAGGAACGCTCAATATCGGCGCGCGAGGTGATAGAATAAATCCGCCCGTCGTCAATGTCAAGCGGCACGTCGGAGAGGAGCAGATTGTAGTAATC
>CAYVSV010000024.1:0-31320 GCA_964454205.1 uncultured Ruminococcus sp.
CCGAGCAGACGCAGTACTACTTCCTTTCGGGCTTCACCGCTAAGCTCGCAGGTACGGAGCGCGGCATTACAGAGCCCACTCCCACGTTCTCCGCTTGCTTCGGTCAGGCGTTCCTTGAGCTCCACCCCACAAAGTACGCGGAAGAGCTCGTTAAGAGAATGAACCAGAGCGGCGCTAAGGCTTACCTCGTAAACACCGGCTGGAACGGCACGGGCAAGCGTATCTCCATTAAGGATACCCGCGGCATCATCGACGCGATCTTGGGCGGCGACATCGCGAACGCTCCCACCAAGAAGATCCCGTACTTCAACTTTGAAGTGCCCACCGCTCTTCCCGGAGTTGATCCCGCTATCCTCGACCCGAGAGACACCTACGCAAACGCCGCGGATTGGGACGAAAAGGCAAAGGATCTCGCTTCGAGATTTATCAAGAACTTCGCGAAGTACGAGGGCAACCCCGCAGGTAAGGCTCTCGTTCCCGCAGGTCCTCAGCTTTAATCATGTCTGCAGCAGAACGCAAGGAGGCACCTCTTGCCAGCTATGTGGCAATGATCGTTATGGGAATAGTGTTTTTCCTTTTCGGAACGTTTATGCTGAGCTCATACGGAAATAAAAGCAGCTGCACAGAACAAGTGACCGCGGAAGTCGTAAAAATGGTGGAGCATAAGTCCACAGGTACAGGACGCCATAAAATGCGCGGCACCACCTATGCGCCCGTGTTTAAGTACGAATACGACGGAAAAGAGTACTCCTATATAAGTACTGTCGCAACTAATCCCCCGGAATTTTCGGCGGGAGAGCGGGTCACGATATGGGTAAATCCTAACGCCCCGAATAAGATCTATTACAAACCGGGAGGCACCTCCGTGTTGTTGAGCGTTGTGTTCCGAATTATGGGCGGCGCTCTTGCGGTCGGCGGCGTGGTTTTGCTGCTCAAAAGAAAAGTTAAAACGAAACCGCCAGAGCTGTATGTACAAAAATAAATAAAAAATGCCTCACAAAGCAATTTGTGAGGCATTTTTATTACGCCGCCGAAGAGATATCCTCGGGCTCGCCGCTCGTTTCTCCGAGATCGCCGAAATCGGTGGGCTTTTCGGTTGTCGCGTCGAGAAACTCCATAACTCCGCCATAGATTGTAAACGCAACCTTCTGCTGATACTCCCACGTCGCGAGTTTCTGTTCCTCCTCCGGGTTGGAGAGAAATCCGCACTCTATCATCAGCGAGGGGTTCTTGTTTGACTTCAGCAGAAAGAGCTCGTTTCCCGAGAGCTTTATCTCGCGGTCGTTCCCCTCCTGAAGCTGCGCGAAGCGGTTCTGCATTATCTGCGCCAGAACGCGGTTGTTCGGGTTATTGTTGTTGTAGAACATCTGTCCGCCGAAATAGCGAGGATCGGTGTAATTGTTCTGGTGGATACACAGGAATATGCTGTCGGGATATGACTGTATTATCTTCAGGCGGTTATCCATATCGTTGAGCTTCTGGTTGCGTATACCTTCAATGCCCGCGTCGTAAATGGAAATATCCTCGTCGCGCGTGAGCACCACCTCAAAGCCCGACATCGTGAACATCTCCCGAAGCGCCAGAACTATCGACAAATTCACGTCCTTTTCGAGAACGCCCGAAGCTCCCACCGCGCCCGAATCCAAACCTCCGTGCCCCGCGTCGAGCACTATCACCGGTTTATCGGCAGCGGCTGTCGCGGTCGGCAGAGCGCGCTCGGTTATTCTCGCGCAGATCGCGAGCACCACAAAGCACCCGATAAGCACAAACGTAAGCCGCAATGATTTTTGGTTGACTTTCATAGTTTACCTCCGTTTTATCTTAGTATCTCGCGGTTTTCCCCGCCTTCGGCGGGGAAAACCGCTGTTACTTAAGCGTTCATTTTGTACAAGTCTATGCGGACGAGCGGAGGGCTAGAACACAAAAGCACAAAAAAACCGCGGCGAATCGCTTCGCCGCGGTTGTGTAATCATTTATGCGGAGACTTCGCTTAAACGACTCCGCCCTTGGAGATGTATACGGGGAAGTCCGCCGATCCCGTGATCGTGCGGTTCTTGGTGACGGTAACGTCCTTGTCCGCGATACCGTTGATGAACGACGCCTTTTCGTCGATCACCGTGTCCTGCATAATTATGCTGTCCTTGACTATCGCGCCCTTGCCGACCTTAACGCCGCGGAACAGCACGGAGTTCTCCACCGTGCCCTCGATTATGCAGCCGTCGGCAACCAACGAGGACTTAACGGTGCAGTCGATGCAGTACTTCGCGGGAGCAATGTCGCGAACCTTTGTGTAGATGGGCGTATCGAGCGAGAATACCTCGCGCGAGATGTCGCGGTTCTTCATATCCATTGTCGCCTTGTAGTATGTCTTCATCGAATCGATTATCTCGAAATACTTGTCGTACTTGTAACCGAGAACTTTGTAGTTGTGCAGACGGTGCTGGAGAATGTCGGTCTCAAAGCTGTAAAGGCTTCTGCACTCGCTCTCGCGAATGATATCCTCCAGGAACTTGCGCTTCATAACGTAGATGTTGAGCGCAACGTTCATCTCGCCGCTGATAGCGGGTCTTGCAAGAACATCGTAAACGGTCTTGTTTTCGTCAACGCAGAGAATGGTCTGCATCATAGCGCGCTCGGTGGAGTAAGCAACTTTGCCGTAAACGCAGGTGATGTCCGCCTCGTTCTTCTCGTGGAAGTCAACGATAGGGCGCATATCCATATTCGCGATGACGTTGCTGTCCGTCATTACAACATACTCCGCGTTGCTTTCGTGAATGAACTCCGCAGCCCCCGCGAGAGCCTCAAGTCTGCCGCGGTACATACCCGCGCCCTCTCTGCCGTAAGGCGGGAGAATGTGCAGACCGCCCGTTTTGCGGGCAAGATCCCACTCCGAACCCATTCCAAGGTGGTTCATCAAAGAATAATAATTCTGCTTGGTGATTATGCCGACTTGCGTAATACCCGAATTCACCATACCGGACAGCGGAAAGTCAACCAAACGGTACTTGCTTCCGAACGGAACGCTTGCCATCGCTCTCGCCTTAGTCAATTCGGGAAGGGTCTGCTCGTGCATATTAGCAAAAATCAGCCCCAGAACTTTAGCCATACTTGCCATATCAAACGTCCTCCTATATCATATATCCTTAGAAATCATAGCCTTGGGCGGAGCTACGGCTTTATCCGAAACATTCACGCGATGTCCGATGACCGCGACGCCCCACTGGGATTTGTCCTCAATAAGCTCGGGACGTTCGCCGATATGCGCGCCCTCGCCGATAACGCAGTCCTCGCCGACGATAGCGTATTCGATAACAGCGCCCTTCTTTATAACGGTGTTCGGCATTATGATAGAATCGCGGATAATAGCGCCCTCTTCAACGGTAACTCCCGCGAACAAAACGGAGAAGTCGATCATACCGTTTATCTCGCAGCCCTCGGCTATCATGGAGTTTTCGATACGGGACTGAGGACCCGCGTAGTGCGGAGGCATAACGGGGTTTCTGGAGTATATCTTCCAGCTGTTGTCGAGCAGGTCGAGCGGTACCTTCGGATCGAGCACGTCCATATTCGCTTCCCAAAGACTGTCGATCGTTCCGACGTCCTTCCAATAGCCGTCGAAGTGGTAAGCGACCATTTTCTCCTTGTTTTCCATCATCGCGGGGATAATATTCTTACCGAAGTCCTTGGTAGCGCCCTCGTCATTTTCATTATCAATAAGATACTTGCGGAGCTTAGACCATGTAAACACATAAACGCCCATGGAGATAAGGTTGGATTTGGGCTCGGCGGGCTTCTCCGCGAACTCGTAGATCGTGTCATTCTCGTCTACGCTCATAACGCCGAATCTGGAAGCCTCCTCCCACGGAACCTCAAGAACCGCGATAGTCGCGTCCGCCTGCTTTTCCTTGTGGAATTCGAGCATTTTCCCGTAATTCATTTTATAGATGTGGTCTCCCGAGAGAACCGCCACATATTCGGGATTGTAGCGGTCGATAAAGCTGATGTTCTGGTAGATGGCATTCGCCGTGCCGGAGTACCAGCTCTTTCCGCTGGCGGTCTCGTAGGGCGGGAGAACATGCACGCCGCCGTGCGCTCTGTCAAGACCCCAGGGCTGTCCGTTGCCTATATACTCGTTGAGCACCATGGGCTGATATTGCGTGAGAACGCCCACCGTGTCAATACCCGAGTTTACGCAATTCGACAGCGGGAAATCAATGATACGGTACTTACCGCCGTAGGGAACGGCGGGCTTTGCCATATCCTGCGTCAGCGCGTACAGACGGCTTCCCTGACCGCCCGCCAGCAACATCGCAACGCACTCTTTTTTAATGTGGTTCATATCTTTTCCTCCTTAATTGATTGCAAAATCAACATTTTCGTCTCTCCCTGCCCCGCGGGGAAAGCGGGGCTGAAGGGAAGAGACTTTATTCCGTCCGTGTTGGAGATGAGATCATCTTTTACGCTTGCCCTTACGCTTGTTTCTGTTCCCGTTGTTCTGAACAGGAGCGCTCGGCGCTGGCTTTGGAGCTGCCTCGGGAGCGGGCTTCGGCGGCTCCGCTGCTGCGACTTCCGGCTCGCTCGTTGCGGTAACTTCGGGTGCGCTCGTTACGGGAGTTTCAACGACCGGAGTTTCAACTGAGGGAGCTTCCGCCGCTGCTTCCTTTACTGGCGCTTCCCCGGTTTCCTCGAGCTCCTCCTCGTGAGGATCGCGGATGTTTTTCGGCTTTAAGAATATCGCCGACATCGGCGGGATATCCAGCGAGATACGATACTGCTCGTCGTGCATGGGCTCTTTCTTCGCGGTGACCGTTCCGTTCGTTATGCCGCTTCCGCCGAACTCAACGGCTTCGGAGGTGAATATCTCCTCATAATCCGCGAAATAGGGAACGCCTATCTCGTATATCTCGTGGCGCACAGGCTGGAAGTTGCACACAACGATTATCTCGTCCTTGTTCTTCGCGATACGCCTGAACGCTATAACGGAGTTCTGATTGTCCTCCGCGGATATCCAATGGAAGCCCTCCCAGCTTGTATCACACTCCCAAAGCGCGGGGGTCTCTTTATAGAACTTGTTTATCGCTTTTACATAGCGGTGATATTTATAGTGAGCGTCAAACTCCAGCACTTCCCAATCGAGCTGAGTCTGGAAGTTCCATTCCTTATACTGTGCGAACTCCTGTCCCATAAACATCAGCTTTTTGCCAGGGTGCGCCATCATATATCCGAGGAATGTTTTCATGGAATTGAACCTGTACTCTCTCGGACCGCCCATCTTATCAAGCATCGAGCACTTGCCGTAGACCACCTCGTCGTGGCTTATCGGGAGCACGAAATTCTCTGAAAACGCATAGTGGAACGAGAACGTTACAAGGTTATGATTATACGGTCTGCCGAGCGGATCCATGCTCATATAGCGGAGCATATCGTTCATCCAGCCCATATTCCACTTGAAGTTGAAGCCCAGTCCGCCGATGTCCGCGGGCTTTGTTACCATAGGCCACGCGGTGCTTTCCTCGGCTATCATAAGGATATTCGGGTGCTCCTTAAATACCGCGGCGTTCAGCTTTTGCAGGAAAGCTATCGCCTCGAGGTTCTCTTTGCCGCCCTTGTTGTTCGGACGCCACTCGCCGTCGCGTCTGTCGTAATCGAGGTAGAGCATGGAAGCGACTGCGTCAACTCGCAGACCGTCTATGTGGTACTTCTCTATCCAATAGTTGGCGTTGGAAACAAGGTAGCTCTGCACCTCGGGGAGACCCCAGTTGAAAATGTGAGTGCCCCAGCTCTTATGCTCGCGCCTGAACGGGTCTTCGTACTCGTAACAGCTTGCGCCGTCCCACTCGTACAAGCCCGCCGCGTCCTTCGGGAAATGCGCGGGCACCCAGTCCATAATAACGCCTATACCGGCTTGGTGGCATCTGTCCACAAGCTTCATAAAATCGTGCGGAGTGCCGAAGCGCGAGGTCGGCGCGAAATAGCCTATCTGCTGATAGCCCCACGACCCGTCGAACGGATACTCGCCCAACGGCATAAACTCGATGTGGGTGTAACCCATTTCTTTAACATAGGGAATGAGTTCGTCCGCAAGCATCTCATAGCTCAGCAGGTTTTCGCCGTAATGCTTCCACGAACCCGCGTTCACCTCGTAGATATTTATGGGACTTTCATAGACGTTGGTCTTAGAAAGCTTATCGACGTATTCCTTATCTCCCCAATTGTATCCGTCCAGATCGTAAAACTTGGTAGCGGTATTCGGGCGGAGCTCCATGTGGTAGCCGTAGGGGTCGGCTTTCAGCTTTATCATGCCGTCCGGAGTTTCGATGCTGTACTTATAGGTATCGTACTGCTTTATCCCCGGAATGAACAGCTCCCATATTCCTCCGTCGCTGATCTTTTTCATGCAGTGCTGCATTCTGTCCCAATGGTCAAAATCGCCCACCACGCTTACCGATCTGGCGTGCGGCGCCCAACATCTGAAAATCACGCCGCTTTTACCGTCCACGGTATCCTTATGCGATCCGAAAAAGTCATACGCGTGCGCGTTTTCCCCCTGATGGAACAGATGGAGCGGCACGCTGTATTTTTCGGGAACAGTGATTGCCATTTAAAATACCTCCCACATTACTGTTGACAATGATATTGTAAAAACACGTCACGGAGTTTTTGATGATTTTCACCAAACATTTGTCGGCTTTTCGTGTTTTTGTTATTACTATTGTATCATACTTGTCAAAATTTTGCAAGAGGTTTGTTAATATTTTATGATTTCTTCACATTTTTATTTCGTAAATTTGTTAATTTTTCACAGCAAAAATCGTGTAACTTGCAAGAAAACGTTTACATTGGCGTTATTTTCGACAATTTTCCTGTGTTTTGAGCCTGTTCAGGATCTCGATGTGCGCGGATTTTCGCGCATAATTTTGCCGAGAATGAGGAAAAACGACGCAGGAATACTGTATGTACTCCAAGGAGTTTTGACGAAATTTTCGGCAAAATTTGCCGAAAAGACGTGTGCGGATAGATTCTGAACAGGCTCTAAGGTTAAAATTAGGTAACTCAATTCATCAAAAGAGCGGTTTCTCGGGTCGGGTCATCGGCAACGCGAGGCGCGTGAAAAAACGCCCCTCGCGTTCGCGCCGAAAGCTAGCTGCCCACCAAAACGGAGATAACGCTGATGTCGTCGTCTCTGCCGTTCTCGGAGGCTCGGGAGGCTTTCGCGATGCGCTCGGAAAGCTCGGAGGGCTCGGAGGATCGGGAAAGCTCGCGCGAGAGCCACTGTTCATCGGGCGCCGCGCCGTCCGACATCATAATTATGATGTCGCCGCGGCGCACAACAAATTTCTGCGCGGGCACGGTCAGCTTCCCTCCGGTGCCGGCGGGCGGCGAGGACAGAGACGCGCGCACGAGCCTGTCGTCGGATTTTATGTAGGTCGTCGCCGCGCCCGCTTTGTAGACCGCACACTCGCCGCTGTTGAGGTCTATCTTGCAGATGTCGAGCGTGGCGAAGCTCTCGTCCGCGCTTTTTACCATAAGCACGGTGTTCACGGTCTCGAGGGCGGCATTGAGCGTTATGCCGCTCTTTAAGAGCTTAGCCATAACGGAACACGCCATTGTCGCGTCTACTCTCGCGCGGCTGCCCGTGCCCATTCCGTCGGACAGGATTATGTACAGAGCGCCGTCTGCACCCGTGAAACAGTCGTAGCAGTCGCCGCAAACGCGGTTTCCGCCGCGGCTGAGCTGATACGCGCCCACCTTCGCGGAAAGCCGCGTGCGTTCGGAGGCGGTTATCCTGATACGCTCGTTTGAGCCGCCTATCTCCGGAAGCTCAAGCTCCCTGCCGATAACGCCCGAAAGGAGCGTCCCCAGATATTCCCGCGTAACGCGCGGCTCCGTCGCGCCATACGCCTCAAAGCGGAGCTTGCCGCGCTTATCCCTTGTAACGAACGCTCGGGGCTTTTCCACGCCGTTTTCCCGAAGGAGCTTTTCGGCGCGTTCCTCAACCGAACGATCGGCGGTAAGCAGCTGCGTGTTCAGAGTCCCCATGTCGCGCAGAATATCTTGTACGCCGCTCAATTGGTCTGTGTAGACGCGCCTAAGCTCGCTTACGCGGCGCTCGTCCGCCATTGCCGAAAGAAAACGCGAATATTCGGTGTTTATTGCCTTTATAACACCCGTTCTGTCAACGCATATCTCGGCGCAGTCGTTGGAAAGTGAGAACTCCGTCAGCTCGCCGCCCGCGCGGAGCTCTCCGATAAGCCGGGCGAATTCACCGCGGAACAGCTCGTACTTTCCGCCCCAACAGACCATGGAATTCGGGCAGGAACGGCACACGCGATCCGCGGCTTTGTCGGCAAGATCGTTGACGTTCGGAGAATACTTTCGGTCAAGCACCTCGGCGGCTGCCGAAATGCCTTCGCCAACGCCCGCGATAGCGTCCGCGGCAAAGTTGAGCCGCTCGCGTATCATAGAAGCGGCACGTCTGTCGGAAAATACGCTTTCGGGAGCGCATACCCCGACCGACGGAAGAACCGCGAACAGCGCTCCCGAAACAGCCGCCTCAATAAGTATGCGGAAACCGCCCTCGTCCACGCCCGAAACAAGCATCCCAACCGCTCCGAAAAACACATATCCCGCCGCTCTGATAAGTCTTCCGCGGTTCGTAAACACAAAGCTCGCCATAGCCGAGACTGCCAGTACAGCCGCTCCCGCCGCCGTTCCCTCTCCCGAGGACGACAAACACAGCCCGCAAAGCGCCGCCATAACAGCGGCGGAAGCCTCCGAAACGCTTCTCCTCGCCGAGAGCGCCAGCGCCGCGAACCCCATTATCGCCCTGCCTATATTTATATAAGTGTAGTCCAGAGCCCCCAGCGGCATAAACACCGCCGTCCATACGACAAACGCAAGCGCCGCCGTTTTCGGGGAGCTCGCCGCCGCGAGTATCGAAGCGCGCTCGCCCTTCGGTCTTTCGGAGAGGAACTCCACGCACAACGCAAACACGCCGGAGCTCACCGCCGCGACTATCACAAGCAGCAGCTCCGAGGCGTTCGCGGCTTCCGATACTCTCGAAAAGAATACCGCCACAACCGCCGAAAACGCCCGCACCGCCGCGCGGAGTTTCGCATTGCCGAGATCGGGGATAAGCCGCGCCGTAAACACGATCCCGACTGCTCCCAATCCCGAAAGACCCGCAGGGAACCCGCGCATCAGCGAACCAAGCACGCCTCCTGCCATCGCCCACAAGATAGTTCCACTGTCAAGCCCCGCCGCCAGCGCCGCCGCGCACGGAGCCGCCGAAAACACGGAGCTCCCAAGCTCCATAAGAAACGCCAGCACGCACAAAAAGATACCGCCCTTCAGCTCTTTAAGGCTTGTCCGACGTTTTAAAACCGCCGCCTTTTCCGTCATTTTTTTTCAACTTCCTTCCTTTTATTGATGATCCATTAAACGTTTCCAAGATTTTCGGCGTTTTCTCCGCCTCCGGCGTGGGAAACGCCGAAAATAAGCTTACAATATGGAATATTTGTTCGGAACATCAATGGCATAAAAGTATGATACCACAAAAGGGACGAAAAGTCTGTCAAAGGGCGTTGTAGTATATGAGACTTTTTCTTGACTTTTTGGGAGTTATATGCTACAATATAGGTAATAATTCGGTAAAAAGGAGAACGGTATGGAACTTTCAAAACGTGTGGATAAAATCAATTACTACCTCGACATCGCGCAGACAGTCGCCGAGCGGAGCACCTGCCTGCGGCGCCGCTTCGGAGCTATCATCGTGAACAACGACGAGATAATCGCGACGGGCTACAACGGCGCTCCGCGCGGCAGAGTCAACTGCACGGACTTAGCGGAGTGTATGCGCGAAAGGCTCGGGGTACCTAAGGGGCAGCGGTATGAGCTGTGCCGTTCGGTGCACGCGGAGGCGAACTGCATAATCTCCGCGCCGAGGACGATGATGATAGGAGCTTCGCTCTATCTCGCGTGTCTTGACGGAAAGTCGGGAGAGCTCGACGGCGGCGTTGAGCCGTGCTCCATGTGCAAAAGACTTATCATAAACGCGGGTATCGGCAAGGTCGTCGTGCGGAATTCCCCCTCGGAATACACCGTGTTTGAGGTCGGGGACTGGGTAAAGAACGATACAAGTCTCGATATGAACGAGGGGTATTGATGGAGCTTACGAACATCGGGACGATAAAGCGCCTGTTTGAACAGAGCGGCTTTACGTTCTCAAAATCGCTCGGGCAGAACTTTCTTATAAACCCCTCCGTCTGCCCGAACATCGCGGAGCAGGGCGGCTGCAAAAAGGGCGTGTGCGCTCTCGAGATAGGCACGGGCGTCGGAGTTCTTACAAGAGAGCTCGCGGCTCGGTGCTACAAGGTAATAGCCGTCGAGATAGACGGGCGGCTCAAGCCTATTCTTGAGGAAACGCTCGCGGAGTTCGACAACGTTGAGGTTGTCTTTGCGGACGTTATGGAAACAGACCTCGCAGCGCTTTTAGCGGAAAAATTTGGCGGCGCGGAAACTGTTGTGTGCGCCAATCTGCCGTACTACATAACATCTCCCGTTATAATGAAGGTGCTCGAAAGCCGCCTTCCGATTTCTGCGATGACGGTGATGGTGCAAAAGGAAGCGGCGGAGCGCATCTGCGCGCCGCTCGGAACGCGCGGATGCGGCGCTATCTCCTACGCCGTGAACTACTACTCCTCGCCGAAAACTCTCTTCAAGGTGAACAGAGGCAGCTTTATGCCCGCTCCGAACGTCGACAGCGCCGTGATAAGGCTGGATATAAAAAGCGAACGTCCGCTCCCCGAAAACGAAGAACGGACGTTGTTCAGAATTATACGCGCGGGATTTTCGCAGCGGAGAAAGCAGCTTGTAAACCCCTTGTCGGCGGAGCTGAAGCTCTCGAAGAGCGAAGCCGCGGAAATGCTTTCATCTGTCGGTTTAAAGCCCTCCGCGCGCGCGGAGGAGCTCTTGCTCGAGGATTACATCAAGCTCGCTAAGTATTGCGTTAATAAATAGTTCAATAGATCTTATCGCTGTTTTCCTGCAAACAGAATTTCACGAAGGTATCATTGGAAAAGGCGCAGTAGGGGTTCTTTCTTAAGATAACGTCGCAGAAGCCGTCGTAGGGCTGTCTGTTGGCGAAAAGCGAACGCGCCGAAGCGTCCTCCGAGGTCACCTCGTATCTCGCGGAGCAAGTAACGTCAATCTCCACCCAACGGCCGTTTATGTAAACGACGTTCCAGATGTGGTTGCGGCTCTTGGAGCCTATCGTTGTGGCGGGGATACCGTTCGCGCGGCACATTATCAGCAGGATATGGGCGTAGTCCATACAAACGCCCGCGCGCAGCTCGTACACGCTGTATTTCCCGGAGTAGTCCATAAAATGACCCGCCCGCGAAAATTGAGAAAGCCCCGTGCCGTAGGTGTCATAGGCGATGTTTTCCGTTATCCAGTCGAAGAAGGCGAGAAGCTTGCGTTCGTCCGACCACTCGGGCTTTACGAGCGTGTATGAAAGCTCCGCCCAGCGCCCGGTGTCGCACCTGTAATTCTCGCCGAGCTCCGGGCAGGGATAGGTCACGTTTTCGAGGCTCGCGCTGGTTTTCGGCGTGGCGTTTCTGTCGTGCAGCTTTTGCGCTAGCTTGGCGCGGCGGGTCTTGTAAGCCGAAAGCTCATCGGGAGAGAGCTCTTCGGCGCGGCAGAGCCACGCGCGCTCTTCGGTGAGATATACGCAAAGGCTCACGTCAGATCCGTTGGAGAACGCCGCGGTTATCGTCAGCAAACCGTTTTCGCTCTCGGTCGGGAGTTTCGCGTAAGAATAGGTTATCGAAACGGGATATACAGCGCCGTCCGCTCTCTCGATAAAGGCGCTTGTTATTTCGAGGGCGCTTTCCGTGTTGTCGTAGGCTTTTATGTAAACGTCTCTTCCGGCTGTGTAGGCTTTAAGACCGTAATACGCCTCCGTTGGAAGGAGAATATCCTCTTTTCCGCGCCCCGGGGACATCTGCGTTTTAAAATCGTAGAGGCAGAGCCCGCCGTATTCGAGAAAGGTCTCGTTGCCGATCTCGGGGGCTGTTGTCTCGGGCGGTTCGGAGAGCGTGGAAGCAGGGCTCTCGCTCATCGAAGAGACAACGGCGGAAAAGCACGGCGTTGACGGCGTCTGAACGGAGACGTTTTCGCCCCGCTCTTCGCGGCTGCCGCAGCCCGAGATCATAAAAATCTCCAAAATCGCCCAAAACAGCGCGAAAGCTCTTTTTTTCACACGCCGCCCCCCTTTCCTTGAATATCGCGTGTTTTCAAGAAAATACTGCTTTAACGGCGGTTTTCCCCGCCGGAGACGGGGAAAACCGCATAAAATAAAGCGTTGATTTTAAAAATTTCATTTGCTCGGCATTTCCTTCATTATACATCTTATTGGGGAAAAAGTCAAGTTTGCATATTGACAAGCGCTTGGAAATGGTATATAATGTAAATTGCGGATATTTTATTGTTTTCCCCGCCGAAAACGGGGAAAACGCCGAAAATAAGGAGGTTCTTATGGAAACAAAAAAGCCCGTTGTTTATATGACAACCAATATCACCCCCGAAGGACTTACAGCCGTCTACAAGGCTCTTAATTGGTCGCCGAACGGAAAAGTCGCGGTGAAGCTCTCCACGGGCGAACCGCCCGCTTCCAACTATCTTCGCCCCGCGCTCATCGAGGATCTGGTGCAGCTCGTAAACGGCACTATCGTTGAGTGCAACACCGCCTACGAGGGCTCGCGAATAAAGACCGCCGACCACTATCAAGTGGCAAAGGATCACGGCTTTACGGATATCGCGGACTTTCAGATACAGGACGAGAACGGCTCTATGACGCTTACCGTAAACGGCGGCGAAGTCCTCTCGGAGAACTATGTCGGCGCGGCGTTTAAGGACTACGATTCTTATCTCGTTCTGTCGCACTTTAAGGGTCACATGATGGCAGGCTTCGGCGGAGCGATAAAGAACATCTCCATAGGTCTCGCTTCAAGCGAGGGCAAGGCTTGGATACACAGCGGCGGCACAAGCCGCACCGACCCCTGGCACGGCGAACAGAACGCGTTTTTAAAGTCCATGGCGGAGGCGGGAAAATCCGTGGCGGACTATCTCGGAGAGCGCATCGCTTATGTGAACGTGATGAACAGGCTCTCGATCGACTGCGACTGCGACGGTCATCCCGCGGAGCCCGAAATGGCTGACGTGGGAGTTCTCGCTTCGACAGACCCCGTGGCGCTCGATCAGGCGTGCATCGACCTCGTTTACGCGCAGAAGGACGGCGACGCCGCTTCCTTAGTCCACAGAATAGAGGAACGCAACGGTCTGCTCACGCTTGAACACGCTGGCAAGATCGGCTTGGGAAGCAGAGAATATCAGCTCGTTTCCATAGACTAAAACAATTTTCAAGGAGAAACAAATATGAAAAAATCTTCCGTTAGATCCATGGTTTTAGCGGCAATGTTTCTGGCGTTGGGCTTTGTGCTGCCGTTTTTTACGGGACAGATACCGCAGTTCGGAAAAATGCTTCTGCCCATGCACATTCCCGTGTTCCTTTGCGGGCTTATATGCGGATGGAAATACGGCGCGGCTGTGGGGGTTATCGTGCCGATAATGCGCTCGGCGATATTCAGCGCGCCGGTGATGTTCCCGAACGCGGTTGCTATGTCTCTGGAGCTTATGACCTACGGACTTGTAGCGGGACTTCTTTACGGGATCTCGCGCCATCAGTGCATTATCGCGCTGTACCGTTCCATGATGATCGCGATGATCTCGGGGCGCGCAGTATGGGGAGCGGCGATGGTGATATTCCTTACGGCGGGCGGAAACAAATTTACATGGGAAGCGTTCGCCGCGGGAGCGTTCCTTGACGCTATCCCCGGGATAATCGTTCAGCTCGTGCTTATCCCCGCGATAATGCTCGCGCTGCACAAAACAGGTCTTGTGCCGTTTAAGAACCACGCGCACGCGCACGAAAAGAGCTGATGTTTATGGATAATATGACCGAGAAGATAGCAGCGGCGGCGGGAGCTCTGCCCGCAAAAAGCTCCCCCCTGCTTGTCGCGATAGACGGCAGGTGCGCCGCGGGAAAGACCACTCTCGCAGAGCAGCTTTTCGAGAAAACGGGGTGGAGCGTGTTCCACTTAGACGACTATTTTCCGCGCCCCGGACAGCGCCCCTCGGACGTCAACCTTGACCGCGAAAGGCTGCTTGAAGAGATACTGCTCCCGTTGAAAAAAGGCGAACGGAAAATCACGCACCGCGCGTATGATTGTCACGCGGGAAAGCTCGCCGAACTGACCGTAACGAACGTCGGCGAGGTGTGCGTTATCGAGGGTGCGTACAGCTGTCACCCCGATTTGCGCGGGTTCTACGATCTGCGCGTATTCCTCGATGTTGAGTCCGAAGAGCAGGCGCGGCGCATACTCAAACGAAACGGCGCGGAGAAAGCCGCGCAGTTCGCCGAACGCTGGATACCTCTTGAGGAGAGGTACTTCTCCGAATATCAGCCGCAAAAGCATTGCGAGCTTTATTTTATGAGCCGTCCGTGAGATCACGGGCGGTTTTTCGCGCTTATTCACTGTTTTTGGGCGAAAAGTGCCCCCAAACAAGTTTTCATGTGTTATTATAAGTAGAATGGGGTGAGGGTATGCCGGCGCTTGAGGAAATTTACATAAAATACCGCAGGCTGATGTTCAAGGCAGCGTATGAGATACTCGGAAACGCTCAGGACGCGGAGGACGCGGTTCAGGACGCGTTTGTGAAGCTCTCGGACAATCTTGAAAAAATAAGCGGGGTCGACTGCCCCCAAACGCGGAACTTTTGTGTTATTATTACCAGAAACATATCTTTTAACAAGCTCCGCCGAAGCGCTCCGCTTGAGATACCCGAGGATATTTCCTCGGAGAACGATGTTGAGCAGGCGTTCTTTTCGAGTATGGGTGTGGACGCTCTCGAGCGGGCTATCGAACGGTTAAGTACGAATTATCGCGATATTCTGTACCTTACGGTCTACGAGGAAATGTCGCTGCATCAAGCGGCGGAGCTCCTCGGGATCACTTACGAAAACGTCAAGTCGCGCGTAAAAAGAGCGCGGAAAAAGCTGGCTGAGATCTTAAAGGAGGACGGATATTATGAAGAATGACAACCTTAAAACGGCGCTACTGAACTCTGTGCAAAATGACATAGAGCGCTTGGAGACCGCCGCGGATCACGAGTTTTCGCCGAAATTCGAGCGCGAAATGAAGAAGCTCATCTCGGGCTCCGCGGGCAAAAAGCGGACGGGGCGCATGGTGCTGAAAATAGCCGCGGCGGTCGCCGCAGCATTGGCGACGTTCGCCGTGGGAACGTTCGCGGGGGCTGTGTCAAGCGGGTTTACCATCACGCAGAACAACAGCAAGTACTATTACAACGGCTTCCCCGCGAATATCGTGACCTACGCGAACGCCGAGGGCGCTCCCGAAACGCTGGAGACTATTTACACGCTCGGCAAGCTCCCCGATAAAATCGCGCTCCGCAGCACCTGTCTCCACGATGACAAAAAGAAGATGTCGACGCTCTTTATGCCGAAAGCCTACGACGATAACGACCAATATACCGATGAGTTGTGGGGGTACAGGATAATAAACCTCTGTCAAGACACGAAAGACGCGTTCGAGAGCTCGTTCTCGGCGGCGAATTACGTCTCACACAAGGAGCTTACGATAAACGGCAGGCAGGCGTATTTCATCACGCGCGATCACTTCTATGGACAGGAATCGTCTCTTATCTGGGACGGCGGAGATTACATTTTCGAGCTTCTCGGATATTTCTCCGAGGAAACCGCCGTGGAGCTCGCGACATCGCTGGTGCCCTTTGAGGGCGAGCTTCACAACAAGGAACTGGTGGAGGTGTAAATTATGAAAATCGTTATTAAAAACGCAATAACCGTTGTTTCGTGCCTTCTGGCGGCTGTTCTGCTGTTTGCAGGGGTAATGTTCGGGCAGTATATTTACAGCCAAAATGTTCCCGATTGGACGAGGTATCAGATAGGCGCGGTTAGCGCATGGCGAGACAACGATCCCAATGCCAAAGAGGATTTGGAGAAGCTGAGAGCGGAAGGCTATGTAATAAACGTTCCGTCGTGGGACGGAAGCATGGATCCCGGGAAACTCATAGACAGCTACTTGGAACCCACCGAGGCGTGCCGCGAGTATGGTTGGTTCATCGCGAGAAAATACCGCAACAAGGCAAAGCTCGACGCGGAAGTCGAAGTGACCTCCGAAACGGTAACGATAAAGTTCACGGGCACGGGCTACAACGACGACGGCACCGAGGACGACCTCGCGCGCACCTATATCTTCGACGTTGACGGCGCGGGGAAGGATAAGCTCCCGCGGCTCATCAACAAGGCGGAGATATTCCCCGAACTGTAACACGCTGTCGGTTTCTTTCAACTATTGACAAACACCGATTTTTGAGGTATAATAAAGCAAAGAGCAAAAGGAGGTGAATGTCATGGGGGAAACCGACAAGCAATATGACGGCAAGTTAATTGATGAATACACCATGTTAAAAGACATCAAAAAAGTTGCTGAAAAAGAAAATGCGGTTGAAACGGTAAAGATAATTGAAGAAAAAATGAGCGTTATTAAATTAAAATTGCAGCCTACCGAGCTTCCGGATTAAAAGCATAAAAGCCGCCCGCGGTTCATATCCGCGGGCGGTTCTTTATTTGTCCTTGGTTTCGGGCTTGGCGATGTCCTTGCTTTCGGGCTTAGAGCTTTCGGTTTTGGGCTTGTCCATTTTGTGCTCTTCCTTTTTATCCTTGAGAGTATCGGGCTTTTCTTCGGGCTTCGGCAGCTTCTGACCCGATATCTCCGCGAAGAATTTCACAGCGGCGTTTATCTCGTCCTCGTTCGGATGGGTCTTGCCCTTGCCGCCGAACAGACGAAATCCTCCCGCGCCGTCCAAACCCTGACAGCCGTACTTTCCGACTACCTCGCAGTTCTTGAAATGCGCCGTGCCCTCTATCTCCTCGCAGTAGTTCTGTTTGGAGCTGACGGGATAGGTGTACAGGAAGAATATCTTCTTGTCGCGCGGCATCCAGTTCGCCGCAAAGGACGATATGTCGCGGTAGAGCGCGTCGTCCTCCGTCTCCGAGGCAAAGCCTATGAGGTCGTATTCGGCGAGATTTGCCGAGCGCGTCTGCGTTACGTCGATAAGCGCAACGTCAAACTTTCCCTCAATAGCCTTTACCAGCTTAAGTACGCTCTGGTGTTCCTTTGATTCGTATGCTATTACTGTTTTCATTTAGGTTCCCCCTTAATATAGATCGTATTTTTTCATAGTCTCGTTTGAACGGTATTCGTGCTTTTCATAATAGCCGATGAGCGTTCCGCCGTCATCGCGCAGGGCTATCATGTAAACTTCCCTGTTCTCCTTGTCGTTGCGGAAGGTGTAGACCTTGTTGTGCGCCTTATCCGCTTTGAACCACTCGACAACGCGCCGTATCTTTTCGTTGGAATCCGCGTTGTGACAATCCGCAAGGCTCTCTCCCGTAAGGTCTTTTTTGTAGCGCGCCTTCGCCGCGGGGTTCATATATACCACCGTGTGCCCGAGATCGCATATAACGATCGGCGCGGCGTCCTGTTCGATCACGCTTTTGAAAAAACCGTTAAGCTCCATAATTCACCTCTTCTTCGAACTGCGCTCAAATTCCCAGGATATAAAACACATCGCTGTCCGAAAAGTTTTTTTCGACCCATGCCGTTATCTCGAAGAACAGCTCCTGCACCTCGCCGCCGACGTCCAGCGCGTGCGAGAGCATACTGTCCCAAAGCTCGCGCGTTACCTCGTTCCCGCCCCAGCGGTTAAAGGTCTTGCCGTGCTCCGAGAATGCGGGCTTGAACACAAGCTCGTAGAGCTTCAAGTCGCTCATATAGTCGTCCCGAAGATACAGGCTGTCGTCGTCCCAGAACGTTTTGCCGTCCCATTTCCCGCGCGTGAACTCGTGGTAGCACGTTCCGCGCCGTTCAAAGTTATAAGTAAAGTATTTCATGATCACACTCCCAAAATCGTTGATCTCACGGAAGCCTCGCCGCTCTCAAAGCACCATCACAAGAGTTCCCGCAGCGATGAGAGCGCAGCCTATGATAGTTTTTGCGTTCGCTTCTTCGTGAAGGAATATCATAGCCAGAACCACGGTAAAAACCACGCTCAGCTTGTCTATCGGCACGACCTGTGAGGCTTTTCCCATTTGCAGAGCTTTGTAATAGCAAAGCCACGATCCGCCCGTCGCGATACCCGACAGTGTGAGGAATATCCAGCTCTTTTTGGAAATATTCATCAAACCGTCCTGAGCCCCGGTGATAAACACCATGCCCCACGCCATAGCGACCACCACAACCGTGC
Organism: uncultured Ruminococcus sp.; assembly: GCA_964454205.1. Lineage (GTDB taxonomy): Bacteria > Bacillota > Clostridia > Oscillospirales > Ruminococcaceae > CAG-115. The sequence continues at coordinate 18,409 of CAYVSV010000024.1, forward strand.
GTAAAGCCGTCGCGAGATTTGAATTTACCTCCTCTATGCCGACCTTCGCGAATATCGAGGTAAGCGCCGCGAACAACGCCGACAGCAGCGCGAACACAAACCACATACGATCATCTCCGTATCGATGTTATTTTACTATCCTCCGCGCCTCGCAATAGAAGCGCTTGTCGTTCGCGTGACCCATAGAGAACGTTTTTCGCGGCAACGCGCCGTCCTTGATGACCGTCGGGAAAAGCTCCTCCTTCTTCATACTCGGCAGCAGAAAGCCTATCGTATTCGGCTCTTTGCACAGAGAACGCACAACGTCCTCTCCGTGAATGTAGTCGATCTTCCCGCCGTTTTTTGCGAGATATTCATCGAGGAACGCCTGCAAAGAGCCCACGGTGAGATTTGAAGTCGGCTTTGTTATCCCGAAAGAGCGCTCCTCGCCGCCGATTATCGCGGTGAAGCTCTGCCCGGCGTTGTCCGCAAGCCCGAGTTCCTCCGTCATTTTGCTTACAAGATCGTCAACGTCAACATCATTTACCACGCGGTGAATAGCCTCAAACTCCAGCGCGGGAGAGTGAAGGTTCACTATCTCAACGAGCGCGTATCTCGCGAGCTCCGCGTCCGGGGAGTTCGCGCGTTTTTTCTGCTCGTAGCACTCCTTCGCGGTAGCGAGCGAGTGGTTTCCGTCGCCCATAGCGAACAGGAGAACCCCTTCCTTTTCCAAGCCTTCCCAGCGCCTTAGCTCCTCTTCTCTCTTCAGGAGCTCTTCCAGTGCCGCGAGAACGCCCTCGGCGTTTTCGCCCTCAACTATCGCGCCCGACAAATGCCCGCCGTTCTGCATAAGCCCGAAATCGTAAACGTGCTTCAGTTCCTTGTCGAGAAGCGGCTCTATAACGGTGTTTTTCGGGTCGTCTATAAGTATCATTATGTGCGGAAGCTCCAAAGGGGCGTTCATGCGTATTTTAACGCGCGGCGGTATTCGTGATGTAACCGTTGCCTCGGTCGCTCTCACCTGCGACTTGCTGCCCTTGTTGTAGTCGTACATCTCGAGATCGATACAGCCCACCAAACCCGCGCGGAGCCTGCCGTCGGCTTGCGTGCGCTTTGTGAGTACAAAGCAATCCTTATACTCCGCGAAAATATCCTTTTCCAGATACTCCCTCATCGCCGCGTTCACGCGCTCTATCCGTTTATCGCAGCCGGGCTGCTCGAGATACACCTCGGGAAGTATCAGCTCAAGCGCGGAGGGCGCGGAACCGACTATATCGGCGGTCTGTATCCAGTATTCGGGCTCGCCGGTGTATTGATCGCAAGCCACCACAGACCATTTCCCCATTTCTTCGGCGCTGAGCTTAGGCAGCAGAATGTCCGCCTTTGAAAATGCTGTCATAATGAAATCCTCTCTAATTCTTTATTATTCCCACAGCCCGATAGCACTTGAGCGGATATTCGCGCACGGGAACGTTTTTCTCGCGCGCGAGCTCCGCCAAGTGGAGCGTTAGGGGACTGTTTATATCTCGCAGAAGTATTATCTCGGGCGTTCTTCGCAAAAGCACGCGCGTTGCCTCGCCTATGCTCGGCTTCACTAAATTCAAGTCCGAAACGACGAATTCCCGCGCAATGCGCCGCGTTTCCTCCAAGCCCTCTCCGTCGGGAGCGGAAAGCTCTTCGGTAGTGTACGGCGGCAGGCTTTCAAGCTCGCGTGCCATCTCGTTTTCAATCGCGGTTATGAACTCGTAGGTCCTGTCGTGCTCTTTAAGCTCCCCGAAATACACCGCGCCGTGAAAATCACCCTCGGATATGATGTCATCCCGCAGAACCGTCCGAGAAAACAGCCCCGAAATGACGCTGTTAAGGCAAGAGCACGGAATAAACACATCCTCGCGCGTGCCGCAGATCTCACATACGGACGCGGGATCGGCGAGAACGGCGGGGCGGATATCTATCCCCGGGAAATCGGAAAGCGCCTCGGCAAGCTGCCGCGTTATCGCGCCCTTTCCCGTCCAGCCGTCGACGAATTGCAGCTTTTCCGCGGAATGCCGCGCTAAAATGTATTCAAGCGCCGCCTTGTCTATCCCGCGTCCTCTGATTATCGAAACGGAATAATGCGCCGCGGAGATATTGTGAAAGCGCTTTAAATATCGCTTTATCAGCACCCCTATCGGCGTGCCCGCCCTCGCGAGCGAGACTATAGCAACATCGCGCCCCTTTTCGCGGAGTATCTGCTCCGCAACGGAGCGCACCGCCTGCGCGGTCTGTCCGCCCCATGCTTTGAGACCTCTTTCGTAAAGACTAATATATTCCGCGCTCGGCTCGTATTCCTCGGGGAGAAGCTCGCAATAATGCACTCCGTTATGCAGACGCTTCGCGCGTTCCTCGGCGTTCATCGGGGAAATTTTCCCGGTGACGTCCTTTAGCAGCAGCTTGCAGTCCTCGGGTTTGAGCGAGGTGCGCATATTCTGTCCGCGCCAGTGCACGACCCATATCTTGTCGCCGCCGCAAGCTCCGCAAAGCTTCGACATTTCCGAAGCGCCGATGTTTTCCGCGTCCGTCATAACTATCGTGAGCCCGCATTTCTCGGAATTGTACAGATACACCGTCCGCGCGGGGTCGTACAGACTTTTCAGAACGGAGCGCTTTTTTATCGGATAACCCTCATCGTCCGAGGGGAGAACGGGGCTTCTCGTAACGCCGTGAACGCGGACCTCCAATCCCTTTTCCGCGAGCATATTTCCCAGAATTATCGGCGGCAGGCAAAATTCCTCCGTGCCGATTATCTCAACGCTTTCAACGCCCGAAAGAGCTCCTTGCAGATTTTCAAAAACCGCCGCGCAGAGGCGTTCGCACTCGTCGAAATATTTTTTGTTGTCAACACCCAAACGAATATCGTAAAGCGAGTTCAGATCGACTGTTTTGTCGGGAGTTCTTTCGCGTTCCGCTTCGTCCTCGGAAAATTTTTCCGGAAATTCCAAGCCGTCTATTTTATCGTAAGTGTACCTCGCGCAGACCCCGATCCCGACATCGCGAAGAGCCGAAACGCTTTCCGCGCTCGCGAGAAACGCGTGAGCCGTTATCGTGGCGGAGGTCTCCTCTCGGAGCTTCTCCGCGAGAGCCTTTACGGTGTTGCCCGTCGTCAGCTCGTCGTCTATAATAAAGATATGCTCAAAACCTTCAAGCCCAAATCCGCTCCGCTTGCAGAGCTTGTGAAGGGGGGCGTGGCTATGCGTTTCCTCAAACGTGAAAAAACCGCAATATTCCGGCAGCTCCTCGCGCGTCGTGCTTATCAGAAAGCACCGCTCCCCGAGAACGGAAGCCGCCAAAGCGCCTATCCCGACAGCCGTCTCCGCGAAAGCGACGGCAAGGCATTTCCCCTTCGGACAGAGCTTTGCCATTTCATCGCCCATTTCGGCGCAGAGCCTCGCGGTCTCGCGCGGGTCGGAGGGGTAGTGCTTCGATTGGGATCTGTTGATTATAAGATGCTCGCGGCGGGGATTGTTATCGCGCTTGGCAAGTGCGAAAATACCGTTCATTTATCGAATTCTCCTTCAAGCAGCAAGATGGAGCCGTTCTTTATCTGCCGCAAATAATCCGCGGGCTCGGTTATTCGCTCGGGCGTCAAAACGCCGCCGTTTACGATATGCCCGGCGCTGTGCGTATCGGAACCGCTCGTTTCGGGCAGCCCGAACATCTTGGCGTATGCCTTCGCGCGCTCGTTCGGCTCGTTTTTTCCGCCGAACAACGGGTCGCTGTTTCGGCAGTTGATGACCTCAACAGCGTCCACATGATATGGATACAGGCTGAAATGCGGTATGTAGCGCGCCTCGCGAAAGGGGTGCGCGTGAACGATAAATCCGCCCGTTTCCCGAACCTCTTTAAAGAGCTCGCGCTCGTCCGCTTCCATAAGCAGCCGCTCGTTTTCTTTGAGCCATTGCTTATCCTTGTTATAGATAAGAAAATCCATTCCGCAGACCGTCCACTCCACGCCGAAAAACACGTCAAGCCCGACTTTCGCGCCCTCCGCGAAGGCGTTCTCGTAGCCCTTGCAGTACAGATCGATACGCTGCTCCCAAGGCAGGTCTTTCGGAACGGTCGTGCTGGAATTGAAGAAATGATCGGTCACAAAAATGCCGTCATAGCCCGCCGCCTTGTGCGCCCGCACCATTTCCGCTGCGGGGGTTGAGGCGCAGGAGCTGGCTTCGGAAGTATGCAAATGGGTCTCGTATTTATACAATTTTTCAGTGCGTTTCATACCAGCTCTTCCCGCTTTTCGCGTCGACCAAGAGCGGCACGTCAAGCTCCACGGCGCTTTGCATTTCCTCTTTGAGGATCTGCAGAGCTTTTTCCGAAACGGCTTCGGGCGCTTCCACGATAAGCTCGTCGTGAACCTGCAAAATGAGCTTCGCCTCGGGGAGCTCCTTTTTGAGCCGCCTGTAAACGCGTATCATCGCTATCTTTATAATATCCGCCGCCGTGCCCTGTATGGGAGTGTTCATCGCGATACGCTTTCCGAGCGCCTTGACGTTCTTGTTAGATGAAAGTATCTCCGCGATAAAGCGCCTCCGCCCGAACATCGTCACCGCAAAACCGTCCGTCTCGGCGGAACGCGTGTTGGTATCCATATACCGCTTTACACCCGAAAAATGGGTGAGATAATCCTCGATGTAGCTTTTCGCGTCCGCGACCGTCGTGCCGATGTCCTTCGCGAGCGAAAACGCCCCGATGCCGTACACGATACCGAAATTCACCGCCTTCGCCTTGCGGCGCAGGTCGGCTTGCGACTGACCAGCCGTTTTGCGGAATACGCTCTCGGCGGTCTCGGCGTGAATATCGCGACCCTCGCGGAACGTCTCTATCATCACCTTGTCCTTTGAAAGCGAGGCGAGCACGCGGAGCTCTATCTGGCTGTAATCCGCGTCGCAAAGCACTTTTCCCTCACCGGCTATCAGGAATTTGCGGAAATTCCGCCCAAGCTCCGTTCTCACGGGGATATTCTGGATATTCGGCTCGGCGGAGCTTATCCTGCCCGTGCGCGTTTCGGTCTGCTTGAAGGTGGTGTACATTCTGCCGTCCTCGGAAACGGCGCTTTGAAGCCCTTTTACATAGGTGTTGTAGAGCTTAGTGAGCTTGCGGTATTCGAGTATCGGCTGTATTATCGAGCTTTTGTCAAGAAGCTCCTCAAGAGTTTCGGAATCGGTGGAATAGCCCGTTTTGCGCTTTTTCCCCGCGGGGAGCTTCAGCTCCTCGAACAGCACAACGGAAAGCTGCTTCGGACTTCCTATGTTGAATTCGTGCCCCGCGATACCGTGCACGGTCTTTTCGAGCTCCGCGATCTTCGGGAGGATCTCCTCGCCGAATTTCACCAGCCCCTCGCTGTCGAGCGCAATGCCCTCATGCTCCATAGAAGCGAGCACCTCGGCAAGCGGTATCTCTATCTCGCGCAGGACTTTCAGCATACCCTGCGCGCATATTTCCTCGTAAAGCGCTTTATTGAGCGGGACAAGCGCGTTTATCGGCGCGTTTTTATCGAACGTTACCGAATACTGTCCGCAAAGCCGCTCCATATCGTAGCTCGAAGAATTAACGTCCAGGAGATACGCCGCCAACGTCATATCAAACGTGATGTTTTTCAGCTCTATCCCTCTTTTTATACACTCGGAATAGAGAGCCTTCGCGTTGTCCGCGTGAATGGGCTCGCCGCTTTCAAGCAGCGCTTTAACGTCCTCTGCGGCGGGCGAATTTCCGCGGAATACCGATATATCGCCGTCCAAAACGAGAACGTTCAGCGCATTTTCATCGTAAGGCGTTTCGTCCGCTTTGATGTTGGACTTCGGCGCGGTCTCGGATTTTTCGGGGGCTTTTATCTCGGTTTTCTTACCCTCAACTCCATCGAGCCCGAGCTTCTTTATCGCGGAGCTCATTCCAAGCTCCTGCAAGATACCCACAACAGCCGCGCGGTCTCCGCCCTTTACCTCGTAATCACCGAGGTCCTCCGAGACCGGAGCGGTGAGGCATATCTCTCCCAACGTCCGCGAAAGCTCCGCGCTTTCCCTGCCGTTTTCGAGCTTCGCGCGAACGCCCTTTGTAACGTCAAGCTGCGGCAAATTGCCGAAAATATACTCTATGTTATGGTACTTCTGAATGAGCCCGAGCGCGGTTTTCTCGCCAATTCCGGCAACTCCCGGGATATTGTCGGAGCTGTCGCCCATAAGCGCTTTAACCTCCAGCATCTCGCGCGGCGTAACTCCGTAGACCTCGTATATCTTTTCCGGTGTGTAGAACACGTCCTCCTTATTGGAGGCAAGCCGAACTGTGACCTTTTCGTTCACAAGCTGAAAGCTGTCGCGATCTCCCGTCATAATAACGCAGTCCGCGCCCTGCTCGAAAGCCGCGCGCGAGAGCGTTCCGATGATGTCATCGGCTTCATACCCCTCCTGTTCAACAACGGCAACTCCCAACGCGCGCAAAATATCCTTGATTATCGGCATCTGAACCACGAGCTCTTCGGGCATAGCGTGGCGCGTTCCCTTATACTCCGCGTACATCTTGTGACGGAACGTGGGAGCTTTCATATCAAACGCCGCGGCGATACGCTCCGGCTTTTCCTCCTTTATGAGCTTCATATAGATGTTCATAAACCCCGTGAGCGCGTTTGTCGGCACGCCCTTCGGACTTGTAAGCAGACGTATCCCGTAAAAAGCTCGGTTCATTATGCTGTTTCCGTCAATAAGCAGAAGCTTCATTGCAGCACCTCCGTTTCCGGCGTATCGTTTTCGGCGTTCTTTACCGTTTCGGAGATAACTTTCTCCTCCTTTTTCGGGGAACAGAGTATCTCGCGGAGCTTATCGGCAAGGTCCATAAACTCGGAACGCTTCGGCGGAACTATCGCCGGCATATCCTCGGGCATATCGGGAATGTCGTCGTAAGGCAGCTCCGAGCCGAAATTCGGCAGGAGCGTGTAATGCTCCCTACGCAAAGAAAGCGGCGAGAAGTTTTCGAGAAACGCCTTGCAGTAAGCCGCGAAGAACGCTGCCAGAGCGGGTAACGCCATAACCGCCGAGAGCGCCCCGATCGCAAAAAAGGGAGTTTTGTTCCCGCCGAACGCACCGGTTACGAACATAGCCGCCGCGAACACGATGTCTCCGCAGTAAAGCAGCGTTTTCATAAGCGTCATATCACCGACAGCCATAAACGCCATTCCCGCAAGCAGCGTCTCGCAGACCGCCACGGCGGCTATCCCGACAGCGCCCGCCCGAAAAACCACCGCGAGCGCCACAGCGATAAGCGCCGCCGCACAATGCGCGTAAAAGCAAACGCGGATAACACGGCGAAGCTTAACGGTCTTTTCCGTCCGCGCCTCCGCGAAATCCTCGTATATGCTGCCGTCGGTGTAAAAGTGCAGCAGCTTTCGTTCTAATGATTTGTTCATTGTTCGCTCCCGTATGGTAAGTTTATGGGAATTATCCGGTTATCTCATCAAGCTCTTTGAGCCAGAGCGCCGCCTGCGCGTCGGAGGGCATACGCCAGTCTCCGCGCGGCGAGAGCGTCACCGAGCCGACCTTCACGCCGTCGGGCAGACAGCTACGCTTGAACTGCTGCGAGAAAAAACGCCGATAGAAGGTCTTAAGCCATTTCAGGATAGTTTCGCTGTCGAAGCTCCCCTCAAACGCCGCTTTCGCGAGACGGTACACCTTCTTCGGCGGAAACGCCCAGCGTATGCCGTTATAAAGAAAGAAGTCGTGGAGCTCGTAGGGTCCAACCAAGTCCTCTGTTATCTGCGAGATCTCGCCGTTTTCCGGCGGGATAAGCTCGGGGGAAACGGGGGTGTTGAAGATGTCGAGCAGAACGCGCTTCAGCTCCTCGCTGCCGCAGGTCTGCGCGTAGAAGTAAACGATGTGCCGCACCAGGGTTTTCGGCACGGAACTGTTCACGCCGTACATGCTCATGTGGTCGCCGTTGTAGGTTGCCCAGCCAAGAGCGAGCTCCGAGAGGTCGCCCGTGCCGATGACCATTCCGCCCTCCTTGTTGGCAATGTCCATAAGCACCTGTGTGCGCTCGCGAGCCTGCCCGTTCTCGTAAGTGACGGAGTGTTCGCTCTCGTCCTGCCCGATATCCTTGAAATGACTGCGCACGCTGTCCGAGATGTCTATAACGCGCAAATCCGTGCCGAGTATACTGCAGAGCGTTTCGGCGTTGGACTTCGTGCGCTTTGTCGTTCCGAAACAAGGCATAGTTACCGTTATGATGTCGCCCGCGGAGCGCCCGAGGAGCTTCATCGCTTCTATGCAGACAAGAAGCGCAAGACAGCTGTCAAGCCCCCCGGATATCCCCACAACGACGCTCTTGCAGTTGGTGTGCTCAACGCGCTTCGCGAGCCCGTGCGCCTGCATCGTGAGAATATCGCGGCAGCGCTTGGCTTTCTCGCCCTCGGCAGAAGGCACGAACGGCATAGGCTCAATCTTCCGCGTAAGAGAGACCGCGCGCGGCTTCATTGAAAAATAACCGAAATGGATCTCGTCGATCCCGCTTTGAAAGGACGTGTTTCTGCGGCGCTCCAGAGCCATCTTGTGAACGTCTATCTCGCTTATCGTCAGCCCCGTAGTGAACAGCTCGCTTTCCTCAAGCATCGCGCCGTTCTCCGCGATCATACGGTGACCGCCGAACACAAGATCCTGCGTGCTCTCCCCGTCTCCGGCGCTCGCGTAGACGTATCCGCACAACAGCCGCGCGGACTGCCCCGCAACAAGCTCGCGGCGGTAAGCGTCCTTGCCTATCGTTTCGTTGGAGGCGGAAAGGTTCGCGATTATCGTCGCGCCGCCCATCGCCAGCCTGATAGACGGCGGCTCGGGAGACCACAGATCCTCGCATATCTCAACGCCGAATTTCAACTCCGGAATATTTTCGCACTCAAATATCAGATCAAGCCCGAAAGGTATCTGTTTTCCAAGCAGGTCGATATAGTAGATATCGTTATCGGGAAGCGTTGAAAACTGCCGCATTTCGTAAAACTCGTTGTAATTCGGAAGGAATTTTTTTGGAACAGCTCCCAAAACCTCGCCGTTTTGAAGCACGACCGCGCAGTTGTACAGCTTTCCCAAAGCGTCAATTACCAGCGGACACCCAACCGCGACAAGCATATCCGACCCCTCGGAAGCCTTTACTATCCGCGAAAGAGCCGCCTTCGCGCCGTTCAGCAGAGTGTTCTGAAAAAACAGGTCGTGGCAGGTATACCCCGTAACGCAAAGCTCCGGGAACACAAGTATATTCACGCCCTTGCCGTTCGCCTCGTTCATCAGCGCGGCGACAGCTTCGGCGTTGTATTCGCAGTCCGCGACGCGTATCTTTGGAGTTGCCGCCGCGACTTTTATAAAACCATCAAACATATATTTCTCCAATTTGTTACTTGTTTTCTGTGTTCTCCGCCCGCGGCGGAGAACACGGATATTTTCGATTTGCTTTCCGTATTCCCCGTCCGCGGCGGGGAGCACAAAAAATCATTGAATTATCAAACATAACATACCATTTTCATTATACACCAATCCCGAGCATTTATCAAGAGGAAAAATGAAAAGCCCCGCGATATGCGAGGCTTTTTGTGCATTTTAACCAATTTTATCACTCATCCGTTGACGACGATGCCTTATCCGCTTCAAAAGTCACATAGGAGAGGTCGTTCATCGAATCGGATATTTTCTCGATGTCGCCGTAGAGATTGCGTATCTGGTTGTTGATGTCGCCCATAGAGCGCTTTATGCCGTTCAGCGTTTTTTCGATCTCGACGGCCTGCTTGGTGTTTCTCTCGGCGAGAGTGCGCACCTCCTGCGCTATAACGTTGAAGCCCGCGCCCGCCGCACCGGCTCTTTTCGCCTCGATAGAAGCGTTGAAGCCGATAAGAGTGAGCTGTGTGGAGGAGTTCTCTATCGTCTTGACGATCGCGTCCGTGTTGTCGACCGCCTTCGCGGAGCTCGCGACGGCGTGCTTTATGCGCTCGCACGCGTTCTCAACTCCGCTCACCAAAAGCATAGTGTTGTTTATTCTCCGCGTTACCTCCGAGGAAGCGCTGTCGGAGCCCTCTGCCGCGTTTCTGGCAAGCTCGCCCCTTTCCGCGGTTTCCGCGCGGATATAACCGCCCTCCGCTTCGCCGGCTACGATCCGCGCGAAAAGCTCCGCCGCCGCGTCTATACGCGCCTCTGTAGAGACCGGCGCGGTCTCTGCCGCCGCCGTGAATTCCGCCACATCTATCCCGAAGCTGTGCGCTATCGACATACACTTGCGGCTGTCGGGCTTATTTACAAGCACCTGCCCGCCGACAACATATCCCATACAAACGCCGCGCACCACGACAGGGGCGGCGAACTCCGCCGCGCCGGTGTTACATACATATACGACCGTTCTGCCGGCGCTCTTTACATCATCGATCAACTTCTGCGTGAATTTTTTGCAGTGCTCCGCTCCTTTGGCGGACTTCTTCACACAATCGGCGCAAAACTTAGTTTCGCTGCACCAATGCGCCGAACCCGTGAAGTTCTCGTCTTTGTTCAGCACCGCGACAGCCATTCCCGTTGCCGTAGAGAACATTTCTTTAAGAGAATTCAGTTCCGCTTCCTTTATAATGTCTGTAATCTTCAAATTCTCGATATTCATAACGCACCACCTCAAGCGCAAAATTACGGAGCAGTATATACCCTTACATATTATACAACCTGACCCAAAATATGTCAAGAGGGATTTTATAATTTTGTTGATTTCCACAAAACGCCGTAAGAAATATATATGCTTTTTATTTACGCGGTTCTTCCCGCTTTAGGCGGGAGAGGGACAGCGAAGCCGAAACATTTGACGAGCGGAGCAATAAAATCGCAAAAAGCACTTGAAAAAAGCAAGCGGATATAGTATAATGTATATAGCGCTTTGTATGGGAGGAATGAGAAAAAATGGAATTTGTAAGCGAACGCACCGCGTATACCCTTATTTCCGACACGATAGTCAAGGCGGGCGTTTCTTTGTTCAACGCCGTGAAATATATCTACATGGTGGCGGATAAGGATTTTTACAACATCAACGTCAAGGACATATTCAAAATAACGCTCAAAAACATCACAGACACCACCGCCCTCTACAACACGGGGATAAAGCTAGACAAAGAGCGCTGCAAGGAGATGAACTCCCCGGAATACGAGCGCGTGCTGTCGCTTATGGTGTATTCGTTCGCGGTGAGACTGCCGGAGCTGAAGGAGGTAAAAACCCCCGCGGGTCAGCTTAACGACAAGCAGATAAAGGCGGTCTACGATACGGTGATATCCAAAGGCGCAGGAAATTTCGAAAACATCATAGCCGATGATTTCGAGGATATACGCCGAATGGTAAAGCTCGGAAAGCCCGTCCCCGCTTACGACGCGGAATGGTACAAGAGCTACATATACGGCTATGTCCCGGCGCTTGCTTCCGTAAGCAACAGGAATATGTTCCTGCTCGGGAGCTGCGATATACTTTTCACGCTGTTTTACGGCGCGCTCGAAGAGGAGCTCGAAAGGCTTCTGAACAAGCTTTCGGCGCAGACATAGAAAACAGGCGTCTTGCATATAATGTCACGAGGTGATCTTTTATGCAGAACGTTACAAAATATTCGTTTATAGAGCAGGAGCGCCCCGTCTTAAAAGCGGAGCTGAAGGGAAAGGACGGCTACTCCGCGCTTAACGGCACAGTCTATTTTTACGACCTGCCGAACGGCGTGTATATGCAGGGAGAAGTCGAGGGACTTCCGAAGTCGAGCGAGTTCGCGTTTCACGTTCACGAGGGCGTGGTGTGCGAAATCCACGGCGACAAGATACTTATTATGCCGAACCTTATGTCGGACGCGAACGGGAAAGCCTCGGCGCAGGTCTACCTTGACAAATTGCGCTCCACGCAGATAGCGGGCAGACCCGTCATACTCCACCTGAAAGAGGCGGACGGCACGGAACCCGAGATCGCGTGCGGACTGTTGGCGAGGATACTGTAAAAACGCACCGCAGCGCTTTGCGCGTCGAAGCCCCGAATTTTCGGAGAAGTCGATGTCACCCCGCCGCAGACGGGGAAACAACAGGCTTATATACGGTCTGCTCGATGTTTTCCCCGCCGCAGGCGGGGAGAACAACAGGCTCACATACGGTCTGCTCGATATTTTCCCCGCCGCAGGCGGGGAAAACAACAGGCTCACATACGGTCTGCTCGATGTTTTCCCCGCCGCAGGCGGGGAGAAAACAGGCTCACATACGGTCTGCTCGATGTTTTCCCCGCCGCAGGCGGGGAGAATATCGAAATAAATTTAAAACTCGGTAAAACAAGTTATAAAAAAGGAGAAGTCAAAAATGAGCGAAATAAGAGATGTGAATTTGTGGGAAAGCGGCTCGCGCAAGATCGAATGGGTAAAGCGCAATATGCCCTTGCTTAACGGTATCGAGAAGGAGTTCTCCGAAAACAAGCCCTTCAAGGGACTGAAGGTCGCGCTGTCCGTTCATCTGGAAGCAAAAACGGCGTATTTGTGCAAGGTGCTCGCGGCGGGCGGCGCGGAGATGTATGTTACCGGCTCAAATCCGCTTTCCACCCAGGACGACGTGGCGGCGGCGCTCGTGCACGACGGTCTGAACGTGTTCGCGTGGTACAACTCCACCGAGGAGGAATATCACGCGCATATCTCTAAGGTCATCGAGTGCGGACCGAACGTCATCATCGACGACGGCGGAGACCTCGTGAACCTTATCCACAACGAACGCCCCGAGCTTATCCCGAACGTTCTCGGCGGATGCGAGGAGACGACCACGGGCATTATCCGTCTGCTCGCCATGGATAAGGCAAAGGCGCTGAAATTCCCGATGGTGCTCGTAAACGACGCCGACTGCAAGCATCTTTTCGACAACCGCTACGGCACGGGTCAATCCGTGTGGG
>CAYVSV010000025.1:0-31132 GCA_964454205.1 uncultured Ruminococcus sp.
CATAGCGTAGCCTGTCTGGCGGCAAGCGTAAACGTCGCTGTGATCGCCGAAGATGGAAAGCGCGTGGGAAGCTATCGCGCGGGCGGAAACGTGGATAACGCTCGGGAGCAGCTCGCCTGCTATCTTGTACATATTCGGGATCATCAAAAGCAGACCCTGAGAAGCGGTGTAGGTTGTAGTGAGCGCGCCCGCGGAAAGCGAGCCGTGCACAGCGCCCGCCGCGCCTGCCTCAGACTGCATCTCAACGACCTTTACCTCTTCGCCGAAGATGTTCTTTCTTCCTGCCGTTGCCCAGTTATCGGTTACCTCTGCCATAACCGACGAAGGTGTGATGGGGTAGATAGCCGCAAGGTCGGTAAACGCGTATGATACGTGTCCCGCGGCGTTATTGCCGTCCATCGTTAGCTTTTTTCTTGCCATTGGTTTTGTCCTCCTAAAAACAAAGTTGATAGCGGAAACGGTTGTATACGCTTCCGCATATTACACTTTATATTGTATCACATTTTTTTCTATTTTGCAATATAATTTCAAAATTTTTTTGAAATTTTTGGTGAAATAACACATTATTTTTGAAGCCTCCGTTATTTCCAAAAATTTTTATGATTTTTTTACAAAATGTGACAGATATGTGTTGACAAAGAGTGTATTATATGATACAATAGGCAAGGGTATGAAATGCTCCAAAATAATTAATTCTCTTTGGGAGGTAAAATGGATAATTTTAACAACAACATGAACGGCGCTCCCGTTATGAACGCCGCGCCCGTAGGTCAGCTCAAGACTAACAGAGGTCTGCTCAAGACCATTCTGCTCACGCTCGTAACATTCGGCATTTACAGCATCGTATTCTATTCGGGTATCGGTGAGGATCTTAACTCTATAGCTTCGAGATACGACGGGAAGAAGACAATGCACTACTGTCTGATAGTTTTCCTGCTCACTCCGATAACGTTCGGTATAGCTGCTATAGTTTGGTTCCACAATATGTCGAACCGCATCGGTTCCGAGCTTCAGCGCCGCGGTATCAATTACAGCTTCAGCGCGGGCACATTTTGGGGCTGGGGCGTTCTCGGCTCGCTCATCGTTGTGGGTCCGTTCGTTTACATGGCAAAGATGTGCACGGCTATGAATGAGCTTTGCGCTAACTACAACGTAAACGGCTGATTTTTATCGAATACTTACGGCATGAAGCGCCCCCGAGTTTTCGGGGGCGCTTTGGTTTGTGGAAAAGTTCACCGTTTTTTCGCCGCCTTCGGCGGATGGTAGCGGATGCTGTCTCAAACAGTGGGGAAAACTACGTTTTCCCCACACCCCTTTCCTCGCCTGCGGCGAGCCGCTTCGCGGCTTGTTGCGTGCAAAGCACGCAACCTTTTTGCTTCGCAAAAAGATTTCGAGGGCTTTGCCCTCGAGCTCCTATTGAGGGCTACCGCCCTCAAACTCCTGTTTGGGGGGCGCGTCCGCCCCCCAACCCCCCGCCGCGCGAAGCGCGGCTTTTGACGTCAAAACCCGAAGCCCCAAATCATTCGGGGGCGCTTTTTTAAGTGTTATTCAGATTTTTAACGCTGTCACGGCGTATGAGCTTCCCAGCTACGAGCGTTCTTCCGCGTTTATAGCTCCCATCGCGTATCTTGTGGAGAATGATGTCCACCGCCTCGGTCGCCATTGCCTGGCTGTTTACGTCCATTGTCGTGAGATGAGGCTGGCACGTTGTCGAGTAAATGTGGTTGTCATATCCCGTGACCGAAATGTCATCCGGCACCTTATACCCCAACGATTGAAGCCGGTTCACGAGATGGAACGCCGATTCGTCGGTGCTGCACATAAACGCCGTCGGAAGCTCCTGCGGAAGAACGAAGGATTTTTGTATCTCGCCTTCGGGCGTGCGGTCTCCGATTATCCAATCCTGCCTTATCGTCAGGCGGTTTTCGAGCATCGCCTTATAAAATCCGAGATAGCGGTCCTGAATGTTGGAGGTGCTGTTTATATTGCCGAGAAAGCCGATTTTGGAATGTCCGCAGGATATAAGATACGAGGTGAGGATATATGCGCCGTAGAAGTTGTCGGACAGTATGGTCTCGGCGTCGTCGCGGCTTCCGTAGAAATCCAGAAAAACCGTCGGAATATAATACGCCGTGAGCTTGTCCACATACTCGTTGGAGAACTGCCCGAGCAGAATGAGCCCGTCGATCTTCTTATCCCTTACGGAGTTCGGTATCTCGCTTGAGCCGTCCGTGCCGTCCTCCACCACCTCGAGTATGCCGAAGTAGTTCTGCCGCTGGAGTAGCTCCGCCAGATACTTGTACATTATCCAATAGAACGCGGAGGGCTCGCTTATAAAGTGCTTCGCGACTATTATCCCTATATTATATGTGAGCCCTTCCTTCATAGAGTGCCCGCCCGTATGGATACGGTAGCCCATTTCGGCGGCTTTTTGCTTTATGCGCTCGCGCAGGGATTCCGACACGCCCTCGCGATCGCCGAGCGCTTTCGATACGGTGACGGTGCTTACGTTCATCACCTTTGCGATATCGCTCATTGTTACGGTTTTCTTTATCATTCCTGTATTATCCTTTCGGGAGCCGGCAGCTGAGACGGAGACAGAAGTTGGGGCTGTCCGATAATTTACCCTATCTTATATTTTAGGTTATTATTCTCATTTTGTAAAGTTACAATTTTCACAAAAAATACACGTTTTTTTTGTGAAAATTGTTGAACAAACTTTGTTTGTTTTGCTCAAATTATGTCAAAACGCTGTTTTTTCGTATAAACAATGGACTTTTAGGCGTTTGTGTGCTATAATATTGATATTCCTATCGGAATTTTCCGAAAACAAGCTCTAAGGATATGCTGATTAAATAATATTTATAAAAAATATAGTTTATTTTTTGCGGTTTTCCCCGCCATTAAATCACAGTATTTCCTTAGTTTTATCATTTAGGGGGAATTTTATGAAGAAATACAAAATATTGTCGATCGCCGCCGCTTTGACAATGCTCTGCGGCTGCTCCGGGAAAAATAACGATAGCGAGGGGAGCGCGCCGCCGTCTCCGGTGAGCGCCGCTGTTTCGAGTACGCCGTCCGCTCCCGCTGTTTCAAGCGCGGCATCCGTTTCGGAAACATCATCCGCCGCTTACTCTTCGAGCAGGGGTGGATATTCCTATCAGATAGTTTCGAGCCCCGAGAGCATACAGGAAATAATTATTGGCAGCGCGTTCCTCTACGGTCCGGCGGGAGACGAGATCTCGCCCTCCGATATAAAGACCGTCATCGCCAGGGACGGGAGCGATTGTTTGCCCGAAAACCTGACCGAGGATAATTTCAGCGCGGTTTTATGCGAAGGATTTACATACGTCGCGCAGCCCTCGAAGATTTCGCGCAACAGTATCGACAACGCTGACGTGTTCGACGCGGATGATTATATATTTACCGATACGGACGGTTCGGCGCTGAAGAACTTTGTGAGGCTGAACGTCGGGGACACGATATGCGGGCTTACTCTTACGAAGGGCGAGACGAATTTCGCGCGCGGCTCCGAGAGCGCGGATTATGTTTTAAAGGACGGCTCGGTGAAGAAGGGGTACGAGCTCGGGTTTCCGGAGATATATTTCGTATACGCCACGGCGGAGTTTGAGGGCGAGCTTTCGATGAACGGCTACATTTGCAGGGTAGCGCAGGACGAATACGGCGTTCAGGCGGGCGATATACTTTTTGTGCCCGATGACGGCGAGGCGGACTTCCCCGTGATGTCGTTCCGGCTCAGCGGCGACGACGGGATATTCCACGCGCCGCAGGTCTACTATGACAACGGCATGGCGTGGGAGAACGAGTTCGGGTATTTGCAGCTAGGGAACGCCGCAAGTACGACGGCGGATATTTCAGCACTGCCGGAGGACGGCTCGTTTGTGAAGGCGCGGATAACCGCGGACAAACTCACGCTTAGCTGCGCGCTCTCCATGATAAATTCCGTAAGCGCGGAGCTCAAGGACGTGACTGTCCTTTAAAGCCTGCCAATGCGGACGCTTTCCGGGGCGGTCGGCGCGGTGTGCGAGCGGGTAAATAAAAAGCGGCAGGAGCTCCCGCCGCTTTTTGTTATGTGTTACGCCGTGCATAAGCCTCCGAACCTCTAACACTCTAACTTCTAAACAGTCCAACCCCCGCATAAAATCTAACCGAGGTGATCTGTATGCGGAGAAGCAAACGCGGCGAGCGGTTTAAGCCGTATTTGTTGGGGATGTTGTTGGGGTACGCGGCTATGATACTCACCATCGTCCCCGCGGCGCTTATTTTGTCGCTTATGAAAGCAGCCGCCGGAGCCGCGGGCGCAGCGGCGGTCATCTCAATGGTGACAGGCGGATTTGTGTGCGGAAAGACGGCGGGGCTTATCCGGCAAAGAGACGGTCTGAAAACGGGAACGCTGTGCGGTCTCGCGTTTTCGCTGCCGCTTATCCTGTTCACGCTGATATTCGCGGAAAAGTCCGGCGGAACGCTCATATTGAAGCTGGCGCTGTGCACCGCGTTCGCGGCTGTGGGCGGAGTTGCGGGCGTGAATTCCTCGGCGGAAAAGTAGAGGTCGATCATGAAATACTTTTTGTCGTGCGCGGCGGCGGCAGCCGCTCTTCTTTTGGCAATAAAGCCGCAGGCGGTCTCCGAGGCGGTGAGAAGCTCCGCGGCGAGCTGTCTCGAGGTGGTGATACCGAGCCTGTTCGCGTTTACGATACTGGCGGTGTATCTGCAAAAAAGCGGTCTGTACCGCGTTGCCTTAAAGCCCCTTACATTCCCGCTGTCCAAGCTTCTGCGGCTGGACGAGGAGCTTTGCGCGGTGTTCGTTCTGGCGAACGTCGGCGGTTATCCGGTCGGCGTAAAGCTTTTGTCCGGTCTCACGGAGCAGGGAAGACTCTCGAAAAAAGACGCCGGCAGAATGATGTGCTGCTGCTTCGGCAGCGGACCGGGATTTGTTATCGGGATAGCGGGTCTTAAAGTCTTCGGCAGCGTGAGTGCGGGGCTTGTGTTGTTCGCGGCTTGCTTTGCCTCGTCGCTTATTATGGCGGCGTTTATGAGAACACGCGGCGAGATCGCGCTTGAAAAAGCGGACGGCAGGTTCGACCTCTCCGCGGAGGCGTTCATCTCTTCGGTTATCGGAGCGGCAAAGGTGATGTTCACTGTCTGCGCGATGATAACGGGATTTTCGGCGATAGCGGCGCTTTTGCGGGAAACCGGGATCCTTGGGCTTTTCGCCGGATTATTCGGCAGCGAAGAGGTTTTCCCCGCGCTGCTTGAGGTAACGCGCATAAGCGGTATCTCTTCCGCGGATCACGCGCTGCCCATGTGCGGCGCGCTGCTTAGCTTCGGGGGAGTATGCGTGCTTATGCAAATAGCGGCGCTGTCAAACGGGATATCGCTTAAAGGTCTCATCATCTCGAGAGTGCCCGCGGCGCTTATTTGTGCGGTGATAACACTTCCGTTCGCGGAGATGTTCGTACCGGCGGACATAGAGACGATAGCCTCCGGAACGGCTGTCGTGCCGTTTACGAGCAATGCGGCGCTTTCGGTGTGCGTTCTTGCGATGAGCGCGATATTGCTTGTCGACGCAAAGCGGCGGGCGAAGTAAACGCGAACTTTGCCGTTGTCACAGCGCGCCGTCTTCGATCGCCCTGACCTGCCTGTACAACTCGTGAACGGCAACATAATACGCTCTTTGTCCGAGATGTATCCCGTCGCCGCTGCCGTAGAGATCGTTCAGAAGCCCGTTGTCGTCTTTCAGAGGCTCGGCAAAGCTGACAAAATGAACGCGCCCGAAATAGTTGTTCTCGATAAAGCTCTTAAGAGCGTCGTTGAATTCGTCGATCTCCGCCGGCGAAGCGTATTCCGGCGCGTTTATCGGAGTAATGGCGCAGACGTATATCTCCGCATCCGAGTTGAAAAGCGCGGTTGATATTATCCACTTGTAATCGCTGCAGAATTCCACCGGGGCCGAGATGTTCAGATCGTTCATTCCCATCGAAAGAAATACACGCTTTGGCTGTGTTTCGAGCAGCACCGGAACAAACTCCGCGGGCTCTTCCATATAATACATTCGGAACTCAAACATATTCCGCACCGCGACGCTTATCGTGGCATAAACGTTTTTGGGGTCGACAACGCCGTACGCAGAGAACCCCAGGCAAATACTGTCGCCGACAAAAAGCGACTCGCCGCACATCTCCTCTTCCTCCTCCGATAGCCTGTATACCTCGTCTTCCGGGAGACTTTCCGAAATGCTGTATGTCGGCGTTTCTATCACGAAAGCGCTCGAAGAAGGCGCGGAGACTTCGCCGGACGTCGTGCGGGGAGCTTCAGAAAAGCTCCCCCATTCAACGCCCGGCGCGGAGGAGGCTCGTGTATCTCCGCCCCGCGCCGTCGGCGAGCACCCGGTGACAAACGCCGTGCACAACGCGGCAAATACCGTTATCGCGGTTTTTTTGTACTTCATAATAATATTGCTCCGCAGATCTAAAATTAAAATTATACGATATTAAAAATTTCTCACCGAAACGCTTGGCGCGGTTTCGGTGAGAAACGTTTATTTTGTGTTTTGTAAATTACTTCTTTGCAGTGGGCTTAGCCGCGGGAGTTGTCTTTGCGGCGGGAGCCGCGGGTTTTGAAGCGGAAGCCGCAGGCTTTGCTTCTGCCTTAGTGGCGGGCTTAGCCTCGGTCTTTGCCGCGGGTTTAGCGGCGGGAGCGGCAGGCTTAGCCGCGGGAGCCTTAGCAGCGGGCTTTGCGGTTTTAGCGGCGGTTGTCTTTGCGGATGACTTTGCCGCGGTCGCCTTCTTGGCAGCGGGCTTAGCCGCAGCCTTAGCTGTTTTCTTGGAAGGTACGAGGCACTCGAGAGCCTTGAACTTCGCTACATCGCCGCTCTTAACAACGGCAAGGCCGTCCTTGAGCGCCTTATCGAACGAGAGCTCGCCCGAGAAGAGCTTGTTTACGGTTTCGGCGGAAGCCTCAACATCGCATCCGCAATCGTCGTAGTGGTAAGGCTCTACCGCGAGCTTTCCGTCAACAACGGCAACGTAAAGATCCTCGTTCGCCTCGGAAATGAGCGTGAACGATACGGCAACCGTATCCTCGAACTTTGCGGCTTTCTTCTGGCTTTTCTCAATGCTGGTCCAAACTTTCTTCTGCAGTTCTTTGTTATCCATAATGATCCTCCTTGGCGGCAGCGGAGCGGCAAAGCGCATTCCCGCAGCCTTATTTCCCGAAAAGTCCGCCGCTTTAGAAAAACATGCTAAGGCGAACCTTATTTATTGCTTTTCGTTATCCATTACACATTATAACACAACATATTGTGAATTTCAATAGTAATAATTCATAAATTTGCGTATATTTTTATATTGATTTTATAAAAATGACATAAACAGCCTTTGTCAATTGTGGTGTCCGCCTTCGGCGGACGTTTTTAGATCGTCTGCGGCTCATGACGCTGCTGCGGCGTATCGCCCCGCATACGATCCGAATCGCCGCGAAGCTGCGCATAAATTATCCGTTATCATTTTCAATTGAGAAACAAGTTATAAAAAATATTCAAAAGCCCTTGCTATTTTCGGAGAAATATGTTATAATCATTTTGAGTGTAAATTCAATAGGCGAGCAAACAGAGGGGTTCGCGAAATTTATCATATCCATTGAAAGGACTGATGTTAGGGGTGGAGAAAAAGCTTTCGTTGTATGGCTTTAACAATCTCACAAAAACGCTGAGCTTTAACATATACGACGTGTGCTACGCCAAGAGTGAGAGAGAGCAGAAGGATTATATCGCCTATATCGACGAGCAGTATAATTCCGAGCGCTTGACTGGCATACTTTGCGCCGTGACCGACAGGATAGGGGCTACGGTGCTGAATATCTCCAAGCAGGATTACGAGCCGCAGGGGGCTTCCGTGGACGTTTTGTTCGCGGAGGGAAGCATCGACCCCGAGCACGTCGACAGCTCCTGCAACAAGGGTCTGAACTACTTTCAGTCGGCGGGGTGCTCTGTGAGCGCGCATCTCGATAAAAGCCACATCGCCGTCCACACCTTCCCCGAGTACCACCCGGACAAGGCGATCTCTACTTTCAGAGTGGATATAGACGTTGCGACCTGCGGCGAGATATCCCCGCTGAAAACGCTTGATTTTCTTATCGGAAGTTTTGATTCCGACATTATTATAATAGACTACCGCGTTCGCGGCTTCACAAGAGACGTTTCGGGAAAGAAGTGCTTTATGGATCAGCCGATGCGCTCTATCCAGGAGTTCATAGACCCCGAGACCCTCACTAAGTATGACGCGATGGACGTAAACGTGTATCAGTCCAATATATTCCACACAAAAATGCTCATCAAGGAAATAGAGCTGCAGAATTATCTGTTCAACACGGACGCTTACGAAGTGCATCCGCAGCAGAGGCTCGCGATAACGAACAGTCTGCGGAGCGAGATGATAGAGATATTCAGCGGAATGAACATCTATTGACGATTAAAATGGCGTTTTTCCCCGCCGAAGGCGGGGAAAAACGCATAGAATAACTCCGACTCGGGGGTGATGACTTGGAGCTTGACCAGACCCGCGCTCCGCTTTATGAGGCGATGAAGGAATACCGCAGCAACCGCGTGGTGAAGTTTGATGTGCCGGGGCACAAGGGCGGGCGCGGCAACAGAACGCTCAGCGATTTTCTTGGGGAGAGCTGTCTGAAAAACGACGTGAACTCCATGAAGCCGCTGGACAATCTGTGCCACCCGGTTTCCGTGATAAAGGAAGCGCAGGAGCTGGCGGCGGACGCCTTCGGCGCGGATAGCTCGCTGTTCGTTGTGAACGGCGCGACGGGCGCCGTTCAGGCGATGATCATGAGCTGCGCTAAGTCGGGCGACAAGATAATTCTTCCGAGAAATGTCCACAGAAGCGCCATAAACGCGCTTGTCGTGTGCGGGGCGGTGCCGGTGTATGTGAATCCCGGCGTAAACGGGGAGCTCGGGATACCGCTCGGAATGACCCCCGAAGAGGTGGAGCTCGCTATCGTTCAGAACCCGACGGCGAAGGCGGTGCTTGTTAACAATCCCACCTATTACGGGATTTGCTCGGACTTGAAGAGAATAGTTGAGATCGCGCATAAGCACGGTCTTTTGGTGCTGTGCGACGAGGCGCACGGCACGCATTTCTATTTCGGGGAGAGTCTGCCGGTATCGGGAATGGCGGCGGGCGCGGGTATGGCGGCGGTGTCCGTTCACAAGACCGGCGGTTCTCTTACGCAGAGTGCCATGCTCCTTATGGCAAAGACCGTCAACCCCGACTATGTGCGGCAGGTGATAAATCTCACGCAGACCACATCCGCGAGCTATCTTTTAATGGTGTCGCTCGATCTGGCGCGGCAGAACCTTGCTTTGCACGGCAAGGAATTTTATGCGAAAACAGTGGAATTTTCCGAATACGCGCGCCGCGAGATAAACGCTATCGGCGGATATTACGCGTTCGGGGAGGAGCTTGCCAACGGGCGCGAATTTTACGCGTTCGACAGGACGAAGCTCTCCGTGCATACGAGAGCTATGGGTCTCGCGGGGATAGAGGTATACGATCTTCTCCGCGACGAGTACGATATTCAGATAGAATTCGGCGATATCGGGAACATACTCGCGATAATCACGGGCGGCGACAGAGCGCTCGATATCGAGAGGCTCGTCTCCGCTCTGTCGGAGATAAAGCGGCTTTACGGGCGTTCACCCGCGGGACTTTTCGATCATGAGTACATAAACCCGACGGTAGATATGCCGCCGCAGAAGGCGTTTTATGCAAAGCGCGTGTCTATGCCGATAAAGCGGACTGCGGGGCGCGTCTGCGGTGAGTTCGTGATGTGCTATCCGCCCGGAATACCCATTTTGGCGCCCGGAGAGCGTATTACGAAGGATATTCTCGACTACATAGCGTTCGCCAAGGAAAAAGGCTGTTCGCTTACGGGTCCGCAGGATATGAACGTGGAGTTTCTGGAAGTGGTGGAGTAATTGGGCAGAAAAAACGCGGCGCGGACAAAAAAGCGCAATTACCGCAGGAAAATGCGCGAATACAATACGCGAAGCCGGCTGTTCAACGGCAACGTCCGCAGCCCCGGAGAGTTTATATTTATCTGGGCGCTGATATTGGCTTACATAGTCGGAATGTGGATATTTTTGTTGAATCTGGGGCTCAACAAGCGCGATTATGTGCGGACAAATCTGGTTTACGAGGGCTCTTACCGAAAAGAGGACAGGATAATTCTGATGTTATCGGGCGAGGAATACCGCGCGTGGGCGGGCTTGTGTGACCTTGACGGGATAAGCGCGCTGGGGGGCGGCGAGATCCTTTCGGTGATCACCGCCAAGGACGATGTGATCTGTATAAATTATGATAATAAGGTGCTTCTGTCGCTTGAGGACAGCGAACGCGATGACGCGGACGGCAAAAAGTTAATGTCGCTGATTTTCGGCATATTCGCGGCGGTATGGCTTATTTTTGTAGCGGCGTCGGTTTGGGTGATGAGCAACGCGCACAGGCTTCCGATGTGGTTTGTCAAGGGGTTTGTCAAGCCGAGTTCCCTTACAAGATCGCCGAAGAAGTGAGGCTGGAAATTAGAAGGTATGAGATTTATTAAAATGTTCTGAAAAAGGCGGTGAAATAAAAATGGAGCTTTGGTTCACCGAAAACCACACCGACAGCGTGAGGTTTTCGATCAAGATAAAGCAGCATCTGGTGTCGGAGCAGAGCGAGTTTCAGAAGATAGATATCCTCGACAGCGAGGAGCTTGGGAGGATATTGGTGCTCGACGGCTTCCTTATGCTAACGGAAAAGGACGAGTATATTTACCACGAGATGATAACGCATGTGCCTATGTCGGTAAACCCGGGTATAAAACGCGTGCTGGTCATTGGCGGCGGCGACGGCGGCGCGGTGCGCGAGCTTTGCAGATTTCCGAGCGTGGAGAAGATCGACCTTGTGGAGATAGACAGGCGCGTTGTGGAGCTCTGCCGCGATTATCTGCCGTTTACAGCGGGCTCGCTCTCCGACCCGCGCGTGGATATCCATTACGAGGACGGCTTGAAGTTCGTCCGCCGCGCCGAGAACGAATACGATCTTATAATCGTGGACAGCACCGATCCGTTCGGTCCGGGCGAGGGACTGTTCACAAGGGAGTTCTACGGGAACTGCTGCAAGGCGCTCAACGAGGACGGTATTCTCGTAAATCAGCATGAGAGCACGTTCTACGACGAATATGCCGCCGCGATGAAACGCGCTCACGAGCGTATCAAGAGCTTTTTTCCGATCGCGCTAGTATATCAGGCGCATATACCGACATATCCGAGCGGACAGTGGCTGTTCGGGTTTGCTTCCAAGAAATTCCACCCCGTAAACGATCAGAACGCGGAGTGGTGGCTCGCTCAAGGGCTGAAAACAAAGTATTACAACAGATTTGTGCATAGCGGGTGCTTCGCGCTGCCGAACAACGTGCGCGACGTGCTTGCGGGAAGGATATGAGTTATGAAGAAAAAGGTTTCGATAGTCATTGCTGTGGTATTTTGGGCGTTGGTAGTGCTGTTTATGTTGATAAGCGGTATTTCGGCGCTCGCGAAGGGCTCTCCGACGGCGCTCACAGCGAGCGCTTCAAAGGGGCAGCTTTGCGAGATAAACGCGGATATCGCGATTGAAGTCTTCGAGATAAAAAACTCGGTGAATTTTATTCCTATAGGCAAGGAGCATTATTATTTAGTTGCTTCGGAGACAGACGAGGATTTCGCTCCTTTTCTGGTGAGAGCAAAGCCCTCGTGGGTTGAAAAGAACTTCGATGAGGACGGCTTTGCGCTTGCGGGCAGCGTCAAGATAAGGGGCGTTGTGTCCGGGATAAATTACGAAGTCAAAAGCGATGTCAACGAGCTCAATAAGGAGCTGTCACAGCTTGGCGTAAAGGTGAGCAGCACTCTTTATATGGACGCGCGTTACAGAGAGTTCGGCGGTCTGCGGATATTGACTGGTGTTGCGTTTATCGCACTGGGAGCTCTCGCGATATTCGCTCAGATAAGCGGGATATTTCAGGGAAACAAACTGCTGCGCGTTGTGCTTGTAATAGTGACATTGGCTGTCGCGGCGCTCGCTATATACACGCTGCAGGTTGGCTCATAAGGAGACAACATGAAGAATAAAGCTCTTAGGGTCATTTTGATAATAGCGGCGGCGGTCTGGGCTGTTTGGAGCATTGTTTCGGGAGCGGCGGGTCTCGCGAAGTCGGGCGTTTCGCCGCTGTCGGCAAGCTCCCAAAAGGGCAGCTTGTGCGAGTTCAAAGCGGTCTATGCCAAAGAGATATACAATATCGACCACAAGCTCATGGTGATACTTCCGTTAGGTACGGAACGGTTTTATTTTGTTATCGGTGAGAACGACGAGCCCGCGCCGATACTTGTCAAAGCAAGCCGGGCGTGGTTTGATTCCAATTTCAACGAGAACGGCTTTGCAAAACGTGTGGTTACGGTAAAGGGCGAGGTGCGGGAGTTTAAGACGGGAAACGCCTCAAAGCTCCGCGAGATAAACGAAAAGCTTACGCAGGCGGACAAGGCTCTTGCCGTATCGCAAAGCAAGCACCTAGACGTTCTGTACAGAGCGGGCTATACGATGAGGCTTATCGCGGGAGTGCTTGCGTTAAGCGTGGGCGCGGTGATTGCCGCGCTGTTTTCCTTGAAAAATATGTCGGGTACGGCGGCGAAGGTCCTGGCGATCTATCTGATAGCCGCGATGCTGGGAATGGCGGCTCTGGGGCTCGGCTCGAGGGTAATGTAAAGGAGTGCTGAGAATGACCGAAGAAGAACGCAGGGAACGGATAAAGCTCATCAAGGCAACGGGGATAGCGATAATGGTGACCATAACGATTATCTCGGTGGGTCTTGCGGCACTGGGGATATTGACGGCACAGCCCGGCACGAGCCAATTTTCGATGCTGATGATCGCGGGGGGCGCGGGTATTTTGTCGGTGATCTCGTCGGGGCTTACGTTTCTGAGGATAGATAAGATAAAGTCGCGCGGAGCGCTGATAGCGGGCGTAGCTTGTATGTTCGTTTCCATTGCGGCAATGCTGATATTTGCTTTGACGGCGTTATTGAGCGTTATTTGAGACAGAACGTGGTTTTACCCGCTCGGAACCGAAAAATCATAAACAGGAGCTCACAATGACCAAACAAGAATTTTTGGAATACGCTTCAAGGCAACCGATTTACGACAGGTTCCATGGGTCATACTCCAAAGAGCAAATAGACCGAATGTTTGATGAAAACTACAACAGTGGCGCAAACCCTGAAAAAATCAAGCTTTTTTTCGCAAATTTGGGATATGCGGTCTTTCGTCGGTTTGAAAAAAATTCTGGTGATGAACTGACAGTTGACGTTCGGTATTTACGGGAAAATTATTTTTGGCAGGATATAAATTGTGCTGTAAATTGGGCTGGTTATATTGACAACTGTGCGGGGATAATAGAGATATTTTTCCTTTCAGAGCATGGCAAGTTCTATAATCAAGATCACAAGTTGATAGCCGAAAATGAAGAGGATTTTTTTGATTATATCACAACGGTCGAGTATGATTTCCACCCCGAAATACCGCAGCGAACATATCATATACTGCGTCATTTCGGCTGGTATGAGGGCAGGCATATCGACACGTCCGAGTTTGAGCAAAAAGCACAGCGGCGCGGTATAGAATTTACAAGAGAGCAGCTTGATTTTTTGAGCGAGTTCAGCGATTTGCATTTTTCATTATCCGGCGTGGATTGGTTTTTTTCATCTCTGGGTAAGATATTAGAAGAATATGTTCCTGTGCCAGAATATCCGAAACATAAAAGTAGGGTTGTCGTTGAACATGCCTTTAAGTGTGGAGGTGACGACGGCGGCGATATTTTTTACCTAACAGATGACGGATTGATTGTCACATGTGAAGGCAGTCCTCTCGGCAGAACAACAATGGAATGCATAAATCACCTTTGTAATTATTCTCATGAAAATCCACCTTGGCTCGATGAGCTGCTAAAGCAAGATGAAGCCGTGTAAACCATGGATAGTCTGTCATGAATTTACACGATAAATATATTATAGTAGGAGGACATTATGGGACACAGAGCTTTAATTATAGGTGCGGGCGGCGTAGCGAGCGTAGTGATCGCGAAATGCTGCCAGAACAGCGAGGTTTTCGGGGAGATAATGATAGCGTCGAGAACGAAGTCCAAGTGCGACGCGCTGAAGGAGCGTTTGCAGCCGACAACAAAGACGGTCATCTCCACGGCGGCGGTGGACGCGGACAATGTTCCCGAGCTTGTCGCTCTCATTAAGGAGTACAAGCCCGAGATAGTGGTGAACGTGGCTTTGCCTTATCAGGATCTGCATATCATGGACGCTTGTCTGGAGTGTAAGGTGGATTATCTCGATACGGCGAATTACGAGCCCGAGGATACCGCTAAATTCGAGTATTCTTGGCAGTGGGCGTATCGCGAGCGCTTCGAGAAAGCGGGTATCACCGCGGTGCTCGGGTGCGGTTTCGATCCGGGCGTTACGGGAGTATTTTCGGCTTATGCGCAGAAGCACGAGTTTGACGAGATAAACTATATCGATATTCTGGACTGCAACGGCGGCGACCACGGCTATCCGTTCGCTACGAATTTTAATCCGGAGATAAATATCCGCGAGGTATCGGCTAAGGGCTCTTACATCGAGGACGGCAAATGGGTAGAGACAGAGCCCATGGAGATAAAGCGCGTTTACAACTTCAAGGGCGTGGGCGAAAAGGATATGTATCTGCTCCACCATGAGGAGCTTGAAAGTCTGGCGCTTAACATCAAGGGGATAAAGAGGATACGCTTCTTTATGACGTTCGGACAGAGCTATCTCACGCACCTGAAATGTCTGGAGAACGTCGGTATGACGAGCATCGAGCCGATAATGTACGAGGGAAAGGAGATCGTGCCGCTGCAGTTCCTCAAGGCGGTGCTACCCGACCCCGCTTCTCTCGGTCCGAGAACGGTCGGCAAGACGAACATCGGCTGCATATTCCAGGGCAAAAAGGACGGCAAGCCGAAGAACTACTATCTCTACAACATCTGCGATCATCAGGAGTGCTACAAGGAGGTCGGCTCGCAGGCTATCTCTTACACCACGGGTGTTCCCGCGATGATAGGCGCGGCTATGGTGCTGGAGGGCAAGTGGAAGAAGCCCGGCGTGTTCAACGTCGAGGAGTTCGACCCCGATCCGTTTATGGAGAACCTCAACAAGTGGGGTCTGCCTTGGGAGGAGGATCGCGATCCCGTTTTAGTGGATTGAGAGTGATCGTAACTAACATGAGAGGATTATAATGGACGAATTGAAATTGCTCGCCCCATCCGCTTTGTATGCGGAACAGGTGATGTCATTCAGGGAAGAGCTGCTGCAAAACAAAGAAAGCTTTGACGGCTGCGCGGGACTTGAAGATGTCCGGTCTTTTGAGGAATGGCTCGATTTTGAAAAAAGGCTGAAAGCAAAGTATGGCGACGGCTATGTTCCGTCGGAAGTGTTTCTGGCTGTAAGACAACGTGATAACTTTGTAGTCGGCATTATTGATTTTCGGCATCCGCTGTCGGAGTTTCTTTTCAATTTCGGAGGGAATATCGGATACAGTGTTCGTCCGGCGGAGCGCCGAAAGGGTTATGCCACCGAAATGCTGAAGCAGCTCCTGCCGATCTGTCAAAAGTTTGGGGAAAGCAGAGTTTTAGTGACCTGCGATAAAGAAAACGAAGCCTCGCGGCGGACGATCTTCAAAAACGGCGGAGTTCTGGAGAATGAAGTGACCGATACCTCCGGTTTGAGCAGAAGCGGAATTATTCAAAGATATTGGATATCAATTTAGTACCCGCGGGAAACGCAGCATGAACAAGGCAAGATCATGATCTATAGGAGGTATTTCCGATGAAACACAAAGTAAAGGTGACTGTTATCGACAAAAAGCTCTTTCCCGAATTGCAGGAGCAATACTGCTCCGATCCGAACGTGGGCGAGTGCTCTTGCTATAATATCGGCGACGAGTTCATTTTTGAAAGAGACGAGGAAAACGACCATTTTTGGAACTGCGGACTGAACACTCTCGTAAAAACCGCCGCCGACCCCGATACGGTGGCGGGCGGTCCGAAGCGCCCGCATTGCTCCGAGGCATGGGACGCTATCGCAAGGTACATTTATACGGGGCTTCAGGGCGGCTCGATAATGCGCGGCTGGATGAAGGAAGAAAACACGATGATAGCGTGCTGCTCGGACGGCACAAGACCGGTCGTGTTCAAGATCGAGAGAATTGATTATGAGTAATAAAAGGGAGCGCTAATTATATGGTTTTGGCAATCGTTCTGCTGATAGCTGGCTTTGTGCTTTTGGTAAAAGGCGCGGACGTGTTTGTTGACGGAAGCTCGGGTATCGCGAAATTCCTAAAGATACCGTCTATAGTAATAGGACTTACGATCGTGGCGTTCGGAACGAGCGCTCCCGAGGCTGCGGTAAGCATTATCGCGGGCGTGAACGGCTCGAACGACATCGCCGTCGGGAACGTTATCGGATCGAATATGTTCAATCTGTTGGGGGTTCTCGGAATAAGCGCGCTGATAAAGCCCGTGAGGGTTGACGGGCAGATTGTCAAAAAGGAGTTTCCGTTTATGCTGGCGGCGACCGCGGTTTTCGCGCTTTCGGCGTTTGACGTTGCCTTCGGCGGCGGGGAGACCGATATGATCTCCCGAAACGAGGCGTTTATTCTGCTGATCTTAATGGGGATCTTCCTGTATTCCGTCATTACGTTCGCTCTGCGTTCGCGCAGGGAGAGCGGGGCTCCCGAGGAGGAGACCGATAAGCCGAAAAGTCTTGTGAAGTGCATTCTGTTCACTATCGGAGGACTTGCGGGGATCATCATCGGCGGACAGCTCGTCGTGGACAGCGCAAGCAAGATAGCAACGCAGCTCGGCATGAGCGAAACGCTGGTGGGACTTACGATCGTCGCGGTGGGAACGTCTCTGCCGGAGCTTGTCACAAGCATTGTCGCCGCGCGCAAGGGCGAAAGCGATATCGCGATAGGAAACGTCGTTGGCTCGAACGTGTTCAATATACTGTTCGTGCTGGCGGCTTCGGCGGCGATAACTCCCATGAACATCAATTCGCAGGGCTTGTGCGATCTGCTGATACTCGCGGCGGTATCCGTTCTGGCGTATGTTTTCTGTGTCACGAAAAAGACGATAAGCCGCGTCGAGGGCGGCGTGCTTGTCGCGATGTACGCGGGGTATATGGCATTCGCGATTATCCGGTGAGGAGGATAACGGAATGTTCAATTTTTTCAAGATATTCGGAAATCACTATCTCGGGTTCTGGATATTGGGATTGGCGCTGTTTGTCATACAGGAGATACCTTATATGATAATGCCGTTGTTCAAATTGGATACTAATCCGATCATGAACATGAAAGAATCGTCGATGATCCTCGAGGCGGCGGAAAAAATACTCGGTTCGATGTGTATCGCCTTTATGACGTTTATCGTTCATAAGGATTCAAAGCTGTTTTCGATAACGGAGGGCAGGGAGAAGCTGTTCTTCTTTTTGACCGTACTTGTGTTATTGCTGAACTTCATTGGCTGGGCGTTTTATTTCGGGGGACATCAAAGCGTTTTTGTAATGATGTTCTTTATCGTTCTGATGCCGCCGCTTTATTATGTTTTTATAGGGCTTTGGCGAAGCAACATAATACTTACTGTCACGGGCGGAATATTTCTGATAGTTCATTTCGTTCACGTTCTGGGAAATCTGAGGCTGGAAAACTAGCCGCAGCTTATTGCGCAGATTGAGAGATACAAAAATAATAGTGTAATCCGGAGGAGCGTTACGGTGGTTCATTCATACGAAAAAGAAATGGAATCGGCATTGAGGGAATATTTCGGCAAAATAAAAGATCCCGGCTTTTTTGCCGAATTCTATTCAAGTACGGCTCCCGAGTATATAAACGAAATTCGCAGCGGTAATTTTATTATTCATCGGAGCGACGACCTTGATTATTCGTTTTTTAAGCGGAATTACGGATATGAAATGCCGGAAGTTTTAAAAGCGTATTATTCTTACGCTCATCCGCCGGTTGCGGGCTATCATAGGCTCAACCCCTTTAAAACGGAGGCTGTAATACTTTATTCCCCTGTCAATCGGGATTGTTTTGCCGGGTTGATCTCGGACGCGGATTATTGGAAAGAGTACGGTCTTATTGATATAGAGAAGTATATTCCGATCGGTAATGTTACATACAACGAATCATCTGTTGTTTTGGAACGTGATACGGGAAGGGTTTTCGTGGAGTTTGGCTTCGCGGAGGACCCGGCGGACGACGAGGAGGGGAAATTATATCCCACGCCGCTCGCGGAGGATCTGATGACCTTTATACGGGAAACAGAACCTTACGGTTTGGGAGGCAGCGAATGAAAAGTGCTTTGAGGTAAAAAATGGCTATAACAATAAATATCTATTACAGCGGAAAGAACCAAAGCGCGAGGAAATTCGCCGAAGAGATGATAAGCAGCGGCATTGTTAGCGCTATCCGTGCGGAAAACGGCAATCTCCGATACGAATACTTCTTTCCGGTGGACGATGATGAAACGGTTCTTCTTATAGACAGCTGGAAAGATCAGGTAGCGATAGACGCTCATCATGCGTCCGATATGATGGCACGGATAGCCGAATTACGGGAGAAGTACGATCTGCACATGAGAATTGAACGATACATATCAGATGAAGCGGGAGCAGACGACAAGTCGTTTATCAGAGAATAGAAGTGTGGTGCGCCGAATGATACGTTATGCCGACAAGAGCGATTTTGAAGTGCTGAAGAAATATGATGCGCATATTGCCGAACACGAGTTGAAAAACAGCATAAGCTCGCGGCATATCATAGTGTCTTATGAAAACGCGGAATTTGTCGGCTGGCTGCGGTTCAATCTGTTCTGGGACAGCGTGCCGTTTATGAATATGCTGTTTGTTTTATCGGAGCACAGAGATAAAGGTCATGGCGGCGCGCTTGTCGAGTTCTGGGAAAAGGAAATGCTGAAAAGCGGCTGCAAAATGCTTATGACTTCCACATTGTCAAACGAGCGGGCGCAGTTTTTCTACCGAAAAATGGGCTACACGGATTGCGGCAGCTTGCTGCTTCCGCACGAACCGTTGGAGATCATAATGTTAAAGGCGCTTTAGCGGAAAGGTTGTTCAATGGATTGGATAAACAAAGTAAAAACTCCGTGCTACGTCATCGACGAGCGGCGGCTGAGGGAAAATCTCGAAATACTTAAAGATGTGAGGGAGCGTTCTGGGTGCAAAATACTTCTCGCTCAGAAGGCGTATTCCGCGTTCGCGACTTATCCGCTCATAGCGCAGTATCTTGACGGCTGCACCGCGAGCGGTCTTTACGAGGCACGGCTGGGCTATGAGGAAATGGCGAAGCCGTTCGGCAAGGAAAACCACGTTTTCTCGCCCGCCTACCGTGAGGATGAGTTCGACGAGATAGCGCGGATATGCGGACACATCAGCTTTAACAGCATAAAACAGTACGAGAAGTTCAGGGACAGAGCCAAGGGAGTTTCCTGCGGCATACGCGTAAACCCCGAACACTCCACGCAGGAGCACGGCATTTACGATCCTTGCGCAGAGTTCTCGCGGCTCGGCGCGACGATAGCCAACTTTCCCGAGCTTCCCGAGGGCGTGGAGGGTCTGCATTTCCACACGCTCTGCGAACAGAACGCCGACGCTCTCTGCGAGACTATGGCGGCGTTCACGGCGAAATTCGGAAGATTTCTCGGGAGAATAAAGTGGCTGAACCTTGGCGGAGGTCATCACATAACGCGTCCCGATTATGATATAGAGCTCCTTATCGAGGCGATAAGGTTTGAGATAGATGATTACGGCATTGACGTGTATCTTGAACCGGGAGAGGCGATAGCTCTCAACGCGGGGTATCTCGTGACAACGGTGCTCGACACGTTCAAAAACGGTATGAACATCGCGATAACGGACGCTTCCGCGGCTTGCCACATGCCGGATGTTCTCGAAATGCCTTACCGCCCGAACATTCAAGGCGCGGGGCTTGCGGACGAAAAGGCGTTCACCTATCGCCTGGGCGGAAACACCTGTCTCGCCGGAGACATAATCGGCGACTATTCGTTCGACAGCGCTCTCCGGGAGGGCGACAGGCTCGTATTTGAGGATATGGCGATCTATTCAATGTGCAAAAACAATACGTTCAACGGCATGGCTCTGCCGTCCATTTATCTTCTTAAAGAGAGCGGAGAGCTTTTGCTGCTGAAAGAATTCGGCTATGAGGATTTCAGATCAAGACTTGGTTAGGAGGAGTTGCGGTGGCTGTTTTACATAATCTCGATCCGTTTGAAGCGCTGAAGATTTACTGCCGCGGTGAGACGGACGGCTTTCCCGAGGAGGATTTCGCGGTGAACCTGAAAACGCGCGGGATAGTTCTCCCCGCGATACTACACAGATTTCTGCGCGAGTACGGCTTTATGCCGGTGAACAGGCAGTCGAACGCGCCGCGCTTCATTCACCCCAACATCATGACAAAGCGGATATTCCGTTACGGAGAGGGCAAGCAGCTCCCGCTTCTGATAATAGGACGCGTGGGGGATTTCGAGATAACGGTGCTCGATGAGAAGTCCGATGATCCCACCGTTCTGCTGATGAAAACCACCAAGGACGGCGCGCAGCTCATCCCCTCGGACGACAAGCTCTCGGAGCTGTTCAAGGTGATGCTGTGCGGAATGATGATCAAGGAGGGCGCGATAGCGGCGGACGAGCCCGAGCTCGCCGTGAAGCTGCTCCGCGAAAACGGCTTCGACATCGACGAGATACAGAACGATCCGTCGCTCCACAGGGAATATTCGCTCTCCTTTTCCGAGGGAACGCGGACGCTTATGGTGGCGGAGTTCAGCGAGGGCGAGCTCGCGGGGTTCTTCTTTCTGCGCTCGGAGAGCTTTTTGCTGCTTTAACAGTGGGAGGAAACTATGCCTGTTTTGTACAATCTTGAGCCGCTTGCCGCTATAGACATTCTTTATGAGGGAGTAGGCAAAAACGGCGTCTGGAAAGGCGATTTCATCAAAAACGAGAAGAAGAACTGCTTGTTCGTGCCGACGGTGCTGCGGGAATTCCTGGAAAACTACGGCTATCTCGACATAAACCGCGGTCAGATACAATTCGTTCACCCGGACGATATGCGTGAAATCCATCTTCGGACGGAAGACGGAGAGATACGGATACTTTACATCGGCACCGCCGATCAGCTGCTTGTGGGGATCGAACTCGACTCGCCCGATCTTAACATTGCGTTCGGAGAGATCGACGAGGAGAGCAGGAGCGTGATGTGGGGGCCTTCCGACGGGATAACGCTTGAGGGGATCATGCGCGTGATGTTTGTGTCGATGCTGTTTCAAACCGCAGACAAGTATCTGTTCCAAGGGGCGGAGATCGACGCGGTATTAAAGCAAAACGGCGCGGAGCGTTCAAAGATAATGCCTTCGGAAGGGAGCACTCAGCATACCTCCGTAAATTACGTTCCCGAGAAAAACACGTTTCTTATTGCTGAGTATGACGAGCAGGGCGCAAATATGGCGTTTTTGCACTCCGTTCCGCGGAAGTCTCCCGGTGCCGGCAAGACTGCGGATTTTTCCGCCGTGACGTTAAGGGAGCTGAACGAACTGTTTGAGCGCGAGTTTTTCGAAAACGCTCTGCATTGCGATTTTAAGCAGGCGCTTGACATCAAGCTGGAGATCGTAAGGCGGCTGGAAGAGGAGAACGCGCCCGAGAATGAGCTTGCCGATCATTACAAGCTTGCGGGGCGGTGCTTGTGGGCCTTGGGACGCTTGGACGAGGCGGAAGAGTGGTACGGCAAGGCGGGCAGGATAGTTGAAAACAGCGGCGATCTAAAGCGGATATCCGATCATTATCACACGATGGGGAACTTCTTTGCGGATACGAAGCAATGGAACAAGAGCGATGAGATGTATGACAAGTCGCTGGCTGTCCTCAAAGAGAATTTTCCCGACAACGTTTACGATATCGGTATGCTTTATCGTTCGATGTCGGAGTTTCTGGAGGAAGCGGGCGGCGATCCGGATCGTGTTATAGAGTTATGTGAGCTTGCTCTGGAGCAGTTTCAGAAGGATCCGCACGACGCCGGCTGCAAGTACGAGATCGCACGCGCCCAACAGCTCCGCGGGAAGGCAAGGCGAAGAAAGAAGGAACTCGCCAAGAAGTCGGGAGGGGATTGATTTACTTAATTACCTAACATTCACTGTGCAAAATTGCCGTGAATAACAACGAGGAGACCCCAAGATGTAGTTGCATATTGAGATGAAAAGCGCTAGATATGCGAAAAATTGCACAATTTTCATACCCCAAAGCAATCGCTTTGGGGTTGTTTTTTGTGAAAAGTGCACAAAAATATGAACAAAAGTTTATCCCGAATTTTTCTCGAAATCTTCAAATAGCTCTTGCAAAAAGTTTAAAAGTAGTTTATAATTAGAAGTGGGTAAAAGTGGTGAAGAATTTCACTATTAGGGTGAGAAGTTAATAAAAAATATAAAAACCGCCCTATTACCGAAATTTGGGAAAATATAGTCTACGAAATATCCGTCTGAGGAGGACGGAACAAAACGTTCGGGCAAAGGGGGGATGTAGAAGTGTACGGCGAATACGAGCATACGGTCGACGCGAAGGGGCGCATGAACTTCCCCGCAAAGCTGCGCGATGAGTTCGGCGAGCATTTCTATATCTGCAAGAGCCTGAACGAAAAGTGTCTGACGGTGTATACCGCCGAAAGCTGGGAGGCGCTGAAGGCTTCCCTTCGCGGAAAGCCGTCGAACATCGCGAAGCCTATCGAGCGTTTTCTGATAGGCGGCGGCAGCGAGGTAGAGCCCGATAAGCAGGGAAGGATAGCTATTCCCGCGGCGCTTCGCTCGTATGCCAACATCACGGGTGAGGTCGTCGTCGTGGGACTTGTGGACGGCGCGGAGATCTGGGACAAATCCGCTTGGGAGGAATATAACAGCAAGACCTCTCTCGAGGACATTTCCAGACTTGCGGAGGAGCTTGGGATCTGATGGAATTTCAGCATACTTCCGTTCTGCTGAAAGAGACCGTGGAAGGCGCGTTCGGAGACCCTTCGGGCGTATACGCGGATCTCACGACAGGCGGCGGCGGACACAGTCTGGAGCTGGCGAAAAGGCTCTCGGGGGGGAGACTTATTTGCTTTGACAGAGACGGCGAGGCTATCGAGGCGGCGAAAAAGCGTCTTGAGGGCTGTCCGGTAACGCTTGTGAACCGTAACTTCACGGAGATGAATAAAGTTTTTGATGAATTGGGCGTGGACAAGCTGGACGGCATAATAGCGGACTTGGGCGTTTCATCGCATCAGCTTGACGACGCGGAACGGGGCTTCTCGTTCCATAACGACGCGCCGCTTGATATGAGAATGAGCGGCGAGGGTCTCTCGGCGAGAGATGTTGTAAATGATTACACAGAGGACGAGCTCAGGCGGATACTGTTTGAGTTCGGCGAGGAGAAATTCGCCGCGAAAATAGCGCGGGGAATAGCCGAACAGAGAGAGATCTCGCCCATAGAGCGCACAGGGGAACTTGCCGATATAATAAAGCGGAGCGTTCCCGCGGCTTACAGAAAGGAAAAAAATCCCTGCCGAAAGAGCTTTCAGGCGATAAGGATAGAGGTAAACGGAGAGCTCGAGGCGCTCGACAAGGCACTTACCGACGGCTTTGAGAGATTAAAGTCCGGCGGGCGGATGGCGGTGATAACGTTCCATTCGCTAGAGGACAGGATAGTTAAGAACAGGTTTCGGGAGTTCTGCACGGGCTGCACCTGCCCGCCCGAATTTCCGGTATGCGTATGCGGCAAAAAGCCGCGCGGCGAGCTTGTCGGCAAAAAGCCGGTAACGCCCTGCGCTGAGGAAATAGAAACAAATCCGCGAAGCCGAAGCGCGAAGCTCAGGATAATCGGAAAAATATAAAAAAATAAAGATATAAAGATAAATATTCGCAGAATGGGGAAAACGGGGTGGTTTGATGTATATTGACAACAGCAATCTCGCTTACGATCTGTCGCGCTTTGACACGAGCGAGCGCGCCCGCAGAGAAAAGCAGAGGAAAAAGGAAGAGGAAGCGCGGAAGATACGCATGGCGCCTTCTGTGTCTCTGTCGAAAAGCGGCGCTAAGTTCACGGCGATAATGGCGATAGCGGCGATGTTCGCGGCGTTCTTCGCGGTGAACTGGTTCAACGCGAAAAAGGACGACACCTACAGAGCGGTGGCAGCGCAGCAGGAGGAGCTGAACGCTCTCACGGACGACAACGCCCTGCTCCAAAGCAAGCTTGACGCCAAGGCGAATATAAGCTACATAGAGAGCTACGCCAAGGACAAGCTCCAGATGAGCAAGGTGAGCTCCACGCAGAAAAAGTACGTCGGGGTAAACACAGAAAGCCTTATAGAGGCGGAAAAGGACGATTCCGAGGGCTTTTTGGGAAGTATCAAAAAGGGTTTCAAATCGTTCTTGGAATATATGGGATTTTGACGGCATAGTATAGGGGTGAACAAGCCCCCCACGCTGCCGTCCGGGTCAATACGCGCTAATAAAGCAAAGTCGGCGGTACAAGAGCGATGAGCTTGTGCGGTGACTTTGCTTTTTTGTTTTTCGGAGGTCGAGATAATTGAGTAACGATCGCAGTTTTTGGCAAGAGTTCAAGGCTTTTATAAAGAGGGTTGACGAACGCGAAACGGAAAAAAAGCCGATAATCGGCGTTCGCGGGCGGCAGATAGTGATTTTGCTGTTTATAATAGGGTTTTCGGTGTTCGTCGGGTATCATCTGCTGAAATTCACGGTGCTTGACGGCGACACCTGGCGCGAGCTCGCCTCCGCGCAGCAGTCCGGGCAGCACGTTATCAAGGCGAATCGCGGCACTATCTACGACGCGAACGGCACCGTTCTCGCGCAGAGCTCGGTGGTTTGGGACGTTATCTTCGCGCAGAACACGACGCTCAAGCAAAGCGACGCGTGGAAGGAAGCCTACGAGAGCCGCAGAAAGGCATGGGAAAAAGACGACAGCCCCGACAAGGGAACGTTCCCCGCTTACAAGGACCTTGACGACACCATAATCGACGGTCTGGCGGAGATACTCGGAATATCCAAAGAGGGTATGCGCAACGCCTACGACAACGACCAGGCTCACAACTACTACATAGTCAAAAAGAGCGTTGAAAAGCCGCAGATAACGATGATAAACAAGTTTCTCGCGGACAACAACATAAGCTCAGACTGCGTTTACACGGAGCAGTCCAGCAAGCGCTATTATCCCAACAACTCGCTCGCCTCGAACGTAATAGGCTTTACGGACTACACCGGAACGGGCGTTTACGGGCTAGAGGCTTACTACGACGATTATCTTAAGGGAACGGACGGAAAGGCGTTTTACACCAGAGACGGCGCGGGCAAGGGCGTCGAGTATGAAAACGACAGGTATTTCGGCGCTGTGGACGGCTACAGTCTTGTCCTCACGCTGGACGAGGTGCTCCAGCATTATCTCGAGAAGAATCTCGAACAGTGCGTTTCTCAGCACACCGTAATAAACCGCGCCTGCGGCATTATTATGGACTGCAACACGGGCGGAGTTCTCGCAATGGCGACCACCCCCTCTTACGACCTCAACAGTCCGTCTATGATATACAGCGAGTACGACAAGAATATCCTCAAGCAAATGGAGGAGGACGGCAAGACCGAGGAGGAGATCGCGGCGCAGGAGGCTGTGCTCCGCGAGGGTCAGTGGAAAAACAAGGCGGTTACCGAGCTGTACTACCCCGGTTCCGTTTTCAAAACCGTAACTACGGCGGCGGCTCTCGAGGAGGAGGTCATCAACGAGAACACCACGTTCAGCTGCTACGGCGAATACGATGTGGCGGGGCAGGAGATAAGCTGCTGGAGACCGAGCGGTCACGGCGAGCTTACCTTGCAGCAGGGGCTTACCGCTTCCTGCAACCCGTATTTCATTCAGGTCGGGTTGGCGCTCGGCGCGGATAAATTCCTCAACTACTTTGAGGCGTTCGGATTTACCGAGCGCACGGGAATAGATCTCCCCGGCGAGGAGCAGAGCATTACCGTTCCGCGTTCGAGAATGGGTCCCGTTGAGCTTGCTTCTTCGGCGTTCGGACAGACGAACAAGATAACTCCCATTCAGATGTGCACGGCGATATGCGCTATCGTAAACGGCGGCAATCTCGTGACCCCGCATCTGGTGGACAAAATTCTCGACAGCGACGGAAACGTCGTCGAGACCGTTGAAACGCAGGTAAAGCGGCAGGTCATCTCGGAGGAGACCTCGAAGAAGATGCGCGGTATGCTCGAGACGATAGTTACCGAAAACGGCGGTCACAACGCGTATATCGCCGGCTACCGCATAGGCGGCAAGTCGGGTACGGCGGAGAAGATCGATGAATACAACCATGAGCTCTGGACGACGGGCAAGGCGAAGATGACGTACATTTCGACGTTTGCGGCGGCTGTTCCGATGGACGACCCGCAGATAGTCATGCTGGTTCTCGCGGATACTCCCACGGGTCCCGAATACTACGGCTCGCAGGTCGCTTGCCCCGTAGTCTCGGCTGTGTTCAACGAGGGGCTGGAGCATCTCGGGCTCTATCCCACCTACACGGCGGAAGAGCAGGCGAAGATGGACGCGGTAGTTCCGTGGGTGGTCGGAGACCTTTCGATGTACGCGGAGAGCGTTCTTATAGCGAACAACTTCAAGGTAAGATTTGTAGGCGACACGAGCGGCGGCGCACAGGTGACTCAAACGATACCGTACGCGGGCAGCACGATACCCAAGGGTTCGGAGGTAGTGGTCTATATAGGCGACGCGGAGCTTGAGACGGGCACGGTACCGAACGTCATAGGAAAGAGCGCGGCGGAGGCTAACGAATTGATAACCAACGCGGGATTCAACATCAAGCTGGTAGGCGGCGCGGCGCAGAACGTGAACGCCGTGGCGACGGATCAGAACTGGGTGCCCGGAGCGGTGCTCAACAAGGGCACGGTCATTGAGGTCACGTTCCAGGTGAGCAGCTTCGGAGATTAGCAGAGCAAAGGCGGGTGATCTTGTGAATATCGGAGAGCTTTTCGCGGATATTTGCGCGATACCCGAGGAACTTCGGGATATCGCGGTCACGGGTGTGACCGCGGACTCACGCGAGGTCGAAAGAGGCTTTGTGTTCGTTTGTATCAAGGGAGAACGCTTCGACGGGCACTCGAGGGCGGCGGAGGCGGTCGGAAATGGCGCTGTTGCCGTTACGGGGGCGCGTCTCGGGCTCGGACGCGAGATAACCGTTTCAGATACGCGGAGGATATACCCCGAGCTTTTGGCGGCGTTTTACGGACATCCCGAGCGGAAGCTTAAAATATGCGCTGTCACGGGAACTAACGGCAAGACCACGATCGCCAATCTCTGCGCGGGAATAACGCGCGAGCTGGGATATCGCACCGGAGTTATCGGCACTTTGGGAACGGATACCGGAAGCGGGCTTCATTACTCGCACGAAGGTCCGCCCACTACTCCGGAGCCGAGGAAGCTCTGTCAACTGCTTGCCCAAATGGTCGAGGAAGGGACGGAGTACTGCTTTGTCGAGGCGAGCTCTCAGGCGCTTGCGCAGCACCGTTTCGCGGAAAACAGCTTTGTGGTCGGCGCGTTTACAAATCTCACGCGCGATCATCTCGACTACCACAAGACCATGGATAGCTACTTCGAGGCGAAGCGGACGCTGTTCGATATGTGCGGCAGCGCCGTTGTCAATATCGACGACGAATACGGAAGGCAGATAGCGGAATACTGCCGCGAAAATGGCGTTCCGGTAAAGACCGTTTCGATAGACGGAGAGGGCGA
The DNA here is from genome assembly GCA_964454205.1 of uncultured Ruminococcus sp. Classification (GTDB taxonomy): domain Bacteria; phylum Bacillota; class Clostridia; order Oscillospirales; family Ruminococcaceae; genus CAG-115. The sequence goes on from CAYVSV010000025.1 coordinate 27,986, forward strand.
TATTTATACGGAATTCGTGAAGCTCACGGCGCTTGGCAGCGAGTTCATTCTCACGGATAAGGCGGCGCGTAAAAGCTATCCGGCGCGGTTCGCGCTCACCGGGAAATACAACGTCGCAAACGCCGTTGAGGCGGCTGTCATGGTGCATCTTACGGGCGTTCCGCTCGACGAAGCGATATACGCGCTGCAAAACGTCCGCGGCGTTGCGGGGCGGCTTGAAACGCTGTATCAGGGGGAGTTCACCGTGATACGCGATTACGCGCACACCGGCGACGGTCTTGAAAAGCTCCTCGGCACGCTGAAGCCTCTCGCGAAAAACCGCCTTATAACGGTGTTCGGGGCGGCGGGAGAGCGTGATGCGGGAAAGCGCCCCGATATGGGCAGAGCGGCGGCGAAGTTCTCCGATATTCTGATAGTGACCACCGACAGCCCGCGGCATGAAAGTCCGCAGCAGACGATAGACGACGTTGTCAAGGGGATACCCGAGGATATTCCGCATGAGGAGTTTACGGACAGAAGAGCGGCGGTGATACGCGCTCTCGATATCGCGGAAAAGGGCGATATCGTGGCGCTCTGCGGAAAGGGTCACGAGGATTATCAGGCGATAGGCGACGAATATCTTCACTTCGACGAGCGGGAGATAGTCGAGGAATATTTCGGAAAAAGGACGGATAAAGGCTGATGTTCACTTCAAAGGAGATAGCCCGCGCGACGGGCGGAGAGCTTGTAGGCGAAGATGTTACGGTAAGCTCTGTTTCGACGGATACGCGGACCATAGAACGCGGAGCGCTTTTTGTCGCGGTAAAGGGCGAACGCTTCGACGGAAACGATTATATAGAGCAGGCGGCGCAAAACGGCGCAGCTGCGGCGCTCTCCGACAAAAAGGAGCGCGTTCCGGCGGACATTCCCGTGATATACGTCGAGGATTCGCGCGAGGCGCAGCTGAAGCTCGCGCGGCGCTACCGCGACAAGTTTGACGTGAAGCTCTGCGGAGTGACGGGTTCCGTAGGGAAAACGTCCACGAAGGATATGATATACGCGGTTTTGTCCGCGAAATTCCGCGCTCTTAAGACCGAGGGGAATTTCAACAACGACATCGGCTTGCCGAAAACGCTGTTTCGTCTGGACGAGGAATACAGCGCGGCGGTTATCGAAATGGGCATGAGCGGCAGGGGGGAGATCTCGGCGCTGTCGCGGACGGCTCACCCCGATATCGCGGTTATAACCAATATCGGCTGGTGTCATATCGAGAACCTCAAAACGCGCGAGAATATCCTCGCGGCGAAGCTTGAGATACTCGACGGTATGGACGGCGGCTCTTCGCCGCTCGTTGTGTGCGGAGACGACGAGTTCCTCGGAAAGCTCACGGCGGAACGGGTCGGCTCTCATAAGCTGATAAAGTACGGCTTCGGAGCGGATAACGATATCCGCGCGGAGAATGTCAAGCACGTCGACGGCGGAGAGGAGTTTTCGCTGATCTTTAAAGGAAGGTCTTACGCGGCGAAAGTCCCCGCGATAGGCGAACATCACATTCTTAACGCTCTGGCGGCGTTTGCCGTGGGTATAGAGCTCGGAATGACGGCGGAAACGATAATTCCAGCGTTTATGCGGTACGAGAGCTCCGGGCTGCGGCAAAAGATCGAGAAGCGCGGCAATATTACAGTGATACTCGACTGCTATAACGCTTCGCCGACTTCGATGAAGTCCGCGCTGAACGTGCTTTCCTCTTTTGAAGACGGGGAAGGGCGTAAGATAGCGGTGCTCGGGGATATGCTGGAGCTCGGGGAGCGCTCGGCGGAGCTTCACGCGGGACTTGCGGAGTATTCGGGGCTCGCGGACGCGTTTTATCTTTACGGAAGCGAAATGGCGGCGCTTTACAAAGAGCTTCTTAAAAAAGGAGTACCCGCCGTACACAGCGAGGATAAGGAGGAGCTCGCAAACAAGCTCCTCGAAAATATAAAAAGCGGCGATATAATACTCTTCAAAGGAAGCCGCGGTATGAAAATGGAAGAAATAGCGGAAAAAACAGGTGACGGTGTATGAATATTTGGATATGCGCGGGAGCGGCGCTCGGGTCGTTCGTGCTTACATGGGTCTCGGGTTTCTGGCTTATCCCGCTTTTGCACAAGCTGAAATACGGGCAGACGATACTCGATATCGGTCCTAAGTGGCACAAGGAGAAAAAAGAGGGCACGGCGACAATGGGCGGAATCGGCTTCATTATCGCGGTGACGGTCTGCTTCACGGCGGGCATGATATTGTTCGGGTATAACGGCGCGAATTATCTCGACGGCGATAAGCCCGAATTTATCCGCGCGGTCTCCGGAATGATAATGGCGCTTCTGTTCGGGCTAATGGGATTTCTGGACGATTTCATCAAGGTAAAGCAAAAGCACAACGCGGGGCTCACTTGGATACAAAAAGTGATTTTTCAGGTCATGATAATCGCGGCGTATTTCGCCACGATGTATATAAGCGGTCTTTCGCGCACCGTGATTTCGTTCCCGTGGGGCTGGCAGTGGGACTTGGGGCTGTTTTATTATCCGCTTGTCGGTCTGCTTATACTCTACATGGTGAACGCGGTAAATCTCACGGACGGGATAGACGGGCTTTGCAGCTCGGTGACTACGGTATATATGATAACGTTCGCGGTGATAGCGGGGGTGCTAGGAATGTCCGGGCAGCGGCTGCTGGCGTTCTGCGCGGCGGGCGGCTGTATCGGATTTCTGGTGTGGAACGCGCCTCCCGCGAAGGTATTTATGGGAGACACGGGGTCTATGTTCCTCGGGGGGATAGTGTGTGCGCTCGGGCTCGGGTGCGGTGCGGAATTTCTTATGGCGTTCGCCGGGATAGTTTTCGTGCTTGAGGCGCTTTCCGTAGTTATTCAGTCGACGGTATTCAAGATAACCAGGAAGATAAACCATACCAAAGAAGGCAAGCGGCTGTTCAAGATGACCCCGATACATCATCATTTCGAGCTCTCGGATTGGAGCGAGATAAAGATAGATATCGTTTTCTCGCTTGTGGGATTGGTTTGCGGAGGGCTCTCGGTGCTGTTTGCGTTTAATATGTTCGGAAGATAAACGTCAAATTCAACATAAAATACAAAGCAGCGATAATTAGCGTGTAGCAAGCTTCGCACCGCGC
>CAYVSV010000026.1:0-30711 GCA_964454205.1 uncultured Ruminococcus sp.
CGACTGCATTACCAAGAAAAGCCGTAAAAACAACGGCGAGCTGCCTATGTATCTGGTGAAAAATCACCATGAGCCGATAATATCCCGCGCAGACTTCAATCGTGTGCAGGAGGAAATGGCTCGGCGTTCAGCAAAACGAGCAATCGCCGATAAGCTCACCAAGACCGAGATGGGCAAATACAGCGCGAAATACGCGCTGTCGGAGCTTATGGTCTGCGGGGAATGCGGAGCGCATTATCGGCGGGTGACTTGGACGGCAAAGGGTTTCAAGGAGATTAAGTGGCGCTGTATCAGCCGTATTCAGTATGGCAAGAAAAAGTGCCACAACTCCCCCACAGTGGACGAACAGGCACTCCACAAGGCAATCGTTAACGCGATAAACGAGTTCTGCGAGGTCAAGGACGATGTGGCGAAGGTGCTGCGGGAAAGCATAACCGAGGTGCTTGACCCGAGTCTCAATGGGAGTGTGCAAGCTGCCCAACAGCGGATCGACAAGCTTGCACGGAACATTGACGAGCTGATAAAGCTGGCGACCGTACCCGAAACCGCAGAAAGTGCGATGTCCGATATTGCGCGGTTCAGCGAGGAAATGAAATCGCTGCGGGAGTTCATCGAAACAGAAAAAGCGAAGCAGATGACGGCGCAAAGAGACTCCTCCGAACTTGACGCGATATTGGATCGGCTCGAAAACGAGGATTTCACCTTGACCGAATATGATGATATAGCGGTGCGGCAGCTTATCGAAAAGGTCACGGTCGAGAGCAAGGATACTATAACGGTGACGTTTAAGGGCGGGTTTGAAGTAAGGAAGGAGTTAAATGGAGATTGAGATTCCGGCATGGCTTTATGAACTGCTTCTGATTGAGGCAGTGCAAACGGATTCCGCGGTTGAAGAGATCGCGGAACGCGTTTTCAGAAATTTTATTGAGAGGAGTGAAAACATTGGCAACTAACGAGAAAAAGGGTGTTACCGTTAAGATCGACGCGGAGCTTCATGCGGAGGTCAGACAGTACGTTGAAGATCATGAAATGACAATGGCGGAGTTTGTTACCCTAGCACTTCAGGATGAACTCCACCCGAAACTGAATATCAAGGAGGACAAGAATATGGGTAATATGCGTACATTGGCATTCCAGGTACCGGAGGAACTGTTTCAGAAAATCAAAGACTATCTGCAGCGCAACAATATGACGCAAAAGGAGTTCGTGATAGGGCTGATTGAAACCGAGATTGAACGCGATCTGACACAAAGAGCAGCCGTGAGCGAGATACCAACCAATTCCAAAGAAGTCGGAGAACAACTCGAAGGACAGGACAACGACGCCGTTTCGGACGATTTTGACAGCGAGAACGAAGATGTGGATGAAGAACAGGATGAGGCTGAAGAAATGGGAATGACGATGGGGATGTAAGGTGGTCATTTTGTTGGAGTTCGAATCCTAAAGGTTTGAACTCCAACAAACTATAGCTTTAATTCCTCGTGGAATTGCATAAAACAACAACTAAAATTTTAGTAAATCAGACAAAAATATTACACGTTGCGCAGGATTTCGACATCTTGCGCAAAGGGTATTGAAAAACATACCTAAAGTATACTATAATAATTATAGGCAAGATTGTCCAAGGTTGGATAATTGTATATTATCCTTATTATCAATCGAAAAAACGAGGAAATGCATTTAAGATGAATGTTAATGACATTGGGAAAAGATGGAACAAAGCATGTCTGGCGGTCGGGTGATACCGTGTTTGAAAGTGTTGTCTTTTCCAATAAAGTCTAATATAAATAAAGTATGCAACGAAAGGAGCATAAATAAAATGCTTGAAACAACGACAACACATTGGGATTATTTAACGAGCAAATTAGACGAAGCGAGTAAAGACCCTGACAATAACAATCCATATAAGAATTCAGATCGTGAATATGAAAACGCTTTAGGTCATCTTTCAGAAATATACTTGGACCATAAAATCGAAGAAGCGGCATTAAATCTTATATCAAATTATAATGATAAAACGCAGCATCGGGAAGACATAACACGCGAATACTCAGCCTTCTTTTCGTTAATAATTTATTACAGACATCAGTATGACACCCCAAAATTAAATACGCTTTGGAAAGATCACCACGAAAAGTTCAAAGACTACGCTAGCTACGGTCACCTTGTAATCTTACGCGATCTTTTTAATCTTAATGATATAGATGAGAAAGGGGAAATCGAAGCGTCTTTTGAAATTGCGAAGAAAAACATAGAATCCAATCCCGAAAACCCCGGATATAACCACGCACTTGCGGATTTATTCGCCTCTATTTGCGAAATATATGAGAACCGTCCCAAGGATTTGAAAAAAATCAGAGAAAGGTACGAAGACGATGCTACAAGATCGGCGAAGAAAGCAATTATAACAGAAGACACCCCTGTTTTTCATTGCACCTATGGGAGGATTCTTTCTATTTGCGGAAAATTTGATGAGGCGGACAACGAATTTAATTTGGCGGTTGAGGCGGAAGACTCCGGCCGAAAGGATTACAGCCTCAGGATGGGGAAATATAATTATTATCGAATAATTAATCAGACGCGGATGCAGACGAAGAAGCTTCAGGATCAGCTTAAATCAACAAAAAAAGATATCGATTCTATGAAGGGCTCAATTATCTCCAGCGTTGAAACCGTTGGTATATTCTCTGGGATCGTCGCTTTTGTAATAGGCAATCTTTCAATTGCAAGCCGAGAATCCGTCGTTGAATCGGGACTCCTTATACTTACACTGATGGGGGGACTCACTGCCGCGCTCGCGTCGTTTTCTCTATTACTTCACTTGGGCAGCGGAAAAAAGGAAAGGACAGGGATAAAAATTCTGGTCATCATTTGTTCTGTTGCTCTTTCTATATCAGCGTTGATGGCTGCGGGTTGTTATGAATCGAACAGAGACGGTGCGAATAGTATTTCAAGTGCAAGCGAGGATATGAACGATGCTCAAGACGATCTCTAAACTAAGTATAAACGGATTTGTAAGCGGCAAGGGAGAGGTGTGCAATGAAGACCGAGTATTTGCTGATGAACGATTTCTTGTCGTGATAGACGGTGCCACCGGACTTAACGGTATTCACCTTACTGACAACTATACCGATGCCGCGTGGCTATCCGATCGGTTATGTGAGCTGCTAAGCCGTGAATTGTTTGACCTCAACGCAAGTGTTCCCGAGATTCTGGAGAAATCCGCGGTGCGGATCAAAACCGAGCTGGACGCGATGGGTTACGACAAGTATGAAAACTCCTATCCAAGCGCGGGTGTCGCTATAGCTCGTTTAAGCGGGAATCATATTGAGTGCTTCTCGCTCGGAGACGTTCCGGTTATAATCGCCAAAAAGGATGGAAGCGTGAGATATATCTGTGACGACGCGCTGTCGATGCGTGATGATAAAGTCATAGAGCGAATGGTAAACATACACGAACAGACAGGCTGTACGGTCGCGGAAGCGAGACAGCAAGTAAATGATATTCTGCTGAAAAACCGTTTAGAGATGAATCAAGAAGGCGCTTATTACTGCTTTGAGCCTACGGGAGCGGGCATCGGTCACATAACTAATTATAGAATCCCGCTCGCCGAAACTGCAGCGATAGCGCTTATGTCCGACGGATTTTACGCAGCTCTATCCTGCTTTAAAATCGTAAGCAGCAGAGAGGAGCTTATGCAGCTTCTAATAAACGGAAAAGCCGAAGAGATTCTGAATTCGCTAAAAATGATCGCACACGAAGACCACACCCTCAACCGTTTTCCGCGCTTTAAAATTATGGATGATTCAACTGTTGTTGTAGCAAAACTGCAATAAATCATTCGGCTAAAAGCAGCAGTCGATTTTTTGTTTTGTAGCAGATTTCATTTTTGGGCGACAGTATGTTTGATGTCTAAGATAGAAAAATGCGTACCAAAAAGTGGCGTATTTCCAGGTTTTTGCGAGCCAGCATTGTCACGGCGGTCTTGCGAAAAGTCTGGTTTTCTTGTATGGGAACTTATCTACTGGTCAGTTTGCCTGAATGGGGATTGAAATGGCAAAAAAGCGGTAATGTTTAGGCTGTGGATTAGAAGTCAGGGATTGAAACAGTAATATAGATAACAGAACCAAACGCAGTTTGAGCCACTTGATACTCAAAGAGGGGCGCAGGCAGTGGATTGGATAACGATGATGTGGTATTTGGCATTATGCAGCTATGTTTGATGGGCAGGATTTACGGTTGATACCGCCAGATGATAAAAAATATGAGATTGAAACGGAGTGGTTAATGACCCCTATCGGAAACGGGTGTTATACTTTTGGAAATTTACTTAAAATGGACGAGCCATTCTTGATAGGAAGATGCAATGAGAACGGCAAGAAAATGGTCTTTCTAACACAGATAGGGAGGAATATTGGTAACTATAATTCTGTGTTGTTAGTCAAAATAGCTGCATACATTGTGTGTAAATATGACAGAGAGCTAATTGATAGAATTTCATTCAGCAGTGCTGAGATTGATTGTATTCATCCTGTTAATCAAGCTTTTAAATACACAATGGATAATACAAAATTCCGAAATAATGGTGTATTTTCAATAACTACATTGGACTTTGATTCAACGACAACAGATAAACAAACATTTATAGTTGATGGAAAGGAAGTCCAAGTTTATTTTGGCGTATCGAGAAAAATAAGTACAAAGATAGGTGAAGCACCTGTATCATTAACTTCAGCTATGCTATTCGAGTTTGAGCCAACATCTGATTATGCATTCATTTTGCGTCTATGGCGCATTGCAAGGGAATTCATTAGATTCTTGTGTTATAGGAAAAATATATTCCTTTCAATTGCTGAAATAGAATCCCCTTATGAAGGTGGTATGCATGAAAACTTTGCTACATTACATATTGTTGATGAAAAATGCAACCCGGAATCGGAAACATTAAAAAAGGGAAGGTTTATTAAGCAAGCGTATATTTCTGGGTCTGAGGATAAGATTTTAACAGATATAGCAAATTCTTTTCTTTATACACGACATTTTCCGAATACATATGAATCAGGTCGTCACATAGATGCATCACGTTTCATTATGATAACGGCAGCATTTGAATGGGAATTTCATCGCGCATATCCAGATGGTATACCCAAAAAGGAATCAACTGCTAAAGTCGAAACAGAGGCATTTGCCCATGGTGATTTGGATAAGGATTTTATTGGTTTATCTCTGTTGGATTTACTTTATCTTGAATACGTTATTTATGCCTTGCAGTTGAAACACTATGGGGTTAACAATGATTGCATTAGAAAATCAATAAATGACTTATATGCTCCGGGCTTCCGTACTTCAAAAGCATCAAGCGCGCTTGACATTTCTCCGAAAAAGTGATATAATAAAAAAGTAAAATTTTCCCGTTCTGTGACTTGCCGAATGTAAGGAGATATTATGAAGATAAAAAATATGATACCCGCCGCTGCCGTGTGTTTGCTGCTTACGGGCTGCGCTCAAAGCAATGCCGACGCGCGAAAGCCCCCAAAAATAAACTATTCCGATATGTTTAAGCCAAACTCGGGCGGCGCGTCCTCTTCGGAGAAAAATACCTATAACGGCGGCTCTTTTTCCGATACCGCAAGCGACATTTCGGAGGACGACGCGGACGCCGACGGCAGCGAGCAAACCTCGGCTTCCGATAAAAAGCAGGTCATCAGCGAAAACCGCGCCGCAAACGGCGCTGCCGAAACAACAAAGCAGCCCGATAATGAAAATACCGAGGCTGCCGCGCAAAAAGAAGCAAACGCTCCATTGAGCACACAAGCGGAAGAAAACAAAGAGCCTTCCGCGGGAACACAGCAGAAAACGCCGCCCAATGCTGCGGTAAGGGCTATAGCGAACCGAAAAAGCTCGTCCGTTATCTATACGAGCAATGAGGCTGTCGCGAACCTTCAGCTCGGAGATATTTGCTATTTCCCGTACAAGACCGCCTCGGGCTCAAAAACGCAAAACGAGAATGTTATGCAGCCAAAAGAACCCGCCGTCTCAAATGACAACGGCACGCTGAGATTTACCCCGGGCATTTCTCAGAGCGACGCCGATGAGATAAACAAGCTCGGCGGCAGCAAAGTAAAAGAGATGCGGGATATCATAGATAATATCACCGCGGAAGCCGGAAACAACGCGGGTCTTAACGCCGAAACGAAATTCTATGCGGCGCCCGTTGTATATTCCTCGCAAAAAGCCAACGATAAAAGCGTATATTTGAATATGACGTTCAAAAACGAGAACGGCGATGATATCCGACCTCAAAGCAGCGTTACGGTAAAGCTCCCCGTTCCTTCAAGGTTTAAAAACGCTTCGGAGGTCTCCGTTTATAGCATGGGAACAAACAATACTCCCGAAAAACTCAATACCGAAACGCAAACCGTCGACGGCGCGGAATATATCGTAATCGAGACATCTCAATTCGGTTTATACGCGCTCACGAACACAGAACTCAAAAAGTCCGAGATCGATAAGCTTATATCGGAAGCCGAGAAAAAAGAGGAAAAATACGACCACGGCTATCGGGTGGTATTCAAAACGGAAACGGATACATATTTGCTGGGGATATTCCCGCATGACGACTGTAAATGGAACGAAGCAAACGATATGTGCCGCGAAATCGAAAGCTTGATCGAGGCGGACTGTCAAATGGTCGGGATCCCGTCACTGGAAGACCTGCGATATTTCACCGATTGCGGTATATATCTTTCCGGTCAATACGATATGTGGACTTCAACCTCGGCGTCTCCCAACAACGCGTATTATAGAAACAACAAGGGCGCGTTTTATTCAACAAGGAGCAAATCGAAGGATTGCGGTGTGTGTGCAATTATAAGGATAAGTGCGCCGCAGGACGACGCGAGCTTGCTGTCCTCCGCCCTGCCGAACTACGAAGAGGCAAAAGCGCGGCTTGAAGCCGAAGAGGAGCAATACAAGCTCCCGATTTCCGAATAACACGCAAAAAACCGCCGTACGTTTAACGTTCCGGCGGATTTTTTTGAGCTTCCCCCATCGATTTCTTCTTGCATTATCCGAAAAAATATGCTATAATGTAATCAGCTATTCAAGCCCCCAAATCTTGTTCAAAGGAGTTTTTATGAAGAATATCACAGAACAACAGATACTGTCGCTCGCGCCAAATCCCGCGGCGGCGGCTAACGGTAAGAAAATATCCGGGAGCGGCGGGTTTACGCGGCTTTTCAAGTCCGCGGACGACACCTTCTTTATGGGCGAATGCAAGGGCTCCGGGAAGAACCCCTACATAACCTCGGCGGATTACGTCGACCCCGCGAAGCCCGTATTCCGATGCTCCTGCCCTTCGCGGCAGTTTCCGTGCAAGCACTCGCTCGGGCTGATGTACGAGATGATGAAGGACAAGGCGTTCGAGCTCTGCGAAATACCCGATGATATTATGCGGAAGCGCTCGAAAATTGCCGCGAAAAGCGCTCCCGAAAAAGCGCCGGAGGAGCTTACTCCCGAAGAGGCGGCGAAGCTCGAAAAGAAAAAGGCTTCCGCGGCGAAGTCGGCGAACAGGGCGAAGACAGCGAAGCTCCAAAAACAGCTCGAGGGGCTGGATATGTGTGAAAAAGCCGTTAAAGAGCTCATCTCGGCAGGTCTCGGAACAATGGGCGGCACTTCCCTTTCGGCTTACGCGAACATCTCAAAACAGCTCGGGGACTACTATCTGATAGGCCCGCAGAGGCTGATGAACAGGCTGATCTTCGAGATAACGGCTTTTCGGGAGGACAACGGCGAATTTCACTATGACAACGCCGTCGACATTCTTGAAAAGCTGTATTCGCTGATAAAGAAGTCCCGCGCCTACATAAACGCCAAGCTCGAAAGCGGCAGCCCCGCGCCGGACGACGACGTTCTCTATGAGGAGCTCGGCGGGGCGTGGAAGATTTCCGAGCTTGAGGCGCTCGGGAAATGCGAAAAGAACGCGAGGCTCGCGCAGCTCTCGTTCTGGGTGACGTTCGACGAGGGACGGAAGGAGTACATCGACACCGGCGTTTGGCTCGATCTCAACAGCTCGAAGGTGTATCTCACCAAAAACTACCGTCCGCTTAAATCTCTGAAATATGTCAAGGCGGACGACACGGTTTTCGGAGCTGTAAACGCGCCTTCAATGGCGGTCTACCCCGGCGAGGGCAACGTGCGCGTTCGGTGGGACGGCGCGGAGTTTTCGGAGCTTGCCGCGGACGATTTCGCGAAGATGCGCGCAGCGGCGGCAAAGTCGATAAACGCCGACTCCAAGGAGATCAAAAACATTCTTAAAAACGCAATGCAAAGCCCGATACTCTTTAAGGTCATTGAGTTCTCGAAGATCGGGACGATCGGCGGGAAATATGTTTTGAAGCAGTCGTGCGGCGACAGCGTAACGCTTCTCGATTTTCCCGAGCTTGAACCGACAGTTGAGCGGCTCTCCGTGCTGCCGAACGCCGCGCTGCTTGAAAACGGCGTTATGCTGTGCGGATTTTGGTACGACGCGGCGAGCCGTTCTGTCTGCGCGCAGCCGCTCGCCATCGTGCCGAACGGCGAAGATACGGTCGTCAGACTGCTTTATTAAGGGGGGCATTTATATGGACATAACACCTATCTACGAACTGAAAACGCGCCTTCGCGCGGCGGCTATCGCGGGAACCAATCTGCTTTCCGAGGATTTCAGGCTGAAAAAGGCGGCGGAGAGCTTCGCGCCGCTTAGCTCGAGCTCGCCGGTATTCGCGAAGATAAACGAAATGACCGGAAAGCTGCTGAGCGACGGCTCGCCGGAGGCTCTGCTCGATACGATAACGCTCGTTGACGCCGTGATCACCACTCTCGGAACGGTCGGAGTTGCGGGCGAGCCCGACCCGCTTGAAGTTTCGGGAAACTCGGCTGCTATAGTCAACGCGCCGTATTCGCGGCTTTCCGTGATAATTGAAGCGCTGACGACTTCGGGGAGCGGCAACTACAACACGATACTTACCGCGCGTAATGAAAACCCCGAGATATTCCGCGACTATCGCGTAAAGCCCGCGCTCGTCAAGGGTCTGGGGGCGAGCTACTCGGAGCTTGCCGAAACCGCGGCGAATATCCTCAAAGGTATGGGAAAAGAGATAATTCCGCTTGTTAAAAAGGACTTCGACCCAAAGGGCAAAAAGGAAATGTGCAGGCGGCTGAATATTATCGAGGACGTTTGCGGAGCGGAGGAGAACGCGTTCTATCTCGAACAGCTCGAAAACTCCGAAAAGGACGTTCGCAAGGCGCTTATCTACGCGCTTCGTCACGATGAAGCGAACATTGATAAGCTGATCGAGCTTACGAAAACCGAAAAGGGCAAGCTGAAAACAGCGGCTCTCGCGGCGCTTATCTCGTTCGACTGCGAAAAGTCCGAGGAATTTTTTGGCGAATACGCGAAGAAAAAGCCCGCCGAGGTGATATCGCTTCTGGAGCACGCTTCCTCGAAGTGGACAAGCGGACTTGCCGCTCGTCTGATCGACGAGGCTCTGATAGACGACAAAGGAAACAAGATAACTCTGTCGCAGGCGGCGGACGCCGATAAGGTCAAGCTGAAGATCAAAACGAGCTTCTGGGAGCTGAACTCCGCGATGTGGGGCAAATGGGGCGCGGAAATCGAAGAGATATACCGCGGATTTTACCACAAGGACAGGATCGTTTCAATGGATGTCCGTCTTGACGAATCGATACTCGAAACAAACGACGAGGGATTGAAGGCTCTCGCAAGGGAGCTGAACTCCGCGAAAGCCACAAAGGGCTGCTATGTCTGCGCGGAAGCGGTAACGCGGCTTCTCGGCAAAGAGGACAGCTCCAAATGGTTCGCGGAGCGGATAGCGGAGGCATACAAGCAGCGTGACAAAGACAGGCAGGGTTTAAACAACAGCGCGATAGTAAAGGTTTTGCGCAAAGTATTCTTCGAGGACGGGAAGTACTATCTGAAGAATGCGAAGTACGATCCCATAAGCGACGGGTGGCTCACAAACTCGCCGCGCGAGGTATCTCAACCGGTAAAGGGCGCGGTAAGCGACGCGCTTATAAAGCACTCCTGCTGGGAATTCGACAGACTGCTCTCGGATTGGATTGATGAAAACGACAAGGAATTCTGCAAAAAGGTCGGCGAACATTTCTGCGAAAATATCCGGCATTTCAACGGCACGGGATTTCATGACGTTTCCATTTGGTGCAGTTGTATCAGGAGGTGCGGGTTTTACAATGTGAAAAGTCTCGCGGCCGATTACTTCAAGAGCATAACGGGAAAAAGCTATACGTCGTGGGTACAGAGAGTTGTACAGGACATTCCGGGCGACGATGATTACAAGCTCGCGGAAGCCCGGGCGATTGTTGAAATTGCCCGAAAAAAGAAACGCGAATGGTTCAATATCGAGGAATTTGAGGCATGGGCAAACTCCATGTTCGATCACAATTAAGGAGTTAATTTATGGAACAGGAAATATTAAGACTGCCCGCGGAAAAGCTCTTTGAGGAAGAGCTGAACGCGCTTATCAAAGCGGAAAAAGACCCTATCCCCGCAGGCTGGAGAATGTCGCCGAGGTCGGTTAAAACGTATATCTGCGGCGGCAAGGTCGGGAAAACGGTCATTACGCCGAAATATATCGGTCATGAGAGATTGGTGGAGATCGCTATTGCAACGCTCGTCACGGACAGAGCCCTGCTGCTTATCGGAGAGCCGGGCACGGCTAAAAGCTGGCTCTCGGAGCACCTTACGGCGGCGATAAACGGCGACAGCTCGCGCGTTATTCAAGGTACGGCGGGCACTACCGAGGAACAGATACGCTATTCGTGGAACTACGCCATGCTGATAGCAAACGGCCCGAGCGAGGCGGCGATGCTGAAAAGCCCGGTGTTCACGGCTATGGAAAGCGGCTCTATCGCGCGCGTCGAGGAGATCTCGCGCTGCGCTTCCGAGGTTCAGGATACGCTCATCTCGCTGCTTTCGGAAAAGCGCGTTTCCGTGCCGGAGCTTAACATGGAAGTCCCCGCGAAAAAGGGATTTTCGGTGATCGCCACGGCGAACACGCGCGACAAGGGCGTAAACGATATGTCGGCGGCGCTTAAAAGACGTTTCAATATCGTGGTTCTCCCCTCGCCAGAAACTCTGGACGCGGAAATGGAGATAGTGCGCACGCGCGTGGAGCAGCTTTCGGGCAGTCTCGATCTCAACGCGGCTCTGCCGAAGGACGCGGTGATCGAAAAAATATGCACTATCTTCCGCGAGCTGAGACAGGGTGAAACTCTCGACAAGAAACAGAAGGTAAAAGCCCCGAGCGGCGTTTTGTCCACCGCGGAAGCCATTTCCCTGCTCTGCAACAGCATGGCGCTTGCAGGGAGCTTCGGCAGCGGCGACATTTCCGACGAGGACATAGCGGCGGGTCTGCAGGGCGCGGTCGTCAAGGACGAACAGGGCGATAAGATAGCCTGGAAAGAGTACCTCGAAAACATCATGAAAAAGCGCGGCTCCTCGTGGAGCGGCTTGTACAAGGCGTGCCGGGAGCTGAACGAATGAGCGGCGTGAACTTTTTCGGGATACGTCACCTCTCCCCCGCTGGCGGCTTTTTCCTCGAAAAGTATCTCGACGAGCTGAGACCCGAATGCGTTCTGATAGAAGCTCCCGTTGATTTTGAGGATACTCTTTCCGATATCGTGAGAGCCGAAACAAAGCCGCCCTTCGCGATACTCGCCTACACCAAAGAGCCGCCCGTAAGAACAATACTTTATCCGTTCGCGGAGTATTCGCCCGAATACCGCGCGATTCTCTGGGCGCACAAAAACGGCGTTCCGGTGCGGTTTACCGACCTTCCGAGCGGAGCTTTTCTCGCGCTCCAACGCAAACGTGAGGAGATCGAAGAGGAAAACGCGGAAATCGACGCGCGCGAGCCATCGGTCTACGAAAAACTTGACGTACAAAGCGGCGAGGGCTCTCACGAGACGTTCTGGGAGCGCACGCTGGAGCACTGTGCGGATTTTGCCGCCTATCACGAGGGCTCGAACCTGTTCGGGGCGAATATCCGCGGGCTGTCCTCAAAAACGGACGGCGACATTGCGGAGCTTGAGCTACGCGAGGCGTATATGCGCCATATTATGCGGAAAACAGCCGCGGAGGGCTTCGCGCCCGAAAAAACGGTCGTTGTGACGGGCTCTTATCACGTCGATGGTCTGCGGAATTGGCAGGATAACGAAAAGCTCCCCGAATTTCCCGAAACGGAGTGCCTTCACACGCTTATGCCGTACTCCTATTACAGACTGTCAACACGCTCGGGCTACGGCGCGGGAAACAAAGCCCCCGCTTACTATGAGCTTATCATGGAAGGGCTGCGGCGCGGCGACCCGCTTTACGCCGCAAACGCGTATCTCGCGCGGATAGCGGCGTTTCAGCGAGCGAACGGCTTCGCGGCTTCCTCGGCGCAGGTTATTGAGGCTTTGCGGCTGGCGGAGTCCTTGGCGAAAATGCGCGGCGGGAACGCGAAAACACCCGTTCTGCGCGACCTTCGCGACGCGGCGGAGACCTGCCTCGGCGAGGGCAGCTTCGCGGCGATAAGCACGGCTGTCGCGGATACCGAGATAGGTACGAAGATAGGCGAGCTGCCGGAAGGCGTTTCCCGAACGAGTATCCAGGACGACTTCTATCGCCGATTGAAGGAGCTCAAGCTTGAAAAATACCGCACGGCTTCGGCGCAGGAACTGAAGCTTGACCTGCGCGAGAACCGCCGCGCCGTTTCGGAAAAATCGGCGTTTCTCGATCTGGAACGCTCGTTCTTTCTGCATAAGCTCCGCGTACTCGGAATCGGCTTCGCGGAGAACCGCGGCGTTACGCAGGACAACGCGACTTGGGCGGAGGCTTGGAGCCTGCGGTGGACTCCGGAGTCGGAGATCTGCCTTGTTGAGAGCGCCCTTCGCGGCGACACGGTGGAGCTCGCGGCGGCGTTCGTACTAAAAGAGCGCACGGAAAACGCCGCGATGTCCGAGATAGCCGAGACCATTGAGAACGCGTTCTTATGCGGAATGCCCGCGGCTCTCGAACACGCCGTAACGGCGCTTCAGGCAGCCGCCGTGGACGCGGTCTCGTTCGAGGAGCTGAGCCGCACGGCGTTCCGCCTGTCGAACATCATCGGCTACGGCGACATACGGAGGATAGACAGCTCCGCACTCGAACCGATATTGAAGCAGCTCTACTACCGCGCGTGCCTTATTTTTGAGGACGCGTGCGTCTGCGACGACGCGGCGGCGAAGTCCATAGCCGAAGCCGTGAATTTGCTTAACTCCACGGAGCTCGCGCGTGACTTCCTGAACACCGAAGATCTTGTGAGGACGCTTAAAAACGCGGCGAGACGCGACGATCTCAACACTATGCTCTCGGGGCTCGCGGCGGCGATACTGCTCGAACGCTCGCAGATGACGAACGAGGAGCTTAAGGTCGAGGTGTCGCGGCGGCTTTCAAAAGGAGTGCCCGCCGAGCTCGGAGCGGGTTGGTTCGAGGGTCTGACGATGAAGAACCGCTACGGGCTGATAGCTCGCTTGTCGCTTTGGGAGAGCCTCGACGAATATATACAGTCGCTTGACGACGAGGAATTCAAGCGCGCTCTGGTATTCCTGCGGCGTGCGTTTTCGGACTTCTCCGCGGGCGAAAAGGACAGCATAGCTGAAAACCTCGGAGAGATATGGGGGCTCAACGGCGCGGAAGTGAGCGAGATAGTAAACGCTCAGCTCGACACCGCTTCCAACGAGCAGATTGCGGCGCTGGACGATTTCGATTTCGACATTTGATATCCCAAAAGGACGTTTGATATGAACCTGCTGTTTTTGTGCAGCCGCAATAAGCAAAGAAGTCTCACCGCCGAAAAGCTGTTCGACGGATATAAAGGGCACCGCGCGCGTTCGGCGGGAACGGAAAACGGCGCGCGGGTAAAGGTCACGGAAGGGCTTATCGGCTGGGCTGACGTGATATTCTGTATGGAAAAAAAGCACCTGCGGCGGATAAGGGAAAAATTCCCCGAGGCTCTTTGCGGGAAGAAAACGCTCTGCCTCAACATACCGGACGATTACGGGTTTATGGACGAGGAGCTGCAGGAGCTTCTTCAAAACTGTATGGACGAATATTTGTGAGGACGCGGAATGGATCATTACAAGTCTTGGCAGCGGATTTTCTGCAAATACCAATAGACAAGGCGCTTTCCTCAGACAATTATATCGTGAGGATATTCGCGGTAATGGACAGGCGGATCGGAAAACGAACCCTGAAAAAGCTCGCCGCGGCGGAGGATTATAAAAGCTATCCCGATTGGGTACGGCAATTCTACGAGCTGCGGCTCGCGTTATAGGAGAGTGATCTCGATGGAAAACACACAGGAATTACAGCGCTGGCGGCTTATCCTCGGGCAAGAGAGCGACAAGCGGCTTTCGGGGATGAGTATGCCGGGGCTTTCCGAGGAACAGTCGCTTATGGACGCGGCGCTTGCCGCTATCTACAACAAGGACGGCTTCGGGAGCGGCGGGGGCGCGGGAGCGGGTCACGGACCCTCAAATCCGCAGATATCACGGTGGCTCGGGGATGTGCGCACTTTGTTCGATAAGGAGATCGTAAAGATCATACAAAACGACGCCGTAAACCGCTGCGGGCTTAAACAGCTCTTATTTGAACCGGAGCTGCTCGAAAACACCGAACCAGACATCAGCCTCGCCTCTACGATACTCACACTCAAGGATATGATACCCAAGCGCTCAAAGGACAGCGTCCGCGCGTTTATCAAAAAAATAGTCGAGGAAATAAACAAGAGGCTCGAACAGGACATACGCCGCGCCGTTACCGCCGCCGTGAACAGGCGCGCGCATTCTCCGATACCTTCCGCCGCCGCACTCGACTACAAGATGACGATACGGCGAAATCTGAAGCACTGGTCGCCGGAGCTCAAAACCATAGTGCCCGAGCACTTCTATTTCTTCGACAGAGGCGCAAAGACCGCCGCGAACAAGTGGACGGTCATTCTCGACATAGACCAGAGCGGCTCTATGGGAGAAAGCGTTATCTATTCCTCCGTGGTGAGCTGTATCTTAGCCAGCATGAGCGCTCTCAAAACGCGCGTGGTGGCGTTCGATACTAACATCGTCGACCTCACTGAAAAATGCGGAGACCCCGTAGACCTGCTGTACGGCTTTCAGCTCGGCGGAGGAACGGATATCGACAAATCCGTCGCGTATTGCGAGCAGTACATCGAAAACCCGCGCAAAACGCTCTTTTTCCTCATCTCCGACCTTATGGAGGGCGGAAACCGCGCGGCGTTCGTCCGCAGAATGGAACGCATAAAAGCATCGGGGGTGACGCTCGTGTGCCTTTTGGCGCTGGCGGATCACGGCAAGCCTTACTATGACGAGCAGATGGCGCAAAAGCTCTCGGGGCTCGGGATACCGTGCTTTGCGTGCAGTCCGCAAAAGCTCCCCGATCTGCTGGGTCAGGTCTTAAGAGGCGGAGAGCTCTCGGCGGATGATCTCAAATAAGGCGGAGCCGCCTTGGGCATTACGTTTCATAAAAAATTGCGTGGTCAAACGCTTTCGCTCGACCACGCAATACTTTTATATCGCACGCCGCTCAAAACGGAAGCGCGAAATTTTTTAGTTATCCGAAAAGAGCCTCCGTAAGCCAAACGTGCGCCGTGTCGAGCGCCTCGTAAAAGCCGATGAACTCGCCCTTTCTCGCCTTTGCGGCGTCTGTCGGGCTTCTCGGGATAAGCTGCACCATTATCTTGTTCGGAACGTCCGCGTCCGCTATCTTCTTGGTGTCCTTCACCGTGAGCCTTGCCGCGAACGCGTCTCCGCCGCTGCCGTAAAAGATCGTGCTGCCGCTCCTTATCAGCGGAAACCCTCTGTAAAACAACAATTTTTCGTCTGCCATAATTATCCTCCTGTATATCATTTAATTATTAACTAAAATTCGGTACGGACGGTTTCTCCGTTCAGAAGCGCCCCGATGTTTTCCGAGAGCGTTTCGACATAAACGCGGCGCACCTTGTAAAGCGCCGTGCCGTTCAGCGCGACAATGCACTTGCGGTCTCCGCCGTCGTAATACGAGAGCGTATCGCTGCCGCCGTTTTTATAGCGGAACGTAACGGAAGCCTCCGGCTCGCCGGTCGGCTCGCCCGTGAAAAGCTCCTCGCCGACAGCGGTTATCAGCGTTTGATAAAAGCTTCTGAACTCTTCCGCGCCCAGCGCCGAGCCGCCGTATGAAAACGACTTGTTTTCGCCGTCTATATCAAACGCGAACGCGCCCTCCGGCACCGTTATCTCAACGCGCTCCACCGAATAGATGTAAGGCGAGAGCGGTCTGCTTGAAACGACATCCGCGACCTCGCAATCGACCCACGGCGCTTTCTCCTCTGCAAGAGACCATATCCCCGCCGTGCCGCTCATTACCGCGTAATAGCCGCCGTCCGTCCTGCCGCCTATCGTGAGCTTGCAGTCGTTTTCGCCTATTGTGAATTCCACCACAGCCGCCGGGTCGTTCAAGCCGCATTTTTCGAGATTTTCGGGCGTTTGCTCTGTAAACTCGCACGCGTTCATCGTAAGACCGTAAACGCCGCTTATTATCGTCCTGCCCTTTGTAACGTCCACCTCCGCCGTTATGGGAGAAGTGAAACGGTGAGTGTTGAAGGTCTCGCCTTCGCCGGAACCGCCGCGCTCCTCCAAACGAACTATCTCTATCGGCTCTTCGAGATCGGGACGCGTTATTTTAAGAGCTTCGAGCTCGTTTTTGAGCCCGCTGTCATAGCTCCCGGTAAGTTTGAGCGCCGCGAAGCGCCTTACGTCAGAAAACACTCCCGCCACGGCGTAATAGTTCACAAGATAGACCGTATCGCTGTCCGCCATGCGGAAATATACGCTGGAGCTGTCTACGGGGTTTTGTATGCCGAACAGCATTTTCGCCGCCGTTTCGTCCTCGAATGTCAGCTCCGCCGAGGCTTTCGGGATATCGAGCCCGTACTTTTCAAAATCCTCCGCGTGTTCCTCCACAACGCTCTTTGCGGGAAGTCCCGCAAGATTTGTTATGAAATTGCGCACTGTGCCGTCGTCGCGCGGCACGCCTTTAAGCTCCGTGCTCGTCCAGAGGTATTCGTTTTCCGTGTCGGTATGAAGCGTTTGCCTCGTGAACGTAAAAGCGCTCTCCCCGCCCGAAACGACAACTTTCGTGACCTCGTCGGCGTTTCTGTCTATGATATATTCGTTCACGCCGGTTTGAGAACCGCTTCCGGCAGTGCCCGCGGCGAGATCTGTCTTCGGTTCGGTCAGAATAAGCGCTGCGAGAACCGCGCCCAGCACGAGCAGTACCGCCGCCGCTATAACGAGAGCTTTTACCTGCTTCGGCATCATCTGTGCCTCCTGCGCGCCCAGATAACAATACCGAGCACGATAACGGCTATCGGAATGACCACGCAAAGTACGACAGAGAGGGTGTTTGCGGTCTTGACGTTCATCTCAAACGTCGCAGGGCTCAGGGATTTGGGCTTTATCGTAACGCCCCTGTCCCTGCCCGAAATACTGTCCCACAAGCCCGTGAAAAGCTCGGCGTTGTCGGAATTGGAATAAGACATATAAGCGTTTGCCGAAAACATCTCCGAGCCGAACGCCAGCACCCTGCTTTTTTCGCCTGCCGCGTTCGTTTTTACGGAAGCTATCGCGTCGTTGAACTCGCCGCGCTTCGCCTTATCGATGTCAAAGCCCTCCGCGGCTTCCTTGTCGAGCGGATAAAGGAACGCGCCGCTGTAAGTCTTCATAAGAACCGTTCTCTCCGCCGCGCTGTTTTCGAGAGCATACACCGGTCTCATGTGGATGCCGAACGTGTACAGCCCGGAATTATAAACCGTCTTGGTGTACTCGGTGTCGCATATCTTCTGCAAATGAGCATAGAGCGTGTCGGCACTCGTAAGAAACCTCTCATCCGACTGCCCTATCACCTCATACCCCACGGAAAGCCCCCAATCGCCGAGGAACTCGTCGATATTCGGGGTTTTAGGCTGAACGGTGGAAGCAAAATACACCACGGTCTTGCCGTAATTTCCGTTGTTATCGAGAAATTTGTCGAGCTTCGCGAGCTGCTCCGCGCCCAAATCCAGAGCCGGCGCGAACATCACCACAAAGTCGATCCCTTCGTCTATCTCGGGAGTTGTGGCAAGCGGGAGCGTTTCCACCTCGTAGCCGTTTTTTTCGAGGAGCTCCCGCAAAACGGTGCTGTCAGTCTCGCCGTAGCCCTCCGTGAACGCCGCGCGCACGAGCCTTTCAGAGGAAACGTACATCATCGCGGACACAGCCTCCTGCTCGATATTCGAGCTCTCAACGACAGCCAAGCCGTAATACAGGTAATTCTGATCGAACGAGAAATATTCGTAGGGCGAAATTATCTTATGCCGCCCCGTTTTCCCGCACTCCGCGACGATATAATTCTCCGCGAGCGTTTCGCCCTTGAAGCGCGCGGTGTAGTTCGGGTTTTGATTTATGTCGAGATACTCGAGCGACAGGTGTTCGCTTTTCGCTTCCATGCGCCTTAATATCTCGTTTACCTGCCTGTAGGAGCTGTCCTGCGACTCGAAGGCTTTCTCGCTTTTCAGCACGGTAAGCGTAATGTCGGTTTCAAGAGTTCCGAGATACGCCTCGGTATTCTCGTCGAGTGAGTATATCCCCGCCGCCGTAAGATCGGCTTTCGCGTTCACCCTGTCGGAGATGATACCGACAATGATGTTCAGCACGGCTATCGCGGCGATGACCGTAGTCGTAAACGCCGCGGACAAAACCTCGCGCTTTATCCTATTTTTATTCGGGATATTCGGAAGCTTTTCGCGTTTCTTTTTCACAGCGGCCACCCCCTATCCTCGGCGGCGCGCTATCGTCCGCGTCGTCAGAAAAATGAAGACAACGATAAGGCTCAGAAAGAACACGACGTTCTTTAAGCTGAAAATGCCTATCGTAAATTCGCTGTATCTGTAATAGACCGAAAGCTCGTTCAGAATGTTCTTAGCGGTCTCGTTCGCGACGTAGTCCGAAATGACGTCGAACATACACAGCGCGATGTTCGCGCCGATAGAGCCCACGGCGGCTATCATCTGGTTTTCCGTGAGACCCGAAATAAATACGCCTATCGAAAGGAAAACCCCGCCGATAAGCGACATTCCGAGGAAATTCCCCCAGAAAACCGCCCACCCGAACTCTCCGCCGGAGCTCTTCACGACGGACGAGAGAAACAGCGCGTAAATAAGCATGACTATCATTCCGCAGAAAAACACGGCGAAAACCGCCAGAAACTTCCCAGCGACTATTCCGAAAACGGAGACCGGGCTCGTGAGCGTAAGCTGATCGGTCTTTTGCCGCCTGTCCTCCGCCATGGTGCGCATGGTGAGTATGGGAATCATTATCATCAGGATAAAGAACATCATCGAAAAGACAACGCCCATATCCGACTGCCCCGCTCTTAAACACCCCAGCCACAAAAACAGCCCCGAAAAGCCGCAGAACACTGCCAGAAAAACATATCCGAGCGGCGTTGTGAAATAGGACGCGAGCTCGCGTTTGGTTATCGCCTTCATTGCTCTCCGCCTCCGTAAAAGCCGCCTGTTGTTAGCTTCAGGAATATCTCCTCAAGCGTCAGTCCGCTCGTCCTCATCATCAATATCGGAAAATTCCGCGCCGCCATACGCTTGAACACCTCGCGGCGGATATCCGCGCCCTCACGCGCGGTAATCTCATACTCAAACACGCCGTTTTCCGCCTCGCACAGCATACGCACCCCGCCGATTTCCGGGATATGCTCCAGAATCGGCTTCACATCTTTTTCCGAGCCCTCTATCCTCACGGTGAGCTTATGCTCCCCGGACAGATTTTCGGAGAGCTTTTCGGCGGTGCCGTCCGCTATGATCTTTCCCTTGTCGATAATTATTATCCTGTCGCATACTGCCTGAATCTCCGACAGAATGTGAGAGGACAGTATCACGGTATGATTGCGCCCCAGCTTTTTTATAAGCGAGCGTATCTCCGTTATCTGCTTCGGGTCGAGACCGACGGTCGGTTCGTCGAGAATAAGCGTGCCGGGGTTTCCGACAAGCGCCTGCGCCAGTCCCACGCGCTGTCTGTAACCTTTAGAAAGGTTGCGGATAACGCGGTTTTGCACGTCCTCTATACCGGTAAGCTCCTTTATCTCGCCCAAGTGCGACTTTCGCGGCATTTTGCAGCGCTTTAATCCGTACACGAAGTTAAGGTACTCGTTCACGGTCATATCGGGATACAGCGGCGGAAGCTCGGGGAGATAGCCGACGCTTTTTTTCGCCCCTATAGGATTGTCGAGCAGGTCAACGCCGTTTATCCGCACCGTCCCGCCCGAGCACCCGATATAGCCCGTAAGCATATTCATGGTCGTGGATTTTCCCGCGCCGTTCTGCCCGAGAAATCCGAGTATCTCGCCGTCGTTCGCCTTGAACGTTATGTTGTCCACCGCGAGCTTTGAGCCGTAGCTCTTGCTAAGATTGTCCGCCTCTATCATGATGCTTTTGTCCTATTCTTAACTTTTGGGAATATTCAATCCGTGAAAAAATCCGTTTTATAAATTCAGCCTTGATTTATGCGGTTTTCCCCGCCTGCGGCGGGGAAAACCGCGGAGTTTATATACGATCTGTATTATAATCCCCGAACGTGATATCTGTGTGCGGAGCGTATGAAAATTAGGATAGGAGCTCTATGCCCTTCCTTATTCTCGCCAAAGTCTCCTCTTTTCCGAGGATTATCGACAGCTCCACGCCGCCGCCCGGGGTGAACTGCTTGCCCGAAAGCGCTACTCTCAGCGGGAACAGCACAACTCCGTTCTTAACGCCCATCTCTCCGATGAGCGCGAAAAGCGCGTCGTGCACGCCCTCCTGCGTGAAGTTATCAAGGCTTTCGAGAACGGGGAGTATCCTTTTAAGCGCATCGAGAGAGGTCTCGAGCGTAGTTTTCATCTTCTTGTTGACGTACAGATCGAGCGGATATTCGGGGAGCTTGTCTATAAAATCCACCTGCTCCGGAATATCGGTGAACAGCTCGCAGCGGGGCTGCAAAACACTGCACAAAAGCGAAATATCTATGTCCCCGCGCTTGCAGGTCTGACGGATATAGGGCGTTGCTGTTTTCGTGAATTCCTCGGGCGGCAGCGCGCGGACATACTGCGCGTTTATCGCCTTGAGCTTCGCGGGATCGAAAATAGCGGGAGACTTCGATATTCCCGAAAGATCGAACGCCTCTATCATCTCGGACAGCGAGAATATCTCGTTCTCACCCTTGGGAGCCCAGCCGAGCAGAAGAATGTAGTTCAGCACCGCCTCGGTCATGTAGCCCTTTTCCATCAAGTCTTGGAACGACGCGTCGCCGTCGCGCTTCGCGAGCTTGTGCTGAGCGTCCTTCATTATATGCTCCACATGAACGTACATCGGCGGCTCCCACCCGAAAGCCTTGTACAAAAGATCGTACTTCGGCGCGGAGGAAAGATACTCGTTTCCGCGGACAACGTGCGTTATCTGCATCGTATGGTCGTCTATTACGTTCGCGAAATTGTACGTCGGCATGCCGTCCGTTTTCAGGAGTATCTGGTCGTCGAGAATGGAGTTTTCCACCGTGATGTCTCCGTATATCTCATCGTGGAAAGTAGTGGAACCCTCTTCCGGGATAGCCTGACGGATAACGTAGGGCACGCCCTCCGCGAGGTTCTTGTCTATTTCCTCTTTGGACAGGCGGCGGCAGTGGCGGTCGTACATCGGGGAGATGTTCGACGCTTTCTGTACAGCCGCGAGCTCCTCTAAACGCTCCTTCGTGCAGAAGCAGTAGTACGCCTCGCCATTCTTCACCAATTCCTCGGCGTAGTCCTTATACATACCCATGCGCTCGCTCTGAATATACGGACCGAATTCTCCGCCGACGTCGGGACCCTCGTCCCAATTCAGCCCGCAGTCGCGGAGGGTCTTGTAGATAACGTCCACCGCGCCCTCGACATAACGCTCGCGGTCGGTGTCCTCTATACGCAAAATGAACTTCCCGCCCTGCTTTTTCGCCAAAAGATAGGTGTAAAGCGCGGTGCGCAGATTTCCTATATGCATGTAGCCCGTGGGACTGGGCGCAAATCGTGTTCTTACCTCTGCCATTTTATATCTGTTCCTTTCCGTTTTTTATGGAATTGCCTAAAGCTTTATTTTATCCGTTTTCCCCGCCGAAGGCGGAGAAAACGCCTTTAAATCAGCGCTTCTCTAAATCAGCGCTTCTCTATATCCGCCGCTATGCGGGTCTTCAGCTCCTCGAGCCCCGAGAATTTTTGTTCGGGGCGGATAAATCCGCATAGCGCCACCGTGACGTTTTCTCCGTAGAGATCGCCTTCAAAATCCAAGATGTGCGTTTCGCAGATGACGCCGCGGCTGTTTTCGATAGTCGGGCGTATGCCGATGTTCGTAATGCCGCGGAAGGTTTTCCCGCGAAAAGCGACGCTGCTTTTATAAACGCCGAAGCGCGGCGTGACGTTCGTTTCGGGGAGCGTCTGGTTTATCGTCGGGAAGCCGAGCTTTCTTCCAAGCTCGTTTCCGCGCTCCACCGGCAACGTGAACTGCCACTCGTAGCCGAGCAGCCTGTTCGCCTTCTCTATCTCGCCGCGGCGCAAAAACTCGCGGATACGCGTGGAGCTTATAAGCTCTCCGTCAAGGCAGACGTCCTCGACTATCTGTACGCGAACGCCGCATTTCCCGCCGATAACGCCGAGCCTTTCGGGAGTGCCGTGCCCCCCAAGCCCGAACCGGAAATTCCTTCCGCAGCAGGCGTAGCCGGCATTCATCGTATCGCGGAGTATCTTCCGAACGAAATCCTCCGCGGTAAGCGTGCAGACCCTCGCGAAATCGGGCGCGAAGATATACTCCACCCCCGACTTTGCCATAAGCTCGCGCTTATTCTCAAACGAGATGATGTCCTCGGGGCTTTGAAACTTCGGCAACGTCGTATCGCAGCTGAACGTGAACACGGCGGGTTTCATATCCCGCTGCGCCAGCGCCGCTCCGATAACTCCCCTATGCCCCAGATGCAGCCCGTCGAAATATCCCAGCGCCACCGCCGTTTTTTCGCGCGGCGGCTCGCCGTATGTTATATCAATCAATTCAATCACCGTTATTAAAACGTTTAACGGAAACGAGCTCGCCGCCCGCTATCCTCGCGAGACCTATAAACCCCGCGCCGTAAACGCGGTACGCGCCCTCGGGCGGCGTTCCGTGAAGTCTTTTCGCGTCAAGCCGAACGCCGTTTAAATACAGCCGCTCCTGCGCGTTGTCGAGCCGGATCTCGGGATAGTCAGCGAAAACGCTCTCGACCGGGCGAACCAGCCGCTTCAGCTCTTCTATGGGCTTTGTTTTGAGTTCCGGGAGCGGGAAGCTTTCCGAAAGCGAAAAGCCGCACGCCATCGTCCTTACAAGGCTCGTCATGACAGCGCCCGTGCCGAGCGCCGCGCCGATGTCGTCCACCAGAGAGCGGATATAAGTCCCGCTTGAACAGTCAACGTCGATAACTCCGTCCCGCCCGTCGAACTCCAAAAGCTCCAAGCGGGTTATCGTTATCTTCCGCGGCTCGCGCTCTACCTCTATTCCCTTGCGGGCGAGGTCGCAGAGCTTTTGTCCGTTTACTTTGAGAGCGGAGTACATCGGCGGCACCTGCTCTGTCTCTCCCGTGAATTTTACGAGAGCGGAACGCAGCGTTTCCTCTGAAACGCTCACTTCCCGCTGCTCCGAGCATTTGCCCCAGATGTCAAGCGTGTCCGAAGTAAGCCCCAAACGGAAGCCCGCGCGGTAGCTCTTTGAGCTCTCCGGAAGCACCGATACAGCCTTTGTCGCTCCTCCGATGAATATCGGCAGAACGCCCGTTGCCATAGGGTCGAGCGTGCCGCTGTGCCCGATCTTTTTAGTGCGGCAGCAGCCGCGCATTACCGCGACAACGTCGAATGAGGTGAATTCCTGCGGCTTGTTTACAACGATTATCCCGTTCATTTTCCGAGTGCCTGTCTTATTGCTTCGCACGCGGCTTCGACTATCTTGTCCTCGGCTTGCTCGCGTGTGCAGTTGTAGAACGAACACCCGCCGGCTCTCGCGTGACCGCCGCCGTCGAATTTTGCGCAGATCTCCGCGGCGTTCACAAGCCGGCTTGTGCGGAGCGAAGCCTTAAACGAACCGTTTTTCTTTTCCTTAACGCAGATACCTATATCCACGCCCGCTATCTGCCGCGGGATATTCGCGAGAGCGCCCACGTCGTCGCTGTCAACGTCGAGACCCTCCACAAGAGCGAGCGGCACGGATATAAGCGCAACGCGCCCTTCCTCGGAATAGCGGATATTCTTCAGCACCTCCTGCTCGAGCTTTATGCGCCCGGGCGTTTTGAGGTCGAAGTTTACATAGTTTATCATCGCGTAGTCCGCGCCGGCTCTCATCATCTCCGCCGCGATAAGGTGGGTCTGCGGAGTGGTGTTTGAGAATTTAAAGCAGCCGGTATCGGTAGCCGTGCCCGTATAGATGCAGTTCGCGAGCTCATTGTCGAACGGAACTCCGAGAGCGTTTATCACCTCGTACATCAGCTCGCACGCCGCCGCGTATTCCGCGCGGAGAAGCGTTCTTTTTGCGTATTTGATGTTGGTCTCGTGGTGATCTATGCAAAGCTCCGCCGTATCGCCTGCCGCTTTCATGTCGCCGAGCAGTCTCGTATCGGCAACGTCCACGCAAACGACGTTTTTCGGCTCGAACTCCTGCTTTTCGCACGCGGAAAACAGGTAATCAAACTTGTGCGGTATCTCATCCGGACAAACGGCCTTCGCGCGCTTTCCCATTCGCTGAAGCGCTCCGCACAGCGCGTGACCGCACCCGAGCGTATCACCGTCGGGGCTGGCGTGCATTAAAATGAGGTAGTCGTCGTTCTCTTTGAGAAACTCAGCCGCCTGCTGTACGTCAATCTCCATCGCCGTCCTCCTTATCCGCATCGTCAGTATCTTCGGCGCGCTTGGGAAGGTGAGCTATGATATCTTCTATACGCTCGCTGTACTCAAGCGAATTATCGGGCTGAAAAATAAGCTCCGGTATCTTGCGCATACGCACAGCTCCCGCTATCCGCTTCTTGAAATACCCCGCCGCCGCGGTCATGCCCTCCACCGCCTTCGCGGTGCGCTCCGAGCCGCCCATACAAGCCACTCGCACTTTGCAGTAGCTCATATCGTTGGTAAGCTCGCAGCCCGTTACCGTCACGAAGCCCTTCGCGACGCGCGGGTCTTTTACCCCGCTCACCGCCGCGGATATCTCGCGCCGAATATCCTCTTCCAGACGTTTTATATTAAAGTTAGCCATAAAGCCTCCTTTTTAGTCTTGATACTCCTCCATCACATAAGCCTCAAAGACGTCGCCCTCCTTGAAATCGGTGAACTTTTCAAGGCTTATGCCGCACTCAAAGCCCGCGGCTACTTCCTTTACGCTGTCCTTAAAGCGCTGGAGACCCGCTATCTTGTCATCCCCGACAACGATGCCGTCGCGTACTATGCGCACCTGTCCGTTTCTCGCAACCTTTCCGTCGAGCACATACGAACCCGCGACAAAACCAACGCCGGTTATCTTGTAGACCTGGCGCACCTCTACCTTGCCGAGCTGCACCTCGCGGAACTTCGGCGCGAGCATTCCCTTCATCGCCGCCGTAATGTCCTCAATAGCGTCGTAGATAACGCGGTAAAGGCGAATTTCCACGCCCTCGCGCTTCGCGTTCTCCTCCGCCGACGGGTGCGGTCTTACGTTAAATCCGACGATGATAGCCCCGGAAGCCATCGCGAGCATAACGTCGCTTTCGCTTACCGCGCCCACTCCTCCGTGGATCACCTTCACGCGCACTTCCTCGTTGGTTATCTTCTCAAGCGACTGCGTTACAGCCTCTACCGAGCCCTGAACGTCCGCCTTGACGATTATCGGAAGCTCCTTTACCTCGCCCTGCTCTATGGAACTGAACAGATTGTCGAGCGTTACCTTCCGGTAGCTCTTGAACTGCTCCTCCTTCGCCTCGCGCTTGCGCTTTTCAACGAGCTCGCGGGCGAGCTTTTCGTCCTCTACCGAGTTGAAGGTGTCACCCGCTGAGGGCACTTCGGAAAGACCCATTATCTCAACGGGCACGGAGGGTCCCGCCTCCGTTACCGTTCTTCCCATATCGTCGCGCATCACGCGGACTCTGCCGACTGCCGCGCCCGCGATAAGAATATCGCCGGTATGCAGCGTGCCGTTCTGCACGAGAAGCGTCGCGATAGGTCCTCTGTTCTTATCGAGACGCGCCTCTATTACCGCGCCCATCGCCATTCTCTTCGGGTTCGCTTTGAGCTCCATAACATCGGCGGTAAGTCCCACCATTTCAAGGAGCGTATCCATGCCCTCTCCGGTTTTCGCGGATACGGGAACGCAAACGATGTTTCCGCCCCAATCCTCGCAGACAAGGTCGTATTTCGTGAGCTCTTCCTTGATCTTTTCGGGATTAGCGCCCTCTTTATCGATCTTGTTCATCGCGACGATTATCTGAACTCCCGCAGCCTTCGCGTGGTTTATCGCCTCGACGGTCTGCGGCATTATGCCGTCGTCCGCGGCTACTACGAGTATCGCGATGTCGGTTATCATCGCGCCGCGCGCTCTCATAGAGGTAAACGCCTCGTGACCGGGCGTGTCGAGGAAGGTTATCTCCCTGTCCTCGAGATGAACGCGGTATGCGCCTATATGCTGGGTGATGCCGCCCGCTTCCGTCGTCTGAACGCTCGCGTGGCGGATATAGTCGAGGATAGAAGTCTTGCCGTGGTCGACGTGACCCATAACGACAACGACGGGCGAACGCGGCTGAAGATCGGCGGGGTCGTCCTTTATATCCTCAAACAGGCGCTCCTCGATAGTGACAATGATCTCCTTCTCGACCTTAGCGCCGAGCTCCTCCGCTACCAAAGAAGCGGTGTCGAAATCTATCGTTTCGTTGATGTTTGCCATAACGCCCAGCCCGAACAGCTTTTTGATGACCTCGGAGGCAGTGACCTTAAGTCTCGTTGCGAGCTCCCCGACAACTATCTCATCTGGTATCTGGACTTTGAGCTGCTGCTTTCTCGCGCGTTCGAGCTCCAATCTCTTCAGCTTCTGAGCCTCTGTCTCGCGCTGCTTGCCGTAGGGCTTTCCCTTCTGCTGGGATTTCTGGTTTATCTTCTGCTTTGAGCGGAAGTTGTCGTTGTTCATTCTTCCCGCGGGCGCTATCGTCTCGTAGCGCTCGTTATATTTGTCGAGCTCCACATAGCTTCCGCGAGTATCAACGCGCTTGGTTATCTGATCTCCGTGGCGGACAGCCTCGCCCTTCTGCTTTTGCTTGGGCGGATCGTTCACCTTCAGCTTGCTGGAATCGATAACGGGCTTCGCGGGATTTTTCGCCGCGACAGCGGGCTTGGGAGCCTTGGGCTGCTCGGAACGCTTATTCTGATTTTGACGGTTGTCCCGATTATCGCGGTTGTCGCGATTATCGCGCGGCTTGTTATCCCTCGCTTCGGGCTTTGTCTGCGGCTTTGCGGTCTCCGGTTTGGGCGCTTCGACCGGCTTTGCCTGCGGCTTCGGAGCTTCCGCTTTGACCTCCGGCTTGGGAGCTTCCGCCTTCGCCTGCTGAGGCTTGGGCGCTTCCGTCTTCACATTGGGCTTAGCGGCGGACTTTGCCGCCGGTTTGGGAGCTTCCTGTTTCGGAGCTTCCGGCTTTGTCTGCTCCGCCTTGGGAACTTCCCCATCCTTCTTTGCCGCGGACTTCTTCTTCGCGGACTTCTTCTCGTCCTCCGCGGGTCTGGGAGTCTTGATGTCCTTAGTGGAAGCGAACGCCGCCATAAGGTCGTTCACCGCGTGTTTTTCGGTGAATTTCTCAAGAATATACGCCACCTCGTCGCCCGTAAGAGAGCTCTGTCCCTTCCGCGCGGTATCGCTCGGAAACGGCTCTTTAAGGAGCTCTATAAGCTCCGACTTATCGACGTTCAAGTCCTTGGCAACGTCCTGCAATTTGTATTTTATTTGTTTACTTGGCAATGTAATTATCCTCCAAACTCAAGATTTATATGTTTTTTCAGTGAGCCGAACAGTCCCTCGTCCGTGACGAAGAAAACTCCCGCCCGCTTGCCTGTCGCCTGCTTTGCCTCGTCCATGGTGAACCCGGCTTTTATCACTTCCGTGCCGTTTTGCCGCGCGTGGAAGAGTATCTCCTTTTCGGTCTTGGGGGAAACGTCGCTCGCTAAGAGCGCACCTCCCGCCGTTTTCGCGCGTATCTCCCCGACTGCCGCGTCGAAGCCTATCACAAGCTTTCCTGCGCGCCGGCAAAGGCAAAACGTCTGCAATGCGTTATTTATTTGCGGTCAGCTCCTTTTCGAGTTCTTCATATATCTCCTCGGGAACGCGGCACTTGAACGACTTTTCGAGCTTTCTGCCTTTTTTGGCGAGTTCAAGGCATTTTATGTCGTTACAGATATACGCGCCGCGCCCCGGTCTCTTTCCCGTAGGGTCCACGGAAAAATTGCCTTCCTTGTCGCGGACTATCCTCACCGCGCCCTTTTTTCCTATCATTTCCCCGCACCCCACGCACTTTCTTTGCGGCGTGCGCTTTACGGTCTTTTCCTGCATGGCGGCTCCTTACTCCGCGGGAGCGGTCTCGGAAGAGCTTTCGGGAGCCCCCTCCGCGGGAGCCTCAGCCGCGGCTTCCTCGGATACCTCGGGGTGCAGATATTTCTCCTCGAGCGGCACTACCTCGAAATCCTTGGGAGTTACCGCGCTTTCCGCCTTGATGTCTATTTTATA
The DNA here is from genome assembly GCA_964454205.1 of uncultured Ruminococcus sp. Lineage (GTDB taxonomy): Bacteria > Bacillota > Clostridia > Oscillospirales > Ruminococcaceae > CAG-115. Next base: position 28,893 of record CAYVSV010000026.1, read on the forward strand.
TCCCGTGAGCTTAGCCGCGAGCCACGCGTTCTGCCCCTTGTTTCCGATAGCCAGCGAGAGCTGATTGTCGGGCACTACCGCCTTGCACTCGCGCTTGTCGGGGTTCGGGTTGGTGATGACCACCTTCGAGACCTCGGCGGGCTTCAGCGCCTGCTTTATGAACTCCTCGGGCTCTTCGCTGTACAAAACGACGTCCACCTTCTCGCCCTTTATCTCCTTCGTCACGGCGTTGATACGGCTCTTCTGCGGACCTATGCAAGCGCCGAGCGGGTCGACGTTCGGGTCGTTGCTGCGCACCGCTATCTTGCTTCTGCTTCCGGGCGCGCGGCTCACCGCCTTTATCTCCACAGTGCCGTCGAATATCTCCGGGCACTCCAGCTCGAACAGGCGCTTTATCAGCCACTTGTCGTTTCTGGAAACCTTGAGAGTCTGGTTCTTCTCGCCCTCCTTGAACTCCTTGGAAACGCCCGAGATGTAGACCTTTATCACCTGCCCCGCCTCGAGAGTTTCGCCGGGTATCTGTTCGTTTCTCGGGAGCATAACCTCGTTGTGGTTTATCTCGAGCGTCGCGAAGCCGGTTTTCGGCTCTACCTTCGTGACGGTAGCGGAAACAGCCTCGTCCTGATACTGTCCCCATATCTCGCTCAGACGCTGGCGCTCCGCCGTGGAAAAGCCCTGCCGGATAAGATCCTTGGCGTTCTTCGCGGCGATGCGCTTGAACGTCTTGGTATCGATAGGACAGCGCACATGATCCCCGAGCTGCAATGTAGGGTCTATCTTCCGCGCTTCCTCCATTACTATCTCCTTTTCGGGCTCGTAGAGGCTGTCCACAACCTCGATGACCTCTTTAAGGATAGCCACGTCGAACCTGCGGTTTTTTATGTCGATATCGACCACCACATAATCCTCGTCGTCGCCGTAGTGCAGATTTGTTTTAAGGCTGCGTTCTATGGCGGACTTTATTTTCTCCGCGAGTATCTCAACGTCAATGCCCTTTTCCTCGGCAAGCGCCGCGAGATTATCGAAAAAATCTCCGTAATCTTCCCCTTTTGTTGTTTTTCTTTTAGCCATTTTCCCTTATTCCTCCATAAGCTTATCCGAGCATGTGTTCATAGGATATTGCACGCGTCTTTTCGGCAAATTTTTCCGATAGCTTCGTCAAAACTCCTTGGCGGGCATCAAGCCCGCCGGCGGAGTTTTTCCTCGCTCTCGAAAAAATTATGCTCGAAAATCCACGCACAGATCCTATAAACACAAGCTCTCAAAATCGTCAAAGTCGTCGTAATTTATTGTTGAGACCTCCGACACCGCTATTTCAGCCGTGCCAAAGTCTCCGGTCACCGTTATTTTTTCGCCGTCGAAGGCGGACAGAACGCACCGCGCCTTTTTCTCGGGCAAGCCTTCACAGAGCTTATACGTTTTCAGCTTTACACGCTTTCCCACGGAAGCCGCGAGCTGATCTATGCGCCGCACGGAACGCTCAAGCCCCGCCGAACCGATCTCCAGATAATCTACCTTGTCGATAAAATCCTGCTTGTCGATCTCGGCGTTGATAAGTCCGTCTATTGATGTGCAGTCGTCGATAGATATTCCCTCGGGCTTGTCGATAAGTATCCGCAGATACCAAGCCGCGCCCTCCTTAATGAACACCACGTCCCAAAGCGAGTAGCCGTGCTCCTCAACTATAGGTCGGACAACGCGCTCCGCCGCCGCCTCGATCGAACCAAGCCCTTTCACAAGCGCCATTCTTTCACTCCCTTAAACAAACTAAGAACCGAGGCTTTCCCCTCGGTTCTTGCTGAATATGCATATATTATAC
>CAYVSV010000027.1:0-30296 GCA_964454205.1 uncultured Ruminococcus sp.
TAAGCTCGATAGGCAGACCGTGGCAGTCCCAGCCGGGCACATAATTCGCGTTATAGCCCGTCATAGCCTTGTATTTTACGATAATATCCTTCAGCACCTTATTAAGAGCGGTACCCAGATGAATGTTGCCGTTAGCGTAAGGAGGACCGTCGTGAAAGGTATAGGACGGCTTTCCCTTATTCTTCTCGATGAGCGCGTAGTACAGGCGCTCGCTCTCCCATTTCGCCAACATATCGGGTTCTCTCTTCGGCAGATTTCCACGCATGGGAAAATCGGTCTGCGGCAGATTTACCGTGCTGTTAAGATCGACTGACATATCTGTTCTCCTCTGATTTGCTAATATTTTATAATATTTCACGCAATTTCCCCGCCAAAGACGGGGATGGGCGTCAATTTTTACCGCCGTTGTTCTTTCCGAACTTAAGGTTCTCGTGGCGGGTTATGGACTGGCTATCGGAATTAAAGAACGGGAGGTTGTTCTCCGCCGTCTTATCCGAAACTCCGCCCAGAACGTCCGCCGCTTTGACGGACTTCTGCGCGCCGGGCTTGCCGCCCTTGGAAGGCTTCGCGGGCTGCTCTGCCTTTTCCTCGGGAGCGGTCTCGGGCTTCGCGGCTTCCGCCTTCGCAGCCTCCGCCTTTGCCTTTGCCGCCGCTTCCTTCAGCTTCTGCTGCGCCGCGGCGTTTTTAGCCGCCTCCGCCTTTGCCTTGGCTATTCTCTGCTCCTCGGCTTTTCTGCGTTCTTCCTCGCGGCGCTCGGCTTCCTCGGCGGTACGCTTGATAAAGTCGTTCTCGACCTCGGATGGCATCTTGTTTACGAGCTCTATCTGAGCCTCACACGCCGTGCGAACCTTCTCCATAAACTCCGTAGCTTCTTTTCTCGTGCGGCGGATTATCTCCTCCTGGATCATCTGCTGCTTATCCATCGCCGCCTTTATTTCAGCCGCCTTGTTGTTCGCGTCGCCTATCGTTTTTTCAGCGGCGGAGTCCGCGTCGGCTCTTGTTTTAGTAGAATAATCGTTGGCGTCGTTTATCATTTTCTCGCTCTTTGCCTTCGACTCCGTAAGGAGCTTTTCCACCTTATCCTTGGTCTCCTGCGTGAGCTTTTCCGCAGAAGCCTTCGAATCGGCAACTATCGCGTTGCCCTGCTTCTGCGCGATGAGCAGCGCGTCCTTAAGAGCTTCCTCGTCCTCGCGGTATTCGCGTATCTTATCCGCGAGCACCTTGAGCTTTTCCTCAAGCTCGCTGTTGTTTTTCTGAAGCTGAGCGAACTCGTCGGATACCTCTTTAAGGAAGTCGTCTACCTCCTCAAGCTTGTATCCGCCGATCTTTGCCTTCTCAAACTGCTTGTTCAGTATTTCCTTTGCATTCATTTTGATTTCCCTTTCAGACTTTTCGACAGCGAGCTGCCGCAATTTTATTTATACAAATTTTTCAAGCAGGATATGTATTCTGCCCTTTTTTGTTTCGCCAACGATCTTCGCCAGTCGAAATCGTCCGTAACCGCGTATTGAGATCACCGCGCCCTCTTTAACGACGCCGCTTACATTTAGACACACCGAAAAATCCGCGCTTACAAGCCCAGACCTGATAAGCGAAGCGGATCTTTCTCCCGATATATTTGCGCACGCCCCGACGACGCGATCCAGTCTCAGCGACGAGACCGTTCTGTCGAGCGTTTCAAGCTTTGTCCTCGGGAGCTCCCTTGTGACGCCGCGCTCCGGCTTTACACCCGCCCTGCCGATCTTTGTCAGACCCGCCGCGAGCTCCTCTGCCGTATCGAGGCAAAACACCACCGCGTATTCCTCGGCAACGAGAATATCGCCCAGGACCGAGCGTTCCACTCCCGTTCCGATGACAGCTCCCAAAAAATCACGGTGCGACAGCTTATCGAATTTCTTAAACGAGAACGTCACCGCGCGCACCGGAAACAGCCCGAGCTTGTCCTCTAACGACAGCTCCCCGGCATACGTCTCCTCAAAGAAGCCGCATACCGTCCTGCAAGCGCCCTCGAACCCGCCGTAAAACACAGGCTCTGCGTTCAGCGCACTTGCCGCTTCCCTTGCTATTACAGCCTCGCGTTCGTTCAAAAAACGCGAGAAACGCGGAACTCCCGTCTTGCGGCTCAAAGCCGCAAGATCGGAAATACGCGCGTAAAAATAACGTTCATCATCGTTTAAAAGCTCCAGGCTCACCGTTAATCGTCGATGGTATTGATCCACTCAACGTTCTTCGGAGCTACCGCGTAGCAGCATGTGTCCACCTTCTTGATCCTGCCCTCGAAAGCCGCCGCGACGCCGGTCATAAAATCAACGATGCGCGTGCCGACTTCCTTGTCGATACCGTTGAGGTTCAGGAAGATGATAGTGCCCTCGCGGAGCATATCAACGGCTCCGTTCATCACCTCGTCATATCCCGAAGGCTTCATAACGTAGAGCTTGGGGATATCGCCCGCGCCGTTGTGAAGATTGAGTATCTTCGCGGGCGCGCGGAAGCTGCTGCCGTAATCCGAACCGCTGTTTTCGTAGCCCGAATAGCCCGCCTCCTCGTTCGTTACCGCGGAAGAGGACGTATCATAGCCCTCGTCGCCGTAATCGATAAAGCCCTCGTTGTCATCTCCAGCGCCAAAAAGATTCTTAAAAAAGTTTGCCATTTTATTTTCCTCCCAATTATTTTTATTTTTTTCTATGTCCGAACAGACCCGAGCCTATCCGTACAATTGTTGCCCCGTATTTTACCGCAGTTTCGTAATCCCCCGACATTCCCATAGAGAGCGTGTCGAAGCCCGCATTATCTCTTTCGGCGAGCCTTTGCCCAATCTTTCCGTAAAGCTCCCGCATCTCGGCGTACAAGCTTTCCGGACAGTCCGGAGGCGGTATGCACATCAAGCCCCTGAGCTTGACGCTCGTAAGCTTCGAGACGGAAACGCAGAACTCCTCCGCTTCCCGCGCCGAAACGCCGCTTTTTGTTTCCTCGCCGCCTATATTTATCTCGGCGAGTATATCCATCACCAGTCCGTGCTGCTCCGCGCGGCGGTTTATTTCCTCCGCCAGCTTCATATTGTCCACGGAATGGATCATTGATACCTTATCTATAATGTACTTGACCTTGTTGGACTGAAGCGCCCCTATAAAGTGCACCTCCGCGGGAGAATAGCTCCCGCGCTTGTCCATATACTCCTGAACGCGGTTTTCACCCAGAAGATCGACCCCTAAGCCTATCGCGAAGTTCACGCGCTCCGGCGGAACGGTCTTTGTGACCGCCATGAGCCGCGGCTTGTCCTTACGACCCGCTTTCGCGGCGGCGTTCGATATATTCTCGCATATCTTAAGATAATTCCCGCGTATCTCTTCCAGAGAGGTCTGCGTGTTATCCGATAAATTTTCCATCGTACAAATCCTTGCCCTCGGTAATCATTATATCGTAGAGCTTTAAATAATCATCGTCGAGCACGCGTTCCGCGTATTCATCGTCGTATTTCTTCAGGACGTTTTGCTTGCAGATCACATAATCGTCCGCCCAATAGAGCACGTCCACCTTCTTGAACACCAGCGTCTGCCCGTATTCCACGAAAGCCCCGAGCTCGCCCCCGTCGTTGTAACGCAGAGCCTTTCTCGGCACCCGCAAGCCGCCGTAGCTGTTTATGATGAGCTTGAACCGCGCTGTCCTTCCGGACACAACAACAGCATCCAGTCTGTCGCACTCAAACACGCACACAGCCTTATTATCGTCCGTTATATTCTTTGAAACAAGCTTTACCTTAAACTTCTTTCCGTCCGAGCCCACGCGTATCTCCGCGGTATCGCCCGCGCTGATGCTCTGCACATAATCCGCGCCTATCACACCGGCAACGCGCCAGTGATAATCCGCGATGAGCTTTCCGATAACGCCGCTTTGCTGCCCCTTCTTCGGGGAAGCGACTATATCGTTTATCTTTTCCTCGGTCATCAGCTCCGTATCGCCGTAACCGATCTCGTTCTCATAACCGTCGGTGCTGCTTACGAAATAACCCGCGTTTCCCGCGAATATCTCCCGAACGCTGCCTGATATGAGCGACTGCAGCCTGCTTATCTCCGAATCGAGCGCCGCTCTCTTTGCGGCATAGTCGTCCGCGTCTCCGAGCGTTATCTCGCGCTTGCACATCGCCTCTAAAAGCGAGTTCTGCTTTGCGGCGGCGCGTGAAAAATCGCCGTTCAGCACCGCTGAGATCATGTCGGAATGGCTCTCGTTTATTTGTATGGAGATAGCCTCCAGCTGCGAGCTGTCCGTGCCGATAAGCTTTTCGGCGCTTTCGAGCACCGTTATCTGGCTTTTTAGCTGCCCGATCCTGCGGAGATACGCCGAATCGTTCTCGCTTTTATACCGGCGTGCTATCACCGAGCTTTTCCCTACCTTTGTGCCGTCGCTGTTCTCGAAGCTCAGCACGCCCGAGCCCGTATCGTAGATAAGGGTCTCGTCGCGCATATACACGCCGTCGAACGGAACGTTCACCTCGTGGTCGTAGGAATACGCGACCTCTGTGGCGTAACCGTGCCCGTTAGCAAAAAACAGCTGCCCCGCCGCCACCAAAAGGACAAACAGCGACAGTATCACGACGACGACGGTCGTCCACGGGGATCTCATTTACTCCTCCTCGCTCTTTTCATAAGCGTCGAGTATAGACACGGGCTTGAAGGGGGTTATAGTGGAGATAGCGTGCTTATAGATGAGGTTCTGTTTGCCGTCCGTATCGAGGATGACGGTGTAGTTATCGAAGCCCTTTACGATACCCTTGAACTGGAAGCCGTTGGTTATGTAGATCGTAACGGGGATTTTATCCTTTCTTGCCTGATTTAAAAAAACGTCCTGCAAGTTAATATCTTTTGCCATAATGATCACCTTTTCTCTCTGTAAATCCATTGGGGGATGCCGAACGATTTGACGGCAGCCCAAATTTCCCCAACTATATATTATAGTATAACATATTATAAAAAAAAATGCTACTGTTTTTGAAAAAAAAAAAGAAAAATTTATAGAAATTTTCGGATAGTTTCTGGTTATATTGACGAAAACTAACAGATAAATACAACAATGGATAAATTTGTAATAGGATTTACGCTCATGAAGCGTCGATAAGCGAGCACGCTTTTTGCACGATCTCCGCGAGTTTGTCATTTTTGCCGATAATAAGCCGCAAATTTCGTTTGTCGCGGCGAAACCATGTGAGCTGCCGTTTTGCGTATTGACGCGTGCGCAGCTTGAGCTCCTCGATACAGTCCTCAATCGGGCGCTCGCCGCGGAAAAACGGGTAGAGCTCCTTGCAGCCTATCGCCTGAGCCGCGGTGGGACGGTCCGGCTGTTCGAAGCACCGCCTCGCCTCCTCAACCAGCCCTCGGCTCACCATATCGTCCACGCGCCTGTTTATCCGCTCGTGGAGCAGCCCGCGATCCTCAAAATCAAGCGTTATCACAACGAATTCATACGGCGAGGGATTTTCCCTCGACATCGCTTTTGCCTGCGAAATCGTATGACCCGTTGTGTGATAGACCTCCAGAGCGCGGATTATCCGCCCCACGTTGTTCTCGTGGAGCGCCGAGGCTGTTTCGGGATCGGCCTCGCGGAGCTTTTCGAGAAGCGCCGCGTTTCCGCGTTCCTCGGCGAATTTGCGCATTTCCTCACGGAACGCGAAGTCCTGCCCGCTGTCGTCGAACGTGAGGTTATCAACGAACGAGCTTATATACAGCCCCGTGCCGCCGCATATTATCGGAGTTTTCCCGCGCGCGAGAATATCCCGCACGCACTCGCCGCACAGCTTTACATAGTCCGCGACGGAAAAGCTCTCGGCGGGATCGAGAAATCCGACAAGATGATGCGGTATCCCCTGCTGCTCTTCGGCGGTAGGCTTCGCGCTAGCTATATCCATATCCGTATAGATCTGCATACTGTCCGCGGAGATCACCTCGCCGCCGTATATCTTCGCGAGCTCCACGGCAAGGGCAGTCTTTCCCGAGGCGGTCGGACCGCATATTACTATCACCCTGTTCATATTATCTCCCCCACAAAAACGATCAGCCTCCCGCTGTTATTTGGAAAAGCATATCCGTCATCATCAGCAAAAAACCTCCGCCAATAAACGACGCGAGGTTGGCGGCAAACGCGTACCCCACTGCTCCTCTGCTTGTTCCGATCTCGGAAATTCTCGGCAGCTTTGCGGAATACACCACCGCCTCGACAATGAAAACCGCGATCTCGCCCGCGATATAGGCGAATATCGCGCCAAACCCTCCGAGATAATAGTCTCCGGCGGCGATAAACGCATTCAAAAGCACCTGCGTTATGATATTCGTTATAAGAATGAGCTTCAGCTCACGTTTTGCGCAATAACCGAACCAAAGAGCGATCCCGATTTCAATAAGCACCGTAAGTACTATTCTGACGAGAAGTCCTCCGACCTCCACTATAATGCCCTTCACTCCGCCGTTTTTGGCAACGGTCAAAGAATCGCCGTTTACATCAACGGTAAAGTACGAATCAAACGCGTATTTATCCAGCACATCGCTGACAAGGAAGCTTTCGTTATCCGGGAAATACAGCAGGATCTTAAACATCTGCGGCGGGTGATAGCCCCAACTTGCGCTGTCCCGCCCCTTCATCTTAAAATATGGTATATCCACAGGACTTTTGGTGAGACAATACCCGTCAGCCCGAGAAAACTCGTTTATCTTCTTCCAAACATCGTCATTTTCTTTGGCGTACTTGTTGTTATATTCCCGTTTTTCGAGAAGCGCGATGTAATATTCCCTGCCATCCTCCACGCCGTTCACATAGACCGTGACGGAATCCTTAGGTCCAATATCCGCATAAGCATTGATACTTACCGTAAAGGACACGCAAACTAAAGCCAAGATGAAAGCAAAGACTTTTTTCATAATGTTCTCCTCATGATAGAAACAAAAACGGCATTATGAGTTGTTTGTTCATAATGCCATTATATCATCAAATACATTTTTTGTCAAGACACCGCAACTTCCTATTTGAAATCGAACGGCATTTTACTTCTCATTGTCTGCTTTCGGCTTTTTGGGCTTCTTCGGCTTTGGCTCGGGGAGCGCGTTGTATGTCGCCGACACAAGCTCCGTCATGAACTCGTTATCGTCGATATCCTCCACAAGAAAATAGTTTTTCGCGCCGTCATAGGGCGGCTTTTCCGGAAGATCGGGGTAAAGCGCCTTTGTTTCATCGGTTATCTTGACAAAAAACTCATTGTCGCATATCAGCGCGAATATCTTGCCGTTGCAGTACAGACCGTACTCCCCGAACATCTTTTTATACGTTATCTCGCCCACGCCGCGGCATTGCTCCGCGACATACTCAACAAATTCGATCTTAGACGACATTATTTCCTCCCTATTTTGTAAAAGAACCTATTTCTATGAGATTGCCCTCGGGATCGGCAATATAACAGGTACGCTGTCCCCACGGCATAGTTGCGGACTTCATTATCGGCTTTGCGCCCTTTGATACCGTCTCCTCAAACAAACGGTCAACGCCGGCGTAATTTTCGGCTCCCAGAGCTATCTCAAAATGACCGTTCACGCCGTCCGCGTAACCGAATTTCACGCCCGTCATCTTCTCAAAATCGTCTCTGCCGTACATCAGGAACAGAGTTCCGTCCTTTTCAAGAAACACGTTCTTATCATCGGCGGTCTCCTTTATCTCAAATCCCAGAACGTCACGGTAAAACTCTATCTGCGCTTCGAGATCGTTTACAAAGATTCCGAAACCGTCAAGTCTCATTATTATCCCTCCACTTTTTGCATTGCTCGATCCGCTTTCCGTCGTCGCCTTGCTCTTTATCATAGGCGAAGCTGTTCAGAAGCCCGCACGGAAACTCCGCGCACTGCCCGCAATGCTCGTGGCTCTTGCCCTCACAGCTCGCTTTGACGGGACACTCGCCCCAGAACGGGTTATCGATGTTCGTACAGCCCTTGCAGCCCATGCTCTCCCTGTACCCGCACTCTCCGCACAAAATTCCGCACCTTGATTCTATCATAGTCCCAGCTCCTTTTCCAAAAATTTTCCGATAAACGGATCGTTCTCCTCCGACAGCGAAAACATGAACGCCGTAGAGCGGCATTTTTTGTAAAACTCGCCGTCCATCTCGAACGTGTAGCCCATGGAGCACTTTGGATTGCAGGCGGTCGGATCGAGCAGGCGCTTGCAGGGCGCTGCCTTGACGATATCCTTTTTCAGCTTCGGCGGCAGCGTGTTCAGCAGCTCCTGATAACTCCCGACGTTCGCCGCGTAGATACGCGCCTTTGTTCCGGTCTTGCGCTGAACATAATTCATCAGCGTTTTCTTGTCGCGGACATACGACACCACAAAGCCGCTTTTGGACTCCTTGATATCGCATTTGCAGCCGTTCTCCGAAAGAAATTCGTGAAGCTCCGCGACAAAACCGCGTTCGCTCTCTTCAACGCTTTTCAAAAAATCCTGAAATTCGGTTTTCATAAGCACACCTCTTTATTTAACGTACCGCCGGAGCGGTCAATTAAAGCTTACCACAACCGCAAAGAAAATTCTTGTAAAAAAACGACATCACCCGCGCCTTTCCACGCGTTCGAGCGCCTGCTTCGGCGACATCAGATGTCGGCGGCGGAAATCGTTGAGCAGGTGCGGCTGATCGGAATAGCCGTACTTCTCCACCGCGTCAAGCACGTTGAAGCCCGAGCCGCGCACCATCTCCTGCCACAAGAGCTGATACCGCACCAACGAGGAAAACGTTTTCGGAGAAGCGCCCATGCTTTTGGCGAACAGCCGCTCGAGCCGCCGCGCCGAGACCGCAGTGTGCATAAGAAGCTCCGATATTTCAAGAGCGCCACGGCTGTCGATGATAAAGTCCACTGCGTTCAGCAGGTCGCTGTCCGCGCTTATCCCGTCAAGGCGTTTTAAGAGCGCTTTTTCGGCTGCCGCCGCGCGTTCCTCAAAGGTCTGCGCGTTTGCCGCGCACGGCGCAAGCTCCGCGCCGAGAGCGCCGAAAAACTCCTCCGCCGGGAAGGCGCGGTTCTTTGTGCCGGCAAGCCCGCGCTCCGCGAACAGACCCGCCGTCCACGCGTAAAAGCGCACTCCGAAAAGCTCCGAGCCGACGGCCGCCGAATAGTACGAATTCTCGTCCAGGGCGCAGAAAAAGCCGTTGTCAATCCCGCCGTCTATATTGAAAATAATGTCCATACAGGTATCCGGGATAATAAGAACGCCGGGCTGAAGCTGCTTTTCCGCCCAGAAGCAGCGGATATACGGCTTCAAAGCCTCGCAGGGGGCTTTCTCGCGGTAGCCGGCTCTTCCGAACGGCGTGGACAAAACGGGCGTGTATTTTTGGGTAAGCGAGATCATGGCGTTCAGACGATCCTCCCGAAATATTTTTCGATCTGCCGCTTGGATATCTGCGTTAAAACGGGTCTGCCGTGCGGACAATAGCGGATGTCGTTGTCCCGCAGGACGACATTCGCGAGATACGCTAATTCCGAGATGTCCTGATCCTCGTTTGCGCGTATGCTCGCCTTGCACGCCATCGTGTGCAGAACATCGTCGAACAGCATACCCTCCGCGTTTGTGTTGTTATCGGCAAGCGTTTCCGCGATACTCTGGAGCAGATCCTCGGGGTCGCACCCGGCAAGCGGTTCCGGGAGCCCGTCCACCGTCACCCTGCCCTCTTTTCCGAAACTCAGTGAAATCCCCACGCTCTCCAGCTTATCTTTAAAGCTGCTCACCGCCTCGTATTCCTCCGGCAGCAGGAATATCTCCTTAGGCTCGAGAAGGAACTGAACGTTGGAATTGCGCTCCTTCCTGAAACGCTCGAAGTTTATGCGCTCATGCGCGGCGTGCTTGTCTATAAGGATAAGGCTGTCGCCGCTCTCGCAGAGTATGTAGGTCTTGAAAAGCTCGCCGATGACGCGTATATCGTGAACGTTTTCCGAAAGCTCGGACTGTGACTCTTGCTCCGCCTTCTCCGTCTTTTCGGGAGCGGCGGGCTCGGAGCTTTTCTCGAAAGCCTTCTGCGTAAGATACGCGAACCCCGGCAGCTCCTCAAGCGGGGGCTCTTTTTCGGCTTTGGGCTGCTCCGGCTTCGGGAGCATATCCTCGAACTCCGGAAGCACGGTCTGCTCCGCCCTTTCCTCCGGTGAGGGGAATTGAAACGGCGCTGTTTTTCGTTGGAAGCTCTCGCGATCCGAACGCGGCTCGACGACCACGCTGCCGCCCGTGGGTATGGCGAGCGTAGGAGCTTTTGGCGTTTCCGCGGAGAAAGCGGGCTTTTCGCTCCCGTTATCGCCGACCAAAACGCCGCTTTCCGCCTTCGGAAGGATTATCTCGCGGCTCTCGTCATAGCCGAGCAGGCAGTTCTTCACCGCGTAATAGACCGCGTCGAACACCGCCTTGTCGTTGGAAAAGCGCACTTCCGTCTTTGCGGGGGAGATGTTCGCGTCGAGGTCGGCGGGGTCGAGATTGACGTTTAAAACGCACGCGGGGAATTTTCCCGTCATAATGCTGTTTCTGAACGCCTCCTCAAGAGCGGCGCAGCACACCGGGCTCTTTACGCTTCTGCCGTTTATAAAGAAATTCTGCATGGTGCGGTTGGAGCGCGTGAACAGCGGCGAGCTCACATAGCCCGTCACGCCGATATTGCGGTAAACGCCGTCTACTGGTATCATGCCCGCAGCGAACTGCTTTCCGAACACCGCGTGTATCGCGTTGTAATAGTCCGCGTCTCCCGGAGTCAACAGCGTCTGCTTGCCGTCTCTTATGAAACGGAAGGAGACATCCGGGTGAGACAAGGCTAACTTCTCGATAACGTTCGCGCAGTAATTTCCCTCCGTAACATCCTTTTTGAGGAACTTCAGCCGCGCAGGAGTGTTGTAGAAAAGGTCTCGGATAATTATTGATGTACCGTCCGCGCAGCCGGCGCGGTCATACTCCGCGGGGCTCGTGCCCTCTATCTTATAGGATGTCCCGAGCTTGTCCTCATGCCGCTTGGTCACAGCCTCTATCCGCGAGACCGCCGCCACGGAAGCGAGCGCCTCACCGCGAAAGCCCAGCGTGTTGATGTTCTCAAGGTCCTCGGCAGTGTACACCTTGCTTGTCGCGTGGCGTTGGAACGCGAGCGGCACGTCCTCGTAGGCGATGCCGCAGCCGTCGTCCGTCACGCGCATATACGTTATCCCGCCGCGCTTTATCTCAACGGTTATGATGTGCGAGCCCGCGTCTATGGCGTTCTCGGCGAGCTCCTTTATCACGGACGACGGGCGCTCTATGACCTCGCCTGCCGCAATAAGCTCGTATACGCTTTTATCCAATTGATTGATCTTCGGCATACTACCTCCGTATAAAATCAAGCCGACGTTCCGCTCCGGTCAATAAGTCCGCAGATAAGCAGGGTGACAGCGCCGGAAGCGAGTATTATCAGCAGATCGACCGGGGCGAGAACGATTCCCCCGAGCCCTTCAAAAAACGCTCCCGTTCCGAAGCGGTACAGGTCTCCGTTTAAGAGGATCGCTTCGCCGACATACATCGCGAGCGTCGCCGCAACCGATATCAGGGTCGGCAGCGCCAACGACAGCGCGCGTCTTTTCCCGAGCGTGAACGAACCGGTAAAAACTCCCGCGCAAACCCCGAACAAGGCGAAAAACACCGCCATAAGCGCCGCGGACAAGGCGGACACTGTAAGCTCGCCCGTGCGGTAAAACGACGTAAAACAAGCCCACACGCACATTCCGAGGAAAGCGAGGCTTGTAACGGTCTGTATCACAAGCGCGGCTTTTCTGCCATTATCTCCGCCGCGTATCATCTTCGCAAAGCCGTAAAAGCAATTCAGCAGCGATATTATCAGCACCGCCGAGATAAGGTAAAAGTGCAGCTTGAATGCGGGACTGTAGTCTCCAAGCAGAACGTCAACCGCCTCCCAAACTCTCGTTTGGTACTCCTCCGGCGGAACATAGCACAGCGACATCTGCCAGCTTTCAAGCGAAACGGACTCTTGCGTTTGGACGAGTATTTCGGTCTCCATAAAACGCTCCGCCGCGAAAAATACCGCAAGCGAAACGACAGCACCGAAAAGGAGATCAAGCTTCCCGGATATCCTCTGAAATAAAGGAAGCAGCGCAACGCCCAAAACAAGCGCTATTGCTATCGGCGTATACGGAATTACATATTTCGGGTAGCTTTCCACCGGAACCGCGCCGTTTTTCAGCATTTCGGAAATTACCCTAACGCCCATTATAATCGGATAAAACGACGCGGCGAGTACTCCCAGAAGCGAGAGGAAATAAAACACACGGTATTTTTTAGCGTTCATTATTTAACCTCCGGATAATCCCAAATGATCTTTCTCGTATGGTTTTTCTTTTTATACTTTCCCCCGCCTCCGGCGGGGAAAGTATAAATCAATAGTTGTCTATCCGTCAAGGCTCTCCTTCAGCTCCTTTATAAGCAAAAGCGCGTCCATGGGACTTAGCAGGTTTATGTCCAGCGAGCGCAGTCTCGCGAGCGCGTTCTGCTCGTTTACCGCGGTGAAGCTCAGCTGATCGCCGCGGGAGCTTTCTATCGCCTGGGCAAGGCGCGCCTTTCCGCCGAGCTCCAGCTCCTTCAGCTCCTCCTTGGCGCGCTTTATAACGCCGTTCGGCAAGCCGGCGAGCTTCGCTACCTCAATGCCGTAGCTGTCGTCCGTGCCGCCCTTTATTATCTTGTGGAGGAACTTTATATCGTCCCCCCGCCGCGATACCGCGACGCTGAAATTCCGCACGCCGTCCAGCTCGTTCTCCATGGCTATGAGCTCGTGGTAATGCGTGGCGAACAGCGTTTTGCAGCCTATCCGCCTGCATATATGCTCCGCTACGGACTTCGCTATGGAAACGCCGTCGTAGGTGGATGTGCCGCGCCCTATCTCGTCCAGTATGACGAGGCTGTTCTTTGTGGCGTTTTTAAGTATCTCGGCTACCTCGTTCATCTCCACCATAAACGTAGATTGCCCCGCAGACAGATCGTCCGAAGCGCCGACGCGCGTGAATATCTGATCCACAACGCCTATTCTCGCGTATTTCGCCGGAACGAAGCAGCCTATCTGCGCCATGAGCACGATAAGCGCGGTCTGGCGCATAAACGTCGATTTTCCCGACATATTGGGTCCGGTTATGATGAGAAGGCGGTTTTCGCCGTCGTCGAGCAGAACGTCGTTCGGCGTAAAAGAACGATCCTGCATAAACTTCTCGATGACGGGGTGTCTGCCGCCGCGTATGTCGACGACCGGGTCGAGCGTTATCTCGGGCTTTACATAGCCGTATTCCAGCGATACCTGCGCGAAGGAGCACAGCGCGTCAAGCGAGGACACCGCGCCCGCCGTTTTCTGCACCTGCGCGAGCCTTGTCGCGATATACTCCCGCACCTCGTTGAACACCGCCTGCTCCAAAGCCAGTATGCGTTCATTCGCGCCGAGTATCTCGCCCTCGATCTTTTTCAGCTCGTCGGTTATGTATCGCTCGCCTCCGGTGAGCGTCTGCTTGCGGACGTAATGCGCCGGCACCTGATCCGCAAAGCTCTTGGAAACCTCGATATAATAGCCGAACACGCGGTTGTAGCCGACTTTAAGCGTGCGTATCCCGGTAGCCTCGCGCTCGCGCTGCTCCATCTGCGCGAGTATATCCTTGCCGCCGCCGGTTATCCCGCGAAGGCGGTCTATTTCCTCGTTGAAGCCCGCCCTGATAACGCCGCCGTCCTTTAAAGAGGCCGGCGGTTCGTCGACTATCGCGTTGCCGATAAGGTTCGCCATATCCTCAAGCTCGAAGATATCACCGTCGAGCTCCGCCAAAAGCCGTGCCTTAAGGTCGCGCAGCGTTCGCTTGAGCTCCGGGAGCTTTGAGAACGTCGCGCCCAGCGCCCGAATGTCCCTCGGGTTCGCCGAGCGGTACATAATGCGGGACATAAGACGTTCGAGATCGTAAACGCCCTTTAGCTCCTCTCTTATTTCGGAAAGGAGCGAGGGATTTTTCAAAAGCTCGTCCACCGCGTCTAAACGGGACAATATCGAGGTGTGAGAAGTAAGCGGGCGTTCCGTCCACGCGCGGAGCTTTCTGCGCCCCATCGCCGTGACGGTCTTGTCCAGCACCCACAGCAGCGAACCGCGCTTTTCCTTTGTGCGCAGGGTCTCGCAGAGCTCGAGGTTTCGCCGCGCGGTGAGCGACAAGCCCATAAATTCCGAAGAGCCGTGCACGGAAAGCGCCGTAAAGCGCTTTACCGTCGCCCTCTGAGCGTCGCAGACGTAGCGGAAAAGCGCGCAGAGCGACTTCTGAACCAGCGGCAGAGAGGATATGCCGAGCTCCCCGAGCGATTTGTTCTCGTCAAACTGCTCGGTGATAACGGAAGGGTCGGAGCTGTCGAACCTGTCATCGTCCATCATCTCGACGGTGCAGCCGCCCATTCTGTTCTTCACAAAGCCGCAGACATCCGCGAGAGCCGGAAAGTCCTTATTTATCAGCAGCTCTACGGGAGAATACCGCGAGAGCTCGGAAATCGTATCACGCTCGGCGGTCTTGCCGTTTTTCTCGAAAACGTGCACCTCGCCAGTGGAAATATCCGCGAACGCTATCCCTACGCCGCCTTCCTCCGCGCATACGGCGGCGATATAGTTGTTGCTGTCCTCGGAAAGCATGGAGCTCTCGGTAACCGTGCCCGCTGTTACGAGCCGTATAACGCCGCGTTCAACGAGACCCTTCGTGAGCTTCGGGTCGGTGAGCTGTTCGCAGATAGCGACCTTCAAGCCCTTGTCGATGAGCTTTTTGATGTACAGCTCCGAGCTGTGGTACGGCACTCCGCACATCGGCGAGCCCGCACGAGAGGTCAGCACCAGCTCCAGCTCCCGGGAAACGTTCACCGCGTCGTCGAAGAACATCTCGTAAAAGTCGCCCAGGCGGAAGAACAGGATATAATCGCCGTATTGCTTTTTTATATCAAGATACTGCTGCATCATCGGGGAGATCTTTTTCTCCTCCTCGCCGCCGATATTGTTGTTTGTCCGTGCTATTTTGTTCACCACCCCATATAAAGTTTAAAGTATATAGTGTACGGATGACAGTTTCGGTGTTGCCTTAAATATAGCGCGCCGCGAAGCGGCGCACCTTAACTATCCACTATCAACTAACAACTATCAACTATCCGCAGCCTCCGCAGGTGCCGCAGCTTCCCGAGCAATCGGAAACCGGGGGCTGAGAGGGGCAGGTCTTGGGATCCTCGCCCTCAACGGAGTAGGTGAGAATGATGTTTATCTCGCTCATGAGCACGTCCATTCCCTGCTTCGCCATTGTGAACGCCGCCATATTCTCGTTAGCCATCACAGCCTCGTATGCCGAGTGCATTTTCGCGGTGAGCTCCCTCACCTTTTCGTCGCTTCTCTCGCCTTCGGGCTTGTCGGATTCCATAGCGAGGTTCTGGCGCACCAGATTGAACTCCCCGATAAGGTTCTGCAAAGCCTCGTCATTGTCGTTGAGCTCCTTGCACTTAACGTACTCCTTATAGCGCTCGTCTGCCTGTACTACCTCGCCCAGCGCTCTTGCTGCCTCTATTACTGTCATGATGTTTTCCTCCTTAATCTGCAATCGTTCCGATAAGCGCCCAATTGAGCGCCTTTTCGATCTTTACGTTTACGAACTTGCCTATAAGCGAGCTGTCGCCCGCAAAATCCACGATAACGTCCTGCGGCGTTTTGCCGTTCAGCAGAGCCGCATCCGTTCTTCCCGCGCCCTCGCACAACACCCGGAAGGTCTGCCCGATGTAGCGATCGTAGGCGCTTTTGCCTATCTCCGCCTGAACGTCCAGCAGCTCGCGGAACCACCTTCCCTTTTCCTCCGCGGAAACGGGGTCGGGCATTTCGGCGGCTTTCGTGCCCTTGCGCGGGCTGTAAATGAACGTGAACAGCGAATCGAACCTCACGCGCTCCATAAGCGAGAGCGTTTCCTTAAAGTCCTCATACGTCTCGCCCGGGAAGCCCACGATGATGTCCGAGGTAATGGCGGCATCCGGCACCTTTTCGCGGATATAGTCCGCCGCCGCGAAATAATCCTCCCGCCCGTACCGACGGTTCATCAGCTTTAAGATACGGTCGCTGCCGCTCTGCACGGGGAGGTGGAAATGCCGCGTTACCTTTTCGCATTCGGCTATGGTATCGATAAGCTCCCGCGTAAAATCCTTCGGGTGGCTCGACATATAGCAAATCCTAAACTCTCCCGGAAGGGCGTTTATCACCCTTAAAAGCTCCGCAAACGACGTGCCGAGCTCCTTTCCGTAACTGTTCACGTTCTGTCCCAGAAGCAGTATCTCCTTTGCGCCGCCATCTATCGCCGACTTTACCTCCGCGATAATATCCGAAAACTCGCGCGAGCGCTCTCTGCCGCGGACATACGGCACTATGCAGTAGCTGCAGAAGTTGTTGCAGCCGTACATTATCGGAACGCTCGCCTTAAGGCTGCTCTCACGGCGCACCGGCATACCCTCCGCGATAACGCCGTCGCCCTCGGGAACGCGGAACACGCGTTTCCGCTCCGCGAGCTGCTCGTAAAGCAATTGCGGCAGCGTGTGGAGTGCGTTCGTGCCGAAAACCAGATCGACGTGCGGAAAGCTGCGCTTTATCCTCTCGGTGATGTGCTCCTGCTGCACCATACAGCCGCAAACTCCTATCAGCATATCCGGTCTGCGGGCTTTGTCGTGCTTTAACGCGCCGAGGTTTCCGAAAACCCTGTCCTCGGCGTTCTCGCGGACGGCGCAGGTGTTGAACAGCACGAGATCGGCGCTGTCGGGGGTATCACAGAGCCCGTAGCCCATCTCCGAGAGCATACCCTTTATCTTCTCACCGTCGGACACGTTCTGCTGACAGCCGAACGTATGAACATGCGCCGCGGGCGGAGCGCCCTTTGCGTTCAGCTCCGCGACTTTTCGCATATAATCCCGCTGGAGCGCCATTTCCTCGCGGCTTATCTTAACAGTCATAAAAAAGCCCTTCTCATAATGTTTTACCCATACGCTATGATTATATCATATTTTCGCGAAAAAAACAAGGGGAAATTTTGATCAATTGACTTTGATCAATTGTCAATCGTATCGCCTTCGACCTTCGCGAAAACCGCTGCCGATACCTCCGCCGCTCCCGCGCTCAGCAGCAGCTCGGCGAGCGCCGAGAGCGTGCTCCCCGTCGTTGTAACATCGTCTATAAGCAAAAGCCGCTTTCCCCGGACGCTCACGTTTTTCGCTAAGTAAAAGCTTTTCCGCGCGTTTTTGAGCCTTCCCTTCCTCGAGAGCCTCTTCTGCTCCGCTTTGTCAAAATCGGCGGCGAGAGCGTTCAGTATCGGGATATTCAGCCGTATCGAGATTCGCTTGGCTATCACGTCCGCGGGAGAAAACCCGCGGCTTTCAACGCTCTTCACACTGCTCGGAACGGGAACGAGCGCGTCCGCGCTCACCTTCTTCAGCATCGCGCTCATCATCAGCCCGAACGCGTCCGCGGGATAGATAAGGCAGCCGAATTTCAGCATATGTACCGCCGAACGCGCCGCGCCTTTGTACCAACAGCACGCGTAAAGCCGCTTAACGTTCTCGGGCGGCGCGAGCTCCGAGCGGACGAACGGCAGGAGCTTTTCGCACGGTTCGCACCAATACTCACGCGTACCTATAACTTTCCCGCAGAACGGACAGACATTCGGGAATATCTCGGCAAGCAGACGGCGCTTGAAGCGGTACAGCGCAAGCTTATTCATCATCAACGAACTCGTCCTCGAGCATCGGCGCTAAGCAGGAAAAGCGCTCCTCGCGGCGGTCGTTCATAAGCATCTGCTTTATCTTTACATCCGTGCCTATTACGATAATCCGCTCCTTCGCCCTGGTTATCGCGGTGTAAAGCAGATTTCTGTATGAGAGCCTGTTGAAATACGTCGGGAGCAGAAGTATCACCGCTGGGTATTCGCTGCCCTGGCTCTTGTGCACCGTGACGGCATAGGCGTGATCTATCTTTTTGAGCATTTCCCCCTCGTAGACCGCCCTTCGTCCCTCAAAATCTATCTCGCACCGCCTGTTTACCCTGTCGGCGGTAACTATCCTGCCGATATCGCCGTTGAATATCCCGTGGGACTTCTCCGCACCGCGCCGCCACTCGACGTCGTAATCGTTCTTGGTCTGCATTATCTTGTCGCCTTCGCGGAGCACTACACCGTCGAACATCGCGATCTCGCGCTTTCCGTTCTCTGGCGGATCGAGCGCCGCCTGGAGCGCCCGGTTAACGTTTTCCGTCCCGACGTCGCCTTTTCTCGAAAGGCAGAGCACCTGTATATCCTCCACGGGATCGTATCCGTAAGCGTCCGGCAGACGCTTTTTGCAAAGCCCGATCGCGAGCCGCAATGAAGCCTGCTCGTCGTCGGAATACATAAAGAAGAAATCGCTTGTCTTGTCGCGAAGCTCGGGCATCTCCCCGTGGATAAGGCAGTGCGCGTTTCGGACTATCAAGCTCTCCGCCGCCTGTCTGAACACCTCGGTGAGCTCCACGGAGGGAACTAATCCGCTTGCCAGCAGATCGTGCAGAACGTTCCCCGCACCCACCGAAGGCAGCTGATCCGCGTCTCCCACCATTATGAGCCGCGTGTTGTCCTTTACGGCGTTTAAAAGCGATGCGAACAGCATCGTATCCACCATGGACATCTCGTCTATTATGACCGCGTCGCACTCGAGGGGCTTTTCCGCGTTGCGCCTGAACGTTCCGCCGCCCGCCGCGATGTCCGCCTCGAGCAGCCTGTGGATAGTCTGCGCGGGCGCTCCCGTAAGCTCCGCCATGCGCTTTGCCGCTCTTCCCGTGGGCGCGGTGAGCTTTATCCTCATATGGCGCTTTTTGAAGAGGGATATAAGCGCCTTAAGCGTAGTGGTCTTGCCCGTACCCGGTCCGCCCGTGAGAATGAACACTCGCTCGTTCATACAGGCGGTGAGCGCCTCCTTCTGGGTCTCGTCGTATTCAATGCCGTTTTCCTGCTCTATACCCGCTATCTCCGCAGAATAATCGACGCTGCCGCTGCCGCGCCTTATCATATCTGAGAGCCTGTGCGCTATGTAACGCTCGGCGTTATAGTACTCCGTAAGATAGATGTACGGTCTGTCGTATTGGTTTACGCTTACGATATCTCCCTTGCCCTCGGCGTACTGCAGCGCGCTGTAATAGAGCTTGTCCGCTATGAGAAGCTCGCGCGTTACGGTATCGGCAAGGTCGCTTTCTCGGGCGCAGCAGTTCCCGTCGTCGGCGTATTCGCGAAGCTTCCAGATGATGCACGCGCAGACGCGCTCCTCGCTGTCCGCGGGGAAATCTATATCCCGCGCGATAGCCTCCGCGTCCGCAAAACGCATCTCAACGCCCTTTTCGCAAAGGCAATAGGGATTGTCGCGCACGGCGCGGATAAGCTCGCCGCCGTATAAGCTCCACGCGGCGGAAATGACATAGTGCGGGATATTATATTTCGAGAAGAAGGTCATCACCCTGCGAAGCCCGGTCACGCTCTTGAATTCCTCGCCTATCTTTTTCGCGCGCTCCGCCGGGATACCGTTTACGGAAGCGAGCTGCAGGGGATCGTTTTCGATGATCTCGAGCGACTTTTCACCGAACGCGCCGACTATCTTGCCGGCAAGCGACGGACCCACGCCCTTTATCACCCCCGAGCCGAGATATTTGCGTATGGCGTTGATATCCTCGGGCACCGTGCGCTCGAATATCTCCACCCTAAACTGCTCGCCGTATTTCGCGCTCGTGACGTATTCGCCGTACATAG
This sequence comes from uncultured Ruminococcus sp., assembly GCA_964454205.1. Lineage (GTDB taxonomy): Bacteria > Bacillota > Clostridia > Oscillospirales > Ruminococcaceae > CAG-115. The sequence continues at coordinate 19,815 of CAYVSV010000027.1, forward strand.
TAAGGCGCTCGCCCTCGCGCACGTCGCCCATATTTCCGGTCGCCGTAAACAGAACGTCGCCCGCGCTCATTTCCAGAACGATATAATCCGTGTCCCCGTTGAAGAAGATAACGTCCTCCACATCGGCGGTAACGCACTTCAGCTCTTCTCTTTTTTGCTCTTCCGTATACAAATCCTTCACCTATTCCAAATTGCCGACAAATCCCACGCCGGCGTATTTTTCGGCGAGCCGCTCCAGCTCGCTGCCCTTTTTGTCCGTTATTACGGTTATCCTGCCTATAAACGCGGACTTTTGAGCGCGCTCCAGAAATTCCTCTATGCCCTCCTGGTCGCGGACAAAAATATCTATTCGTCTCGTACCGCCCTCAAACAGCGCCCCGAACAGCACCTTCAGCAGCACCGCAAGCCCGAATATCGACAGAAACATCAGAACGAACACATATAAAAACCGCATATCTCTCACCTCTTGCGGCATTATATGCGCGATAATGTAAAGCGTTACTCCGCAAAACGTTAGTCCGCTTTCAGCAGAATGCAGTTCCAACCATCCTCGTTCTTTTCGGAGATCGCCCTCCAGCCGTTTTCGGACAGCGCGGACTTAACCTCGGAAACGCGCTCGTCGATTATCCCCGAAACGATAAGGCTGCCGCCCTCCCGCAAAAAGCCCTTGAACAGCGGGCTCATCGCAATTATAACGTCCGCCACGATATTCGCGCATATCACGTCGTAACCGCCGCCTATCTCATCGCGCAGTTTCCCGTCCTCCGTGATGTTTCCGCAGAATGCCTTGAACTCCGTAAAGTCGTTGTTTCTGATGTTCTCGGAGGCGGTCTTTACGGCGTTCTCGAATATGTCGCAGACAGCGGCTTCCTTCGCGCCGAACAGCATTGCCGCTATCGTAAGTATACCGCTGCCGCAGCCTAAGTCGAGCACCCTGTCGCCTTCCTTCACAGCTTCCTCAAGCGTTTCCATTACCATTTTTGTGGTGTGATGCTGCCCCGTGCCGAAGGTGGAAGCGGGGTCTATCTCGAGTATTTTGTCGCCCGCGTTCGGCTCGACATCCTCCCACGAGGGCTTTATGATAAGGCTTTTGCCCACTCTGAACGGCTTGTAGTACTGTTTCCAGTTGTTCGCCCAATCCTCCTCCTTGACGTTCGCGAGCTCTAAGCGGATATTTCCGAAAAATCCGTCGGAATTGTTCGCGGCGCAGGTCTCGGTAAGCTCCCTTATCGAAGCGAGCGTCTCCGCGCCCTGGGCGTTGTCGTGAACGTAAACGGTTATGTGCGGCTCGACGGTTTTGAGCCCCATAAGGCTGTCGTCCACATAATCCCAATTCGCTTCCTTGTTCTCCAGGAACTCCTCGAAATCGGCGCTGTCCTGTATGATAAAGCCGGTAACGCCGCGGTCGGTAAGCGCGCCCGTCAAGCCGTCTATCGCGGCGGACGAGGTGTAGATGTCTATTTGAATAAAGTTATCCATGTTTTTTTCTTCCCATTCCGAACATATTTTCGTTATTTTCCCCGCCTTCGGCGGGGAAAATAATGACCGATACAACTTTATTATACCATATCTTGTATGATTTTTCAACAGGAAAACACTATATTTTCCCGCCGTCTTTTTCGAAAAATTTTTATGCAAATTGCACAAAACCAAAACGCCCCGATTTTCTCGCCGCTCAAAAGCGGCTTTATTTTCGTCGGTTTCGCGAATTGATTTTTAGGGCGGTTTTTGGTAAAATTATATTAAGTAAAATAAATTTCTGTTTCAAAAGCATATTTGCTTCTAATTTTTGTCGGTATATGTCATAATATAAAAAAAGCGAACTGTAAAATATAAAGGAGGAACTATGAGTAAAACTAACGAAGGTAAAAAGAACACGATACAGCAGGAATTCGGAGAGCTCATCAAGACGAAAAGGAAGCTAAAGCAGCTCACGCAGGAGCAGCTCTCGGAGCTTGCGGGGATAACGGATGTGTATCTGCGCGATCTTGAGCGCGGAAGCTATACCGCAACCTGGATAATTTGCCTGAAGATATGCACGGCTTTGGATATAGACCTTCACGATATTCAGAAAAAGTACATAGTTCCCGAGATAAACGAGGTGCAAAAGCGCATAGATATGCGAAAGCAGGCGGTAAGGCAATAAAAAGCTTAAAAAGCTATTGATTTTTTCATAATGTCGTGCTATAATTGTATTTGTTGATATATGATATAAGAAATATCTATTTAACGGCGACCTTCCCCGCCTCCGGCGGGGAAGGTCGCAAATCGGCATTTCCATAGCAGAACATTATGAAAGGCGGCAATTATTATGTATAAAAGAATTCTGACTATACAGGACATCTCCTGCGTGGGGCAATGCTCGCTTACCGTCGCACTGCCTATCCTGAGCGCTGCGGGACTTGAAACGGCGATCCTCCCGAGCGCGGTCTTGTCAAATCACACAGGCGGCTTTTCGGGCTGGACGTTCACCGATCTCACCGATGATATGCCCAAGATACGCGAGCGCTGGGAGCATGAGAAGATAGAGTTTGAGGCGGTATACACCGGATACCTCGGGAGTGCCGGGCAGATAGCTCATGTGCAGGATATTGTGAAAAGCAGGCTCGTTCCGGGCGGGCGGTTTGTCGTCGATCCCGCCATGGCGGACAACGGCAGGCTCTACGCGGGATTTGACGGCGCGTTCGTCGATGCTATGAAGGAACTCGCATTCTCCGCGGACATCATCCTCCCGAACATCACCGAGGCGGCTTTGCTCACCGATACGGAATACAGAGAGACATACGACAAGTCCTACACGGACGGGCTCTGCGAAAAGCTCCTGAAAAGCGGCGCAAAAACGATAGTGTTCACCGGAATAAGCTACGAGCCCGAGACCACCGGCGTTCTCGTCGTTGAGGACGGCAAGCAGAGCTACTACAAGCACCGCAAGATAGCCGGCGGCTGTCACGGCACGGGAGACGTTTACGCTTCCGCATTCGTCGGGGCTCTCGAAAATAACTTCTCCGCGTTTGACGCGGCGAGGATCGCCGCGGATTTCACATTGGAGTGCATTGAGAAAACACAGGACGACAGCTCGCATTGGTACGGCGTCAAATTTGAAACGGCGCTGCCATCGCTTATCAAGGCATTGAAGCTGATCTGAGCTTTTATCAAAGATAACCGCTAAAAACAAAGCGCCCAAAAACGGGCGCTTTTCGTTTTGAGCATATTTACTTACGGTTGACAACGCCGCAGAACTATGATATAATATTAGCATATCATATTCTAAGAGGGTGATTTTCGTGGAGTATTGCGGCGTTCCCGCTGAGCTGATACAAAAAGGCGTTCTGGAGCTTTACGAGGACGATTCGGAAGAGCTTGTCCCCGCCATAAAAAACTACAACGAACACGCCAAGGAATGTCGGATAAAATACAAGGAGGTCAGGCAAACGAGCGCGGCATTTTATATCATGTCTCCGGCTTTAGTCGCGTTGATAGCTTATTTCTTCAGGAGCGGTTACATGATCATTCTTGCCGTCTGGCTGGCGGGTTTTATTTGGTTCGGCGTTAAGAAGCGTAATATGAGCGTCGCCGCAGCTTTCACGCTTCCGCTCTTTTTCATCACCCCTATCTTTTTGATCGTCACCGCGTTTGACGCTGTACTTGCGTACAGATACAAAAAGCTGGACGAGCCTCTGCGCGGCAATCCTGCTTACCCGGTATTCAACACGATAGACATAGTATACCGCCGCGGCAAGCGCTCCCAATTTCTCAACGCGGACGAAAGAATGTAACATAAAGGGTCGGGCATTTTCAGCCCGACCCTCTTTGCTGCTATTCGATAAACTCTGCTATTACTTGTTCCAATCGTAGAGCTTGCGGATCTCCGCGCCTACCTTTTCGAGCTGATGCTCGGACTCGATACGGCGGCAAGCGTTGAAGTGAAGTCTGCCGATCTTGTTCTCGTTGATCCACTTGGAAGCGAACGTGCCGTCCTGGATCTCGGTGAGCACCTTCTTCATCTCCTTCTTGGTCTCCTCGGTGATGAGGCGCTTGCCCGTCTCGTAATCGCCGAACTCCGCGGTGTCGGAGATGGAGTATCTCATCATAGCGAAGCCGCCCTTGTAGATGAGGTCAACGATGAGCTTCATCTCGTGAATGCACTCGAAATACGCGTTCTGAGGATCGTAGCCCGCCTCAACGAGCGTCTCGAAGCCCGCCTTCATCAAAGCGGTAACGCCGCCGCAAAGGACAGCCTGCTCACCGAAGAGGTCGGTCTCGGTCTCCATCTTGAATGTGGTCTCGAGAACGCCCGCGCGCGCGCCGCCGATGCCCGCAGCGTAAGCGAGACCGGTATCGAGAGCTCTGCCGGTAGCGTCCTGATGTACTGCGACCAGACAAGGAACGCCCTTGCCCTCAACATACTCGGAGCGAACGGTGTGACCGGGACCCTTCGGCGCTATCATGATAACGTCAACGTCTGCGGGAGGAACGATAAGTCCGAAGTGGATGTTGAAGCCGTGCGCGAACATCAGGGTCTTGCCCGCGGTAAGGTTCGGGAGAATGCTCTCCTGATAGAGCGCCTGCTGCTTCTCATCGTTGATGAGAATCATGATGATGTCGGCAGCCTTTGCCGCATCAGCCGCCGTCATTACCTTCAGACCCTGCTCCTCAGCCTTCTTCCAGCTCTTGGAGCCGTTGTAAAGACCTACTACGACGTTCACGCCGCTTTCCTTGAGGTTCAGCGCGTGAGCGTGACCCTGCGAGCCGTAGCCGATGATGGCAACCGTCTTGCCGTCCAGAGCGGACAAGTTACAATCTTCGGAATGATACATCTTTGCCATAATAATTATCTCCTTTAGATAAAATTTATATTCGACGCTTTTTCAGCGAGGATAAACAAAAAATTGATAAAGCGGAATTACGGCTGCGCCTGCGGCGTAAATTAAAATATTGTCCGCGAAGCGGGCTAATTCTGCATTCTCCATTATACATTATCAATTTTTCAAGCTTACCGCTTGTTCGCCCCTTTGGATGGCTATCGTGCCGGTGCGGACTATCTCCTTTATTCCGTAGGGACGGAGCAGCTCCTCAAAATTGTCAAGGCTGCGGGCGCTGTCGGATATCTCGATAGTAACGGAATTCGCCGAGATGTCCGATATTTTCCCGTGCGACAGGTCGCAGATGCTGATTATCTCGGGGCGCTGCTTTGGAGTGCAGCCGACCTTTATAAGAATGAGCTCGCGGCTCACCATGCTTTCGGGTGCGAGCGTCTTTACCTTGATAACGTCGATAAGCTTGTTGAGCTGCTTTTCGATCTGTTCGAGAGTATACGCGCTGCCGTCTACTACTATGGTAATGCGCGAAACGTTCTCGTCGTCGGTAACTCCCACCGCGAGGCTGTCTATATTGAACCCGCGACGCGCAAACAGACCCGCCACACGCGCCAGAACGCCCGCGTGGTTCTCTACCAGAACGGAAATCGTATGTTTCATAGCTTTTAACCTCCGTTACAGTATCGTCTTTTCGTGCTCCGGCACGGCTACCTCGAGCAGGAACGGCTTGTCCGAAGCGATGAGCTTCTCTATACCCGCAACGGCGCTCTGCTCGCTGTCCGCAAGCATACAGTCTATGCCGTAAGCCCCCGCTATCTTGCAGAAATCGGGACTTCCGTCGAGCGAGACCGCGATAAGACGGTTATCATAAACTCTTTCCTGAACCTCGCGCACCATTCCCAGAAAGCGGTTGCGGATAACTATCATCTTGATGTTTATGCCGTGCTGTATCGCCGTGGCTATCTCGTTGAACTCCATCTGAAACGATCCGTCGCCGCACACCGCGACGACCTCAAGCGTCGGGTCGGCGGTTTTCGCGCCGATAGCCGCCGGCACGGAATATCCCATAGTACCCATGCCGCCGGAGGTGAGAAACCTTCCGTCCTTAAGCGAGATGTTGGCTGCCGTCCAGATCTGGTTTTGTCCGACGTCCGCTACTACTACGGAACGGTCGGGCAGGTATTTATCCAGCGTCTGTATGAACCACTTGGGATTGACGTAGCCGTCCTGTCCGGGCTCGGGGGGCATTTCGCAGCGGTAAGCGTCGAGCTCCGCTTTCCAATCCTCATGGGAGAGCGGCTGCTCAAAGCCCTTCACCTGCTCCAAAAGCTGCTCCAACACAAGCGTTATATCGCCCACTATCGGGACGTTAGCCTCTATATTCTTGCCGATCTCGGCGGGGTCTATATCGATGTGCACGACCGTGAAATCGTGGCGTTTTTCCATTGCGGACATAGCTCTGTCGCCCACTCTCGCGCCGAGCAAAAACAGCGTATCGCAGGAGTTTACCGCGAAATTCGCGGCTCTTTTGCCGTGCATGCCTATCATTCCGTAATAAAGCGGGCTTTCGGAGGACATCGCGCCCAAGCCCATCATGGTGGACACAACGGGAATATCGTTCTTTTCGGCGAACTCGCGCGCGAGCGCGACACCGTTTCCCGTGAACAGACCGCCGCCCGCGCAGATAAGGGGCTTTTTCGCCTCTTTAAGAGCGGTTATGGCGCGTTTTATCTGATAGCCGTTGCCCTTTGTGCTGGGGCGGTAGGAGCGTATCTCGACCGTTTCGGGGTACTCGAAATCTATCTCCTCCTTCTGAACGTCAAACGGCACGTCGATAAGCACCGGACCGCGCCTTCCCGTTCCGGCGATGTAGAACGCCTTTTTAAAGACCTCGGCGGTATCCTCGGGTCTTTTGAGGAGATAGCTGTGTTTTACAAAGGGCTCGGCTGAGCCCGTGATGTCTGCTTCCTGGAACACGTCGCGCCCTATCTGCTCGGAATCCACCTGCCCGGTGATTATGACCATGGGCACGGAATCCATGTAAGCGGTGGCTATCGCGGTTATGAGATTGAGAGCGCCGGGACCGCTTGTCGCGACGCAGACGGCGGGCTTTCCGGTAACGCGCGCGTAGCCGCTTGCGGCGTGACCCGCGTTTACCTCGTGCCGCACCAAGATATGGCGTATATCGCTTTTGTATATTTCATCGTAAAACGGGCAGATCGCCGCGCCGGGGTAGCCGAAAATATCCTTTATACCTTCTGCCCTGAGGCATTCGGTCATCGCGCGGGCGACAGTCATACGAACGATTGCCAAGATCAACATTCCTTTCGATAGCGGAATTCACCGTCAAAAAATATTCACACATTTTATTATACCAAAATCTAATCCGATTGTCAACTACATTTAGCGGATTTTTTCCAAAATTCACAAATTGGGCAGCCGCACGAAAAAGGGCGCGTGTTACCGCGCCCTCGTCGTCTTACTCATAATTCACATAATTGAACGGATTTACCGCGACGCCGTTCTCGCGCACCTCGAAATGCAGATGATACCCGGTCGACCAGCCTGTCGTGCCTACCGCACCGAGAGCGTCGCCCTTCGTCACATGCTGACCCTTAGATACATAGATAGCCTGGCAGTGCGCGTAAAGCGTCGATAATCCGCCGCCGTGATCCACTACCACATAATTTCCGTAACCGCCGCCGCAGCCGCAGCTGTAATACTTGCCGTAATTATGCGGACAGGTGTTGGAAACGGTAATGACCGTCCCCGACTGCGCCGCCAATATGTCGTGACCCGCAATGCCGCCGTCTCCGATGTCAATGCCGCGGTGCATACCGTTGCGCCACGCGTCATATCCGAAATATGTGGAGATCCAGTGATACTGCGTGGGAAGCGGCCATCTCATGCCGTCTCCGCTGTAATCGTAGTTTCCGCTGCCGCCGTTGTTAGACTGCTGAGCCTGCCTTATCAGCTCTTCAATTTTGTCGTTTATCTCGTCCATCTCGGCATTGGCAGCCGATATCTCCGCGTTCAGACCGTTTACCTTCTTTTTCAGCGCCTCGTTGTCCGCCGCCAAGCTGTTCAGGTAAGATTTCTTATCCGAAGCGTAGCTCTCAAGCTCGCTCTTTTCCGCCTCGAGCGTTTCAGCCTCCGCCTCGTAGGTCTCCTTCTGCTGCTGGAGCTCCGCCTTTTCGTTCTCAAGGCTCGCTATCTGCCCGTTGAGCTCGGTTATCATGTCCTCCTGCTTTGAAATGGAAGCCTGCAGAGACTTCATAAACTCGTAGTTCTGCCCGCTTATATTCTTTACAACGTCGGAGTAAACAAAATAATCGTACCAGTCGTCCGAGCCGTTGAGTATCGGTATCTGAGACGCGGTGTTGTTCATGTACATATACCGCGCGAGCTTTCCGAAGCGCTCGAGATTTCGCGCGTTCTCTTCCTCAAGCTCGCTTATCTCGACCTTCTTCTGCTCTATCTCATCTTCCTTGTTCACGATAGACTGCTCGACGTTCGATATTTCCAGGAGCATCTGATCGATATTATCCATTTTAGCGGCGATAAGCGCGCTGTATGTATCTATTTCATCAATTACGCCGTCTATCTGGTCGCTCACCAGAGACATCGCCTCTTTGTTCTCGCTGATATCGGCGTTCAGTCCCGTTATTTGCTGCTGGCGCTTTTCGTTTTCCTCGGCGAGCTGCTTTGCCTTTGCCTCGAGGCTTGCTATACTGGACTGCCCCGCCGCCTTAAGCTGGACTGTGGTGTCCGCGGCATAGCCCATTACCGCCGCCGCGCACACAAGACACGCGCACATCTTTACGCAAAGCGGCACGCGTTTTCTCGATGTTTTTTTCTGTCCCATTTCTTGAAAACCACCCTTCTCGTCATGCCATAACGTATAACCGTACAGTATAGCGAAACTTCCCCTATCGCAATACTATACCCCATATATTGTAATTATAACTCATTCGTCAAAGCTTGTCAAGAAGATATTGTCGTTTTTTGCTGAAAATTGTATGAAAATCGGCGTTATGTTAGAAATTCTTTCTGAAAAAATCGTCCACATCCACGGAAATGCAGCGATTATTCGGGTTAAAAACGAAAATGTGAGCCCTGCCGTTTAAATACCATGACCTCATCTCATAGCCAAGCCAATTCTCATACATAATGACGCTGTGCTCCGGTGCGCCGAAGTGACGCAGAAAGCTGACAAAATGCTTTCCGAGCAGGCATGACAGATCGTTTTTTTTGTTTTTCTTTTTCAATGAATATCTCCTCCTAAACAATGATATACATCTATTATAGTATTCAAAAAGCGTTTTGTCAATATCAAAATTTAAAAAATGAATATTATCTCATGAGAAATTCACATTATAGAGTATAATCACCTTAAAATTAAAAACGCGTTCTGAGTATTTTGGAGGAGAAAATATGACGTTTGGGAACAGATTAAGAGAAATTCTTGAGCAAAGGGAAATTCAACAAAAGGATTTTGCGCAAATGGTCAACATAAGCAAATCTTCTCTTAACGGATATGTCACCAACCGCCGGCTTCCCAATCTTCTTTTGGTTCGCGATTTCGCAAAAGAGCTCGGCGTTTCCGTGGATTATCTTCTCGACTATCAGCCGCATCCCGACAGCTTGGCGGTCTCTCCCACTGAAACGGTGCTTTTGAAAGAGCTCCGCGCTCTGCCCGAAGAAAAGCGGGAGCTTGTGTTTTCGCTTGTCAAAATGCTCTCCGAAAATTAGGCTTATTGACGATATTCTTCCGCCGCCTTCGGCGGAGGGGGCACGGCTGCGATATCAAACGGTGGGGAAAACTACGTTTTCCCCACGCCCCTTTCCTGCGCTGTCGCGCGGCGCTGCGCGCCGAGCTGTGAGCTTCGCTCACAGCCTTTTTGCTTCGCAAAAAGATTTCGAGCGCTTTCGCCCTCGCGCACCCGTTTGGGGCTCTGCCCCAAACCCCGCCGGGGAGCGCGTCCGCTCCCCGAACCCCTGCCGCGCTTCGCGCGGCTTTTTTGAAGCAAAAAATCGCGGACGTTTCATTGCCAAAAGCAAATTTGAGATTATTTTGTTAATAATCCACAAAATGTAGGCGTTAAATTATGTACACTCCACAAAATTGCGTGTTCTGTATGAAAAAAATTGAAAAAAATCTTGCAAAAACTGCATTATTGTTGTATAATTTGAAATGTAGGTAATAATTTGCTTATATTGATGTTTCAATTAAACTTTCCGAGATTTTCGGCGTTTTCCCCGCCGAAGGCTGGGAAAACGCCGAAAATCAAGTTTACAATTTATTTGGAACGTCAATAATTAAATTTTTAGGAGGAACATTAACAATGGCGTTAAAGAACCAGTATCTCGCGGACCTTTTGGAAACGGTCAAGAAAAGAAATCCCGGCGAACCCGAATTCATTCAGGCGGTAACGGAGGTTTTTGAAACTCTCCAGCCCGTAGTCGAAAAGCGCCCCGACCTCGTTGAGGCAGGCGTTTTCGAGCGTATAGTAGAGCCGGAAAGACAGATAATCTTCCGCGTTCCCTGGGTAGACGACAACGGCAAGGTTCAGGTGAACCGCGGCTTCCGCGTCCAGTTCAACTCCGCGATCGGTCCGTACAAGGGCGGTCTGAGACTGCATCCCTCCGTATATATGGGTATCAT
>CAYVSV010000028.1:0-29307 GCA_964454205.1 uncultured Ruminococcus sp.
GAACGTCCGCTTCCTGTATCACGGGACCCTCCGCTATCGGGTCGGAGAACGGTATCCCTATCTCTACCAAGTCCGCGCCCGCGTTGATAAGCGCCATAATGTTCTCGTAGGACGCCTCAAACGTCGGGTCTCCGGCGGTAAGAAATCCGATGAACGCCTTCTTGTTCTCAAATGCTTTTGCTATTCTGTTACTCATGAAGATCGATCCCCCTATATCTCGCGATAGCCGCGACGTCCTTATCCCCTCTGCCGGAAAGGCAGCAGATAATGATATCTTCCTTGCTCATCGCCGGCGCTATTTTCATCAGATGCGCCACGGCGTGCGCGGATTCTATCGCGCAAATTATGCCCTCGGTACGCGCGATGTATTCAAACGCGTTTACAGCCTCGTCGTCCGTTACGGGAACGTACTCCGCTCTGCCTATATCGTGCAGATACGCGTGCTCCGGTCCTATCCCGGGGTAGTCAAGTCCCGCGGAAATGGAGTAAACGGGCGCGATCTGTCCGTATTCGTTCTGGCAGAAAAGCGATTTCATTCCGTGGAACACGCCGAGAGTTCCCGTGGCTATAGTCGCCGCGGTCTCTCCGGTATCCACGCCGCGTCCCGCCGCTTCGCACCCGATAAGCCGCACTTCCTTGTCGTTTATGAAGTTATAGAACATTCCCATAGCGTTAGAGCCGCCGCCAACGCACGCCATTACCGCCGCCGGGAGCTTGCCCTCGCGCTCGAGTATCTGCTCGCGCGCCTCCTTGGAGATAATGCTCTGAAAATCGCGCACTATCATCGGAAAAGGGTGCGGTCCCATGACCGAGCCGAGAACGTACAGCGTATCGTCCACGCGCGTTGTCCAGTCGCGCATCGCCTCGTTCACCGCGTCCTTGAGTGTCATCGTACCCGTTGTCACCGGGTTCACCTTAGCCCCGAGGAGCTCCATGCGGTACACGTTCAGAGCCTGTCTTATCGTGTCCTCCTTGCCCATGAATATCTCACATTCAAGTCCCATAAGAGCCGCCGCCGTAGCCGCCGCAACTCCGTGCTGCCCCGCGCCGGTCTCAGCAATAATGCGCTTCTTGCCCATTTTCTTCGCGAGCAGGCACTGACCTAGCACGTTGTTTATCTTATGAGAACCCGTGTGGTTCAGATCCTCGCGCTTGAAGTATATCTTCGCGCCGCCGAGGTCTTTCGTCATCTTCTCCGCGTAGTAGAGCAGAGAAGGTCTGCCCGCGTACTCACGGTTGAGCTTATCCAGCTCCGCAATAAACTCTGGGTCTTTGGAGAAGCGCTCGTAAGCATCCTCCAACTTGTGTATTTCGTTCATAAGCGTTTCGGGGATATACTGTCCCCCGAAATCGCCGTATCTTCCTTTAGACATATCACTACATCTTCCTTTCTTAATGTTCGTTATTCAATACAGAGCTTCACATACTGTCCGTCCTGTTTGTTATACGCGTGCCTTCCGATGAGCACCGGGCGCAGCTTGCGTATACTCTCCATATCCGAGCCCGCGAACTCCGGACAGCAGACCTGCGAGCTTGCCGTGTTCAGCTTGGAATAAAGATCCGAGATATCGCACAGAAACTTGTCGAGTATATCTTGCGTTTTAAGTATCTCGTAGACCTCGGCGACGGTAAGCTCATCAAACAGCTTCGCGTTGAACGTCATAACGCGCCATCCTTGATCCCGGGAGCATTTTCCTTTTTTATGATCAACATTTTGTTATCGCCCTTTTGGAACTCGTATTCCGTTTTAACTGTCCCGGCGTGAAACTCCTTTTGGAAATACCCGATGACATCGCCGATAAGCTCGGTTTTCTCCGCGTCCAGATCGACTATCGGGAAGATCCGTATTTCACGGCAAACGCGGAGCATTTCCTCCATAGCCTTGATATGGAAATCTAATCCGAGCGACGTATACATCAGCAGAAAATGGGAGCTCAGCCCGAGGTCGAAGAAGTCGTCCTCAAACGGCAGACGGTTCGGGAGCTCGTGAAAAACATACCGTCCCTCACGCTTTCCCTTGCCATAGTCCTCCAAAAATCTCCTCATTGCGGACATTCTGACGTTCTCAAGCTCGTCAAGGCTTTTGATATCCGTCCAGACGTAGTTGTCTGCGTTTTGCCGCATTTGCTTCATTACTTCGGCGCGCACTTCCTCGATCCGCCTTTCGATATCCTCCTTTGAGAACCGATAGATAGGGTCGAATGAAATGACCGTGCCGCCGTTTTCGGTAAGTTCCGCGTTGAAGCAGGCGGGACCGTCGCCGAACCCCGCGATCTTACCTTTAAGATCGTCCTCGGACAGCATAAACATACGCCGATATTCCCGAAAATTTCTGCCCCACGGAACAACTCCGCTCAGCTTGAACGCCATACGTGCCTCACCTCTCTTCAATGTTTCTTATCGCTTCCACCGCCGCGAGCATCTTCTCCCTGTCCTTGACCTTATCGGTCTCTATCCCGCTCGACATATCCACGGCGAACGGCTGTACGTCGAGTGCAGCCTGCCGTACATTCGCGGGAGTGAGCCCGCCCGCCAGAAAAAACGGCTTTGTAATGCGCTTCTTGTCTATCAGCGAGTGGTCGAACGTTCTGCCCGAACCCGTGCCGCTGTCAAGCAGCAGAAAATCAACGTCAAGCGCCTGCGCCCTTTCAATATCGTCGGCACTTGTGACTTTGACCGCCTTGATGAGCGGAACGTTCGTCCGTCCGCGCAATTCGGCGATGTAGTCCTCGTCCTCGTCTCCGTGGAGCTGTAAGAGCTCCGCCGCGCCGCTTTTCGCGAACTCCGCGAGCCGCTCCGGCGGAGCGTTTACCGAAACGGCAACGCTCTTTATTTCCGGCGAGAGCCGTTTTTTCAGCCGAAGCGCTGTTTCAAGATCAATGTTGCGGTGGCTTTTCGGGAACATCACGATAAACCCGATAAAGTCCGGTCGAGCCTCGTTCACATAGTCTATATCACATTCGCGGAACATTCCGCAGAGCTTGATCTTCATGTTGAGACCCCTTTAAAAGCGGACATCTCGGAGCTTATGAACCGTGAGATCATTTCGCGAAAGACAGCCTCGGTAAGATCGGGGTCTGCGCCGAACTGTTCGGCTTTGTTCCGCGCGTTTTTTACGACCGTTTCCACGCGCGAATTATCGCGAACCGCGTCCTCCGACTTCTTGAAAGCCGCAGCCTGCGCGACGTACTCTCCGCGTTCCGCTATAAGCTTGATAATTTCGCTGTCGATCCTGTCGATGTTTTCGCGCACTTGTTCGAGTGATGAACATTTCATTTCGCACCTCTCAATTCCGCGAGTTTCGCCGTTTTGTCGGAGGCTCTCATCAGCGTTTCTCCGATAAGAGCGGCGTTCGCTCCTATTTTGCGGATATTCTCCACGTCCTCGGCTGTTTTTATCCCGCTTTCCGAGACAAATATCCTGTCGGGCGGAACAAGTCCGCGCAGATGCGCGGCGTTGTTTATATCCACGTTGAACGTTTTCAGGTCGCGGTTGTTCACGCCGATGATCTTCGCGCCGATTTTTACCGCCGTTTCGATCTCCGTCTCATCGTGAGCCTCCACAAGAGCCGACATTCCGAGAGAATGGGCAAGCTCCAGATACTCCGCGAGCTGCTCAACGCTCAATATCGAGCAGATCAGCAGCACCGCCGAAGCGCCGAGCAGCTTCGCCTCATAGATCATATACTCGTCCACGGTGAAATCCTTGCGCAGTACGGGTATTTTCACGTTTTCAGCGATCTCGCGGAGATATTTGTCGCTTCCGAGAAACCAATGCGGCTCGGTAAGGCAGGAGATCGCCGCAGCCCCCGCTTTTTCATAGTCGAGCGCTATGTCAAGGTAAGGAAACTCCTCCGCGATAACGCCCTTCGAGGGGCTTGCCTTCTTCACCTCGCAGATGAACGCGATTTCCGCGCCGCTTAATGCCTTCTTAAACGGAAAACCCGTGTTAGCGTCAAGAGCCTCGGCTTGCGCTTTGATCTCGGAAAGCGGCGTTTTCTCCTTTAAATCGGCGACGCGCTCCCGCGTTTTCGCCGCTATTTCGTCAAGAATAGTCATGCTTCACCTCAATTTTGGGAGAGCTTTATCAGCTTATCGAGCGTTTCGACAGCTTTGCCCGAGTCGATAAGCTCCGCGGCTGTTCTGACCCCATCCTCCATAGAAGAAGCCTTGCCGCCGATATAGATCGCAGCACCCGCGTTGAGCAAAACCGCGTTTCTCTTGTGCCCTTTATCTTCGCCGCTTAGGATAGCTCTTGTTATAGCGGCGTTTTCCGCTGGAGTGCCGCCCTTGAGGTCGTCCTTAGTGCAGCGCTCGAAACCGAACTGCTCGGGCGTTATTTCATAGGTTTTCATCCAGCCGTCCTTGTACTCACAAACGGAAGTAGGCGCGCTGAGAGAGATTTCGTCGAGCTTGTCGGTACCGTAAACGACCATGCCGTTTCTCGAACCGAGCTTCATAAGCACGTTTGCGACGGGTTCAATGAGCGAGCTGTCGTAAACGCCCAGAAGGTGATGCTTCGGATTTGAGGGATTGGTAAGGGGACCGAGAATATTGAAAACCGTTCTGATACCGAGCTCCTTTCTGATAGGTCCGACGTATTTCATAGAGGTGTGGTACTTCTGCGCAAAGAAGAAGCAGAAGCCGACTTCTTGGAGAAGCGCGCGGCACTTTTCGGGGTCGAGGTCGATGTTTACGCCCAGAGCCTCAAGACAGTCCGCGGTGCCGCTGAGTGACGAAGCCGCGCGGTTGCCGTGCTTGGCTACCATGATCCCCGAAGCCGCGATAATGACAGCAGCCGTGGTGGAGATGTTGAAGCTGTGCGCGTTGTCGCCGCCCGTGCCGACGATCTCAAGCAGGTCGAGGTCGTTTTCAAATTTTACAGCGGCGTCGCGCATAGCAGCGGCACAGCCTGTTATTTCGTCGATAGTCTCGGCTTTGGTGCTTTTTGTCGAGAGAGCCGAGAGAAATGCCGCGTTTTGTGTGGGAGTAGTCTCTCCCGACATGATTTCGGTGATCACCTGATACGCTTCGTCGTAGGTCAGATCCTGCTTGTCAACGATTTTAACGATCGCATCTTTTATCATAATAATGTCCTCCAAATAAACCGCACTGATCAGCGCGTGAAATTATCTTCAAATTGCCTTCAAACCGAGCCGCAAAAACCTTCTCGATTTTGTAGCTTTTTAACAGTAAAATCGCCTTTTAAAAAACACTGTATTCAATGCTTCAATGTGGCTTGGTTGTCGCGTTTTTGCTGATTTTAATTCTTTGAAAACAGCCCTCGGATTGAGTGTGTTTTCGCAGCATTTTTCAAATTCGCTTTTTACTCCTTGAACCGGTTCAACAGCCTCCGAAAAATCACCCCAAATTGAGGAAATTTTCGAGCATTTTTCTGCCGTATTGCGTGAGTATGCTTTCGGGGTGGAATTGCAGCCCGAAAATCGGCATGGTTTTGTGCTCCGCCGCCATGATCTCGCCGTCCGCTGTCCGCGCGGTTATTTTCAGAGCTTCGGGGAAGCCGTTCTCGTCCGCGGCGAGCGAGTGGTAACGCGCCACTTCAACACCGCTTTCAAGTCCGCGGAATATCGGCGAGTTTTCGTCAAACGTCACGGCGGATTTCTTGCCGTGCATGAGCTGCTTTGCGTAGGTTATCCGCGCGCCGAAAGCCTCGCAGATAGCCTGATGCCCAAGGCAGATGCCCAGCATTGGCACTTTTCCCGCCGCCTCGAGGATCAGCTCCTCGCAGACGCCCGCGTCCGCGGGTCTCCCGGGACCGGGGCTTATGATGATATGCGAGGGCTTCAGCGCGAGTATTTCCCCGACCGAAAGCTCGTCGTTGCGGATAACGCGTATATCGGGGTTCAGCGAGCCTATAAGTTGGTAAACATTGTAAGAAAAGCTGTCGTAATTGTCGATGAGAAGTATCATAGCTCTACCTCCTTGTTTGTTACCATTTCGAGGGCTCTGACGACCGCCTTCGCCTTGTTTACGGTTTCGATATACTCCGTTTCGGGCACGCTGTCGGCTACCACGCCGCCGCCCGAACGGACGAACACCCTGCCGTTTTTCTTGTAGCAGAGCCTTATGCCGATGCAGGTATCGAGATTTCCGCGGAAATCAATGTAGCCGATAGCGCCGCCGTAGATGCCGCGCTTGCAGTTTTCAAGCTCGTTGATTATTTCACAGGCGCGTATTTTCGGCGCGCCCGAGAGCGTTCCCGCGGGGAGGACGGCGTTTACCGCGTCGAGCGCGTCGCAGCCCTCTTTTATCCTGCCTTTTACGGTGGAGCAGATGTGCATTATATGCGAGAATTTGAGTATCTCCATATACTTCTCGACTTCGACGCTGCCGAACGACGATATTTTGCCGAGATCGTTGCGCCCGAGGTCTACGAGCATATTGTGCTCCGAAAGCTCCTTTTCGTCAACTCGGAGTTCCGCCTCGAATCGCGCGTCTTCCTCGGGCGTCGCTCCTCTTGGGCGCGAGCCCGCTATGGGGAAGGTGTGCAGAACGCCGTCCTCGAGCTTTACGAGCGTTTCCGGCGAAGCTCCCGCGACTTCCATGTCCTCGCTCGAAAAATAGAACATATACGGGGATGGATTGGTGGTGCGGAGAACTCTGTAGGTATCGAGAAGGCTGCCATCGAAGTCCGCGTCGAGGCGGTTTGAGGGGACGCACTGGAAAATGTCGCCTTCGCGGATATAATGCTTTGCGCGCTCAACTATTTCGCAATACCTGTCCTTATCGAACAGACGGCGGAACTCGCTCGTGAGCTTTGATGCGGGCTCGGGTGCGGGTTTGCCGAGACGTATGAGCTTCGCCATTTCGTCGAGTATCTTCTCGCCCTCGCGGTAATTCGCCTCGAGATCGTCCGTCGGGATATTCACGATAAGAATTATCTTCTGTCGGAGATTGTCGAAGGCTATTACCTTGTCGAACAGCATAAGATCGACGTCCTTGAAGTTTTCGTCGTCCTTCGCGTCCAATTTCAGGCGCGGCTCGCTGTACTTGATGTAATCATAGCCGAAATATCCGACAAGTCCGCCGCAAAATCCGGGAAGCCCGGGCAGTTTGTCGGGCGAGGGAGCTTTGTATTTCGACAAGAGCCCGCGGATATAGTCGGCGGGGTGCGAAGTGTGGAAAACCTCGCTTTTGCCGTTGTGTATATCCTTTACGGACAGCTCGCCGTCGAGACAGGATATCTCGAGCTTCGGCTCGTAGCCCAGGAACGTGTACCGTCCCCAGCGCTCCTGGTTTTCAACGGATTCGAGCATAAAGCAGTGCCGCCCCTCGGATTTCAGTATCCGCAAGACCTCTATAGGGGTCTTGATATCGGAGAACAGCTCCCGCCGAAGCGGGATAACCGTACATTCCGAGAGCTTTGCGGCTTCTTCAAGTGTTGGGCAGATCATAATATCATCTCTCCTTGTCCGGTTCTCGGGAACGGATTTATCGCACAAAAAAACCGCCCTTTGAACAGAATTTTTTCTGTCATAAGGACGGGGAAAACTCACCGCGTTGCCACCTTATTTCGCGAAAATATCGCGCACTCAGCGGGTACAGACATACCCTTGCGATTAACGCTCGCACACGTCACGGGATACTAAGACCGGCGCTTCTTGAAACGTTTCGCGTTTTATCGGAACGCGCCGCCTTTTCATCGTGCCCTCGGCAGTCCATTTAATGCTTCGCTTTTCTGCGGCACTCTCAGCCTCTGCCGCTCTCTGTGAGCGCGTGAGCATTTTTATCTCTGCTTCATGGGTTTGCAAATTTCAATTGTCATTATAACACAAAAAAATCGATCTGTCAAGTACTTTTTGCGTGAAATTCGACTATTGGAAATGTTTCACATCAAGAAAAAAGTTTTGAGAGAAATTTTGTGAATAATACACAAATTTCCGCTCGTATTCTCGGTAAAAGCGATTAAACCGCTATTGACACGCACGGACGGCGGCTGCGAATTTCCAAAGTTCGGGAAGTCGCGCAAAAAAAATAAAAAAAACAGGTTGAAATTTTGAAAAAGATGATGTATAATGGAAGATGTAGAAATATGTATACGGGATATCTCTGCCTAAATCGGCGGGACAACGCATACTTTACTTAATATGGATGTGATTTCAGGTTAAAGGACTGACCAAACGTTATTTTATCGGGAGGTACGGAATATGGCGCTTTTTGATACCACGGCGTTCAGAATACTCGAGCAGGGACTGTCCGTGATGTGGCGCAGGGGCACGATAATTCAAGAGAACATCGCGAACGCCGACACGCCGAACTACAACTGCAAATATCTCACGTTCGAGGGGATATTAAAGGATAAGCTCCGCGCGAACGGCACGGTGAAGAAGGAACTCAACCTGGCGGAGGGGCTGTATGTCGACATGATAACCGACGACCAGGCGGATCACAACAACGTCGACAGCGACACCCAGCAGGCGGAGTACCTTAAGGTGCAGTACCGCATGGAGGCGCTCATCAATTCGATGAACGGCAACTTCTCGCGCATTAAGAGCGCGATGACCACCAAGTAACCGGGAGGCACTATATGGCATTTTTAAGCTCGCTAAATATCCCGCTTTCGGGAATGACCGCGCAGCGGTTCAGACTGGATATCATATCGCAGAACGTCACGCACGCGGACGACGTGGCTACCACGCCCGAGGACGTGTACAAGCGCCAGATGGTCGTGTTCGGCGAGGACAGGACCTTTAAGACGGCGCTCGCAAGCAAGATGATGGAGGGCGAACCTATCCCTCAGATATTCAGATATGTGCAGCTTCGTGGAGTAGAGGCTGTGGAGGTCGTTGACGACCCGACCCCGGCAGAGCCGGTGTACAGCCCCGAGCACCCGCTCGCGGACGATTACGGCTATGTTTACGAGACGAACGTAGACAGGCATATTGAGATAATGGACGCTATGCAGGCTACGAACTCCTTCAACGCCTGCAAGGCGATGTACGAGGCAATGCAGTCTGTGATACAGGCTTCACTTAATATAGGTAAGTAACCGAACTTGAAAGGATAAAGTATTATGGCGATCTACGCTTTGCAGTCTGTCGATCATCTCGAAAGACAGCTTGAAAGAATGGACCCCATGGGCAGAATGCTGCGCATGGAAGAAACGAACGGCACCGTGGCTGAGCCCGAGCGGGTCTCGTTTCTGGATATATTTAAAGGTATGATAACGAACGTTGTCGAGACCAACGAACAGGTAGACAGAGACGCTATCGACCTTATGCTCGGCAACATCGACGACCTGGCGACAGTTCAGGCGAACATCACCAAGGCGAACACTGCGGTGGAGCTGCTGGTGTCGGTGAAGAACGAAGTAATAAGCTCGTATAACAACATTATAAATATGCAGGTTTGACCGGGCTTTCGGAGGCGTTTAGTTAATGAAGGAAAAGTTTAAAAAGGTCACGGTGGTCGTTAAAGAGAAGTGGGGCGGCTTTTCAAAGGCTGTGAAGGTCTGCGTTTGCTGTATCCCCGTGGCTCTTATCGCCATTATAATCATTCTGGCGCTCATACTCAACCATAAGACTATGGTAACGCTCTATTCGGGGCTTACCGTTGACGAGGCGGCAGAGATAGCGGGCGTTGTGACCGATATGGGCATAAAAGACGTTAAAATGACTCAGAGGGGCGAAGTGATCGTCCCGAGCGACCAGGTGGACGATCTGCGTATGCGGCTCGCCGTGCAGGGCTATCCGAAGAGCTCTTCGGATTACAGCATCTGGAACGACGGCATCGACCTGTGGAGCACGGATAAGGACAAGAGAGAGGTAGCACGTCAGCAGCGCGAGGCGCGTATCGAGAGCACTCTGCGCAAGATGGACGCTATCCGCGACGTGCAGGCGATACTCGATATCCCCAATACAAGGGACTATGTCATCACCGAGAAGGAGGAAAAGCCGAGCTGCTCCGTAACCTTGCAGCTTCAGGAGGGCGAGGAGCTTACCAACGCGCAGGTACGCGCTATTTTCTCGCTGCTCTCCAATTCCGTGGAGGGTCTTACATACGACAGAATAAGCGTTGTAGATACAAGGACGCGCTCCTACCAGTGGATAAGCCCGGAGGATGAGGCGGCGGACGAGAAGGACGCATCGGGCACGGCTGTGGGCTACAGAAGGCTTATGTTCCAGCGCGATATGCAGGTGGCTATCAAGAACAGCCTCGACGATCAGCTCACCACGATGTTCGGCAAGAACGGCTACACGGTAAACGTAAGCGCCTTGCTCGATTTCGACGCCAAGAGAATAACTTCCACCACATATATCCCCTCTGGCGATGATAATACGGGTGTTCTCGAGCACGAAAACAACGTTGAGACGAACACCAACCTCAATAACGCGTCGGGCTTGCCGGGTCTTACCGCAAACGGCGATATTTCCCCCGATTATCCGTCTTACAACGGCACGATGGACGGGCAGACATATTACTACTCCAAAAACGAGAAGCAGTATGACGTTTCAAATATCAAAGAGGTCACGGAGTGCGACGGATACAAGATCGAACAGCTCACCGTGGGCGTGGGCATAAACGCTGCGGTAATGACCGAGGCGGAGCGCGAATCCATCGCGATGATGGTGGCGAGATCCGCGGGAACGGATCCCGCGAATGTCGCCGTGCACAACAGAGTGTTCGCTATCGATAACAACAACGGCGGCATCGGAAACGGTTCCACGGGCTCTAGCCTGATAAGAACGCCCGATAAAAACCGCAACCTGCTTATAATCCTCGTTATCGTGCTGGGCGTTGTGCTTATAGGTCTGCTTATCGCTTCGCTGATGATGAGCAACAGCCGCAAGAAGAAGATAAGAAAGAGACAGGAGCAGGCGCTCGCGGCGGCACAGGCCGCGGCTCTGAACGGAGAGAATTACAGCGACCGTCCCGAGATGCCGCAGGAAGTCGATTTCAATATCGCAAGCCTCACCGAGGAAGCGGGCAGAGAATCGCGCGAGACCATTCTCAAGCGCGAGATCGCGGAATTCGCGAGATCCAGCCCCGACATCGTAGCGTCCATTATCAGAAATATGATGCGCGAGGAAGGCGACTGACTGCGGTGATAGGCGGAGTATAAACCCACTTGGGAGGAAAGAGCAATGGCGGAAAAGAAAACAGCCGACGAGCTCAGCGCGGCGCAAAAAAGCGCGCTGGTGCTCGCTTCAATGGGCGCGGAGAACGCCTCCGCGATATATAAGCACCTGTCGGACGACGAGGTGGAGTCGATTTCTGTAGAGCTCGCGCGAATGGAATACCACCCCATCGAAACGGTGGAGGAAGTCTTAAATGAGTTTTACGAGCTGTGTCTCACGCAGAAGGTAGTTGCGGAGGGCGGTCTGGATTACGCGCGAAACGTTCTCGAAAAGGCGTTCGGCGCGGAGGCGGCGGATTCTCTGCTCAACCGCATAACAAAGCAGCTTGAAACGAAGTCCTTCGACTTCGTGCGTAAGGCGGACTATAAGAACCTGCTGGCGATCGTTCAGAACGAGCACCCGCAGACTATCGCGCTTATACTCTCCTACGCGAGAACGGATCAGGCTTCCGCGATACTTTCCGAGCTTCCGAAGGAGAAGCGCGTTGAGGTAATCGAGCGTATAGCGAATATGGACAGGGCTTCACCGGAGATAGTAAAGGCTATCGAGGGCTCGCTCGAAAAGAAGTTCGCTTCGCTTGCCAATATGGATTCCATGGAGGTCGGCGGTATCAACTACGCGGCGGAGATCATGAACAACGTAGACCGCGCGACGGAGAAATACATCTTCGACGAGCTCTCCGCGAGAGACCAGAAGCTCGCGGACCTCATCAAGCAGAAGATGTTCGTATTCGAGGATATCGTTCAGCTCGATTCCAAGGATATTCAGGAGTTTGTCAAGCAGGTCGATTCCAAAGACCTTGCCGTGGCTATCAAGGGTTCCACGCAGGAGGTCGCGGAGTGCATTTTCGCGAACATTTCCTCCCGCGCGAGAGAGAACCTTCAGGCGGATATCGAGTATCTGCACAACGTGCGTATGCGCGACGTCGAAGAGGCGCAGCAGCGTATCGTCGGCATCATAAGACGTCTTGAGCAGGACGGCACGATCACCATTTCCCGCGGCGGCGGTGATGAGATCATTGCGTAAGCTCCTGACGCGGGTGCAAATCAAGTTTTCGGAGGGATAGTAGGATTGGGAGTCTTAAAATACAGGTCCGTGCGCTATGAAGGCGGCGGAGTGGATATCCAAAACACCCTGAATATCCCTTTACCGATAAAGGAGCCCGTGCAGATTGAAATGCCGGCAGAGCAGGAGCTCCCCGAGGAGGTCGTCGAGGAGAAGGAGCCCGAACCCGATATGGAGGAGATCTTCGCGCAGCGCGAGAGCGAGCTGGCAGCGAAGGAGCGCGAGCTAAACAAGCTCCGCGAGGAGCTTTCGGCTCTTAAAGAGCAGTATATCGAACAGGGAAAGCAAGTTATAATCGAGGCTAAGCGCCGCGCCGAAGGCATTATCGAGACCGCCGAACAGCAGGCGGACGGTATAGTGGCGGACGCGGAGCAGAACCGCGAGGGCGTGTACATCAAAGCGCGCGCGGAGGGCTTCGAGCAGGGCAAAAAAGACGGCGTTGCCGCTTGTATGGCGGCGGGGCAGGATATACTCGACGAGGCGCGGGAGTTCGCCGAGCGCATAAACGACGAGAAGGCGGAGCTTTTCGCGGGGTACGAGAAGGAGATATACGAGACCGTAATGGACATTGCCAATAAGGTCACGATGAACTCCATGTCCGTGAAGGACGGTACAGCGGCGAAAAAGCTCATCAAAAAGGCGGCGAAGGAGTTCAGAAACTCCCAGCTTATCCGCATAACGCTCAACGAAAACGGCGCGACGACCGAGCTCGCGGGGGATTATGAGTTCCTAAACAGCCTGTGTCTTTCGCAGAACGTCGAGGTCGAGCTCATAGCCGACGCGGCGCCCGGCACGGTGATAGTCGATAACGGCGAGGAGATAACCGACGCGGGAATACAGACCCAGCTCAAGATGATAAAGGAGCTTGGGGACGGGAAGTTCCGCGTGCCGCCGTCAAAAAAGCGCAAAAAGAAGGCGGACGAACAGCCCGCGGCGCCGGACGATCCCGAAGAGTTCGGCACGGAGGAGTAATATGCTTGATTTCACGGGTTTCCGGGAGGATATAGATAAAAGCGATCTCTTCCGTTATATGGGAAAAATCGAAAAGATAGTGGGAATGACTATCGAAGCGAGCGGTCCGGCGTGCAACATAGGCGATGTGTGCCGGATATTCGCGAAGGATATGTCGTCATATATACACGCCGAGGTGGTTGGCTTCAACAAGAGCAATATCCTGCTGATGCCCTACACCGAGATAGAGGGCATAGGTCCCGGGAGCATAGTCGACAACACGGGCGATAAGCTCAATGTCAAGGCGGGGCAGGCGCTCGTCGGAAGAATAGTGGACGCGCTCGGAAATCCGCTCGACGGAGGCGCGCCGATAAATTACACAGACGAGGTCTCCATTACGGGAATTCCCGTAAACCCGTTCACAAGACCGCCGATACACGAGACGATAGAGCTCGGAGTTAAGGCGATAGACGGTATGCTCACAATGGGCAAGGGACAGAGAATGGGTATTTTCGCGGGCTCCGGCGTCGGGAAATCCACGCTGATGGGCATGATAGCGCGAAAGGTAAAGGCTGACGTGAACGTCATCGCCCTCGTCGGAGAACGTGGGCGCGAGGTGCGCGAGTTTATCGAGCGGGATCTGGGTCCCGAGGGCATGGCGCGTTCGGTGCTGGTGGTGGCGACTTCCGATCAGCCGGCGATGATGCGTTCCAAGTGCCCGCTCACCGCTACGGCGATAGCTGAATACTTTATGAAACAGGGCAAGGACGTTCTTCTGATGATGGACAGTCTTACGCGTTACGCTATGGCGCTGCGCGAGGTCGGTCTGGCAACGGGGGAGCCTCCGATAGCGAGAGGGTATACTCCCTCGATATACAGCGCGATGCCGAAGCTGCTCGAACGCGCGGGGAACTTCCCCGAGGGTTCGATAACCGGCATTTACACGGTCCTCGTCGAGGGCGACGACACCAACGAGCCCATTGCGGATACCGTCCGCGGTATCATAGACGGGCACATCATACTTTCGAGAAAGATCGCGGCGCAGAACCATTATCCCGCGATAGACATACTTTCAAGCGTTTCTCGTCTGATGAGCGAGATAGCGTCTCCCGACCACAAGGCGGCAGCGGGAAGGCTGAGAAACCTTCTCTCACTTTACACCGAGAACGCCGACCTCATCTCGATAGGCGCGTACAAGCACGGCACAAACGCCGCGCTTGACGAGGCGATAAACAAGATCGACGCTATAAACGGCTTCCTTATGCAGAGCGTCGACGACAGCAAGCGCTTCGAACAGACCGTGCAGCTTCTGAAAGAGGCTGTGAACGATGATTAAGGGTGATAATTCTTGAAACGATTTCGGTTTTCTCTGCAAAAGCTCAAGGATTTCCGCGAGCAGGAGCTTGACAGGCAAAAAAACGCGCTTTCGCTGTTACAGGCGGACTTAAGGCGCATAGAGGAAGCCCGCGAGACCCTGGAGAGGAAGCTCTCCGAGCAGGCGGAGCAGCTCGACAGAGTTTACAGGCTGGGCTCTACCGCCTCGGAAATAGCGATGAGAAAGCGGTATATCGTAACTCTCCAGCAGGAGATACATATAAAAGAGCAGCAGGCAATTGAAAAGCAGGCGGAAATCGAACAGCAGCTCGGCGTTGTCGTTGAGGCAACGAAGGATGTGAAGACCCTCGAGAAGCTGGAGGAAAAGCAGATAGAGGAATACAATCACGCCGCAGCTAAGGAAAACGAACAGTTTATAGAGGAGTTCGTGAGCGGGCAGACCGTAAGGTCGGCAAATACCGCCGTTGAATAAGGTATCCGCGGTGAAAACCGTTGATATATAAATTTTATTTAAGGAGGTGGATATATGGCAGTATCATTCGATGTGAACACGGGCGGCGAGCTTTCGTTCGGGAGCGCGGTTCAGGCGGGGCGTAAAGCTCAGCAGGAAAAGCAGCTTTCGGCGGGCGAGCAGTTCAAAAACCTGTTGGACGGCAGCAAGAACCTCTCGACAGTCTCGGGCACGCAGAGCGGCGGCTCGGGTGTGAAGCAGCAGTCAACGCAGGGCGAGTACACGGTCATCGAGAGCAAGACGAGCGAGATACGCAAGATAACGGTCGACCTGAAGAACGACGAGCGCTATGAAAAGGCGCTGGCGGCTTTGGACAGAGAGATCGAGAGCTACCGTTCGGATGTCAGCACGGTTTCTTCCGAAGTCAAGGAGATAGCGGAGAAGATCGTCAAGGGCGAGATGAGTATGGACGACGTTCCGGACGACATTTCGACCGAGGAGCTGATGAAGGAGATCATTGCGATAATGATCGAGAAAAGGTTCGATACCGACGACGAGGACGAGGAAAAGGACGAGCAGCTTATCGATCCCGCAGCGGCTGCCGCGAACGAGCAGCAGATCAATCGTCTGGCTTCCGACATGATGATCTCCGAGCTCTACGACATAATCGAAAAGTTCGGCGAGAACGAGGACAAGGTCGATATGCTCGATGGCATAAGCGAACCGGTCGAGACCGACGAAACGCTTGCTTCCGTTGCGACGGCGGAGGACGTTCAAGAGGGCGTGTTCGAGCAGATCATCGACAACATGACCGAGGGCAGTGAAGCCGCGGCAGAAGGTACTCCCGTGATCCAGGCAAAGACAGAAGAACCGAAGGCGGACAATATGCGGAACGCGGTACAGCAGCCGGAAACGGAGGCTATCCCCGAGGCTGTTCAAGGCGCGGAGCAGGGCGGACAGTCCGGCGGAGCGCAGATGAGCTTCGGCGCGGAAACGCAAAAGACCGGCGAGGCGTTGGAAACGCTTGAAAACGAGACCGCGAACGATTTCGATAACGTTATCGAATCCTTCACAGTCAAGGAAGCGCGAACCACCGAGGAAAAGCCCGCGGAAGAAGCGGCGGCAAACCCCGTAAACGCGCGGCAGAGCAGAGTGAAAAACGCGAGCGAGGAGCTTGAGATGCTCAAAAGCGCGAAGCAGGGCAGCAAGGAAGAGACTTCCGTTCCCGCGCAGACGGCTTTGGATCAGCCCGTGGTATTCACAAGGGCGGACGGCTCGGAGCTCAGGGCAGACCCGGCGGCGATTGTCGAGCAGGCGCAAAGGCTCGTTGAAAGGGCGATAGCGCAGGAGGCGAGCGAACAGAGCGAGTACAGCTTGGTGCTCAACCCCGAGGAGCTCGGAAGGATCACCGTAAAGCTCATCAAGGCGGCAGACGGCGCCGTATCGGTAACGATCGCGGCGGAGAATGCTCAGACGCAGCGTATTCTCGAGCAGAACGGCGAGCTTATGCAGAGCAATCTGCGTTCCGGCGGCGTTAATCTCGAGAGCTGGCAGACGGTAAACGAAAGTCAGCAGGAAACCTACGCGCAGGATTACAACGGAAGCAGCAAAAACCCCTATTTCCGTCGCGACGAAGCGCAAAACGGCGAAGATGAAGGCGACGAAAGATCGTTCGCGGAGATCATCGCGGCAATGTAAATTCTTAGAAAAGGAGGAAACACAATGGCAGACAACATTCTGGACGGACTGCTGAACAATTCGACGAGTTCCCTTGACAGCATACGTCAGAGCTACTACGAGAAGTACAAGGACAGGTTCAAGGATTCGACTGAAGAGCTCATCAACTCCGAAACGTTTTTAAGCCTTATGGTTGCGGAAATGACGAACCAGGATCCGCTCGAGCCCACCTCGAACACCGAATTCGTAACACAGCTCGCAAGCTTTTCGCAGCTCAGCTACATGAGAGATTCCAGCAAATACGCCATGGCGAATTACGCTTCTTCTCTTGTGGGAAAGGTAGTTACGGCAACAAAGCCCAACGGCAAGGATCAGGTGACCAAAACGGGCGTAGTTCAGTCGGTCTCCAAGAAGGGTGATACATACAACGTGTTCATCGACGGAGAGGCTTTCGACATCAGCAAGATAACCAAAATCGAGCCGGGCGACGGCACAGCTTCGAGCACAACTTCGACACCCAACTCCAACGCGCTCGCGGACAGCATCGCAAGAGCTTCGGCTATGATAGGCATGTATGTGAAAGTCCCCACGACGGATGAAAACGGCGAAAGCACCGGCATTACGGCGGGCTGGATAGACACCATCAAGGTAAAGGACGGCAAGATAACCGCGGTACTCGGAGACGAGGAAGGAAATATCCTCGGGGAATACGATCTCGATAAGCTCACCGAGATAACATACGCGACTATCGGCGGCACAGATCCGGGCACGGACGAGGATGATGTTCCCGTATCCAAGGCAGAGGAAACGGAAGGTAACGACGACGATATCCCATCGGGGCTCACAGAGTAAGCAAGGAGGCTAACAATGCTGATAAGCGAGTATTTAGCGCTTCGCAATCAAATCAGCGTTACCACGGGCAGCGGCGTTGACGCTGTCGGCGCAGTACCAAGTCCGCAGGAGGCGGGCGGCGAAAGCTTCGCGCAGGCACTTCAACAGAAGATCGAGGAAAAGCAGGGCGGCGTGGAATTCACCAAGCACGCAATGCAGAGGCTTTCCGAACGCAGCATCGATCTCACAGAGGGCAACACTCTCGAGCGTCTTAACAAGGGCGTTGAGATAGCGGCTGACAAAGGGAGCGTCGAGACCTTGGTTCTTGTGGACAGGAACGCGTTTGTTGTAAGCGTAAAAAACAACAAGGTAATTACCACCATTCCCCAGGAGGAAATGATAGGTAATATATTCACGAACATTGATTCCACTGTAATAGTATAAGGTGAACGGACCTTCGGGAATTCACGGCGGAGCTTGCGACTGAAGCTCCGCATACAGTGCGAACAAAAAACAATTTATTTGGAGGTCATTTAATTATGGTTAAATCGCTTTTTACAGGTGTTACGGGTCTTAAGTCCCACCAGCAGAGAATGGATATGATAGGCAACAACATCGCAAACGTCAATACCGTCGGCTTTAAGGCGGACGTTATGACTTTCGCGGACGTTTACTATCAGAGCAAGAGAAACCCCTCCGCGGCTACCGCGACCTTGGGCGGCATCAACCCCAGACAGGTAGGCTACGGCGTTAAGGTAAGCTCCTGCGAGGCGAATATGTCGCAGTCGGGCTACAACTACACCGACAGCAAGACCGATATCGCGCTCGACGGCAAGGGCTTTTTCCAGGTAATGGACGGCTCCGGCAACATCTACTATACAAGAGCGGGTCATTTCTCGTTCGACGATCAGGGTTATCTCGTAAACTCCGACGGTTATCATGTTCTCGGTGTTTCCGGCGAGTGCGACGGAGTTGCGGCAAGCTCCGATATAATCAGAGCGGTTATCCCGCAGACGGATAACCATGTATCTTCCGCGACAAAGCTCGTAAACGGCACGAACGTTACCGTTTCCGTTTCCGCTCCATCGGAGTACACGAATATGTCCGTTGCGTTCAAGCACGCGGATTTTCCGTATGCTACATACGCTAACAACATTCTTACGATATTCTTCAACCAGGAGCAGCAGTACGACTCCAAGGAGGAGTTCGACCTCGAGATACAGAAGGCTCTGACTGCCGGCGGCGTTACGCTCCCCAGTGATGTTGAGCTCACTATCGATTTTGATTCTATCCCCGACGATCCCTACTCCAAGGCGGCTGCTAACACCGTTAGAGACCTTAAGTTCACAACGACGGATTCCACCTGCCGCTTCCACATCTCTAAGCCCTCCTCTACGGGCAGGGGCAAGGATCACGCTTACATCGACTTCTCCGTTGAGGACAACACTATAAGAGATAATGTAGTACTCGCATACGGCGGCGCTACAACGGGCGTTCCGACGGTAACGTATGCCGAGGTAGACGGCAAGATGACATGGACTATCACCATTTTCGACGATACCACGTCCTCCGACATCAACGACGCGCTCACCAAGTTTCTCGCGCTCGACGAGAACTCTCAGGCTCCCAAACTCAACTGCACGGCGTTCACTATCCCCACAAGCATTGACAGAGCAACGGCTATCAAGCTGTTTACGGGCAATATGACAACGCCTCCCGACGGTTCTCAGATCGATACAAGCGATCTTCCCGCTAACAGCACTGCGGAGCTCTATGGCGCTTCCACGAACTCCCTTACCGGTATGTTCGACTTCGGTGTTAAGGAGAAGGGCGAGTTCGCTAACAACTACAAGATCCAGTTCGCCAAGAAGTCCGGCTACGACAACAAAAGCGCGGTATGGGAGGAGAACACCCTTACCATCAACATCTGCGCGAACACCACGATCGCGGACGTAAACGCGGCTATCAAGAAAGCGGCGGGCGGAAATGACAAGAAGATAATCACATTCTACGATATCAACGGTCTTGACTACGGAGCACCCACTGAAATAACCGAGATTGACGGCAGCAAGACTTATGAATATGCTTTGGGCTATACTTATAAGGAAGCCGACGGTGGAAAGTGGTATGACAGAAACAACAACGAGGTAACGGCAGATGTTGTTGCACAGGCGTTCGGAGGGACGGCGCCTACTCCCGGTCAAACTGTTTCCAAGACGGACGACACAACTGTTGACCCCAACCAGGTAGTTTGGAACGTAGCGACCAGAAACAAGTTCTTCGGCGGCAACAGCGGCGGTCCTTCGATGAACCCGAAGGATGGCGCGGATTCCTTCTACACCAAGACCGCCAAGAGCCTTTCCACCTTCAACCTTGTTGACGGACGTATCGGCAAGGAGCAGACGATGGATAACTTCACCGACTATATGATCTCCTCCGACGGTACGATAATCGGTCTGCACCCGATCTACGGCACAATGGTAATCGGACGCGTTGATATTGCTACTTTCGATAACCCCAACGGTCTTGAGAAGGTCGGCGGCACGAACTTCCGCGCGACGGTGGCTTCCGGCGAGGCTCACGTTAAGAGACCCGGCGAGGAGGGCGCGGGCGCTATCGTTCCCAATGCGCTCGAAATGTCGAACGTTGACCTCGCGGACGAATTCACCAACATGATCACCACGCAGAGAGGTTATCAGGCTAACTCCCGTGTTATCACGGTTTCCGATACCATGATAGAGGAGCTTTTGAGCCTCAAGAGATAATAGGTAAATTCAGATAATTTTTCGGAGCGCCGCGGAAAGCGGTTTCCGCGGCGCATTTCCGAAAATTTGTTAAGGGTTTGAGGGAATTATGATTTTTCTGACAAAGCTTGACGGAACGTCGTTTATGCTGAACGAGGACCTTATCGAAACGGTAAACGAAACGCCCGACACCGTCATAGTGCTTGAAAACGGGCACAGCTTCATCGTGCGCGAAAGCATGAAGGAGCTTCAAAACCTTATTCTGGAAAATATCAGGTCTCATCGTAAAGCAAGGCTTCATGCCTACGCCAAACATGAACCTTTAAAATAGAAGTAAGCAAGAAGGCTTATCAAATATAAGAAGTGAGGGATAACTTTGAATTTAACACTTATTATAGGTTGGGTAATATCATTCGGCTTGGTAATCTTCGGTATCGTCGTTGATATGGGCGATGGCTTTAAAGTAAACTTCGGCGCGTTCAGTAACTTCGTCGACGTACAGTCACTGGCTATCACCGTCGGCGGTACGATAGGCTGTCTTGTCGCGTCGTTCCCGGGCTCGTACCTTAAAGGCGTAGGAAAACGTCTCAGCATCGCGATAAAGCCCCCGAAGTACGATCCCAAGAAGTACATCGACCAGATCGTAGAGTACGCGCAGGTGGCTCGTTCGAGAGGTCTGCTGGCGCTCGAAGAGAGTGCGAACCAGTGCTCGGATTCGTTTATGAAGTCCTCGCTGATGATGATAGTCGACGCGAACGACCCGGAAAAGGTGCGCGGAATGCTCGACGATACGATAATGTTCATGTGCGAGCGCCACGATCAGGGTAAATCGTTCTTTGAAAAGGGCGTTTCGATCTTCCCGGCGTTCGGAATGTTGGGTACGCTCGTCGGACTTATCAACATGCTTAAGACCGTCGACCTTTCAAACCCTATGGGTCTTACCGTAGGTATGGCGGTCGCGCTTATAACGACGTTCTATGGCTCGCTGTTCGCGAACGTCATATTCGCCCCCTTGGCTATGGCGCTTAAAAACGCGCACGACGACGAGCTGTTGTGTATGCAGATCATAGAGGAGGGCGTGTTGGCGATAGCCGGAGGCTCCAACCCGCGCTACATACAGGAAAAACTGGAGTTTATGCTCCCGAAGAGTATGCACTCGGAGCAGAAGTAATCTTTCACTGAATGTGCACATTGCACAAAAATTTCCCGAAAAATCGTTTACATTGCCAAAAGGCAAAAAAAGTATTTGCAATTTTCGGAGAAGTGTGCTATAATTATAAAATGGGTAGAATGTAGGCTTGTTTTGTTGAAAGAGGTGTGATTTATGGCAAAATTACCCCCTAAAAAAGAGGAGGGCAACAGTCAGGAATGGCTCAACACTTACGCAGACATGGTAACGTTGCTGCTTACCTTCTTCGTTTTGCTGTTCGCGTGCTCCAATCTGGATGAGACCAAGCTGCAGTATGTCTTTCAGGAGTTTAAATCCCGCGGGCGCTACATAAATAATGTGGTGACCAATCAAGACCCCTATGCCGAAAATCAGGGCGGCGTTACAGATAACACATCCGAACCGGGCGGCGAAGGCTCGATGCCTCAGAGCTTCGAGGAGCTTTATCAATACCTCGCGGATTACGTCGAAAACAATAACCTGGCGGATTCCGTGGCGGTGGAGCAGGGCGAGGCGCATATCAAGATACGCTTCAACAGCTCCGTTATGTTCGACGGCGACAGCTCGATCTTAAACGACGCGGGCAGAGAGCTGCTAGATGGGTTTATCCCCGGTATCAGGGCGGTGAGCAAGTTCATCGCGCGCGACACCGTTTCGGGTCACACATCGGTCGGGTCCTCGCATTTGAACGACTGGAGCCTTTCCGCGAACAGAGCGGTCAGCGTCACAAACTACCTCATCAACAAAGAAACGCTTGAGGAATCCAAGTTCCGCGTTATGGGCTGCGGTCCTTACGAGCCGGTGAGCGAAAATCAGCCGGAGAACCGCCGCGTTGAAATGCTCCTGCTCAAAAACGAGCTTGACATAACCGATATGAATGTTATCCGGGATATTCTCGAGCACGATTACAACCTTGGCAGCAACGTGTTCGACAACGAATCGCAGAAGCCCGGGAATACCAATAATCTGCCTGCGGGTTCCGTGGACAAGATAATCGGTTTCATAAACGATAAGTTCAACGGCAGCGGAAACGCGCCCGCGGACAGGTACGGACCTACCGATGTAGACGGCTCAAAGTTCGTTCAGTCGGAAACAAGCGGCAGTACTTCATCGTAAAAACGACAGGCAGGTGGGATAAGAGTGGCTGATGTATTAACGCAGGCTCAGATCGATGAGATGCTGAAAAGCGTCGCAATGGGCGCCGAGCCTGTGGTGACAAAGACCGAAGAGACGGCGGTCAAGGAATACGACTTCCGCGCTCCGAAAAAGTTCACGAAAGAACAGATAAAGGTACTCGAGAGTATCTTCGAGAACTATGCGCGTCTGTTGTCCTCGTATCTTACGGGCAAGCTGCGGCTTTACAGCCGCGTGGCTCTGATGAATATAGAGGAACAGCGGTATAACGAATTCAATAACGCTCTGCCCGATTATGTAATTATGGGCATGGTCGATCTCGGCATCAAAAACGACGAGATAAGCGAAACGGACGTTATCATACAGATATCCAACGCGATAACCTATACGATGATAGACCGTTTGCTCGGCGGCAAGGGCGAATACAGCGACGTAAGCCGCGATTTCACGGAGATCGAGATCACGATAATGACCGATATTATGAAGGCGTTCGCCGGTATGCTCAAAGAACCGTGGCTTACGCATATCGATCTCGAACCGCGCATGATAGGCATCGAGACGAACTCAAGAGTAGTTCAGACAATAGGTCACGAGGACACCGTAATAATCGTCGCGCTTGAGGTGGAGGTAAACGGTCAGAAGTCGATAGTCTCGGTATGTATCCCCGCTATCAACCTCGACGAGATAATGAGCAAGTTTATCCCGCGCTACTCCGGCACGCGCAGAAAAACCGACGCAGTGCGGGAGCAGGAGCGCCGCGACAACATTATGGGCGGCATCAGCACGACCGATCTTATTGTTAAGGCAGTACTCGGCGAGATAAATCTGGATATGTACGAGGTTCTTACATTACAGGTGAACGACGTTATCCCGCTCGGCAAGAAAATAGATGAGAACATAGTTGTTAAGGTGGGAGAGCGTCCTTGGTGCGACGGAAAGCTGGGTACATACAATAACAAAAAGGCAATAATGATAGAAAATTTTATAGAGAATTGAGGTAGAAAGTCTGATGGCGAACGAAGAGATTGAGTTCAGCTCATACGAGATCGACGCGGTCGGCGAGATACTGAATATCAGTATGGGCTCGGCGGCAACGGCTGTATCGGAGCTGCTGAACGCAAAGGTTTGGATAACCACGCCGAAGGTCAGTGTCGTAAAGGTAGGCGATCTGAACTACGATAACCTTGAACCCGCGATCTGCGTAAAGATCGTTTATGTCGAGGGAATTACGGGTCTGAATATGATGGTGCTCAAGCAGAACGACGTTCAGCTTATCTTGAACCAGCTGCTCGGCAATCCGCTTGTTATCGACCCCGATTTCCAGTTTGACGAGCTGAATATCAGCGCGGTAAGCGAGATCATGAACCAGATGATGGGCGCGTCCGCAACGGCGCTGTCCGACCTGCTCGGAATGACGGTAGACATCTCCGTTCCTATGCCGTACATAATCGAAAGCGCAAGCTTTGGCGATTTGTGCGAGATGGACGCGGATGAAACGGTAGTCGCGGTAACGTTCAACCTTACGGTAGACGGCGTAATGGAAAGTGAGTTTATGTCGGTAATGTCTTTGCCGCTCGCGAAAACGTTGTCCGGCAAGATGATCGAGAAGTTCGATGCCCCCGAGGACAACGCTCCGGCAGCTTCCGCGGCAGCTCCGGCGGCACCGGCAGCAGCCGCTGCTCCGGCTCCCGCTCCGGCGGCTCAGCCCGCTCCGGCGGCGCAGGCGCCCCAGATGCAGACGCCGCCGCAAATGCCTATGGGCGGGGAAATGCCGATGCAGCAGATGTATCAAATGCCGCCGCAGGGCGCTTACGGATATCCGAACCAGTATATGGCATACGGCGCTTATCCGCCACCGCCACCCGTAAACGTTCAGAACGCGCAGCTTCATCAGTTCGACGCGATGGATTTCGGTATCCCGACAGATCAGAAGGACAACCTGAAGCTCCTTATGGGCGTGCCGCTTGAAATAAGCGTTGAGATAGGTACGGCAAAACGCAAGGTCAAGGATATTCTGGAGTTCACGCAGGGCACGATAATCGAGCTTGAAAGACAGGCGGGCGCGCCGGTTGACATCGTGGTAAACGGAAACCTGATAGCCCGCGGGGACGTTGTCGTAATAGACGACAACTTCGCGGTGAGGATCACGGAGATAGTCAAGTCGAAGTTTATCGAAAGTCTTGACAAGGAATAACAGAACCAAATAAATTTTTATAAATTCATCAAGGAGAGAAGATATGGACAAGAAGATTTTGTTGGTTGACGACGCGGCTTTCATGAGAATGCTCATTAAGGATACGCTCACAAAGAACGGATACACAAGTATTCTTGAGGCGGCGGACGGAGCTATCGCGTGCGAGGTCTACACGGCGGAAAAGCCCGATCTTGTTATCATGGATATCACCATGCCGAATATGACGGGTATAGACGCGCTTAAAAAGATCAAAGAGGGAGACCCGATGGCTAAGGTCGTAATGTGTTCCGCAATGGGACAGGAAGCGATGGTAGTCGAGGCTATCAAGCTCGGCGCTCTGGACTTCATTGTAAAGCCTTTCAAGGCGGACAGAATTCTCCAGACTGTGAAAAAGGTACTCGGCTGATCCACTGCATATAAAACAGGCGGGGAACTTTTCCCGCCTTTTGGCGTTTTGACGGCGGGTCTTTCCTGTTCTTGGGGGCGGCTGTTCCTGTTCTTGGGGCGGATATTCCCCGAGCTTGGGAGCGGGAGGTTCTTTACACGGACGGCTCGGAATATCTTCCGCCGTAACTATCAAAACGCTTTTTGGGAGGGATCAACTTGCAGTATTTTCAGATGATAATGGCGCTTATCGGGGTGCTCGCGCTGATCTTCGCGGTGTTTTGGCTGATGAAGAAGTGGACAAAGCGCGTGGCACTTTACGACAGCAAAAATATGAAGATACTGGAGCGGATAAATCTCGGTCCCGATAAGATGCTTTTGCTGGTGAGCGTCTGCGGGAAGTGCATGGTGATCGGCGCGACCTCAAATCACACCGAGAAGATATGCGATCTCGAGCAGACGGAGGAGGAGCTCACTGCCGTTCCCGAATCGAACGGAGAGAACCCCTCTTTTAAAGAGAGCTTTAAAATCGTTCTCGAGAATATGAAAAGGAAGAAGTAAACGGAGGTACGATCTTGATAAAACGTTTGATACAGGCGGACAAGAAGCTCGTGCTGAAGTTTGCGGTCTCGCTTTTTTTGACCATTCTGTTCGCGTTTGTGTTCGTCGGACTGCGGGCTTACGCCGCGGCGGGCGAAGAGACATCGCAAACCACTACGGCAAGCGCGAACGAATCCGGGTATCTCGATACTTCGGTAACGGGCACGGGGGATTCCCCCGGGTCTTCGCTGCTACAGCAGGTGGTAGGCGTCGACGCTTCTCAGCCCTTGGAGATCATCATTCTGATGACGCTGATAGCGCTGCTGCCGTCTATGCTTATTATGATGACCTGCTTTGCGAGAATCGTTATTGTGTTGGGCTTTCTTCGGACGGCAATGCAGACGCAGAACACTCCGCCGAATATGGTGCTCACGGGGCTTGCGCTGTTTCTTACCGTGTTCATTATGGCGCCCGTTTTCAAGGAGATAAACGAGATAGCTTACGAGCCCTACACCAATGAGCAGATCGATATGAAAGAGGCGTTCGACCGCGCTTCGGTGCCGCTGCGCAAGTTTATGCTCAAGCAGACGACAAACGACGACCTCGAGTTTTTCGTGGAGCTCTCAAAAACCCCGATACCCGAGGGCGGGCTTACCGAAGAGTACAAGGAGAACGATCTGCCATTTACGGTAGTCGTGCCGAGCTTTATGATAAGCGAGCTCAAGCGCGCTTTTCAAATGGGATTTATGATATTCCTGCCGTTTTTGGTGATAGATATTGTCGTGGGTTCGACGCTGATGTCGATGGGTATGATGATGCTCCCGCCCGCGATGATCTCGATGCCTTTCAAGATACTGGTGTTCGTTCTGGCGGACGGCTGGAATTTGATGATAAGCTCAATAGTCACGAGCTATAATTTGTAGCGCGGGAGGGACTTGAATGACACAGGATGTTGTAATGGGCATTTTCCGCGAAACGATAATGCTCGCCTTCAAGCTGGCTTTGCCGGTGCTTCTCGTGGCGATGATAGTGGGACTTGTGATAGCTATACTTCAAGCCGCCACTCAAATTCACGAACAAACGATCTCGTTCGCGCCGAAAGCGGTGGCTGTGGGGCTGGTGCTCTTCTTTCTCGCGCCGTGGATGACCAACGAGGTGATAGATTTCGTAAAGTTCATATTTGAATCGATGTCGGCAACGCCGATAACATAGAGGTGCTGTCGTGTCAGAGGTATGGACTGCGATAATTGCGAACGTTGCCGTATATGTTATGGTGTTGGCGCGCACGGCGGCGATATTCACGTTCAATCCGATAATGTCCCGCAGAGGCGTTCCGAATTCCGTAAAGGCGGGTGCGACATTCGTGCTGGCGCTTGTAATGACTGCGGCAGGCGGCTTTGAGTATACGATGCCTTCGGGGCTGTTCCCGTTCGTGTTCGATATGCTGAAGGAGCTGCTGGTGGGCGCGGTTCTGGGGTTTATGGTAAACCTGATCCTGCAGGTGTTCACAATGGCGGGCGAGGTAGCGGATATGCAGCTCGGTCTTTCAATGGCTAAGAGCTACGACCCGACCTTCGGAAACGCGGGTCTTTCCACGCAGCTTTACTCAACGTGGTTTATGCTCTATTTCTTCGCCGTGGGGGCACACAAAAGCTACATCAAGCTTTTCGCTATCTCATACGAGAGCATACCGCTCGGCTGGACGGGGCTCAACATCAACATTTTTTCGATACTTGTGCATTATTTCGAGACGGTAATGACTTTGGGGCTGAAGCTCGCGATGCCGGTGATCGTCGCGTCGCTTATTACCGAGTTCTGCATAGGCGTGCTTATGAAAGCGGTGCCGAATATTCACGTTTTCGTGCTGAATATCCAGATGAAGCTGCTTGTGGGTTTTACGGTTCTGGCGGCGAGCTGCGGCGTTATTTCGGAGTATATGGAACAGATAATGGGCATACTCTTTGAGAACTTAAACGGTATTGTCGACGGTTTTCTGGTTTAAGAGACCGAACGCCGGCTAAAAGGGGGGAAGTCACATGGCGGGCGAGGATAAAACCGAGAAAGCCACCCCCAAAAAACGGCGAGATCAACGAAAAGAGGGAAACGTTCTCCAGTCGAAGGAGGTCGTGACGGCAGTATCTGTTCTCGGGATATTTTCGATAGTAAGGATCCTCGCGGAGTTCCTGATGAAGAACATACTGTCGTATACCGCCCGAATGTGCGAGCAAAGCGCCACATACGTTATCAACACAGACAGCTATATGAGGTTGGTCGTGGATGTGATAACGGTCGTGGTGATGGTTGTGGGTCCCGTTTGCGCGGCGGCTATGATACTGGGAATAATACCCACAATAGCGCAGACGCGCGGGCTTTTTACGATGAAAGCGGTGCAGCCGAAGTTTTCAAGGCTCAATCCCCTGGAGGGAATAAAAAAGATGTTTTCGATGCAGGCTCTGGCAGGTATCGTCAAGGGGCTCATCGAAGTGATAGCAATAGGCGTTATGGTCTTTAACGATATAAAGGATCGTATGCCGCGCATACTTTCGCTTATGAACGCGGGCGTTATGCAGGGTATCGCTTACGCGGCGCTGTCGATATACGATCTTGTTATGTCGATTTGTATTGTGCTGGTGTTTGTGGCGGCGGCGGACTATCTGTTTCAGTGGTGGCAGTTTGAAAAGAAGCTGAAGATGTCCAAACAAGAGGTCAAGGACGAGTTCAAGCAGATGGAAGGCGATCCGCAGATCAAAAGCAAGATAAAGCAGCGCCAGCGTGAAATGGCGCAAAGCCGAATGATGCAGGAGGTGCCGTCAGCGGACGTGGTTATTCGTAACCCTACGCACTACGCTGTGGCTCTTCGGTACGATCAGGACAAAAACCGCGCTCCGCAGGTCATCGCGAAGGGCAAGGACTATCTCGCGATGAAGATAGTGCAGATAGCGGAAAAGAACAACGTATACTGTATGGAAAACCCGCCGTTGGCGAGGGCTCTGTACTCTCAGGTGGAGCTGGGGCGCGAGATACCCTACGAGCTCTACGACGCGGTAGCCGAGGTCTTGACGACCGTTTACCGCGAAACGAACAAGACTATTCATGCGTAAAATTCGCATAAAAATATACTCTTCGTATAGAGAACAAAGAAAGGAAGTGAGAACTTGATAAGAAAAATACTCAGCAACTCGATGGTGCTGTTCATCATCTTCATAGTTCTCGCTATCATTATCCCGCTTCCCGTAATTATGCAGGATTTCCTGATAATGCTGAACATCGCGCTTTCGCTTATCATTCTCGTAATGACAATGTTTATCAAGAGCGCGCTGGAGTTCTCCGTCTTTCCGACGATACTCCTCATCTCGACGGTTTTCCGTCTGTCGCTGAATATTTCGACAACGCGTTCTATCCTTTCCGGCGGCGGCGCGGGTGAAATAAGCACGATCATAAAGGCGTTCGGAAACTTCGTAATGGGCGGAGACGCAATTGTCGGATTTCTGATATTCATAATCATAGTTTTGGTGAACTTTATCGTAATCACCAAGGGCTCGGAGCGTGTATCCGAGGTTGCGGCGCGTTTCACACTGGACGCTATGCCCGGTAAGCAGATGGCGATAGACGCCGATCTGAACTCCGGTTTGATAAACGAGGAGGAGGCGAAAACACGCCGCTCCAATATCCAGCGCGAGGCGGATTTCTACGGCTCTATGGACGGTGCTACGAAGTTCGTTAAGGGCGACGCGA
>CAYVSV010000029.1:0-25931 GCA_964454205.1 uncultured Ruminococcus sp.
CCAAGACGAATTTCTGCCATCTATATTTTCCCTCCCTTTGCCAAGCGGCACAGGTTATCTACCATTAGTAGCTATACATAAACAGTATATTAGATATTATACAACGTTTCGCCTGATTTGTCAAGGGCTTATTGCAAAATTTTGTAAGTTTTTAAGATTTTGGTTATTTTATCCAAAAACAGCAGCCCAATTTTATTACTTTTTGAATCGCGTCAGTCGGGTTTTATAATATCGGACAAGTCCACAGCCTCGCCGTCCGCCCAGAGATGCTCAAGCTGATAAAACTCCCTGTCCTGCTGCGTGAAAATATGCACGATAACGTCGATATAATCAAGCACGATCCAGCTTCGGCTCTGAACGCCCTCTATGCTCTTGGGGCGTATGCCCGCCTGCTCCATATTGTATTCAACCGCGTCCGAAAGTGCCTTTACCTGCGTGGTGCTCGTAGCCGACGCTATCACGAAATAATTCGCGAGTATCGTCAGATCCTGCACCTTAAGCGCGGTGATCTTCTCCGCGCGCTTGCTGTCAAGCGCTTTCACGACAATTTCAAGTTCTTCTCTGTCCGTCATAGGCTCTCCTTATTTTTGTTAAAGCTCAAGTAATAGTTGTACGCCTCAAATGTCGCTCTCGGCAGACCTCCGCCCTTCGCGCAGACGCTCTGTATCTGATATATCAAAGCGACGCTCATGGCGAGATCGAGATCTTTTCCGCAATACTCGCGCATCTTTTCAACGCCCTTGTAGTCGCGCTCCTCCGAGATCATATCCCCGAGATACACTATCTTCTCCATCATCGTCATTCTCGCGCAGCCAACCGTGTGGTATCTTATCGCGCTGATTATCTCATCGTCCTCTATCCTGAGCACCTCGCGGACGTAATAACCGCCCGCCACGCCGTGCCACAAACTTTTTGTCGAGATCTCCACGGGGTCGGGAGACAGACCGCTGTCGACAGTATATTGCTTCTGCCGCTCGGGAGCGTCCTCCTTCATTATATCGTGCAGCATTCCCGCAAGGTAGCACCGCCGCTTGTCCGCGCCGTACTTCTCAGCTAAACGGAAGCATTCCTCCGCCACGTTCATGCTGTGCGTAAAACGCTTTTTGGACAAACGCTCCCGAAGGAGCTCCTCGTAGCGGTCATAATCAGCATACCTACTCAATTAGAATCAATCCCTTCCGGAAGCAAGATGTGAGACAAATGTAAGAGATAAGATGTAAGAATATATTGGATGACTTTCTTGCCTCTTACTTCTTACCTCTGATCACTCATCGAACAGCCCTTTTTCCTCAATACGCTCAAAAACACCGCCCGGGAGCAGCGCCCTGACGTCCTCTCTTCTTGCGATCTTCTCGCGTATCTCAGTAGAGCTGACATCGACAATGCTCGTAGGAAGCACTTTTACACGTCCCATTCTGTTCGCGAACTCCACCATCTCGGGATAGCTGTCGCCGCCGCGGGCAACGGCGCACACCGTCGCTTCCTTTAAAATGCTCTCGTATTTGTACCACTTGTTGAATGAAAACAGCATATCCCCGCCGATAAGCAAATAAAACCGCTCTCCGGGACGGCGGTTTTTCAGCTCACGAAGGGTGTTTATCGTATAGCTCACTCCGCCCATCTCGCGCTCGATGTCCGAGACCTCAACGGAGCACTTGCATTTCCCCGAGCCGTCAAGCGGCATAAAGGCTCTGCGGCACAGCTCCTCGCGCTCTTCAAACGGCAGGAGCTTCGTGTCCTTGTGCGGGCTCTCGTAAGTCGGTATTATGAGAAGGCGGCGCAGGTTGAGCTGCTCAATAGCCTCGCGCGCCAGATTGACGTGCCCGTTATGCGGAGGATTGAACGCCCCGCCGAATATGCCGGTCTTTATCTGCTCCTTATCACCCACGCCGCGTCACCCGTTTCTTTGCGGTGCTCTTCGTCACGGGAGCGCCCTTTCGCGGAGCCGCGCCCTTGCCGTGAGGCATACCGTCCCTCGCCCTCGGGATACCGCCCTTGGAGCGGTTATCACCGCCTTTCGCACGCATAGGCGCGACGCTTCGAGCAGGACTTTTAACGTGTTCGGACTTCGGCTTGCGGCTCTTGCGCCACAAAACGAACTTCCGCCCGATGACCGCGACGACCTCCGCTTCAAGCCGCGGCGCAATGATGTCCGCAGCCTCGCGGGCGGTATACTCGCAGCTCTCCTGAACGCCCAGCTTTATGAGCTCGCGCGCGTTTATCGCCCTTTCGAGCTGTTCTATTATCTCATCTGACACTCCAAGCTTCCCGATAAAAAAGATGGTGTCGCAGCTCTGCGCCTCGGAGCGCAGCTGCGCCCTTTCCTTGCTTGTCAACATCTATGAAAACTTCTCCTTTAATATCTCGGAGAGCTTGCGGAACGCGTCGGCGCGGTGGGAAATCCTGTTCTTCTCCTCATCGCCGAGATCCGCCATACTCTCGTCGTCGTTCACCATAAAGATCGGATCGTAGCCGAAGCCGTTCCTGCCCTTCGGCTTGTCGCCTATGTACCCGCACACCTCGCCGCGCACGGAATACTCGTCGTCCTCCGCGTAAATGAAGTATACCGAGCACACGAACCGCGCCTCGCGCAGCTCCCTTGCCACGCCGTGCATCTCGCTCAGGACTTTTGCGCAGCGATCCTTGTCGGAAGCGTCCTCTCCTGCGTATCTCGCGGAGTACACACCCGGCGCGCCGTTGAGGAAATCGATCTCAAGCCCGCTGTCGTCCGCCATTGTAGGCTCTCCGGTAGCCTCAAAGACCGCCCGCGCTTTGATGTGGGCGTTTTCCTCGAAGGTGTCGCCGTCCTCGGTTATCTCCCCGGTGAAGCCCGCCTCGCGCATTGAAACCGCCTCGAAGCCGTAGGGTCTGAGAAGCTCCTTAAACTCTCGTATCTTACCCTCGTTGTTGGAAGCGATAATGAGCCGTTTTCGGACGGGAGCCTGTTCTTCACTTGATCGTTGATGTTCCATAAAAATGATCCTTTCAAAAATTGTTGTCTTTTATTATAACACAAAATATTTGATATGTCAAGACCTTGATCTTTTGTCCCGGTCATATTGACCGGAAGCTTTGGGATCGTCAGATCTCGGAATTATAGTACCGTGTGATAAGCTCCGACATACTTGCTGCCACCTTTCTCCAGCAGCATTCTTCTCCCATTTCCTCATGCTCCCAGATATAGATGACGTTCTCGTCGGGAACGCCGTCCGAATCGACTCGATAGCAATAATAATCTCCGCAGCCGTTTCCGGCAAAGAAGATAAATCTGCCCAACCTTTCGGCATACGCTCCATCGCCGAATTCATTTTCGTAGAACGACGTCATGCTTCTGTTGAGCTCCGCCTGATCAATTATCTCCTTCGCTGACAGGAGAAGCCATTTATCGCCGTCAAGCTCCCGCAGCAAAGCCCTCAATTCTTTCGGGAACATGTAACCCACCGCTTTTTCGGCTTTGTCTATCTCGCTTTCGGGGCAAGGCGGCTGAATATTTACAAAATTGTTTCCTTTCGATAACTCTGAAATCAATTC
Source organism: uncultured Ruminococcus sp. (assembly GCA_964454205.1). GTDB lineage: Bacteria > Bacillota > Clostridia > Oscillospirales > Ruminococcaceae > CAG-115. The sequence continues at coordinate 3,532 of CAYVSV010000029.1, forward strand.
TCTATACAATATATATCCTCCTTGTCTCCGCAGCTTCAGATTTAACTGTTCATCACTCAAACAGCGCGTTCACATAATCCTCGGGGACGAACGGCTGAAGATCGTCTATCTGCTCCCCCACTCCCACGAGCTTTACGGCGAGCCCGAGCTCGTTCTTTATCGGAATTATGATGCCGCCCTTTGCCGTGCCGTCGAGCTTTGTGAGAACAATGCCCGTAATGTCGGCGCTCTCATTGAAAAGCTGCGCCTGGTTCACGGCGTTCTGACCCGTGGTAGCGTCAAGAACGAGAAGCGTTTCCAGGCTCGCCTCGGGGAGCTCCCTCGCGATAACGCGCGCTATCTTCTTGAGCTCCTCCATGAGGTTCTTCTTATTATGCAGTCTCCCGGCGGTATCGCAAAGCACCACGTCCGCGCCGCGCGCCTTCGCCGCAGAAATCGCGTCGAACACGACCGCCGCGGGATCGCTGCCCTCGCCGTGCTTTACTATATCCGCGCCGGCTCTTTCCGTCCAGACGGCGAGCTGATCTATCGCCGCCGCGCGGAAGGTATCCGCCGCCGCCACGATGACCTTCTTGCCGGCTTTTCCGAAGTTCGCAGCCATTTTCCCTATCGTTGTGGTCTTGCCCGCGCCGTTCACTCCGATGACCATTATCACCGAGGGCATTGTTTCGAGCTTCAGCTCGTTTCCGCCCGAAAGCATCTCCGAAATTATCCCTTTGAGCGTCTGCTTTACCTCGGCGGGGTCGGTTATGCCGTTCTTCTTTACCTCGCCGCGGAGCTTATCGCATATATCCGCGCTTGTCTGCGCTCCTATATCCGACAATATCAGCGTTTCCTCCAGCTCGTCGAAGAAATCCTCGTCTATCTTCGTAAACGAATTCAGGAGCGTTTCCACCCTCGAAACAAATCCGTCCTTGGTCTTTTTAAGACCCTCTTTGAGCTTGTTAAAGCTCCGCTCCCTCTGCTGCGCTTCGTACTCCTCATTAAATTCAATATCGCTTTCGTGATCGGTGAAAATCGGCGCACCGCTGTTCAAGCGTTCGAGAAGCGAGGGGCGCGCCGTGCCGTCCTCCTCCGTAACGGACTGCTCCGCGTTATCGGCGGTCTGCGCGTTGAGTTCCTCGGGAAACTGCCCCTCCGCGTCGCCTTTCTTTTTGAATTTATCAAATAATCCCATTACTATTCTCCTTTTGCGAAAATTTCATACAGCTTCCCGCCTAAGAGCCTGTTCTCATGAGCCTCCCAAAATGTTAATTCGTTACGCCGTCCAGCTCATCCGTAAGCTCCTGCCTCAGCAACCGCGACACGCCCTTCTCCTGCATGAACACTCCGTAAAGCACCTGACAGCCCTCGATAGTCCCGCGCCTGTGCGAGATTATCATAAGCTGCGTGCTGCGGCTGAAGCGGTTAAGATACCCGATGTACTTTTCAACGTTCACCACGTCGAGCGGCGCGTCTACCTCGTCGAGCATACAGAACGGGGTGGGACGGTGCATAAGTATCGCAAAATAGATAGTTATCGCGACCATCGCCTGTTCGCCGCCCGAAAGCGAGATCAGGTTCTTTATCACCTTGCCGGGAGGAGCCGCTTTTATCTCTATTCCGGAGTTCAGCACGTCTTCGGGGTTCGTGAGCTCCAGCTCCGCGTGAGCGCCTTCGCCGAATATCTGCACGAAAACGTCCTTGAAATGCCCGTTTATCGCGTTGAAGCTCTCCAAAAAGCGCGTTCTTATGTCCTCGGTCATGTCCGCTATTATCTTTTCGAGCTCGCGCTTGCTGTCCTCGATATCCTTCAGCTGCCCCGATTGGAACTCGTACCGCTGCGATACAAGCTCGTACTCCTCTATGGAAGCCATATTGACTATGCCGAGCGCGTTTATCTGCTTGTTGAGCTCCCCGAGCTCGTTCTCCGCGGAGAGCAGATTTTCGGGAACGTTCGCCTGCTCGGAAGCCTCCGACACGGTGAGCGAATAGCTGTCGTACAAAAGCGCGACTATCTTGTCGTATTCCCTCTGAACGGTCACCTGCCGCTCGTCGAGCCTTGCGACTTCCCTCGCGAACCGCTCTTTGCCCTGATTATATTCGTTTATGGAGCGGTGGAGCTCTGTTATTTTTCGGTCGAGCCCGTTTATTTCCTCGGTGAGCCGCGATATTTCCTCGTTCTTTTCACCGAGCTCTCCCGCGCTTTGCTCTATCTCGCGCTTTATCCGCTCTATTTTCTCGCGTATCTCGCGGTCGGAGCTGTCGAGCTGCTCCATGGCCTGTCTGAAACCGTCGCTGTTTTCAATAAGGGCGCGGCGGTTTTCCTCGGCGTTCTTTATCTGCTGACCCAGAACGTCCGCGCGGTGCTCGTGCTCCAGACGCTCGAGATTTGCCGTTTTTATCTCCTCGGAGATGGAGTTTATCCTGTTCTCCGCCTCGGTGCGGCTGCCGCTCTGCCGCTCGTGCTCGCGGTCGAGCTCGGCGAGCTTTTCCGAGAGCCGCGATATCTCCTTTTCGGCGTTTTGAGCCGTTTCGCTGTGCTGCTTTATCCGCTCGTCGAAGCCCTCGAGGGTCTTTCGCGCTGTCTCGCCCTGCGCCTCAAGCTGCTCGATAAGGCTCGAGAGCCTTGACACCTCGGCGGCGAAGCGTATATCCTCGCGCTCCAGCTCGTTTATACGGTCGTTCATGCCCTCGCTTTCGATGTTGAACTTCGCGATCTCCGCTTTATAGCGCTCGAACTCCTCGTTCTTGCTCCTCTGCTCCTCGGAGAGCTTTTTTACCTCCGCGGAGAGCGCCTCTATCTCCTGTTTGCGGGAGATTATGCCGTTATCCTTGTTCTGCCTCGAACCGCCAGTGAACGAGCCGCCCGCGTTTACGAGCTGTCCGTCGAGCGTGACTATCCTGAACCTGTATCCGTATTTCTTTCCGATGACCACGGCGGTGTCTATATCGTCCACCACGGCGGTCACTCCAAGCAGATTTGAAACTATCTGCGAATATTCGTCCGCGCACTCCACAAGCTCGCTCGCGATACCCTCGAAGCCCGTCTCGGACTTCAGCCGCGGCTCGTTGAGGCTGCGCCCCTTCATCGATGTGAGCGGGTAAAACGTCGCTCTGCCCGCGCCCGTCTCCTTAAGAAAACGAATGCAGCGAGTCGCGGTCTCCTCGTTGTCTACGATTATGTTCTGCATAACGGAGCTCAGCACCGTTTCTATTGCGGTAACGTACTTTTTCGGCACGGTTATGATGTCCGCCACAATGCCGTGTATCCCGTGGAGCCTGCCCTGCTCGCCAGCCGTGACTACCTCTTTTACGGCGCGGCTGTAGCCGTACTTGCTCTTTTCAATATCCGAGAGCACGCGGCTGCGCTGCTGCTTTTCGCCGAGCTCGCGGCTCACCTCTTCGAGAGCCTTCCGCGCCTCTTCCAGACGGCGGCGCTTGCCTTCCGCGAGGCGCTCCATACCCGCCAGGCGGTTTTTCGCCGCTTCGCGTTCCGCGGCGTTCTTTTCCGCCGCTTTGCGCACCTCCGCGAGCTCCGACTTATAACCGTCTATCCTTCCCTCTCCCTCCGAGAGATCGGCAAGGAACTCTTCCTTTTGCTTCTGCGTTTCCTCGGCGGAACGCAGCGCCATGCTCTTCGCGAGCTCCTGCTTCGCTTCCTCCGAACGCAGACCCGCTATCTCGCTTTCCAACGCCGAGTATGCCTCGCCCGCAGCCGTGCTGCGCTCCGATATTTCATCGAGCTTTTTCCCTAGCTCCTCCGCTTTCTTTTCGCACTCGGCGGCGGCGGTCTCTTCCGCCCGCTTCTGCTCGCCCAATGCGGCGGTCTGCTCGTTGAAGCTCTCGGTGCTCTCCTTGGCGGTTCTGAGCTGCTCGGCGAGCTCCGCGCGGCGTTCCTCGTTATGTTTGAGGTCGTTTTCCGCGACGGATATCTCCGACCTCTTATCCGCGAGCTCGTCGTTCGCGGACTGTATCCCCGCGCGCACCCGCTCAAGCCTTCCCTGCGCCGCCATTTTATCGTCGCCGAGGTTTTCTATCTCGGTCTCCGCCTTCGCTATATCGTTCTCGAAATGCTCGCACTCGCCCTTGTTTATAAGCAGATCGTCCTGTATTTTCGAGAGCTGCTCTCGCTTTTCATTGAGCCTTGCCACGGAGACGGATATTTCCAGCTCCTTCTTCTGCGACATCAGCTCGGAAGCCCTCACAGCCTTCTCCGACTGCTTTTTCAATATCGGAAGGCGCTCCTCGTCCACGCGGATAAGGTCTCGCTGTCTTACGATATTCTCCTCCGCCTGCGCGAGCTGTTTTTCCGCGTCCGCCTTCTTATGCAGAAACAGCGAAACACCCGCCGCTTCCTCGAATATCTCGCGGCGCTGAGTGTCGCGGGCGTTTACTATCTCCGCCACTCTGCCCTGCCCGATTATCGAATAGCCGTCGCGCCCGAGACCTGTGCCCATAAGAAGCTCCTGAATATCTCTCAAACGCGATTTCTTCCCGTTTATAAGATACTCGCTCTCACCCGAACGGTAGAGCTTACGGGAGATCACCACCTCGTCCGCGTCCACGGCGAGAGCGCGGTCGCCGTTATCTATCGTGAGCGCGACGTGCGCGAAGCCCATCGGCTTGCGCTCCACCGTTCCGTGGAAGATAACGTCCTCCATCTTCTCGCCGCGCAGAGTTTTTGCGCCCTGCTCGCCCATTACCCAGCGCAGGGCGTCCGATATATTGCTTTTGCCGTTGCCGTTCGAGCCCACTACCGCCGTGGTTTTCGTGTCGAAATTAAGCACGGTCTTGTCGGCAAACGACTTGAAGCCTTGAATTTCTAAAGTCTTAAATAGCATTATAATCCCTTTTTTGTTTGATTTCGAGCATCTTTCCCCGCCTTCGGCGGGGAAAGATGCAAATATTATACAATCCAGATATAAACGCCCAACTTCGGCTTGAACTCAATCTCATAGCCCAAAGCCGCCAGCGCCTCAATGTTGCTTTTCTTTTGTCCTATCGCCTTCGAGAGATTTTTCGGATCGGTGTAAACGAGGTATTTCCCCTTTGGGAATCTCACGAGCTGCGCCGTCAAATCCTCCAGAAAAATCCTGCTCTCGACGATTTCCCGAAGCGCCGGGTGGTAAACTCCGCCCAGCATATCGCGCTCCACGTCGGGGCTTGCGTGGAGCCCCATTCTGATAACGCGCACGCCCTTTTCGGTGAATTTCCGAAGCAGCTTCGCGCACAAGTCAGCCGTTTCCTCAAATGAAAACGACGTGTAAGCCCCGCTTTGAAACAGCTCTCCGAGCCGCGTGTTTTTGAGTATCACGGTGGGATATATCCGCACTGTCGCGGGTCTCAGCTTTATAAACTCGTCCGCCGTGTAAAGGCAGCGTTCGGGAGCGTCACGGTACAGCCCCGTCATCATCTGAAGCCCAAGCTCGATACCGCGGGACTTTATGATACCCGCCGCGCGGCGGGCATCCTCCGCCGTATGTCCGCGCTCATTCGCTTTCAGCACCTCGTCGCTCATAGACTGCGCGCCCAGCTCCACCGCCGTCACGCCGTATTTTTTGAGAATATCCGCGATTTCCTCCGAAACACAGTCCGGGCGCGTCGAGCAGCGTATCCCCGTATAAACGGGGAATTTTTTCATCGCCCGAGCTGCGGCGGTAAGAAGGCTTTCCATATACCCCCGCTCTATCGCCGTAAAGCTCCCGCCGAAAAACGCTATCTCCGCCGACATTCCGCGCTCCTCCAGATGAGGAGCCTGCGTTCTTAAAAGCTCGAAGACCTCAGCCGCTTCCGGAGCTTTAGAGCTGCCGGAAATGGTTTTCTGATCGCAGAAGCTGCACTTGTGGCGGCAGCCCGCGTGAGGAATAAATATCGAAATGTTGGTGCGCCTTTTACTCACATTCGTACCCCATAAGCCGCACAGCCTCTTTAGCCGCCGCCTGCTCCGCCTCTTTCTTGGAATGCCCCGAGCCGCTGCCTATCGCCTGCCCGTTTAGCATCACCTTCGCCTTGAACGTCTTGCTGTTATGTCCCGCGTCAAACTCCTCTACCTCGTAGGAGATACGCTCCTCGGGGTTTTGCTGTATTATTTCCTGAAGGACGGTCTTGTAGTCTCCGAGACGAATCTTGCCCGACTTCAGCGCCTCGATGTCCGGCACGAAGGAGAGTATCATTTTCGTGGACTCCTCCTCGCCGCCGTCAAGATACACAGCCGCTATCATCGCCTCGAACGCGTCCGAGAGTATCGACTTCCGGTCGCGCCCGCCCGCCATTTCCTCGCCCTTCCCGAGCAGGATATATTTTCCCAGGTCTATTCTCTTCGCGAAAGAATACAGCGAATTTTCGCAGACTATGGAAGCTCTGAGCTTCGTGAGCCCGCCCTCCGGCACGCCCGTCATATTCGTGAACAGATACCGCGACACCGTGAGCTGGAGCACCGCGTCTCCCAGAAACTCCAGACGCTCGTTGCACTCGTTGTTCTTCCCGCCCGAATAGCTCGAATGGGTCATCGCGTGGCGGAGATGAGCGCGGTTTTTAAACCTGTACCCTATCTTCTCCTCGAGCTCCGTCAGCTCCTTATATTCCTTCATCGGAGCGCTCCTCCTTGTTTTTCTAGATGTGAATTTCTCCGGCTGTTTCCGAGGTTATTTCGGCGCGTTTTTCGCGAATTTATCCGAGTGTTTTTTCGACGTGTATTTTATCCTTCAATTTAGCTTTATACAGCGGAATTCTCTGTAAAACTCAAGTGCTTTTTAGCAGTCAAATTGAGAGAAAATTCGCACTTATTTTCAATACTGTTTTTCGGAGTGATTTTCAAAGTGAAATTCAGAGTAAATTTCAACGAAAATCACATTCCTTATTCGCCGTCGTCCTTTTCCGCGTCCTCGGGCGACAGCTCGGCGATCGCCGCCGTCATCTTCTCAATAGCCTTGTTCTCCACGAAGTTCTTAGCCTGTCTGAACGCTCCGAAGAACGCCTTCGCGTCGCTCGCGCCGTGTGCCTTGAACACGGGCTTTGCCGTGCCGAGAAGCGGCGAGCCGCCTATCTCCTTATAATCCAGATGCCTCATAACACCGCCGAGCTCTTTCTTAACAAGCGCCGCGCCGACCTTTGTTTTGAGATTCGCGAAGAACACTTGTTTGAGCGAATCCTTCATAAGCACGCCCATGCCCTCGCACGCTTTGAGGAACACGTTGCCCGTAAACCCGTCCGTTACCAGAACGTCCACCGCGCCGAGAGGCGCTTCTCTCGCTTCCACATATCCCAAGAAGTTCAGGGTGGTGTTTTCTATCAGCTTTTTTGCCTCGTGCTCGAGCTCTCTTCCCTTTTCGTCCTCGGTTCCTATGTTCAGAAGACCTACGCGAGGATTTTTCACACCCATAGCGCACTCCATAAAGCAGCTCCCGAGTATCGCGAACTGCGCGAGCATCTCTGGGCGGCAGTCCAAATTCGCGCCGCCGTCTATTACCGCATACTTCACGCCGCCCGCCGCGGGCATAAGCGGCACGAGCGCCGTCCGCTTCACGCCGCGTATCCGCTTCTCTATCATCGTTCCGCCGAGCACCAGCGCCGCTGTGCTCCCCGCGGAGATGACCGCGTCCGCCTCGCCGCGCGACACCATATTCAGCGCCACGCCCATAGAAGTCCCGGCGTTTCCTTTAAGTATCGAGCGCGGGTTGTCCTCCGTCGTTATCACGCCTTGAGCCGCGACGAGCTCAATGCCCTTTTCATCAACGCCGAGCGCGTCGATCCGCTTTTTGAGCAATTCCACATCGCCCGTTACCGCGACCTCCACGTCCAGACCCTTTACCGCGAGCTCCGCTCCTTTAAGTACCTCATCGGGCGCGTTATCGCCGCCCATACCGTCAATTACGATCCTCATTTTATCTCCTTATTTTAAAGCAAAAAGCTCGCACCTCGCACGCTTCGCGTACGCTAGCCAAGCCGCTTCGCCCCTGCTTCGCTGCGGCAGGGTGGCTTGCTTGCGACTTTTTGCACTCGCCAAAGTTCGTTGCTTTTGATTATACGCCGCTATAACTCGCTAAGATTAGTGATTTGATTTATACGCGCCTAACGCGTTGATGTTATTTCAACGCTTCCTCCAGCGCCGCCAAAGCGCGCTCCGCCAGCCTTGCGTACTTAAGCTTCTTGTCGCGGATAGCCTCATCGAGCGGCGGAAGTATCCCCATGTTGCTGCCCATAGGCTGAAAATCATTCGTCCACGAATTGGCGACGTAGTCAGCAAGCGCACCCATCATAGTCGTGCGCGGAAGCTTCAGCGGCTCATTGCCGCAAAGCATATCCGCAAGTGCTCTGCCCGCTGTAATTCCGCTCGCGGCGCTCTCGACATATCCCTCGACGCCGGTCATCTGCCCCGCGAAGAACACTCTCTCCGAGCCCTTCAGCATAAAATTCACGTTCAGCAGCTTCGGGCTGCATAAAAACGTGTTTCGGTGCATAACGCCGTACCGCGCGAATTCCGCGTTTTGAAGCCCCGGTATCATGGAAAATACGCGCTTCTGCTCGCCGAACTTCAGGTTCGTCTGAAAACCGACTATGTTGTACAGAGTGCCGTCCGCGTCCTCGCGGCGAAGCTGTACCGCGGCATAAGGTCTCCGCCCCGTTCTGGGGTCGGTAAGCCCAACGGGCTTCATACACCCGTACCGCACGCTGTCATAACCGCGCTTTGCCAAGACCTCCACAGGCATACAGCCCTCGTATACGCGCAGCCCGGCGCTCTCCTCCGGCTTATCGAACTCATGCAGAGGCGCGCCCTCCGCGTTTATCAGCGCGTTATAGAACGCATCATATTCCTCCTTGTCCATAGGACAATTGAGATAATCCGCGCCGCCCTTGTCGTAGCGCGACTGACAGAAGGCTATCGCGTGGTCTATGCTCTCCGCCGTAACTATCGGCGCGGCGGCGTCGTAAAAGCTAAGATAAGCGCCACATTTTTCGCGGATCGCTTCGGCAAACGCGCCGCCGGTAAGCGGTCCGGTCGCTATCACCGCGTTTTCCGACGGGAACTCCGTGACCTCGCCCTCTATGACCGTGATATTCGGATGACTTTTCACTATCCGCGTCACCTCGTCCGAGAACGCTTTGCGGTCTACCGCGAGCGCCCCGCCCGCGGGTACGGCTGTCTTTTCCGCCGCCTCGCATATCACAGAGCCGAAACGCCGCATCTCTTCCTTTAAAAGACCGCAGGCGCTGTCAACTCTCGCGGCTTTTAGGGAGTTCGAGCACACGAGCTCCGCAAAGCCCTCGTACTTGTGCGCGGGAGTGAACCGCGCGGGCTTCATCTCGCAAAGCTCTACGCGTATCCCGCGCCGCGCCAATTGCATAGCCGCCTCGCACCCGGCAAGCCCCGCGCCTATAACGCGCGCCGTCATTTGGTCTCCTTATCGAGCGGACGCTCGTAGGAGCAGCCCTCCTTCTGACAGTATATCTTCCCGAGCCTTCCCGTTTTCTTGAACAGGCTCGAGCCGCAGTCCGGGCACTTCTCCTCAAGCGGCATATCCCACGTCATAAAGTTGCAGTCCTTGTAGTTCTCGCATCCGTAGAACGGCTTACCCTTCTTCGATTTTTTCAGGAGCATTTTCGCGCCGCACTTCGGGCAGAGCCCCTTCGTTTCCGTCACTATCTTCTTGGTGAACTTACATTCCGGAAATCCCGAGCAGCCGAGGAACTTTCCGTAAGGTCCTATCTTTATCACCATATTCTTGCCGCACTGCTCGCAGACGATATCCGTGGGCTCGTCGGGAACGCGCAGATGCTTGCCCTCCATATCATGCTCCGCCTGCTCTAACGTCTTGGCAAAGCCCTTATAGAACTTGTCGAGCGTCTGCACCCAATCCTTTCCGCCCTTTTCTATATCGTCGAGATCGCTCTCCATTTTCGCGGTGAACTTTACATCGACAATATTGTTGAACTTTTCTTTGAGCAGCCCGGTTATCACCTCTCCAAGCGGCGTGGGCTTGAGCTGGTTTCCGGTCTCGCGCTCAACGTAATGCCTGTCGAGTATCGTGGAGATCGTCGGCGCGTAGGTGGAGGGTCTGCCGATGCCGTTTTCCTCCAGCGACTTTATCAGCGAAGCCTCGTTGTACCGCGCCGGCGGCTGGGTAAAGTGCTGATTTCCCGATATGTCGGCGCACTTCAGCTTCTCGCCCTGCGTTATCGCGGGCAAAGCCCCGCTCTGCTCCTCGTCGTCCTTTGTCTCCTCGTAGAGCTTCGTAAATCCGTCGAACTTTATCGAATACCCGCTTGCCTTAAACAGACAGTTTTTCGCGGTTATCTCCACGGAGACCGTATCCATAACGGCGTTCGCCATCTGGCTCGCCATAAAGCGCTCCCATATTAGCTTATACAGCTTGAACTGATCATTTGTCAGCGATTTTCTCACGCTTTCGGGCGTGAACTCGACATTTGTCGGGCGGATAGCCTCGTGCGCGTCCTGCGCGTTGCTTTTGGACTTGAACACGCGCGGCTTATCCGGAAGGTACTCCTTGCCGTAAACGCTCTTGATGAGCTCCGCGGCGGCTGCCTTTGCCTCGTCCGAGATACGCAGGCTGTCCGTTCTCATATATGTGATAAGCCCGACGGCGCCCGTCCCCTCGATATCCACGCCCTCGTAGAGCTCCTGCGCCGCTTTCATCGTCCTTCTCGCCTGGAACGACAGCCGGCGGCTCGCCTCCTGCTGCAATGTCGAAGTAGTGAACGGCGGCGCGGGCTGTTTTTTGCGCTGCGACTTTTTCAGCCCCGTGACCGTAAAGTCCGCGCCCTTCAGCTCCTCGAGCACCTTATCCGTCTGCTCCTTATTATCGAGCTTTGCCTTATCGCCGTCTATCTCCGCGAGCTTTGCCGCGAACGCCCTCTTTGACGACGCAGCCGCGAGCTTTGCGTCCACGCTCCAATACTCCGTGGTCTTGAACGCGCGTATCTCCTCCTCGCGGTCTACTATCAGCCTTACCGCGACGGACTGCACGCGCCCTGCCGACAGACCGCGCCTTACCTTCTTCCACAAAAACGGAGACAGCTTATATCCCACTATCCTATCCAGAATACGCCTCGTCTGCTGCGCGTTCACAACGTCCGTATCTATAGTACGCGGGTGGCTCATTCCATACTGCACGCCCGTTTTCGTTATCTCATTGAACGTCACGCGCACCTTTGAGTTCCCGTCGATATTCAGCAAATGCGACAGATGCCACGCAATAGCCTCGCCCTCGCGGTCCGGGTCGGTCGCCAGATAGACGGTATCCGCGCTTTTCGCCTTCTTTTTGAGCTCCTTGATTATATCCGCCTTATCCTTCATATTGACATACTGCGGCTCGAAATTGTTTTCCACGTCCACTCCGAGCTTCGATTTCGGCAGGTCTATGATATGCCCGGTGGAAGCCACCACGTCATAGCCCGCTCCGAGGTATTTTTTAACGGTCTTCGCCTTTGACGGCGACTCCAGAATAACCAGATTAGCCAAAGGTATCCTCCTATCTAAATGGCAAATTCCCGCACCGCGCAGCACTTCGTGCCGCGCTAGCTAAGCTGCATTGCCTCCACTCCGCTTCACTCCGTTTCGGCAACGCAGCTTGCTTGCGGAAATTTGCACACTTCGCTTGATTTGTGCTTGTAATTTAAACGTGCCTTAACTGCACGCCAACGCGCCGCTTTGTGTTTGGCACTGCAAAGCCGAAAGCCTTCTTACAGCTTTGCACTGCCAATTACCGCTTAGTACAACATACACCAGCGCTATCGCGCCAAACTAACAACTAACAACTACTTGCTTAATTCCCACAACAGCACGGAAGCTGCCATGGCGGCGTTGAGCGATTCCGCGCCCTTTATCGGAATGTAGATTTTTTCGTTAAAAACAGCGGCGACCTCCGACGAAATTCCACTGCCCTCATTGCCGATCACTATCGCGGTTTTTTCTGGAAATTTCACCTCGCCCAGACGCTTTGCGGTATCGTCGAGCATTGCCCCGTAAACGACAAAGCCCTCCAGCGTTTTCCGCAGAGCCTTCACATCACCCGGGAAGCACGAAGCCATTCTGAACACGCTCCCCATCGAAGCCCGGAGCGTTTTCGGCGAGAATTTGTCCGCGCATCCGCCGAAATAAACCACCCCGTCTATCCCGAACGCCTCCGCCGCGCGTATTATCGTGCCGACGTTGCCCGGGTCCTGAACTCCGTCCAGAACTATCAGCCGCCGCGCGTTTTCCGGTATCGGGCTGCCGAACCTTTCCGCCGCCGCGAACAGCCCCTGCGGGGTTTTCGTGTCCGAGATATACTCTGCCAGCTCCTCGCTTATCACCGCCGAAAACTCCGCGCGCGCAAGCGCTTTCTCAACTGTCAAAGGGTACTTCGCCGCCGCCCTTTCCGTATACAGAAACATCTCCAAAGCCGCGCTGCCGGCGAGCTCTCCGCACAAATGATCGCCCTCGGCGGCGAACATATCCGTTTCGCGGCGGTACTCCGCGCTTTTTACAAGCTCCCGAATAACGCGCACATTCTCGTTTTTCCGCGAAGTGATCTTCTCCATCCCGCGCCGCCCTTCTCTTGCCTCTAACCTCTAAAACTCTTGCTTCTAATAGCGAAAATCTCACGCCCCGTATCTCAAGGCGTGAGAAAAAGCCGATCAAAGCGCCGCTTTAGCCTTCTCGGTGAGAGCGGTAAAGCCTGCCGCGTCGTTTATGGCGATCTCGGAGAGCATCTTTCTGTTAAGCGTAACATTCGCCTTCTTAAGACCGTTCATAAATGTGGAATAGTTCATTCCGTTAGCCTTAGCCGCCGCGGAAATTCTGGTTATCCACAGACGTCTGAAGTCTCTTTTCTTGAGCCTTCTGCCGATATACGCATACTGTCCGCTCTTCATTACCGCTTCCTTCGCGGTCTTGAACAGTCTGCTCTTTCCTCCCCAATAGCCCTTCGCGAGCTTGAGGGTCTTATTTCTTCTCTTGCGCGTAGCAAGTGCGCCCTTTACTCTTGCCATTTTATTTTCCTCCTCACATTAGTCCTGCGTATCGTATTTTCTCTTGCGTCCGCTTATTTATACGGAATAAGGCTCTTTACCTGCTCCACGTTCGTAACGTCCGCGTATGCGCCCTGGCGCAGTCCTCTTTTACGCTTGGTGGACTTCTTTGTAAGAATATGACGCTTGCCGCAGTGCTGCATCTTTACCTTACCGGTTCCCGTCAGCTTAAAGCGCTTCTTCGCGCCGCTGTGTGTTTTGATCTTAGGCATTTTCATTTCCTCCTTGAAGTTTCTTAAAGCGCCACGCCCGTAATACGCGCGTTCGCGCCGTTAAAGTTTCGCGCCGCGCCGATCATTTCTTGGGGCTCAAAACTACCGCGTAGTTCCTTCCCTCCAGCTTTGAGGGCTTATCCGAGCCGCCGTACTCCGAGACCGCATCGCAAAAGCGCTTCATCAGATCCTCGCCGAGATTGACGTGCGTGAGCTCGCGCATACGCCTGAAGCGTATCGTGACCTTCACCTTGTCGCCGTTTTGCAGGAATTTTATCGCGTTCTTCACCTTGATATTGAAATCGTTGGTGTCTATGTTAAGGGACATTTTCACTTCCTTAACATCCGCGATCTTTTGATTTTTTCTTGCTTCCTTTTCTCGTTTGGTCTGCTCGAACCGATACTTGCCGTAATCCATTATACGGCACACGGGAGGATTAGCCGTAGGAGAGATCATCACCAGATCGAGGTCTGCCTCGAACGCCTTTTGCAGAGCTTCTTTTGAGGACATTATCCCCAGCTGCTCGCCCTCCGCACTGATGACCCTTACTTCCTTTTCGCGAATATCCTCGTTGATGAGCTGTTCTTTTGCTGCGATTTTAAAGCACTCCCTTCATACAACGTTCCCTATGAAACAATTTAAGCGCGAGCACACAACTCACGCTTAAACGAAATTATCCCTTTTTTTCGGGTCGATATCGGTTAAACTACCGCGCCAAGCTGTACAAGCGCCCGTTCGTTTCCGAACGTTCTGCGCCCGCCGGCGGGTGAGAGTGTGGTGGCTCTGCTTTACCGATATATTATACCACGTTTATTTTTGCTTGTCAAGGGGTTTTTGAAATTTTTTTCGCTGCCTCTCAGATCATGGAGGGCTGCCACGAAGCAGGCGCTTCAAGCCCGAACATCTTGACAACGGTCGGAGCGACGTTGGCAAGACCGTACTCGCCTTCCTTTATGGAATACTTCACATCCTTGTCGTAGATGATGAACGGCACGGGATTGAGGGAGTGAGCGGTGCGTACCTGAACCTCGCCCTTCTTGTTCTTCTCGAGCATCTCGTCGGCGTTGCCGTGGTCGGCGGTCACGAGCATCGTAACGCCCTCCTCGTCGCAGACCTTCTTCAGTCTCGCAAGACCGATATCAACGCTCTCCACGCCGATTATCGTAGCCTCCATGGAGCCGGTGTGCCCTACCATATCGCCGTTCGGGAAGTTGCAGCGCAGGAAGTCGTACTTCTTGGACTTGATAGCCTCAATGAGGTCGTCAACGATATAGGCGGACTTCATCCACGGTCTCTGATCGAACGATACGTTGTCGGACGGTATCTCCTTGAATGTCTCGAGCTCCTCCGAGAACTTGCCGGAACGGTTGCCGTTCCAGAAATAGGTAACGTGACCGTACTTCTGAGTTTCGGAAACGGCGTACTGTCTGAGCCCCGCCTTTACGAGCACCTCCGAGAGCGTATCGTGTATCTCGGGCGGGTTTACAAGATACCGCGCCGGGAGCTTCAGGTCTCCGTCATACTGGAGCATACCCGCGTAGCAAATGTCGAGTTTCTTGCCGCGGTTAAAGTGTGTGAACTCCTCCATATCGAACGCCATGGAGAGCTCGATAGCGCGGTCTCCGCGGAAATTGTAGAGCACAACGCTGTCGCCGTCAACGATCTTCCCTACGGGAACGCCGTTCTCGGCGATAACAAAGCCGGGAAGATTCTGGTCGTCCGCCTTGCCGAGTTCGGTACGATAGGTCTGAACAGCCTCGGCAGCCGAAGCGAACGCTCTGCCCTCGCCCTTAACATGAATGTTCCAGCCGCGCTCCACCATCGCCCAATCGGCTTGATAGCGGTCCATTGTAATGGTCATACGTCCGCCGCCGGAAGCAATCCTGCCGTCGAACGAGCCGTCGTTCAGTTCCTTGAGAACGTCCTCAAGCTGCTGAATATAAGTCAGCGCGGAATCGGACGGAACATCGCGCCCGTCCAGCAGCGCATGAACACGCGCCTTCTTAACTCCGTCAGCCTTAGCTCTTTTCAGCATATTGAACAGGTGGGAAATGTTCGAGTGAACGTTGCCGTCGGAAAGCAAGCCGATAAAGTGCAGCGTGCCGGACTTTGCCTTAACGTTCTCGACGATCTCTTTCCACGCGGAAGAATCGTACATCTTGCCGCTCTCAATATTCTCGTTTACGAGCTTTGCGCCCTGCGAGTATATCTGCCCGCAGCCGAGCGCGTTGTGTCCAACCTCGGAGTTGCCCATGTCGTCGTCGGTGGGGAGACCCACAGCACCGCCGTGCGCCTTAAGGCGCGTGTTGGGGCAGTTCGCGAGAAGCCAGTCCAGAGTAGGCGTTTTCGCCTCGGTAACAGCGTCGCCGAGTCCGGTCTTGGAATAGCCGACGCCGTCCATTACTACCAATAAAACAGGTTTTGCCATTTATATACCTTCTTTCTTGTTATATTCTTAACAAATTACTGTGAGACCCTGTTGAAATCAAATACAAAATCAACTCGTTGTTATTGTACTGATAAATTAAGAGTCAGTCCGGTTCGATATGACATTCGCGTGCTCCCTCAAATTTACCGTGAAGCTCGTGGTCGCGGTTTTTTGGCGGAAGTTTTTTCCCTCTGCAAGCAACTCAATGATATCGTCAAGCTTTTTCAAATCACAACCCGATTTTTTGCCGCCCTCAAATCCTTCTTAAACTTTGAGGACATCTTGATTTCATACTTCATACGTCGTCCTCTGCCAAAGCGTCCTTAAACATTTCCTCAACCGAGGTGTAACTTTTGTAGTTTTCAGGGTGCTTTTTCATATCCTCGACCTCTGCCATAGCGTCAAGCAAATCTTGACTGAAAATTTCCTGCGCTCTGCTGCCCCCAAATGCCAGTACAAAATCTATAAGCTCATTTTCAGTCAGATGGTCAAACACATCACAAGCAACTTCTTTTACACTCATAATCACACCTCCGATCAATGGGAAAAATGCTCTGTCAGACGTTCTCTACGGTGTTCGTTTCGCTAATACAAGCCGCGCAGCACATCAGCACTATCGCCGCCGCGAACAGCGGGAGCAAAAACATATCGAGCGCCGCAACCGCAGTCCTATTCAAACCGTATGCTATTACTCCAAGTTCACCGTTTTCAGCATTTAACTTATTTAATAAAATAATGTTGTTCGCCGCAATGTTGTTCGCTATCCTTTCGACAATGAACGCTCCGCCAGATAACATTATAGCACCGACAAACAATCCCCGCGACGCGTTTTTTCTCATCAGCAGCACGAGTACGGCAAACACGATGCCGCAAACCGCCGTAACGGCTATTACAGGCATACAATATACCGTTTCGATCTGCTCCAGCGTTTCGGGAGGAAATTGCCAGCCGAACAGCGGCTTTTGCAGCAGATATCCCGCGATAAACAGCGCGTGATACGCAATGCCGAAAATCAGCGACAGGTTCAGAAACAATGCCCGCTTTTTCATCAGCCTTTCTCCGCAGCCTTGATAATGGTCGTGAAGTCGGGAGCTTTAAGGCTCGCGCCGCCGATAAGACCGCCGTCGACATTGGTCTTGGAAACGAGCTCCTCGGCGTTGCCCGCGTTCATTGAGCCGCCGTACTGGATCGTAATGCTCTCCGCGGTATCCGCGTCGTAGAGCTTGGCGAGCTGTGCGCGGATAAACGCGCAGACCTCCTCCGCCTGATCCGCGGTAGCGGTCTTGCCGGTGCCGATAGCCCATACGGGCTCATAAGCGATAACGCACTTCTTCACGTCCTCCGCGGAGATAGCGAAGAAATCGAGCTTTATCTGGCGTGCGATGACCTCCTCGGTGATGTTGCACTCGCGCTCCCAGAGAAGCTCGCCCACGCATACTATCGGCTTGAGACCTGCCGCGAGCGCCGCCTTGGTGCGCTTGTTTACGGTCTCGTCCGTCTCGTTGAAGTACTGGCGGCGCTCGGAGTGACCGAGCACTACATACTCAACGCCCATCTCGCTGAGCATATCCGCGCTGATCTCGCCCGTGAACGCGCCGCTCTTTTCAAAGTGGCAGTTTTCCGCGCCGATCTTGATGTTGGTGCCCTTTGTCGCGTCCAGAGCCGTTTCAAGGTTCGTGAACGGCACGCACGCCACTATCTCAACTCCCTTAACGTCAGCAACGAGCGGCTTAAGCTCCTCAAGCAGAGCCTTTGCCTCGGGGCGGGTCTTGTTCATTTTCCAGTTGCCCGCGATTATCGCTTTTCTTACATTTTTCTTCATACTTTTCTCTCCTTAAAAAAACAAATGAACCGCCGCAGCGCGGCGGCTCATAGTAGTTAGTTTAATAGTGGTCAGTTATTAGTTGTCGAGTCAGCGTCCGTTCGGACAACTAACTACTAACAACTATTCTCTAACAACTAAATCACTTGTCCTGGATAGCGTCGATTCCGGGCAGACCCTTACCCTCAAGATACTCAAGAGAAGCGCCGCCGCCGGTGGAGATGTGGCTCATCTTGTCGGAGAATCCGAGCTGAACGACAGCCGCCGCGGAGTCGCCGCCGCCGATGATCGTGGTGGCGTCAGCCTCAGCCATGCCCTTCGCAACGGCGATAGTGCCCTTTGCGAGGATCGGGTTCTCGAATACGCCCATCGGACCGTTCCAAACAACGGTCTTTGCGCCCTTTACTTCGTTAGCGAAGAGCTCCATGGTCTTAGGACCGATATCCAGACCCTCCATATCCGCGGGGATCTTGTCGGAATCAACCGTAGATACCTCGATAGGACCGTCGATCGGATCGGGGAAGCCTGCCGCGATGGTCGTGTCGATCGGGAGCAGGAGCTTCTTGCCGTTCTTCTCCGCCTTAGCGATCATTTCCTTGCAGTAATCGAGCTTCTCGTCGTCAACGAGCGACTTGCCGACCTCCTTGCCCTGTGCCTTGAGGAAGGTGTACGCCATACCGCCGCCTATAATGAGCGTGTCGCACTTTTCGAGCAGGTTGGAGATAACGTTCAGCTTATCCGCAACCTTAGCGCCGCCAAGCACCGCTACGAACGGGCGGGTGGGGTTCTCAACGGCGTTGCCGAGGAACTCGATCTCTTTATTCATCAAATAACCTACGGCAGTCTCCTTTACGAACTTGGTAACGCCGACCGTGGAAGCGTGAGCTCTGTGCGAAGAACCGAACGCGTCCATAACGAAAACCTCGCCGTTTACGAGATCCGCAAGCTCCTTGGAGAAGCCCTCGCCGTTCTTGGTCTCGTCCGCGCCGCGGAAGCGGGTGTTCTCGAGGACAACTATCTCGCCCTCGTTCATAGCGGCAACAGCCTTCTTAGCGTTCTCGCCGACAACGGTATCGTCGGGAGCGAACGTTACCTTGGACTTAACGAGCTCCGCCAATCTGTCAGCTGCGGGCTTGAGGGAGAACTTAGCCTCCGGACCGTTCTTGGGCTTGCCGAGATGCGAGCAGAGGACTACCTTAGCGCCGTTCTCGGTGAGCTTGTTTATCGTGGGGAGAGCCGCCGTTATGCGGTTATCGTTGGTGATCTTGCCTTCCTTGAGCGGTACGTTGAAGTCCACGCGCACGAGCACGAGCTTACCCTTGACGTTCAAGTCCTCGACGTTCTTCTTATTGAGCTTAGCCATAGTGATTATTTCCTTTCGTGAATGAAATATTTATCGGACAGCCGCCCGACACATTACACTATATATTGTACAATATTTTGAGAAATTTTTCAAGGGTTTTTTGCAAATTTCATAAAAATTTTCCGATTTATTTGAAAACAGCCCGTCATTCCGATGTTTACGGTCATAAAACGCTCCTACGCGCCGAGGGCGGAAAACCGCCGTAACATCAAGCCGTCCTTCCAACAAAACAATTATCCGCGTGGGAATTTTTCCGATTTTTTCCCGCGAAAAGTTAAAAAACTCTGTTTAAAATCCCTATGGCGAAGAACTCCTTTTTTTGGTATAATACTGTTGGATAACGAAAACGTTGTACCTTGGTGGGGCAGTACACTATAGGACGGCGTTTTTTCTTTGTCTAAAAATTTTAAGGAGAGTGTTATTATGCCGCAAAATCGATTTGAAAGGATAGC
The DNA here is from genome assembly GCA_964454205.1 of uncultured Ruminococcus sp. Classification (GTDB taxonomy): domain Bacteria; phylum Bacillota; class Clostridia; order Oscillospirales; family Ruminococcaceae; genus CAG-115. The sequence continues at coordinate 22,821 of CAYVSV010000029.1, forward strand.
TTTCGCCTTTCTTACGGTAGTTGTTACCGTTCACGCTTATGTTTTTTACAGCCTTTACGTTGTAAACGGACAGACGCTTATGGCTATGAACAACGCCGAAAGCGTGCTTGGCGCGATAAAAAGCCAGGGCGGAGTTTATATGTTCGGGGGATTTCTGCCTGTTTGGGCGGTCGTTCTCGTGGAGTTCGGGTTCGCTTTCACGCTGGAGGTGTTCGTGGGAAGCCCCGCGTCGTTCAAGCTGGCGTGCAGGGTCTTTGATATCCGCAAAACAGACCCCGTCATATTTGAGACCGCCGTTATCTGTGCCACCGCCGGGATAATGTGCCCCGCGATGAGCTTTATCGCCGCGCTGCTGTATTATCCGTATTACGCGGGCTTTGACGTTATCTCGATGCTCGCGTCATGGCTGAAGCTGGTTTGCTTTAACTTCCTGTTTGCCGTACTGTCGCAGCTTTTCTTTATCCAGCCGCTTATCCGCACTGTATTCAAGGCGATATTCCGCAGAAGCTCAGCGAAACGCGCCGAAAACGCGGAATAACGGAAGCCGCTGGCGAAAATTTGACAATATACAACTGACAATTTATGTGCCGCTCCGAGTGTGACCGCAAGCGGTCACATATTGTCCATTATCATTTGTAAATAAAAAAACCGCAGTGTTTTGCACTGCGGTTTACTTATCTTACTTTAGGATCGATCACTGCTTATCCTCGATGTACTTTACAATATCGCCGACGGTCTTGATGTTCTCAACCTGATCCTCGGGGATCTCGATATTGAAGTTCTCCTCAATATCCATTACAAGGTCTACAACGTCCAGAGAATCCGCGCCCAGATCGTCCGTTATCGAAGAATCCTCGCTTATGCCGTCCTTGTCCTCGACGTCAAGTCTGTCCGCGATAAGCTCCTTTACCTTTTCAAAAATGTCCATGGTCATACCTCCTGATTTTAATTTGCGATCTTCGCACCGTGCCGATCGCACTCGCTTCGGCGATCAGCGCTAGCCTGCCCCTTGGCATTGTCACTTACTATTATAAATCAATCCCCGAAAATAATCAAGAGGCAAGACGAAAATTTTTCGGGTAATTTTAACCAAATTTATTCGGTAAACATACCGATTTTTCTAAATTTCTGATAACGGCGTTCCAAAAGCTCGCGCTCGTTCACCGTCTTTACCCGCGATACGGCGTCCACGAGATACTCGTAGATGCTGTCCGCGACCTGCTCGGGAGCGTTCTGCGCTCCGCCTTCGGGCTCCTTTATTATCTTGTCGCACACGCCGAACCTTGTGAGGTCCTCCGCGGTTATCTTGAGTATCTCGCACGCTTCCTTCTCCTTGGAGCCGTCCTTCCACAGAATGGAAGCCGCGCCTCTCGGGGAGATGACGCTGTACAGCGCGTTCTCCAGCATCGCGAGCTCGTCGCAGACCGCCAGCGCCAGAGCGCCGCCGCTGCCTCCCTCTCCGAGAACTACCGAGATGATGGGGGTCTTTATCGTCATGAACTCATACAGATTTCGCGCTATCGCCTCGCCCTGACCGCGCTCCTCCGCCTCTATCCCGCAATACGCGCCGGGTGTATCCACAAAACAGATAACCGGTCTGTGGAACTTCTCCGCCTGCCTTGCGAGCCGAAGCGCCTTTCTGTACCCCTCTGGATGCGGCATCGCAAAGTTGCTGCGCTTGTTTTCCTCGAGATCGCGTCCCTTTACCTGAGCTATCACCGTAACGGGCGTATCGGACAGAAATCCCACTCCGCCGATTATCGCCGCGTCGTCTCCGAAATACCTGTCCCCGTGGAGCTCCATAAACCTTGTGAAGATAGCGGGAATGTAATCATTCACCGTTGGTCTGCCCTTTCCGTGGACAATTGCCATACGTTCCCATGCAGTCATATCATTAACTCCTTATGTAAAAGCTGTAAAAACAAACGCCTATCTTGCCGTCTCCTTCGGGAAACCGTGCAGCTTAAGTATATTCGACAGCGTTTTGCGCATCATACCGCGCTCGACTATCATATCCACGAACCCGCACTCGAGCTGGAACTCCGCGCTTTGGAAATCGTCGGGCAGGCGCTGGCGTATCGTATCCTGGATAACGCGGCGACCCGCGAACCCGATAAGCACCTTGGGCTCCGCGATGATTATGTCTCCGAGGCTCGCGAACGAAGCCTCAACGCCGCCCGTTGTCGGGTCTGTCAGCACCGTGACATAAAGCCCGCCCGCGTCGCTGTGGCGCTTTACAGCGCCGGAGGTCTTAGCCATCTGCATAAGCGAGATTATGCCCTCCTGCATGCGCGCGCCGCCGCTTGCCGTGAACATTATCACCGGCAGACCTCTGTCCGCCGCGTACTCGAACGCCCTCGTTATCTTCTCGCCGACCACGCTGCCCATGCTTGCCATCATAAAATGGCTGTCCATTATCCCGAGAACGCACCTATACCCTCTTATCGTGCACTCGCCGGTAACGATAGCCTCGTTTGTGCCGCACTGCTCGCTCATCTTCGCCACCTTTTCCTCATACTTCGGGAAACCGATGGGATTAAGCGACTTCAGCCCGCCGTCGAGCTCCCTGAAGCTTCCGCTGTCCGCGGTGAGCTCCAGCCGCTCCTGCCAGGTAAGGCGCGCGTGGTAATTGCACTTCGGGCAGACCTTTATCGCCTTCTCGAACTCCTCGTTATAAGCCACATTCCTGCATCTCGGACACTTGAACAGCAGGTCCTGCGGTATCTCCACGCTTTTTTCCTTTTCCTTCGCCGCGGGACGGGAATCATCCACGAAACGATTTTTTACTACCTTGAAAAGATCCTCAATAGAAGCCATACTTTACTCCTTATTTAAAAGCAAAAAGCTCGCACCGCGCGTGCTGCGCACGCGCTAGCCAAGCCACATCGCCTCCACTCCGCTTCGCTCCGTTACGGCAATGCGGCTTGCTTGCGACTTTTTGCACTGAACACCGCTGTGCTGTCTTGGTTCTTACGTCCCATAACTGCACACTGGTTATGCTGCTTGTATTCGCTTTATCTAAATGGCAAATTTCCGCACCGCGCGGGCTATCGCCCGCGCTAGCTAAGCTCCATTGCCTCCACTCCGCTTCGCTCCGTTACGGCAACGGAG
>CAYVSV010000030.1:0-24919 GCA_964454205.1 uncultured Ruminococcus sp.
GCAAGCAAGCTCCGTTGCCGTAACGGAGCGAAGCGGAGTGGAGGCAATGGAGCTTGGCTAGCGCGGGCGATAGCCCGCGCGGTGCGGAAATTTGCCATTTAGATCAAGCGAATACAAGCAGCATAACAAGCGAAGAGTTGGGGCGTGTTAAAACTACAAGCATATAACGAGTGCGCAGTTATGGGCGTTTGAAATAAGAAAAGATAACGAGCGAAGGATAGCAAAAAATTGCAAGCGAGCTGCGTTGCCGCAGCGAAGCGGAGGCAATGCAGCTCGGCTAGCGAGGGCAAAGCCCTCGCGGTGCAATTTTTTGCTTTTAAATAAGGAGATAAAATGGGCGATACTGAAAAGAAGACACTTATAGGCGGACAGGCGCTTATAGAGGGAGTTATGATGAAGGGCGTGTCCGTCGGGGCTATGGCGGTGCGTAAGCCCGATGGCGAGATATTTGTGGAGGAATGGGATATACCCGAAAAAAAGTGGTACAACAAAGCGCCGTTTATCCGAGGGTGTTTTAATTTCGTGAGCACGCTCGCGGAGGGTACAAAGAAGCTGAACAAGTCGGCGGAAATAAGCGGTTTGGACGAGGCGGACGACGATGAGCCGCCTTCTAAGCTGGACGAGTGGTTGGATAAACACGTCAGCGAGGAGGGCGCTAAGGTATTCGGAGCTGTCGTGGGAGTGCTGCTGTCCTTGGTGCTTGTCGGGGTGTTCTTTTTTGTGCCGAGCTTTTTGTTTTCGCTGCTGGAGGGCGCTGCGGGACCCGGTATAGCTCCGTGGAAGGCGGCTTTTGAGGGCGTGCTGAAGCTCGCGCTGTTTGTGGGATATATGGCGCTCACGGCGCAGATGAAGTATATGAAGCGTTTGTATGAATACCACGGCGCGGAGCATAAGACCATCGCGTGCTATGAGGCGGGCAAGGAGCTCACGGTGGAGAACATAAAGCCGATGTGCAGGTTCCACCCGCGCTGTGGCACGAGCTTTATCATAATCACGCTGATAGTAAGTATTCTTGTGTACTCGATAGTCCCTATAGAACCCGCCGTGTGGTTCGGCGTGGAGAATAAGGCGCTCGGGGCGCTTTTGCGCGTGGTGTTCAAGCTGCCGCTGCTGCCCGTTGTGATAGGTATAGCTTATGAGCTTATAAGGCTCGCGGGGCGGCATTCAAATCCGTTTACGAGAATTATCGGAGCGCCGGGGTTCTGGATGCAGCATATCACCACCCGCGAGCCCGACGCCTCGCAGATAGAGTGTGCCATCGCCGCGATGACTCCGTGTCTGCCCAAGGAAGGCGAGGACGACAGCTGGTGACGGTAAGGGAGCTTTACGGTGAAACGCGAAAGGCGCTCGAGGGCTGCACGGAAAACGCCGCGTTCGAGGCGGAGCAGCTTTTCGGGAGCGCCGGGATAACGAAAACGGCGCTTTTAACAGAGCCGGAAGCGGATGTCTCCGGGGAAATTTCCGCGGAAATATCGTCAATGACGAAGCGCAGGCTCTCGGGCGAGCCGCTGCAGTATATTCTCGGGGAGTGGGAGTTCTTCGGGCTGCCGTTCAAGGTGGGCGAGGGCGTGCTCATACCGCGGCAGGACACTGAAACTCTCGTTGAGACCGCGGGGAAGTTCCTTGAGGAGCGGGAAACCAACGCCCGAAGAACGCTCGACTTATGCGCGGGGAGCGGCTGTATCGGAATAACGCTCTCGAAGCTGTTTCGCGCAGATGTGACGTGCGTGGAAAAGTCACCCGCGGCGTTCGGGTTCCTCAAAGAGAACATCGCGCTGAACGGGGTCGCTGTGAGGGCGGTCTTGGGAGACGTTCTCGAAGAAAACGCCGCGGAAGGGGAATTTGACGCGATAGTCTCAAATCCGCCGTATCTCACCGCGGAGGATATGCGCTCTCTGCAAAAAGAGGTGCGAAGAGAGCCCGAAGCCGCGCTGTACGGCGGCGCGGATGGTTTGGACTTTTACCGCGCCATTTTGCGGCTCTACCCCAAAAGGCTGAAAAGCGGCGGAATGCTCGCAGTGGAGATAGGAATGGGACAGGAAAGCGCCGTGTGCGGTATGTTCCGCGAAAACGGCATTGAGCCGCGTTTGGAAAAGGATATGTGCGGCATATACAGAGTGGTTTACGGTATAAAGGAAATACCGGCTTAACGGCGGTTTTCCCGAACATAACGGAGGTAATGAAAATGGCAATGTCAAAGAAACAGGATAAAGCGCCCGCGAAGTCCGCGGACAAGGTGATAGATCCCGCGGAGCGCCGCAAGGCTCTGCAAACGGCTATCTCGCAGATAGAAAAGCAGTTCGGCGAGGGTACCATCATGTTTATGGGCGAGAACCGAAAGCTCGACGTGGAGCACACCTCTACGGGCTCGCTCATGCTCGATCTGGCGCTCGGCATAGGCGGACTTCCCAAGGGCAGAATAATCGAGGTGTACGGCGCGGAGAGCTCCGGCAAGACCACGCTCTGTCTGCACGCCGTAGCGGAGGCGCAAAAGGCGAACGGCACGGCGGCGTTCATAGACGTAGAGCACGCGCTCGATCCGGTTTACGCGAGAAAGCTCGGCGTGGACGTGGACAATCTGCTCGTGTCGCAGCCCGATACCGGCGAGCAGGCGCTCGACATAATCGAAACGCTGGTGCGTTCGGGAGCGGTCGATATCATCGTCCTCGACTCGGTGGCGGCAATGGCGACGAGAGCCGAAATAGACGGCGAGATGGGCGACGCGCACGTAGGCGTTCAGGCGAGATTGATGTCCCAGGCGATGAGAAAGCTCACGGCGGCTATCAGCAAGACCAACTGCGTGTGCATTTTCGTAAACCAGATACGCGAGAAGATAGGTGTGATGTACGGCAACCCCGAGACCACTCCGGGCGGCAGGGCGCTTAAGTTCTACGCTTCCGTGCGCATAGACGTGCGCAAGGGCGAGCCGCTCAAAAACGGCTCGGAGGTCATCGGAAACCGCGTAAAGTGCAAAGTTGTAAAGAACAAGGTAGCTCCCCCCTTCAAGACGGCGGAATTCGATATGCTGTTCGGCGAGGGAATCTCCAAGCTTGGCGAGATAATCGACTGCGCCGTGGAGTTCGACATAATCAAAAAGAGCGGCTCGTGGTTTTCCTATGACGATATGAAGATAGGTCAGGGCAAGGACAAGGTAAAGGAGTTTTTGCAGGAGAACAAGGAGGTCTGCGCGGAGATAGAGCAGAAGGTGCGCGACGTATTCGCGAAGAACAGCGATCTTATCCCCACTGAAAACGAGGACGAGGAGAAGCCCGAAAACGCGGCGGAAGAAAATCTCGAAGACAAGACCGAGGATAAGACCGAAAAGTCCAAAAAGCGCGCAAAGAAGAAAGCCGATGAATCCGAGGACGAGTTTGCGGAATTCTCGACAGAGGACGTTGAGTGATGGTCATAACGGAGCTTTGCGAATTCAAGGGCGACACTTGGTGTATCGAGACAGACGAAGGGCGGAAGTTTTATGTGAACGTTTTGATAGTCGAGGGGTTTGAGCTCAAGAAAGGGCAGACGCTCACCGAGACGGAGCTTGCGGCGATAAAGGAAGCGGACGTTCTCCGCAAAGCGAAAAAACGCGCGCTGTATCTTCTGGGAGAAAGGGAGATGTGCCTCGGAGAGCTCACTTCAAAGCTCGCTAAGACCTACGGAGAGACGGTGGCGAACGAGGCGGCGGAGTACGCGCGGTCTTTGGGCTATGTTGACGACGAGAAATACGCGCCGCGTCTCGCGGAATACCTCATAAAGCGCAAGCAGTGGGGGATAAGGCGGGTAAGATACGAAATGCTCCGGCGCGGGCTCGAAAGGTCTCTTGTGGACAACACTCTCGCGGATTTTCAAGAGGACGAGCTCGATGAGGAGCTTATGGCGCTTATCGAAAAGAAATACGCGCGGAAGGTACACGATCTCAACGACCGCCGCAAAACGACGGCGGCGCTCGCGCGGCGCGGGTACGATCTAGGCGCGATAAAGCGCTGTATCGGGAATTTTCTCGAAAACGAGGATAATGACGACGACGAAATATACGAGGATCAAGAGGATGAATTCCAATGAGTGAGGAAAGAAGAGTTAAGGTTGCGGTCGTGTCGCTCGGCTGCGCGAAAAATCAGGTTGACGCGGAGATGATGATGGCAAAGCTCGCCGCGGCGGGCTACGCGTTCGCCGAAGAGCCCGGGCTTTCGGACATCGTTCTGCTGAACACCTGCGGATTTATCACCGCCGCTAAGGAAGAGGCTATCGAGTGGCTGAACGAGCTTATAACGCTCAAAAACGAGGGCACTATAAAGTACATAGTCGTTACGGGCTGCCTTTCGGAGCGCTACCGCGGGGAGTTCGAGCGCGAATATCCCGAGGTCGACGCCGTTGTCGGCATCGCGCGGTACGGCGAGATCGCGGAGATATTCTCACAAATGGTGAACAAAAATAACGGCGGGCAGCTTTGCCTCTACGGAAAGAAAGAGGATCACTCCATGGAGGGCGCGAGGATCGTTTCCACCATGCGCCATTACGCCTATCTCAGAATAGCGGACGGCTGCGACAACTGCTGCACCTACTGCGCGATACCGCAGATACGCGGGCGTTACAGAAGTCGTCCCATAGAGAATATCATAAACGAGGCGCGCGGTCTCGCGGAGGACGGCGTAAAGGAGCTTGTCGTGATAGCGCAGGACACCACGCGCTACGGTCTGGATCTGTACGGAGAGCTTTCTCTGGCGAGACTGCTCAAAGAGCTGTGCGGGATAGACGGTCTTAAGTGGATACGCGTGCTTTACGCTTACCCCGAGCGCATTACGGATGAGCTTATAGACGTGATAGCCTCCGAGGACAAGATAGTAAAGTATCTCGATATACCGCTCCAGCACTGCGACGGCGGACTTCTCAAAAAAATGAACCGCGCGGGAGACGAGGATAGTCTCAGGGCGCTTGTGGCGAAGCTGCGTGAGAGGATACCCGGGATAACGCTCCGCACGACGTTCATAACGGGATTTCCGGGCGAGACCGAGGAACAGTTCAACCGTCTCGGGGAATTCGCGCAGGATATGCGGTTCGAGCGCATGGGCTGCTTTGCCTACTCCGAGGAGGAGGGTACTATGGCGGCGGCGATGCCCGATCAGATAGACGAGGAAGTCCGCGAGCACCGCAAGGAGATACTCGAAGAGCAGCAGGACACCCGTGTTGCGGAGCTGTACGAGGCGATGATCGGCGGGGAAGCGGGGGTAGTGGTCGAGGGCTTTGACCGTTACGCGGAGCTTTGGTTCGGGCGTTCGGCGATGTTCGCGCCCGAGATCGACGGCATGATCTACTTCACCGTTCCGGAAGGCAAAAAGCCCGCTGTCGGGGAGTTCGTGCAGATACGGTTTAATGATGTGATAGATAATAATTTGATAGGTGAGATACTCTAAAAGAATGTTTTAACTACAAGCATATAACTAGCGTGCAGTTATGGGACGTTCAAAACAAGACAGTGTTATGGCGTTCAGTGCAAATTTTTGCAAGCAAGCTGCGTTGCTCACACGGAACGGAGCAAAGCGGAGTGCAGTGTGAGCAACGCAGCTTGGCTAGCGCGGACGAAGTCCGCGCGGTGCGAAAATTTGCTTTGAAATCAGGAACGGGTCAGCCTAAAAAAACAGGCTCAAATCAGCCTAAAAAACAAGTCTCATATCAGCTTCTAAAACAGGCAAAAATTTACGTTAAGGGGTGGGTTATTTGAATTTAGCAAACAAGCTCACAATGTTCAGAGTAATTGCGGTGCCGTTTTTCGTGTTTTTTATGAGCGCGGCGTTCGTACCGATGCGGTTTCTGTGGGCGCTGATACTGTTCGGGCTGGCGAGCATTACGGATATGATAGACGGCAAGGTGGCGCGGAAGTACAATATGGTGACGGATTTCGGAAAGTTCCTCGATCCGCTCGCGGATAAGATACTTGTCGCGGCGGCGCTCGTGTGCTTCACGGAGCTCGGCTGGACGAGCGCTTGGGTGGTTTTCGTGATACTCGCGCGGGAGTTTCTCGTGTCCGGGATACGGCTTGTGGCGGCGGCTTCGGAAAAGAAGGTGGTCATTCCCGCGAATATCTGGGGCAAGCTGAAAACGGCGGTGACGATGGTCGCGATTGCCGCAGTCCTGATACTCGGCGTGCTGATAGACGATTTCGGGCTGCTCGGCGGGTTTCCCGCGCAGATAGTCCGCGACGTGCTGATGTACCTGTCCGCGGCGCTCACACTCATTTCGGGGGTTGTTTACTGTTACGATTGCCGGGAGTATATCGATCCGAGCAAATAGGAGGTCAATATGAGCAGCAAGGTATTAGATCAAGACACTACCCAAAAAGCCCCCGAGCAGGAGCTTTTGATGGCGCAGCTGCTGTTCGACGAGCTGCCCGAGACCGCCTCGCCCGAGGCGCTGAAGGCGGCGTTTGAGGCTAATGTCGGGGCGGTGGAGAATATCAGCGACAAGCCCGATATGCCGATGTTTTCGTGCTCGAATTTTGTCGGAGAGTTCGAGAACGGAGAAAGAGTGCCCGTTTTGGCGGATTTTCTCGCGCCTTATGAATTCAAGACGGAGACAGACGAGCTCAAGCGCAGCCAGTTCTGGGACGTAAGGAACGGAGCTGAGCTGATCGACGGCGCTAAGTATTGCGTGAGCGTTTTCGCTATGCTGTCGGGGGCTCTGCATTACAAAAAGCAGGCGGAGCTTCTGTTGGCGCAGGTGGACGCGGCTCTGAAATGCTATCCGACGTGCAGGGCAATCTATATGATCGGCAGCGGAAAGCTTACCACTCCCGAGCAGTTTGAGGAGTGCAGGCGGTTCGATCTGCCGGGCAGATTTATCAGATTGGCGGTCAACGCGCGGTTCTTTACGGTGAACGGTACGGACGATATGATCGTTGATACGCTCGGGTTCTACGCGTTTGGAGCGGCGGACGTGCAGGTTCATTTCCACGGGCTGGACCCGAATCACGTTGTGAATTATGTGTACAATATAGCAAGCTATCAGTTTGGCGCGGATTTTCCTGTCAAGAGCGGCGATACGCTTGACAGTATTGGCGCGGACGGCGCTATGCAGTGGGAGCCGCAATGGAAGGTACAGTACGAGAATTCGCTGATACAGCCCGTGCGCACGGTACTTGACGTGAACTGCGGGCAGTACGCGGCGGGAAACAGAGGTTAAAATGCCTTGGAGCACAATGCGCAAAAGGCTTGAGGAGGAGCTCCTCGCGGAGAGCCTGCGCGGACGAATTCGATATTACTGTCCGGTTTTCGGAGAGCGTTCCGAGGAAGCGTCGGCGGTGCGGTTTGACGGACGGGAGCTTCTGTTCGGGGAGCATTTCGTGTATGACAGGCTTGCGGTTATTGAATTGACGCGCGCGGTTTACAAAAAGGCGGGTCTGCCGCGCGAAAAGGGCGGTCTGCCGCGCGCGGAGGTATGGGAACGCTCTATGATCGCCGCTGTGGAAAAGGGAATATTGGATGCTCATATCATTTTTTTTACGGCGCATAGGGTGATCAATTCCCCGATAGAAGCGAGCTTATACGGAGAAAATCCGCTTGCCAGAATGTATGCCGTACTTGACAGGCGCACGGGCAAGCGCCGTGTAAAACGCCTGCTTGACGGGCTCGGCAGTGAGCCCGAGTGGCTGAGGCAATTCATTCTCATAAGGGCACAAGCCGAGGATATTCACACGGCAGGTTACGACATCGGATACGATAAGAGCGACGGCTGAAAAGACGTCAACCCGGTTTTTTATGCGGTTATCCACGCCTGCGGGGGGGGATAACCGCGGGCATGTATACAGTTTGAGTGACGGCTGAACAAGCCGTCAACTTTTTTTGTGTTTGGGGTTGATTTTTGTAACAATATATGGTATAATTAAAATGTATTGATTATTTGAAAAGGTGATAAGGAAATGGCAAAGCAATCAAATTACAACGATCTTAAGGCGCTGAAGGGTCCCGATCAGGTGCGGCTTCGCCCCGCCGTAATATTCGGCTCGGACAGCGTCGAGGGCTGCCGTCACTCGGTATTTGAGATAATCTCGAACTCCATAGACGAGGCGCGTGAGGGCTTCGGCAAAAAAATCGTCATCACGCTCTATAATGATAAGTCCGTGGAGGTGGAGGACGAGGGCAGAGGTATCCCGATAGACTTCAACAAAAACGAGGATAAATACAACTGGGAGCTCGCGTTCTGCAACCTGTACGCGGGCGGAAAATTCGACAACAACAGCGGCGAGAACTACTCCTACGCGCTGGGTCTGAACGGTCTGGGATTGTGCGCCACGCAGTTCGCCTCCGAGTATATGGAGGTCGAGAGCGCGAACGGTCAGTGGCTCTATAAGCTCCGCTTTGAAAAGGGATTTAACGTAACCGGGAACGAAAAGGGCTTTGAGCGCTCGAAATGCTCCCACACGGGTACGAAGATACACTGGAAGCCCGATCTCGAAGTGTTTACGGACATCGACGTGGGCACGGAGTACCTCGACGATATGCTTCGCCGGCAGGCTGTCGTGAACGGCGGCGTGGAGTTTTTGCGCCGCGTTGAGAACGAATTCGGCGAGTTTGACGAAAAAACGTTCTTTTATGAGGACGGAATTTTTGATTATTTAAAGGAGACCGTCGGCGATAAGTCGCTTACGACGCCGCAGTATTGGCAGACCTCGCGGCAGGGCAGAGACCGCGAGGACAAGGACGAGTACAAGCTGAAGATGAACGTGGCGTTCACGTTCTCGAAGGAGATGCACTTCGTCGAGCATTACCACAATTCCTCGTGGCTGGAGCACGGCGGCTCGCCAGACGACGCGATGAAACGCGCGTTTCTGTCGCAGATAGACGGCTACCTTAAAACGAACAACAAGTACAACAAGGGCGAAAAATCCGTAAAGTGGGACGACATAGCGGATTGTCTGATATTCGTCTCCTCCAACTTCTCCACGCAGGCGAGCTACGCCAACCAGACGAAAAAGGCGATAACCAACGTTTTTATAAAGGATGCGATGACGGATTGGCTCAAGCACTCGCTCGAGGTGTATTTTCTCGAAAACCCGGACGAGGCAGTGAAGATAGCGGAGCGAGTGCTTGTAAACAAGCGCTCTCGCGAGAACGCCGAAAAGGTGCGTTCCTCGAGCATCGCGAGCCTTTCCGCGAAGATAGACCTCACCAACCGCATAGACAAGTTCGTCGACTGCCGCAGCAAGGACATTTCGCGCCGCGAGGTGTATATCGTGGAGGGAGATTCGGCGCTCGGTTCGGTAAAGCTCGCGCGGGACGCGGAGTTCCAGGCGGTGATACCCGTCCGCGGAAAGATACTCAACTGTCTTAAAGCGAGCAGCGATAAGATATTCAAAAGCGAGGTCATCACGAACCTTATCAAGGTGCTTGGGTGCGGAGTTGAGGTAAAGTCCAAGGCGAACAAGAACATCAGCTCGTTCAATATAGATAATCTCCGCTGGAACAAGGTAGTTATCTGCACCGATGCCGACGTGGACGGATTTCAGATACGCACGCTTATCCTCACGATGATACAGGAGCTCTGCCCGACGCTTATTGAGCGCGGGTACGTATATATCGCGGAGTCGCCCTTGTATGAGATAAACACCAAGGATCAAACGTATTTCGCGTATACCGAACCCGAAAAAACGCGTATTCTCGATATGATAAACGGGAAGAAATATACCATTCAGCGCTCAAAGGGTCTCGGTGAGAATGATCCGGATATGATGAGCCTTACAACGATGAACCCCGAAACGCGCCGCCTTATCAAGGTGACGCCGACGGACGCGGAGCAGACGAGGAAGATGTTCGACGTGCTGCTCGGGAACGATCTCGACGGGCGCAAGGAGTTCATAAAAGAAAACGGCAGCCGCTATCTTGAAACGGCAGATATTATGTAGTTGTTGGTTATTGGCTGTTAGTTGTTAGTTATCGGGGCGGACGGAAACGGGTTTTGCTCGATAACTAATTACTAACTGCTATAAAACTAACTACTAACAGGGGTGTAACGTAATTGAAGAAAAAGACAGTAAAAAAAGCGGAGCCCAAAACGTCTAACGCTTATATCGAGGGCTCGGGCACGGTAGTCGAGACCGATATAGTGAGCACTCTCGAAGAGAACTATATGCCGTATGCAATGAGCGTTATCGTATCGCGCGCTCTCCCCGAGATAGACGGCTTCAAGCCTTCGCACAGAAAGCTGCTGTACACCATGTACAAAATGGGGCTCTTAAGCGGCGCGCGTACGAAGTCCGCGAACATAGTCGGGCAGACCATGCGCCTAAACCCGCACGGCGACGCGGCAATTTACGAGACCATGGTGCGTCTCGCCCGCGGAAACGAGGCGCTGCTCCACCCGTATGTAGACAGCAAGGGCAACTTCGGCAAGGCTTATTCTCGCGATATGGCGTATGCCGCGGCGCGTTATACCGAGGCGAAGCTCGAGGACATAAGCGCGGAGCTGTTCGCGGACATCGACAAGGATGCCGTGGATATGGTGCCGAACTACGACAACACCATGCTGGAGCCGTCGCTTTTCCCGGTGCGGTTTCCCGCGGTGCTCGTAAACTCGAACTTCGGGCTTGCGGTATCCATGGCGAGCAACATCTGCCCGTTCAATCTCGCAGAGGTATGCGAGACGGCGGTAGCGCTCATCAAGAACCCCGAGCACAACGCGCTCTCCGCGCTTAAAGGTCCCGACTTCCCTGGCGGCGGCTATATTGTCTACGACGAGGCGGAGATGGAGAAGATATACAGGACCGGACTCGGGGCGGTCAAGGTCCGCGCGAAGTACACATTCGACAAAGAGGCGCGGTGTGTGGAGGTAACGCAGATACCTCCTACCACTACGGTAGAGGCGATAATAGACCGCGTGGTCGATCTTGTTAAGGAAGGGAAGATACGCGAGATATCCGACGTGCGCGACGAGACCGATCTCAGCGGTCTGCGGCTCGCGTTCGACCTGAAAAAGGGTTACGATCCCGACGCGCTCATGCAAAAGCTCTTCCGGCTGACGCCCTTGCAGGACAATTTCAACTGCAACTTTAACGTGCTGATAGCGGGAACGCCGCGCGTTATGGGCGTTTACGAGATACTTTCCGAGTGGACGGATTTCCGCCGCCAGTGCGTAAAGCGGCGGGTCTACTTCGATCTCGGCAAGAAGAAGGAGAAGCTCCATCTGCTCAACGGTCTGAAGAAGATACTCATGGATATAGACTACGCGATAAAGCTTATCCGCGAGACGGACGAGGAAGCGGAGGTCGTTCCCAATCTGATGATAGGCTTCGGGATAGACGAGGTTCAGGCGGAGTTCGTTGCGGAGATAAAGCTGCGGCACATCAACCGCGAGTATATCCTGAAGCGCACGGAGGAGACCGACAGGCTCTCGGCGGAGATAGCCGAGATGGAGGACGTTCTCAACTCTCCGAAGAAGATCGACAAGCTTATAATCGCGGAGCTTGAGGAGACGGCGAAGAAATACGGTCAGCCGCGCCGCACGCAGTTCCTGTACGACGTGACGGAGGAGGCGGAGATAGAGGAGGAGCAGCTGGAGGGCTATCCCGTGAACGTGTTCTTCACGCGCGAGGGATATTTCAAGCAGATAACGCCGAAGTCTCTCAAAATGGCGAGCGAGCAGAAGCTCAAGGAAAACGACGAGGTTATTTTCACGGCGGAGGTCTCGAGCAATTCGGAGCTTTTGTTCTTTACAGATCAGTTCCGGTGCTACAAATCGCGGTGCTCGGATTTCGCGGAGATAAAGGCTTCCGTAATGGGCGACTACGTCCCCGCGAAGCTCGGCATGGAGGAAGGCGAAACGCCCGTGTTTATGGCGGTCACGGAGAAGTTTTCGGAAATGCTCGTGATATTCTTCAAGAACGGAAAGTGCGCGAAGATACCGCTATCGTCCTTTGAGACCAAGACCAAGCGCAAGGTGCTGCTTAACGCCTACTCCGATCTTTCGCCGATGATCGCGATGTTTACGGTGACGGAGGACAGGGATTTCGTATTGAAATCCACCGCGGGCAAGGTGATAATGTTCAACACCGCGCTTATTTTGGCTAAATCCGCGCGCGACACGCAGGGAGTTCAGGTGATGAGGCTCACCAAGGCGGAGCTCGCCGGGGTGTATCCTGCGGAGAGCTTGGAGCTTGAGGATATAGAGAGGTTCAGGATAAAGACCGTTCCCGCGGCGGGTCTGCTTTCAAATGACGATATTGATCAGCTTAAGCTGATCTGAAAGGCGGTTCGTATGGGCGAAAATGTCCGTCCCGTTCCGAAATGGGCGGAGCTTATGCCGGAGGGCGATTTTATCAGCTATCTTCCAAGCTATGAGGGCGGAAAATATTTCGGGCTGTTTGACGAGTTTTTCTATCCGAGCGAGGAAACGGGAGATATAAGATATTATGTTTACGATCCCGTAAAGCACGGCGCCGCCCCCAACGGAAGCTATCCTGTGCTGATGTGGCTTCACGGCGCTACCAACGGGCTTAACGGAGAATTCTGTATCAGCAACTGCGGGGGCGAGCTTTTCGCTTCTCCCGCGTATCAAAGAGAAATGGGAGGCGCATATATCGTAGTTCCTCTTGCGAATGAGAAATTGTGCGATGACGGCAAGCTCGCAGAAACATTCTCGGAGAAGTATTTTGAGCCTTTAAAGGGAATTGTTGAGCGTGTTCGGGCAGGAGGAAGCACGGGCAGAGTGTTTGCTATGGGAGGCTCGCTTGGAGGCTGGATGACGTGGAAGCTTGCCGAGAAGTTCCCGAAAATGCTTGACGGGATCATCCCGATCTCTACGGGATACATTCCGACGGACGGAAGGCTTGAGAATATTGCTCGGCATAACATCTCGGTTTTCGTGACGCTCGGTCAGCACGACGAGACCTTTGATTTCGCGGAGAATATCGCGCCGAGAATAAGGAAAATGGAGGAGCTGGGATTTCTGATGTATTTTCCGGAGTGGGTGAAAAACGGCGACGGCGGAACAGCGTCGCTGTTCTACGGTTGGGAAATGGGACAGCACTGCATGATAAATCAGGTTCAGGCGAACCTGATCTACGATGACGGAACGCCGTACTGTGAGCGTCTGCCTCGCGGAGTGACGGGCTGGATAAAAGACGTTTGTTTAAAATGAAACACGGAGGTAATTTATAATGCTTACTGATATTGAGATCGCCCAGCAGGCGAAAATGCTGACAATAGGCGAGGTAGCAAAGAAGCTCGGGGTGAGCGAGGAAGAGATCGAGCCTTACGGGCATTACAAAGCGAAGCTCTCGCAGAAGCTGTTCGAGCGCGTAAAGGACAACAAGGACGGCAAGCTGATTTTGGTTACGGCGATAAATCCCACACCCGCGGGCGAGGGAAAGACCACCACGTCCGTGGGACTTTGTGAGGGAATGAATAGGATAGGAAAAAAGACGGTTGCGGCATTGCGCGAGCCGTCTCTCGGACCCGTATTCGGGATAAAGGGCGGAGCCGCGGGCGGAGGATATTCGCAGGTAGTTCCCATGGAGGACATCAATCTGCATTTTACCGGAGATATGCACGCGATAACGGCGGCTAATAATCTGCTGTCGGCGATGATAGATAATCATATCCAGCAGGGGAACGCGCTTAATATCGACGTTCGGAGGATACTGTTTAAGCGCTGTCTTGATATGAACGACAGGGCGCTCCGCAACTGTGTTGTCGGAATGGGCGGCAAGGCGAACGGCATACCGCGCGAGGATCATTTCCAGATAACAGTCGCGAGCGAGATAATGGCTATTTTGTGTCTGTCCGACGATCTCAGCGATCTGAAGCGGAGGCTCGGGAATATTCTTGTCGCGTATTCTTATGACGACAAGCCAGTGTTCGCGCGGGATTTGAATGCAGTCGGCGCGATGACCGCGCTGCTTAAGGACGCGGTAAACCCCAATCTAGTACAGACTTTGGAAAACAACCCCGCGCTGATACACGGCGGACCGTTTGCGAATATAGCGCACGGGTGCAATTCCGTGAGAGCTACGAAGCTCGCGCTTAAGCTCGCGGATTATGTGGTGACGGAGGCGGGCTTCGGAAGCGACCTCGGCGCGGAGAAGTTCTTTGACATAAAGTGCAGAGCGGCAGGGCTTAAGCCCGACTGCGTGGTGCTCGTAGCTACCATCAGAGCGCTCAAATACAACGGCGGCGTGGCGAAGCCCGACCTCGCGGCGGAGAACGTCGAGGCGCTCAAAAAGGGTATCGTGAACCTCGGCGTGCATATAGAGAATATGCACAAATTCGGCGTTCCCGTAGTTGTCGCGATAAATCATTTCGGCACGGATACCGACGCGGAGATAGCCGTAGTCCGCGAATACTGCGAGAACAAGGGCGTTGAGGTAGCGTTTTCGGACGTGTTCGCGAAAGGCGGCGAGGGCGGTATCGATCTCGCCGAGAAGGTCTGCGCGGCTATCGACCGCTGTGCGGGCTGTCAGACCGATTTCAAGCCGATATATGACGAAAAGCTCTCCATTAAGGAAAAGATAGCGGTCGTCGCAAAGGAGATATACCGCGCGGACGGAGTTGTGTATACCGCCAAAGCGGAAAAGGCGATCAAGGACATTGAGGCACTGGGACTTGATAAGGTGCCCGTTTGCGTCGCGAAAACGCAGTACTCGCTTTCGGACGATCCCGCGAAGCTCGGCAAGCCCGAGGGCTTCGAGATCACGGTAAGCGACGTCCGCGCGAGCTCGGGAGCGGGTTTCGTGGTCGTTTACACGGGCGATATTATGACGATGCCGGGGCTTCCCAAGGTTCCGTCGGCGGAGAAGATCGACGTAGACGAAAACGGCGTTATCTCGGGGCTGTTCTGATGGAACGGGTCACGAAAAGCGAGAACGAAACGCGCGCGTTCGCCAAGGAGACCGCGGAAAAGCTCCGTGCGGGCGACGTGATACTTTACAGCGGTGAAATGGGAGCGGGCAAGACCGCCTTTACAAAAGGGATCGCCGAGTATTTCGGCACGGAGGAGGAAGTGACGAGCCCGACGTTCGCGCTCGTTCACGAATACCCCGCGCGTATTCCGATATTTCACTTCGATCTGTACAGGATATCGGGCTTTGACGAACTGTACGCCGTCGGATTTTATGATTATCTTGACCGCGGCGGGGTAATCGCCGTTGAGTGGAGCGAGAACGTTCCCGATCTGGAGGACGAGCTGGAGAATGTTATAAAAGTATGCATTGAAAAGCTCTCCGAAAACGAGCGGAGGATAACCGTTTCGGGAAAGGTTTTTGACTGAGGGGTGAGAAGATGGTTCTTGGAATAGATTCCTCGGCGATCTCGGCGGGGTGCGCGCTCGTTGACGGCGGGAAAATAGTCGCGGAGGCGTTTCTGAACACGAGCCACACGCATTCCGAAACGCTTCTGCCGATGATAAGCGCGATGCTGAAAAGCGCGGGCGTTGCGCTCGCGGACTTGGAGAAAATAGCGGTCTCGGCGGGACCCGGGTCGTTTACGGGGCTCCGTATCGGGATATCCACCGCGAAAGGGCTTGCGGACGCGTCTCACAAGCCGTGCGTCGGCGTTTCGACGCTTGAAGCGATAGCGTACAATTTCGTGCAGACGGACGGTATCGTCTGCGCGTGTATGGACGCGCGCAGAAAGCAGTTCTACAACGCGCTGTTCAGGTCGGAAAACGGCGTTATAACGCGGCTTTGCGATGACAGAGCCATTGCCGTCGAGGATCTTGACAAGGAGCTTTCCGCGTTTGATGGAAAAGTGATTTTGGCGGGCGACGGCGCACAACTCGCGCACGAGCTCACCGAACAGCGGTACACGCTGAGCGCTCCCGCAACGCGGTTTCAGCGGGGGAGCGGGGTGTGCTTCGCGGCAGAGAACGCTCCCATGATCGCTCCCGCATCGCTTATGCCGAGTTATTTAAGGATACCTCAGGCGGAGCGCGAACGGCTGGCAAAGGGGTAACTAGCATTGAGGTGACAGTATTGAGCATTATTGACGTTATTTCCAACAGACATAGTTACAGAGGCAAATACAAAGCGCTCCCCGTTCCGAGGGACGATCTTATCACGATAATGAAAGCGGGCTTGGACGCGCCGTCCGGCTGCAATAAGCAGACAACGAGCCTTATCGCGGTAGACGACAAGGAAATATTGGAAAAGCTGCACGGGGTAATAGATCCGCCTGTCGGTGAGACCGCGCCTGCTTTGATATGTGTTCTGACGCAAAGAATAAACGCGTACAGGGACAGGTGCTTCGCTGTGCAGGATTATTCGGCGGCTATTGAGAATATGCTTATTGCACTGACGGAGCTCGGTTATCAGAGCTGCTGGTATGAGGGGCATATTACGGACGAGGATAAGATCGGATATAAAATGGCACAGATACTGAATGTTCCCGACGATTATGAGTTGGTCTGCTTCCTTCCCGTAGGCGTTGCCGAAACAGAACCCACTTTGCCGAAGAAAAAGGCTTTTGAGGAAAGGGCGTGGTTCAATTCGTTCCAAGGCAAAGTGTAATTACGGAAACAGCGCTTATGCCGACTTGTCTCGGACTTCCTTGGGCGGAGTGGGAGAGGCTTGCGAAGGGTGAAAAAATGAGTGATTTAAGAAGAAATCATGCTGGTCTTTCGATGGGAGAGTTTGATTTTTTGTCGGACGAACAGAAAATGTTTTTAAAATCCTTGGATTTAAAAACTTGCGATGGCTATGAGATTATTCCTAATGGTAATAGCCTTGATCTTTATCACGAAAAAGCGGATATTTATTATTTAAGAGGATTAAAGCTCAAAAATCCCGACTATGAGAATGAGCATAGGGAGTGGCTGCACAAAAGCTTTGGCGAAAATACGTTTGAGCATATTCTCCTGATTGAGGGGGATATTGTATATTTTTTCCTTGGGGAAAAAAGTTCACAGGAGGGCACACGGTTCGAGTTGAAGGGTGTTGTTTCCAAATTTTTTTCTGATACGGATAAGCCGTGGCTCGGAAAAATAATTTTCGAATGTGTACGCCGCACAACTGCGTTTGGTTGGGAATTTATATTTTATGAAAAAAATAATGCGTTGTATAAACTCTTAAAATAACAGCATTTTTCCTATAATTAGGCGTATGGATTAATTTTTAAAAGCCATTGACCTAACGCGGAAAATGCTGTATAATATAAACAAAAAGTATATGAAACGAGGTTGATTTTTATGATAGCGATAGGTTGCGATCACGGCGGCTACGAGCTCAAGCTCGCCGTGGAGAGTTATTTGAAGGAGCAGAACGTCGAGTTTGTCGATTGCGGCTGTGACGGCGAGACGGTGGATTATCCCGATATCGCCGTGAAGGTCTGTGAGAAGATAACAAGCGGCGAGTGCGAAAAGGGAATTCTGGTGTGCGGCACGGGCATAGGGATGTCGATGTGCGCGAACAAGGTGGACGGAATACGCGCTGCGGTTTGCGGCGATACGTTTTCGGCGAAGTTCACGAGACGGCACAATAACGCGAACGTCCTCTGCATGGGCGGGCGAGTTATCGGTGCGGGCTTGGCTTTGGAGATAGTTAGCGAGTTCTTAACAAACGAATTTGAAGGCGGCAGACATGCTGCCAGAGTTGATAAAATGATGAAGCTGGAGGGAAAATGATATGGCTGATTTAGAGAATGTTATCGTATGCGACCACCCGCTGGTGCAGCATAAGGTCTCGCTTCTGCGGGATAAGAATACGGGCGCGAAGGAGTTCCGCGAGCTGGTGCACGAAATATCAATGTTTATGTGCTATGAAGCGACGCGCGATCTGCCGCTTAAAGACGTGCAGATACAGACGCCGCTCGGCGAGCTCGCTAATTCCAAGGTGATAAGCGGGCGCAAGCTGGCGTTCGTGCCGATAATGCGCGCGGGTCTGGGAATGGTCGACGGTGCGTTGGCTCTCGTACCGACCGCCAAGGTGGGTCACGTCGGTATCTATCGCGACAAGCAGAACGGCAATATCGCCATTGATTATTACCGCAAGTTTCCTTTTGATATCGCAAACCGCGAGGTCATCATTCTCGATCTTATGCTCGCGACGGGCGTTTCGGCGGTGAAAACGGTGGAGCTTGTGAAGGACGCGGGCGCAAAGAACATAAAGTTTATGTGCGTGCTGGCGTGCCCGGACGGAATAAAGGCGCTTCACGACGCATATTCGGACGTTCAGATAATCTGCGGAGCGGTCGATGACGGACTCAACGAGGAACTGTACATTATCCCCGGTATCGGCGACGGCGGCGACAGACTTTTCGGTACAAAGTAACACGGCAGTTGGAGGTTTTATGGGATTATTTGACACGTTCAAGAAGAAAAAGGACGAGAAAAACGAAGAAGAGGTCGAGGCGGTCGGCTGGAAAGCTATTGATGAGGCGTTCGAGAAGGTATATCCGGGTCAGGATAACCCAAAGCATTACGCAACGATCATTCCGTGGCGGCTGGGCGGTCCCGACCCGCTTGACGGCATAAGCGTGTATGACGGCGGCGACTATTGGCATTTCGTGACCTACGGGCTTTCGGAGCTGTACGAAAAGGAATCGGACGATCCCGAATGGAGCGGTTACGGAATGGAGTTCACAATGCGGCTGAAAAAGGGCTGCTACGACCCTAATGACGAGGAAGACGAGCTGCGCTGTATCTGCGGAAATCTCGAACAGATCGCCAAGATAACCTTCAACAGCGGCGAGCTTTTCAACGCGTGGGAGTGGATATATACGGGGCAGAAGGA
This sequence comes from uncultured Ruminococcus sp., assembly GCA_964454205.1. GTDB lineage: Bacteria > Bacillota > Clostridia > Oscillospirales > Ruminococcaceae > CAG-115. The sequence continues at coordinate 18,710 of CAYVSV010000030.1, forward strand.
CGGCATTGACTTGCGGCACGCGTCCGCGCTCACGGGATTTATCACCGTTCCCGACACGCTTGTGCAGAGCATAGACACGCCGAACGGTCATGTCGATTTCGTTGAGTTCGTTGGTGCGACGGACGAGGAGCTTCAGCAGATACAAAGAAAAGAAACGACAGTCCGCGAGCTTTTTGCCAAAATAGGAGATATTACCGATTACAGACGTAAATAATACCGATTTAATGGCGTTTTCTCCGCCTCCGGCGGGGAAAATCGCACAAAAAAGGCTGACCCCCCTTGACAAATCGGAAAAAGTGTGCTATAATACAAAATTGTAAACCGATGAACAAGAATAGTAATCCGTGAAGAACCTCTCAGAGAGCCGCCGGCGGTGTGAGCGCGGCAGGGAAACGCGGACGAATGGACTTGCGAGGGCAAACCGAAGCCCGCTTTGCGGGTGAGTAGGGGCGACGCTGCGCGCGTTAAGCGTATTGAGTGCGCGGATCCGTATTTGGCGCGGTCCGTGAATTTGGGTGGTACCGCAGGAGAATTCTTGTCCCATTTTGTGGGACAATTTTTTTGTCCCGGGTTCCAAAAATGTGTATTGCAAAAGGAGAAAAGAAAATGAAAAAATCAAAACTCGCAAAAATATTCGGCGGCGCTCTGGCGCTGGTAATGACCCTCACGGGCTGCTCCCAGAGCGGCTCGGGGGGCAGCGGTTCCGCGGGAGACGGCACGGGCGGCTCCAAGAAGATCGGCATTATACAGTACGCGCCGCACCCCTCGCTCGATAACTGCTACAACGGTATCGCGGAGGGGCTGAAGGCGAGCTCGTTCGGCTCGGATATCACGATAGACCTTCAGAACGCGCAGGGCAGCGCCGAAACGGCAGATCAGCTCGCGAAGAACATGGTAGCGGGCAAGTATGATATGATCTTCGCTATTGCCACTCCCGCGGCGGTATCGGCATACTCCGCGGCTAAGGACAGCAATATCCCCGTTATCTTCTGCTCCGTGTCCGATCCCGTGGCGGCCGGTTTGACTGAGAGCATGGATAAGGGTCTGGAGACCTGCGTGGGAACATCCGACGTTCTTAACTTCGATAAACAAGTGGCGCTCATCAAGGCTGTTCAGCCCGAAGCGAAGAAAGTCGGCGTTCTCTACACAAACACCGAGGCGAATTCCGTTTCTCACCTCAAGACATTTAAGGAGGTCTGCGCGAAAAACGGGCTCGAGGTAGTCGATCAGAGCGTTTCCGGAGCGGCGGATATCCCGCAGGCGGCAACGGAGCTCGCTTCCAAGGTGGACTGCATCAACAACTTCACCGATAACAACGTCGTAAACAATCTCTCCGTACTGCTCGAAAAGGCGAACGCGGCGAATGTTCCCGTTTACGGCTCGGAGGTAGAGCAGGTAAAGAACGGCTGCATAGCTTCCATGTCCATAGACTATGTGGAGCTCGGCAGAAAGACCGCGGAAATGGGCGTTGAGGTGCTCGGCGGCAAGAAGTGCAGCGATATGGGCGTTATGATCTTCTCGGACTGCACACCCGTATTCAACACCGAGGTAACGAACAGCTTTGGGCTGGCTATCCCCGACGCTTACAAGGACGCGGAAAAGGTTATCACAAACAAAGACTGATCGTAAACTTATTTTCGGTGTTTTCTCCGCAGGAGGCGGGGAAATATAGAAAGTCTCTAATTTAGGATAAGGGGGAAGAAAAATGGATATTTTCCTCAATACCGCCATCGGGGTCATGGAAGAGGGGCTGATGTACGCGCTGCTGGCAATGGGAATGTACATCACTTACAGTATTCTGGACTTCCCCGATCTTTCCGTGGACGGAACGTTCCCGCTGGGGGCGGTGCTCACGGGCGTGCTGATACTCCACGGGGTGAACCCGTGGCTGTGTCTGCTTATCTCGTTCGCGGCGGGAATGGCGGCGGGCGCTTTTACTGGCTTTATGAACGTAAAGCTCGGGATAATACCGCTGCTTTGCGGGATCATAATGTACACGGCAATGCTGTCGGTGAATTTCGTGCTGATAAAGGCAGGAACGGGCGGAGCGGCTATCGCTTCGTTTTTCACCAAGGATTCGATCTTTAACAGCTCGCTTGCCGCCGTTATCCCGAAAACCGTCGGCGGCTTCGCTCTCCGCACGACGTTCATCTCGCTTATTATCGTTATCGTCTGCAAGATACTGATGGATATGTACCTAAAGACAAAAAGCGGTCTTTTGCTTCGCGCTACGGGCAACAATGACCGCTACACGGTAATGCTCGGCAAGAACCCCGGCACGGTCAAGATATGGGGGCTTATGCTCGGGAACGGCTTCGCGGCTTTGGCGGGTTCGGTTATCGCTCAGAGCAAGGGCAGCGCCGATCAGAATATGGGCGTGGGAATGGTGGTTCTGGGTCTGGCTTCCGTAATAATCGGCATAAGCCTGTTTAAGCGCGTGAAGCTTATGAAGGGCACGACGATGGTGATCCTCGGCAGCATCATCTACAAGGCTTCCTATCAGATAGTGCTGAAGCTCGGCGTTCCGACGGAGTGGAACAACGCGATAAAGGCGGGGATATTCCTGCTGGCTCTTATAATAGGGGGCGGTCATATCTCCAATATATTCACGAAACTTGTAAAGACCTCGGGCAAGAACGGCATACGGGAGGACGGTTATGGTAGCTCTGCAAAACATTGATCTGGTGTTCAACCGCGGCACTATCGACGAAAACCGTCTGTTTGACAATTTCAGCCTTACGGTGGAGGACGGCGAGTTCGCGGCGATAGTGGGGTCTAACGGCAGCGGCAAAACGACGCTTTTAAACCTTATATGCGGCACGATGAAGCCCGACAGCGGCAGCGTGCTCTTAAACGAGGACGTCACCGCCGTGCCGGAGTACAAGCGCGCAAAGCGCATAGGAAGAGTGCTTCAGGATCCGAAAATGGGCACCTGCGCCGACCTTACGATACTCGAAAACCTCTCGCTCGCAGATAACAAAAACAAGCGCTACGGGCTTTCGCGCGCCGTGAACAGGCAGCGCGGGGATTATTACCGCTCTCTGCTGGAGATGTGCAATATGGGGCTTGAAAACCGCATGGGAACGCTCGCGGGGTCTCTTTCGGGCGGACAGCGGCAGGCTCTCGCGCTCACGATAGCCACTATGTGCGATATCGAGCTGCTGATACTCGACGAGCACACGGCGGCTCTCGACCCGAAAAGCTCCGAGACCCTCATGGAGATAACGCAAAGGGTGGTGAGCGAAAAAAAGGTCACCACGCTTATGGTGACGCATAATCTGCGCTTCGCGGTGGAATACGGCTCGCGGCTCATCATGATGCACAGCGGCGAGGCTGTTATGGATATAAGCGGCGAGGAAAAGCGGAAGCTCAGAGTAGACGATATTCTCGGAAAATTCAACGAGATAAGCATAGAATGCGGAAATTAAAGTTTTATTTTATGCGGTTTTCCCCGCCTCCGGCGGGGAAAACCGCTATTATTCCGTAAAAACGAGGTGAATAAAATGACTCATCTTGAAGTCTTGCGAAAATATTTTGGTCACGCTTCTTTCCGCGGCGGTCAGGAGCAGCTAATAGACAGAATACTGAGCGGAGGAGACTGCGTGGGCGTTATGCCGACCGGCGCGGGGAAGTCCATGTGCTTTCAGGTGCCCGCGCTTATGATGAGCGGCACGACGGTAGTCATCTCGCCGCTCATTTCGCTTATGCAGGATCAGGTGAGCGCCCTTCGGCAGAATGGCGTGGAAGCGGCGTGCATAAACAGCACGCTCGGAGCGGCGGAGTACCGCGAGGTGTGCGAGGCTGCGGAAACGGGGCGGCTGAAGCTGCTGTACGTTGCGCCGGAGCGCCTTGAGAGCGAGGGCTTCGCCGACCTCTGCTCACGGCTCGATATACCGCTCGTGGCGGTGGACGAGGCGCATTGCGTTTCGCAATGGGGACAGGATTTCCGCCCTTCATATCTGAAAATAGGCGCGTTTGTCCGCGGACTTGCGCGTCGTCCCGTTGTCGCGGCGTTCACGGCAACGGCGACCGCCGCCGTGAAAAACGACATAGTACGGCTTCTGGAGCTTCGGGAGCCGCTTGCGCTCACTACCGGCTTCGACCGCCCGAACTTGTGGTTCGAGGTACGCGAGCCGGATGATAAAAACGCCGAGCTTCTGGATATACTGAAAGAGGAGCGCTCCGGCAGCGCGATAGTCTACTGCGCCACGCGCAAGAACGTCGAGAGCGTTGCGGAGATGTTATGCCGAAATGGAATAGCGGCGGGAAGCTATCACGCGGGAATGTCGAAGGAGGAGCGCGTGCGCGTTCAGGACGACTTCATCTGCGACAGGCTGGAGGTAATAGCGGCGACAAACGCATTCGGAATGGGCATCGACAAATCGAACGTGTCGCTGGTCGTTCATTACAATATGCCCAAAGACCTCGAGAGCTACTATCAGGAGGCGGGCAGAGCCGGCAGAGACGGCGAGCCCGCGCGCTGCATAATGCTGTACAGCCTCGGGGACGTGGGTCTGGCGGAGTTTATGATAAAGGCGGGTCACGACGAAGAGAACATTCCCGCCGACGAGCGTGAAAGGCTCATAAAGCGGGACAGGGCGCGTCTGCGGAAAATGACGGGATATGCGAAAACGGCGGATTGTCTGCGCGGATTTATTCTGAACTACTTCGGAGAACGACCCGCGGGCGGGAGCTGCGGCAACTGCGGGAACTGCGCAAAGGGCTTTGAAGTCGTTGATATAACCGAGGACGCGCAGAAGATACTTTCGTGTATATTCAGACTTCAGCAGCGGCGGTTCCCGCTTGGGAAAACGCGCGTCTGCACGATATTGCTCGGCGCTCCGGATAAGAAGATAGAGGAGTGGGGGCTCACAAGCTTATCCACATACGGGATAATGCGCGGAGACGACCGCGCGAGGGTTCGCGGAATTATCGATCATCTGGAGACGGAGGGATATTTCGAGGCGGGCGGAGAGCGGCGCGTGTGCCAGCTCACGGAGAAATCCGACGAGTTCATAAAGTCGGGGCAGAGGCTCACGATGCGCGTATCTAAAGCGAAATCCGGTGTGCCGAAAAAGGCGGCGGCAAAGGCGGCGGTCGGCGGGCGCCAAAACCGCGACCTCTTCGAGCGGCTGCGGGCGCTTCGGCGGAAAACCGCGGAGGAAATGGGCGTGCCGCCTTATGTGGTGTTCGCGGATTCGGCGCTGTGGGGAATGTGCGCGGCGCTCCCGAAAAACAGGGACGAGCTGCTTGAAATATCGGGAATAGGCGAACGGAAAGCCGAGCGCTATGGCAAGATGTTTCTGGAAGAAATTGGTGATTATCTTAAAACTCGGACATAAATCGGTTAGGCGTGCTAATTTGTGTAAATTCGCCAAAAAATAAATATATTGAAAAACCCCCTTGAATTGCTCAACGGAATGTGGTATAATTAGTTACAGAGCACAAGCTGTTGTTAAACAAAGACCTCACAAGACCTCCGATTTCCCCGCTTCGGCGGGGAAATCGCTTGCAAAACACTAAAATCAACACAACAAGCGAAGTGTTGCAAAAAGTCGCAAGCAAGACGTATTGCCGCAGCGAAGCGGGGATAAATGCGTATTGACCAGCCTCGGCGGTGCGAGCTTTTTGTCTTCAGAGAAGGGACGTATTGAATTATGATTCGTGTCATAAAGAAAGACAACACTTTAGAGGATTTCGACGTACAGAAAGTCGTAAACGCCGTGAATAAGTCGGCGGCGCGGGTGATGTACAGCTTCACGGAGGAGGAGCTGAATTTTCTGTGCAAGTTCGTGACGGATAAAGCTGAGGCGATGACCGAGGCGGAAAACAAAAGCGAGATAACGATAGCGAAGATGCATAATATCGTGGAGAGCGCTCTGGAGGCGACAAATCCCGCGGTGGCGAAGAGCTATAAGGATTACCGCAACTACAAGCAGGATTTCGTGCACATGCTCGACGAGGTGTATGTAAAGTCGCAGAGCATAATGTATATAGGGGATAAGGAAAACTCCAACTCGGATTCGGCGCTGGTGTCCACAAAGCGTTCGCTTATATTTAACGAACTGAACAAGGAGCTGTATCAGAAGTTCTTTATGACCTCCGAGGAGCTTCAGGCGTGCAGAGACGGCTACATCTACGTTCACGATATGAGCGCGCGGCGCGATACGATGAACTGCTGCCTGTTCGATATGAAGAGCGTTATGGAGG
>CAYVSV010000031.1:0-24066 GCA_964454205.1 uncultured Ruminococcus sp.
AATAGGTATCAGTTTGGACAAGGAAACATTGCAGCTATGCGACAAATACGCAGCGCAGCATTCAAGGTCGCGCTCGGAGTTTATCGCGGCGGCAATTCAGAAATATGTCTCCGATCTGGAGCTCGGAAAGAAGAAAAATATCATCGCAAGGGAGCTCGCCGAAGAGATCGTCAAGGGCAGCGAGGCGGGAGTTACAAAAAACTCAAAGGGACTATTTAGATATGATGTTGAGGTCAAAATGATCATCATGATCCTGATGGAGGTAAAAATGAAGCAACAATATAACACAGCACTTTATCTAAGGTTCAGCCGCGACGACGAGCTGAAAGGCGAGAGCGGGAGCATATCCACGCAGCGCGATATGCTTACTCAATATTGCAGAGAGCAAAATCTCAATATTATCGGAGAGTACGTTGACGACGGCTGGAGCGGCACGAACTTCGACAGACCGAGTTTTCAGCGCATGATAGACGATATCGAGGACGGAAAAATCAACTGCGTGATCACGAAAGACCTGTCAAGACTCGGCAGAAACTACATTCTCACGGGGCAATACACCGACTTCTACTTCCCGTCAAAGGGCGTGAGATATATTGCGGTAGCCGACGGCGTTGACACCGAAAAAGGCGAAAGCGAGATCGCGCCTTTCCTCAACATTCTGAACGAAATGCACGCTCGGCAGACAAGCAAAAAAGTTAAGGCGGCTATGCGTACATATAGTCCATGCGCTCCGATAGGCTACAAATGGCATCCCGAAGTCAAGGGAAAACTTATTCCCGATGAGGACACGCAGTGGATAGTGGAAAAGATATTCGACCTTGCCGCGCACGGCGTGGGAGCTGCCAAAATCCGCCGCATATTTGACGAAGAGCATATCCCGACCCCAGTCTGGCTGAACTACCAAAGATACGGAACATTCGCTCACATCTTCGAGGGGCAGCCCGAAAGCAAGCGGCATCAGTGGACTACGGCGCATATCAAAGCGATCCTCTCCAGCAAGGTGTACATCGGCAATAGCATTCACAACAAGCAGACCGCTATATCGTTCAAGAACAAGAAAAAGGTTCTCAGACCAAAAGGCGAGTGGTATACCATAGAAAATACTCACGAGCCTATTATTTCAAGAGAACTGTGGGATCAAGCTCACGCACATATTAACAGCCGAAAGCGTCCCGTTAAAAACGGTGAAACGCAGATTTTCGCGGGTCTTCTGAAATGCGCGGACTGCGGTCGGACATTGCGGTATATGCACAAAAACGCTACCGCAAGGACGTGTGAAAAACGATATTATATGTGTACGAATTACAGTGAATACGGCAAGGAAAAATGTTCGGGACACTATATCCGCTACGATGTGATATACGCCGTTGTGCTTGCCAGACTGCAATATTGGATATCTCAGGTCCACAAAAAAGACGACCGCGAACTGCTCCAACGTTTGCTAAAAAGCGGCGACAAGCAGCGGGCGAGGGAGAACGCGAGCACTGAGAAAGAGCTGACGAAAACCGAAAAGCGGCTCAATGAGCTTGATAATTTGTTCGCCAAGATGTACGAGGACAGAGCGAAAGAAACAATTACTGAGCGAAATTTCGCAATGCTCTCGGCGAAGTACCAAGAGGAGCAAACGCAGCTTGAGAACAAGAAACAGGAACTCCAAGCCAAGCTTGACAAATCCGCGCAAGATACCGACGGAGCGGAAAAGTGGCTGGCGCTCGTCCGCAAGTACACCGAGCTGACGGAGCTCACTGCGCCTCTGCTGAATGAGCTGATCAACAAGATTGTGGTTCACCAAGCGGAGAATGATGAAAACGGCAAGGGGCTGCCCGTTATTGAAAATATAGTTATTATTGCCGAGATTTTCAATACAACCCTTGACGAGCTTGTAAGCGCTGACGTCCGTGAAAAGGCGCATATCCCCGATATTTACACATGCGAAACGGCGTATGATATTGAGCGGATCAAACGTTTCGATATAAAAATCGGGTATGCCGAAAGAATTAAAATCCGCTCGGACAGCATCGGGAAAATACGCGTCATTCTTAAATCCGACACGTTCTCAAACATCGGGGAATTGTTCAAAATAAAGTTTAACGAATGCAGCAGCTGCCTTGACGTGAACTGCATTAAAAGCAGTGAAATGTCCAAGTCGGACGCACAGAATAAGCTTTCTGTCGAAATCATTCTTCCCGAACAATTCACCGACCGCGCGGAGCTTTCCGCCGATGTTAATTTGCTTGAAATTAACTGTCTGAATATCTCTCGCCTTGAATTTGACGGAAACGCGAAGCTTGCGGATATTCGCCAAAGCTCGGGCAGCATTGAATTTACTTCACGCGAGGACTATGACATAATCCTTGACCGTGTTTGCGGACGGCTCGACATAAATCAATGGAAGGCGAAAACCGTAATTCACATTTCCGAGGAGAACTGCCCCGTCGTAATGAATAATGGCAGGAAATGCACGGTTTTCTTTATAAAAACGGAGAAAACACGGAATTTGAATGTCCGGCAGAGGCGAAAAACATTATCAGTGTATCGGGTATAGGCTCGGAATTGTCGGTTGATTTTGGATAATTATGCGGCGGAATAGCCGCAGACCGCAAATTTGTCGGGATTTGTTCTTACGTGTTTGCTTATTTGCACATAAAGCTATGATTTTCAAATCTCCGAATACTTTCCAAAAGTTAGATCCGCTTTACTATTTTAGCGGAATTTCCCGCTACAATAACATTTTCGGGAACGTCCTTTGTCACAACGCTGTTGGTGGTAACGACGCAATTCTTCCCCAGCGTAACGCCCGGCAGTATCGTTGAGTTTATTCCCACCCAAACATTATCCTCTATAACGATAAGCTTACAGATCGCCGCTTTTATGTGCCCGTTAGGGGAAAGGTCGTGGTTAAGCGTAACAAGATTTACTTTCGGCGCAAGCTGTACGTTATCTCCGAGAGTGATACCGCTGCGGTCAAAAAACAAGCAGCACTGCTGTATCATACAGCCCTTGCCGATTCTTGTGTTTTTTCCGAAATCCGTGTAAAAAGGCGGAATAAGCATCGTACTGTCGTCAAACTCGGCAAAAAGTTCTTTCAGCACAGGCTTTATTTCATCGCCCAAGTACGGCATATTGTTCAGCTTATGTGTCAGTTCGTATGTGTGCCGCTGAGCCCGGAGAAATTCCTCAAATTCCGGGTCGGCGGTCGGGTCGATCAACTTTCCGGCCAATTCTCTTTACAAATATATTCATTGGTTTTCCTCTCATTCAAACTACATCGCCCGCCGACTGCTTGCCGTTCTGCGCCATTACTACCGCAAGCTCGTGCGGAACATACAGTTCCTCAAGATATTTTGCTTCGTCCGCCGTCAATTCAAGGTCGGCGGCTTTTACCGCGCCGTCTATATGAGAACGCTTGGTAACTTCCATTACGGGCGCGTCGACCTTTTGCAGCAGCCACGCCAGCGATACCTCGGTCATCGTAACGCCTTTATTTTCCGCAATCTCCTCAACGCGGAGAATGATAAGCGCGTCAGCCTATTGTGATTTGTCATACTTGAATCTTGCGTAATCGTCAATCTCAAACCGCTTGGTAGTCTCGCCGAGCGGTCTGCAAAGCCGCCCGGACGCCAAAGGGCTGTACGGAGTGAGCGCGATATTAAGTATGCAGCGCCCTGACGCTACGCTTGTTGCCGCGTTTGGTAAGTGGAAAGAACTCTGTCGGCATATAAACAAGTGCGAAACGGGAATAGCGATATTTGCTCCCGCTTCATATAGGACTAATCAGTATATAGAAACGCAAAGATCAGCGTTTTACAAACTCGGTATGATTCGCAGATACAGCCGCAATCCGAAGCTTGGTCCAACCGAGCTTTGGCACAGGCTTAGGAAAAATGCCCACACTTGCCGCCCGGAAAGCCTTTACAGGATAATGAAGAAGCTGGAGCTGCTTCCGGACAAGTACAAGTCAAAGCCGGCTGTTGCCTGTCAAATTCATAAACAAATTTTTCCAATATAATTGACAAACTTACAATTTGCTATTTTTCATCAAATCTCCGAAAAAGAGTTTTTTTAAGTTAACGATTGACTTTTTCGGAAAATCGTGGTATAATTTTTGTTGTGCGGAAAATGGTAAGGTAATAATGTAAAGTATTATGCTCCCAAAGCGAGTGAAATCACGTCATATTCCGTATTTCACTCCAAGAGCGAGAAAATTCACGTCATATCCTGCATTTCACTCCAAGAGCGTGTAAAATTTTGCGAAAGCGAGCGCCGCTGAACACTCGGAGCGAAGCGGAGAGTGTTCAGTGGTGCTCGGCTAGCGAACGGAGCGAAGCGGAGTGAGCGGTTCGCGAAATTTTTTTAGATAACACCGCTCGCATTACATAAAAACACCACTCGCATTTCATAATCATAAACCAAGATGCGATCGGAAATTTTTTAATTTACAGAGGTGGAAAAATTGTTCAGACTTGCAAAATATCTAAAAGAGTTCAAGGTCAATGTCACGATAGGTCCGTTGTGTAAGCTGACGGAGGCGATCTTTGAACTGATCGTGCCGCTTGTAATGGCGAAGATCATAGACGTGGGCATAAAGAACGGCGACAGCGATTATATACGAAGGCACGGGCTTATATTGATATTGTTGGCGGTATTGGGGCTGTCGTGCGCTTTGGTGTGTCAGTATATGGCGAGCGTGGCTTCGCAGGGCGTTGGTACGGCGCTGCGGAGAGACCTGTACGCGCATATCAACACGCTGTCGTACAGGGAATTGGATAAGATAGGAACTCCGGCGCTCGTCACGCGGATATCAAATGACGTGAACCAAGTTCAGACCGCCGTGGCAATGCTGATAAGGCTCGTGGTGAGAGCGCCGTTTCTGGTCGTGGGAGCGGCGGTGATGAGCTTCACGATCTCGCCGCGGCTGTCGCTTATCTTTTTGGGGGCAATGGCGCTTATCGTCTGCGTTATGGTGCCGGTGATGAAGGCGACTGTAAAGCTGTTCAAAAAACAGCAGAAGTCGCTGGACGGGATATCGAGGATAACGCGCGAAAATCTCACGGGCGTGCGCGTGGTGAGGGCGTTTTCGCGGCAGGAGCATGAAAAGCGGCGCTTTGAGGAAACGGCGGAGGAATACCGTTCGTTCGCCGTAAAGGCGGGGCGGATAAACGCGCTTTTAAATCCGCTGATATTCATAGCGGTGAACGCGGCGTATCTGCTGATAGTGTATTTCGGCGCGGACTTTACGGATAAGGGCATAGACGGCATGACGCAGGGCAACGTAATAGCTCTCGTGAACTATATGACCCAAATATCATTGGCGCTCGTGGTCGTGGCAAATCTTGTGACTATCTTCACGAAGGCGGCAGCTTCCTCGGCGCGTATCAACGAGATATTTGATATGGAGAGCTCGGTAAAGGGAGCGGAAAGCTCCCCGGAACGCGATGAAAACGCGCCTGCTATTGAATTTGACAACGTGTGCTTCTCCTATTCCGGAGGCGAAAACTCTCTGGACGATATAACATTTACGCTGAACCGCGGGGAAACTCTCGGCGTGATAGGCGGCACGGGCTCCGGAAAAACAACGCTTGTGAATTTGTTGTGCCGTTTCTACGACTGCGGCAGCGGAAGCGTGAAAATAAACGGCGCGGATGTCCGCGATTATCCTTCGGAGGAGTTAAGGAGACTTATAGGCGTAGTTCCGCAGAAGGCGGAGCTCTTGTCTGGCACTCTGCGCGGGAATATGACGCTCGGGCGCACCGATATCACGGACGAGCAGATACGGAAGTCTCTCGAAACGGCTCAGGCAAAGGAGTTTACGGACGGGCTGGAAGGCGGGCTCGACGCGCCGATACTCCAGGGCGGAAAGAACTTCTCGGGCGGACAGAAGCAAAGGCTCACAATAGCGAGAGCCCTTGCGCAAAGCCCCGAGATACTGATACTCGACGACAGCTCCTCGGCGCTCGATTACGCCACGGACGCGAAGCTTCGGAAGGCGGTAAAGGAGCTCGAGAACGTCACCGCGGTGATAGTTTCGCAGCGCGCGAATTCCATAATGCACGCAGATAAGATAATAGTGCTCGACGACGGCAGAGCGGCGGGCATCGGCACGCACGCGGAGCTTCTCAAAAGCTGCGCGGTCTATCATGAAATTTGCGCCACTCAATATACGGAAGAGGAATTGCGGGAACAGGAAAAGGAGGGCGGCATAAATGGGTAATGAGAAAAAAGGAGCTCTCGGACGTATCCTCCGCTATATGAAGGGGCAGATACCCGCCGTAGTGCTCGCGATAGCGTGCGCCGCGGGCAGCGTTCTGCTGTCGCTTTATACTACCGTTCTGATAGGCAGAGCTATTGACTGTATCGGCGAAAGGACGGACTTTGAAAGAATGATCCCCATTCTTATAACGATAGCCGCGGTGATACCCGCCGTCGCGCTGCTCCAGTGGTTTATGTATTTTTCCACGAACCTTGTGACGCATAAAACGGTAAAGGCTCTGCGAACGGACATCTTCTCGCATTTGCAGAACGTTCCGCTGGCGTATATCGATTCCAACTCTCACGGCGACATAATCAGCCGCGCCGTAAACGACGTGGACGCGGTATCGGACGGACTTTTGCAGGGATTTCAGCAGCTTTTCACGGGAGTGGTCACCATTATCGGAACGCTTGTGTTCATGGTGTCGCTGAATTGGCAGATAACGCTCGTTGTCGTTTGCATAACGCCGCTTTCGTTCGCGGTGGCGGCTGTCATCTCAAGGCTCTGCTTCGGGAAGTTCAAGGAGCAGTCCGCGATAAAGGGCGAGCTCACCGGATATATCGACGAGCATATAGGAAGTCAAAGGCTCGTCAAGGCTTTCGGCTTTGAGGAGAGCGCAAAGGCGCGGTTCGGCGAGATAAACGAGCGCCTGAACGTCTGCGGAAGAAGAGCGCAGTTCTATTCCGCGCTCACAAATCCCTGCACGCGTTTTGTAAACTCGCTCGTGTACGCGGGCGTGGGAGTTTTCGGAGCTCTCAACGCGGTAAAGGCGGTGAGCGGCGGCTTTACCGTCGGAGACCTGAGCTGCTTTTTGCAGTACGCCAACCAGTACACCAAGCCCTTCAACGAAATTTCCGGTGTTGTGACGGAGCTTCAGAACGCGCTCGCTTCCGCCGCGAGAGTTTTCGCGCTGATAGATTCTCCCGCGGAGAGTTCCGACAGCGGCAAGAAGGTGCTCGAGCACTGCGACAGCCGTGTTGATCTTGATAACGTGGATTTCTCTTACGTTCCCTCAAAACCGCTTATAGAGGATCTGAACCTTAACGTAAGAAGCGGGCAGCATATCGCGATAGTGGGACCAACCGGCTGCGGAAAAACAACGCTCATCAATCTGCTCATGCGGTTCTACGACGTTTCTGACGGAGAGATACGGGTAAGCGGGGAGCCGATAAAGGAGCTCACAAGAGACAGCCTCCGCGGAAGCTTCGGGATAGTTTTGCAGGAGACCTGGGTGTTCAAGGGCACGGTGCGCGAGAATATAAGCTACGGCAAGCCCGAAGCGAGCCTCGATGAGATAATCGCGGCGGCGAAGTCGGCGCACGCGCACAGCTTCATAAAGCGTCTTCCGCAGGGCTACGACACGGTGATAACCAACGACGCGGAGCTCTCGCAGGGGCAAAGGCAATTGCTTTCGATAGCGAGAGTAATGCTCGCCTTGCCGCCTATGCTGATACTCGACGAGGCGACCAGCTCTATAGACACCCGCACCGAAATGAAGATACAAAACGCGTTCAACAAGCTCATGGAGGGCAGAACGAGCTTTGTGGTAGCCCACAGATTGTCTACGATAAGGGAGGCGGATTGTATACTTGTAATGAAGTCGGGGCATATCGTCGAGCAGGGCACTCACGCCGAGCTTATCAAAAACGGCGGCTTTTACGCGGAGCTTATTCGTTCGCGCGAAGAGGGTTGATCTCAAGCCGCACCGCAAGCGAAGAGTGCAAAAAGTCGCAAGCAAGCCTCATTGCCGCAGCGAAGCGGAGGCAATGAGGTTTGGCTAGCCGAGGCGACAGCCTCGGCGGTGCGAGCTTTTTGCTTTTAAATAACACCGTCCAAGTCCCCCCAAGAAACCGTTCGCAGGAACGTTTGGAGGGAGAGACTTGGACGGATTTTTTGTATGTAATGCAGATAAAAAGATTTGCATAATCCTTCTAAAATTTCCAATAATAGGTTAGTAATTATTGAGATCGGAGGAATAAAGATGTCAAATCAAAACACAACTCCGCCCTTTTCGGGAGAGGCAGCCGAGGCTCTCGGGTGCGCGATAACCATCGCCGGGCAGATGGGTCACACATATATAGGGAGCGAGCACCTGCTGTGCGCCTTCGCGAAGTCACCGGAAAGCGCCGCGGGCGCGCTGCTCGCGAGACAGAGGATACGCTTCCGCGATCTTATCATGCAGCTCAAGGAGCGGATAGGTCTCGGACAGAGCGCGGAGCTCTCGGAAAACGACTTCTCGCCGCGTCTGCGGAAGCTGCTGCTGAACGCCCGCGCCTGCGCTTCCGCGAAAAACGACGCTTACGTCGGGACGGAGCATATTCTGCTCGCAATGCTGACAGACCGCGAGTGCACGGCGTATTCGATGCTGTGCGAGCACGGAGACGCCGCCAAGCTATGCGCGAATATCTCCGCCAAGGGCTACGAGCCGCCGCGGTTCGACGAGCAGAACGCGAAAAAAGCGCCCGGCAAGAAGGCGGAAGCACCCAAAAACGATCTCCCGGCGCTCGCGAAATACGGGCGCGAGCTCACCGCGGAGGCGCGGTCGGGAAGGCTCGACCCGGTCATCGGAAGAGATACCGAAATAGAGCGCCTTGTGCAGATACTGCTAAGGCGTACCAAAAACAACCCCTGCCTTATCGGGGACGCGGGTGTGGGCAAGACCGCCGTCGTGGAGGGCTTCGCGCAGCGCGTGGCTTACGGCTCCGTGCCGTTTGAGCTCTCGGACAAGAGGGTATTCGCGCTCGACCTTTCCGCGATGCTCGCGGGGGCAAAATACCGCGGCGATTTCGAGGAACGCCTGAAAAACGCCCTCGACGAGGCGATGGCAAACCCCGAGGTCATCTTGTTCATAGACGAGATACACATGATAGTCGGCACGGGCGCGGCGGAGGGCGCTATCGACGCGGCGAGCATCTTAAAGCCCCTCCTCTCGCGCGGGAAAATATGCCTTATCGGGGCTACCACAACGGACGAGTACCGCCGCTATATCGAGAAGGACAGCGCCCTCGACCGCCGCTTTCAGCCGATAACCGTCCTTCAGCCCGATAAAGCGGGCGCGGTGTCTATATTGAAGGGCTTGCGTTCGCGTTTGGAGGAGCACCACCACGCCGTGATAACGGATGGCGCAATAAGAGCGGCTGTGGAGCTCTCGGAGCGGTATCTCGCGGACCGCCGCCTTCCCGACAAGGCAATAGATCTCATAGACGAAGCTGCCGCAAGAGCCCGCACCGAACGCGTTTCCACAAAGACGACGTTTTACCGTGTCACAAAGGAGAAGCCGCCTCGCGAGCGCGTGATAGTCGGCGAAGAGGATGTTGCCGCCGCCGTTTCGGCGGTCACCGGTATACCAACCGCCCGCCTCACCGAGGACGAGGGCAAGCGGCTCGCGGGACTGGAGGAGCTGCTCCGCGAGCGGGTCATCGGTCAGGAAAACGCAGTGAAGCTCGTCGCGAACGCTGTGCGCAGAGGGCGAGCGGGGCTCAAAGACCCGAACCGCCCGACGGGTTCGTTTTTGTTCCTCGGGGAAACGGGAGTTGGCAAAACGGAGCTCTCGCGGTCGCTCGCGGAGGGCGTTTTCGGCGATGAAAAGCGCCTTATCCGCTTCGATATGTCCGAGTTTTCCGAGCCGCACTCCGTTTCCAAGCTGATAGGCTCTCCTCCCGGATATGTAGGGTATGAGGAGCAGGGACGGCTTATAAAAGAAGTGCGCTCAAATCCCTACAGCGTGGTCTTGTTCGACGAGGTGGAAAAGGCGCACCCCGAGGTGCTCACCATTCTGCTCCAGATATTGGAGGACGGCAAGCTTACCGCTTCCGACGGCAGGACGGCGGATTTCAAGAACACAATCGTCATCATGACGGGGAATGTCGGCGCTGAGGAGCTCCAGAAGCGCTCCGTCGGCTTCGGCGGAGCGAAGGGCGGCAGTGCGGACGTGATGAAGGCGCTGAAAAAGCAGTTCCGTCCCGAGCTTTTAAACCGCATAGACAGCGTTGTCGTTTTCGAGAGCCTTTCGGGCGGCAGTATGGAAGAGATATGCGCGAAAATGCTGGGCGAAGTGGCTGCGCGCGCGAAAACGCGCGGCATAGAGCTCACGTTCGCGCCCTCCGCGGAAAAGCGCCTGTGCGAAAGCGCCTTCGAGGAAGGCATGGGCGCCAGACCGCTGCGCAGGAGAATAACAACCGACATCGAGGATATGCTCTCTTCAATGATAGTCAGCGGCGAATTGCGCAGCGGGATGCGAGTAGAAGTGGCGTTTGCAGACGGCGGCTTTGAGGCACTCGTTCTGCAAAGCACTAAAGCAGGCAAATAGAGATAAGAGTTTTAGAGGTAAGAACCCCCAAACTCTTACCTCTAACCTCTAACCTCTAACCTCTTGCTTCTTGTTCAATACACCGCCGGCATACTTTCGGCGAAAACCGCGTACCCTCTCGCCGGGTCGCTGAGCAGAACATGGGTTACCGCACCCGCCAGCTGTCCGTCCTGGATTATTGGGCTGCCGCTCATGCCGCGGACTATGCCGCCGGTTTTTTCGAGCAGTTCGGGGTCTGTTATCTTTATAAGCATACCCTTCGAGCCTTTCAGATCGGCGAGGTTTATGCGCTCTATCTCTATGGCGTACTCGCGCGGCTCGCCGCCGTCTATCGCCGTGAGCACGGACGCCGCGCCGGTTCTTACCTCCTGCGTGAACGCCACGGGAACGGCTTCGCCCTCGATCTCTCCGAAATATTGTCCGCATACTCCGGTGGGAGTGTTCCGGAGGACTTCGCCGGTCTCGCATTCGCTTAAAATATGCCCGCAGAGCTCGCCCGCGGAGCCCTTCTCACCCTTTATAACATCGTAGACCTCCGCTTCGGTTATTTGTCCGCTCGCCAGAGGAACGGGGTCTCCGGTGGAAATGTCGCTGACGGCGTGCCCCAACCCGCCGAACTCCCGCGTTTCGGGGTCTACAAAGGTGAGCGTGCCTATGCCCGCCGCGCTGTCGCGCACCCAAGCGCCGATCCTGCGCACTCCGTCCGAAAGAACGGTCTCGACGCTCGCCGATATCTCGCGGTCTCCGCGCCTGAAAACTATGTCCGCGAAAGCCCCGGAGCTGTTGATGGCATCCGCGAGTTCTTCGTTGGTGAATACCTCCGCGCCGTTCACGGAGGTGATTACGTCGCCGGTTTTAAGTCCGCTTTTCCGCGCGGGAGAGCCCTCGGCGGTATCTGCGACTATAACTCCGTCTGACATCACCTTTATCCCGAACGGCTTTCCGCTCGGGATAACATAACGGCGCTCCTTTTCCGTTACCTCCGCGCGCTTTATAGGTATACCCGCCAGAATATATTCCGCGCCGTCCTCGGTGCTTTTAAGGGATACGGGAGCAAACCCCGCGGCGCAGAGCTCCGTGCCCGTCTCGGTGCATATATTTAAAGGGAGCACGGCGTGAAGATAAGCGAATGCTGCCGCTAAGCCCGCCGCAACTGCGGCAGCCGCCCCCGAAACTATTTTATATCGTAAACGTTTTATCATAACAGTTCCAGCCTTTCAGGAATTTTGCCGCGTTTTTTCGCGGCTCACCTATTTTTCGCCCGCGCGCCGCGATTATGATTTGAAATAATCGGCGGATAAATTATGTCTCCGAGGTAATTTTCTCTTTTCCCTCTCGCCGAACGGAATTTTGAATTTACGGAAATAACCCCCTTGACATTTTTGCCGGAATGAGGTATAATAATAGATATGTATTTACCGTTTTTGGAAGCTTTGAACAATTTGCCGCTTGGAGCGGCGTTACATAATCAGCTCGCGGAGAACCGCGGGTATATACTAATCGTATAATCAAAGGTCATTTTGTCAATTGGAATATCCTCTTTATGATTTGACGGAAACAATGTTTCTATGTGCGAAAGAGAAACGGAAATTTTTGTCTTTAAATTGCGGCGTTTTAGTCACTGTAATTCCGATCCATAAATTGAGAAAACCGCGGATGCTCCTTTTGACCGAAAATCATACATTAAAATCTAAAAAGAACATTTTGCGAACGGAAGCTATGGGGCTGACCGCGCGTTTTTCGTGCGCCAAACCGATCTTCAAGCGCCGCGGGGCGCTCGGCTTCATTTGTCCCGTCTGCCGTTTAGAAAGGAAGAAGTATGGGATTATTGTCGAATAAAAGCCTGCTCAGCGAAAAGGAGAACATTTCGAAAAAGCAGCCCGACAGAAGCGCTAAAAACGATGTGAAGAAGCAGGCGTACAAAAACACTCCGCCGCTCAAAAACCGCAAGCCCGAGGTGTTCACGGCACGTCAGAATAAGAACGAGATATTCGCGGCGCGGCAGAATAAGGCTGAAAAAACGCCGGTGCTCGGGAGAGGCTCGGGTGAGACCTCCGCGAACGCGAGATCTCAAAGCGCGCACAAGCCCCGCGAGCAGCGCGGGAACCGCTCCACGCCCGTGAGATTTTTCGCGCTGGGCGGACTTAACGAAATAGGAAAGAACCTTTATGTATACGAGTGCTCTAACGATATGTTCATCGTGGACTGCGGTCTGGCGTTCCCGGACGACCAGATGTTCGGCGTGGATCTTGTCGTTCCCGATTTCACCTATCTTGAGAAGAACAAGGACAAGTTCCGCGGTATCGTCATCACGCACGGACACGAGGATCACATCGGTGCTTTGCCGTATCTTTTGAAGAAGATAAACGTCCCGATTTACGGAACGCGGCTTACTCTCGGTCTCGTCGAGGGCAAGCTCAAGGAGCACGGGCTGCTCTCGCAGGCGAGCCTTAACGTAGTCGAGCCGCGCCGAAACGTGAAAATGGGCTGTATGTCCGTGGAGTTCATAAGAGTGAACCATTCCATTCCCGACAGCTGCGCGCTCGCTATACACACTCCCGCGGGCATTATCGTGCACACGGGAGACTTCAAGGTGGACTACACCCCCATAGAGGGCGGGATAATTGACCTCGCGCGTTTCGGGGAGCTGGGCAACCGCGGCGTACTCGCTTTGATGAGCGAAAGCACCAACGTGGAGCGTCCCGGCTACACGAAGTCCGAAAGCACAGTCGGCGAGAGCTTTAAGGGGCTTTTCGCGAGGGCGGAGGGCAAGCGCATCATAATCGCGACTTTTTCCAGTAATATCCACAGGATACAGCAGATAATCGACGAGGCTGTAAAGCACGGCAGGCGCGTCGCGGTTTCGGGCAGGAGCATGACGAACGTTATCGCGAAGGCTGTTGAGCTGAATTACATTAAAGTCCCCGAAGGGACGCTCATAGACATCGAGGACGTGAACAAATACGATCCCGAGGAGCTGGTGATAGCCACCACGGGCTCTCAGGGCGAGCCGCTCTCGGCGCTTTCGAGAATGTCAAGCGGCGACCACAGGCAGGTCACCATCACCCCGAACGATTTCATAATCATCTCCGCGAACCCGATACCCGGCAACGAAAAGCTCGTTACGAAGGTCGTGAACGAGCTTATGAAGCAGGGCGCGGACGTTATCTACGAGAGTATGTACGAGGTGCACGTTTCGGGTCACGCCTGCCAGGAAGAGCTGAAGATGATGATCTCGCTTACAAAGCCGAGGTTTTTCGTGCCGATACACGGAGAGTACAAGCACCTGAAAAAGCACGTTAAGCTCGCCGAGGGCATGGGTATCCCGGAAGACCGCGCGTTTATAGCGGGTCTGGGGGACGTTCTTGAAACGGACGGCGTTGATATGAAGTTTACGGGAACGGTGCCCAGCGGCATGGTAATGGTGGACGGTCTCGGGATAGGCGACGTGGGCAGCGTTGTGCTCCGCGACAGAAAGCACCTCGCCGAGGACGGCGTTATGATAATCGTCGCGACGATAGAACGCGAGACGGGCAAGGTTCTAGCGGGTCCCGACATAGTATCGCGCGGCTTCGTGTACGTCCGTGAGAGCGAGGAGCTCCTCGACGAGGCGAAGCAGCTTATGAACGGCGTTATGGAGGACCTGTTCGACCGCGGCGTGCGCGAGTGGGGCAACATCAAATCGGCTATGCGCGACGAGCTCTCGGATTTCATCTTCCGGAAAACAAAGCGCAGCCCGATGATACTTCCCATAATAATGGAAGTGTAAGATAATATTTTCAAAAGGCGGGGTGAGGATATGCGGAACTTCTATAAATCCAACGTGCTTCTCGCGGCGGTGTGCGCGCTGATAATCATTCTTATCGGCGTGGACGTCTATGTTTTCCGCGATGATAAAGTGATGTTCTGGGTATCTCTGCCAATATTGATCGGGGTCTCGGGGATAACTCTCGGAAAGCTCCTTCAGATACGCCAAAGCGAGTATTGGTATTTCCAGCAGCTCTCCAAGGAGATACGCTGCGCCGATTCGATGTCGCTTATCGGGTTTCCGATGCCTATCTGCGTCGTGGACGCTTCGCGCTCTGTCATCTGGAGCAACGATTGCTTCACCGAAACGTTCTTCACCCCCGACGAGGATAAAAGCACCATCGACGAGGTAACGGACGTTCCGCTTGAGCTCTTCGGCAAAGAGGGCAGAGAGATACGCTACGGTGAGCAGTGGTTTCGCGTGTATTCCTCCCCGCACGAGTTCTCCGTGGATAAACGTATAACCGACAGGGTCTTCAAATCGGACAAAAGCGAAAACACCGAAATGATAACCATGCTCATCTTCCGCGAAAACACGGATTATAAGCGCTTAAAGGAAAAGCACGAGCAGTCGCGCCCCGTTGCGATGCTCGCCATGGTCGACAACTACGAGGAGCTTCTTTCGGGCGCGAAGGAAAGCGACCGCGCTTCCGTTTCGATCGAGATAGACAAGAAAATGGAGGAGTATTTCGCGCACAAGCACGCGGTGCTCCAGAAAATAACCGGCGACAAGTTCCTCATACTTCTCGAGGACAGATATCTGCGCGAGATGATAGAGGACAAGATGTCCATAATCAACCGTATGCACGATATAATAGTGCGCGAGCGGCAGAACGTAACGATGTCGATAGGCGTCGGAACGACAGCCGAGTCGCTGTCTCAGAGCGAGCGCTTCGCGAGGGAAATGCTCGATAAGGCATTAGACCGCGGCGGAGACCAGGCGCTCGTCAAGACGGCCTCGGGATTTGACGCTTTCGGCGCGGTCTCCAAGGGCAAGGAGCGCACCGGTAAGGTAAAGATACGTCTCGCGGCGGAGGAGATAAAAAACCTCATACTTACCTCCGATACCGTTTACATCATGGGGCACAGCTACGGGGATTTCGACAGTGCCGGCGCGGCGATAGGGCTCACCTGCGCTATAAGGAGAATGGGCAAGCCCGCTTATACCGTGGCGCGCTTCCGCGACGAGACCAAAACGAACGCCCGTAATCTGTTCGACAGATTCGAGGAGTACGACACCGCCGTAGCGATAGAACCGGCGGAGGCAAAGCAGTGGATATCGCCGAGATCGGCGTTGATAATCGTCGATACGCATATCCTCAAAAAGCTCGAGGATCCGGAGCTCTACGAAATGGCGCAGAAGGACAGAGTGGCGATAATCGACCACCACAGGCTCTCCGCGGGAGCTATAACCGAATTCGCGGTGCGCTGCCAGGAATCGAACGCCTCCTCGGCTTCCGAGCTCGTAACGGAGATCATACAGTACCTGAGCAGCGACGTTGTTTTAAAGCCGCTCGAGGCGGAGGCGCTGCTTGCGGGAATAACGCTCGATACGAAGGATTTCGTAATGCGGGCGGGCGTTTCGACGTTCGAGGCGGCGGCGTATCTTAAAAAGCTCGGCGCGGATACCATCGCGGTGAAAAAGCTGTTCGATACCTCAATAGAAAGCAAATCGCGCAAATCCGCGATAATCTCTTCCGCCAAGATATACCGCGGAAGATGCGCCATAGCGCTCGTTGAGGAAGGCTTTTCGGAGATGCGGGTATTGTGCTCGCAGGCGGCGGACGAGATGCTGTATATCCGCAACGTGGACGCCTCCTTTACCGTTTACCCGATAGAAAACGGCTGGAGCATCAGCGCGAGGTCTCTCGGAAAGGTGAATGTTCAGGTCATTATGGAGAGCATGGGCAACAAGATAAACGACGGCGGCGGTCATCAGACGATGGCGGGAGCGCAGCTATACGGCATAAGCGCCGAGGAAGCCGTTGAAAAGCTCCACACGGCGATAGACGAATATTTTAACAGTCAATAACACTCAATAGACGGAGGGTATAATATGAAGGTAATATTACTGCAGGATGTGCAAGGCACGGGTAAAAAGGGCGAGATCAAAGAGGTAAAGGACGGCTACGCCCGCAACTGCCTCATCAAGAAGGGCTTGGCGCAGGAGGCTACCAACGCCAACCTCAATCTCCTTCAGGGTCAGAAGGACAGCGCGCAGCACAAGATAGACGTTGAAATAGCAAACGCTAAGGACACGGCGGGCAAGCTCGAGGGCAAGACCGTTACCGTCACCGCGAAGGCGGGGCAGAACGACAGGCTTTTCGGCACGGTGACCTCCAAGGAAATATCTGCGGCGATAAAAAAATCGCTCGGGCTGGACGTCGATAAGAAGAAGATAACCGTCGGCATGAAGATAGAGGGCTTCGGCGATTTTTCGGCGGAAGCGCGTCTCTATGCGGGCGTTTCGGCGAAGTTTACGGTAAGCGTAAAACCGGCGGAGTAACGGGAGGACAATATGGCAGGCTACGATATTGCGGGAGTGTCGCTTCCGTGCAGCCCCGAGGCTGAAAGATCGGTAATAGGCTCGCTGCTGATAGACGGAGACCTTGTGGGCGAGATCACCCAGCTTCTCAATGAGGATCACTTTTATGTGGAAGTGAACAGGGGCGTATTCCGCGCGATATTCGATCTGTTTACCCGCGCAGTCGGGGTGGATATCGTAACGGTCATAGAGGAGTGCGTAAGAACAGGCGTTTTCGAGAGCGAAGCCGCGGCGAAGACCTATCTCGTGGACGCGGTGCAGAGTGTGCCGAGCGTGAAGTCCGTAGCGAAATACGCGGCGATAATCGTCGACAAATACCTTCTTAGAAGCGTGATAACCGCCGCGAAGGACATAATCGACACGGCAAACGGCGGCTCTGACGCGCAGACCGTGGTCGATTACGCCGAACAGAAAATTTTCGATATACGCGAGGGCAGAGAGAACAAGACCCTCGTGCCGATGCGGAAAGTGGCGTATGAACAGCTTCAGGTGTTCTGCGACCTCGTGGCGAAATCGTGGGAGAGCGGCGGAAAGGCTATCATGACGGGGCTCTCGACGGGCTTTCGCGACCTCGACGACAAGATATACGGGCTCAACCGCTCCGATCTCATCGTTCTGGCGGCGAGACCCGGTATGGGAAAGACCTCGTTTGCGCTCAATATCGCGGTGAACGCCGCGAAAAAGTATACCGACAAGTCGATATGCGTGTTCAACCTCGAAATGTCCAAGGAGCAGCTCGTTCAGCGCGTAATATCGAGCGAGGCTCAGATAGAGTCCGACATAATGCGCACGGGTAAAATACCCAAGGGCGACACCGCGGAGATGAACAGGATTTTCGAGATAGTGGGCTGCCTTGAGGCGCTCAACATCTATATCGACGACACGCCGAGCATCACGGCGGCTGCTATAAAGGCAAAGCTCCGCCGCGTAAAGGACCTGGGGCTCGTCATAATAGACTACTTGCAGCTTATGGATTCCGCGGGAGATTACCACGGAAACCGCGTAGCGCAGGTCTCCGAGATAACGCGCGCCTTGAAAATAATGGCAAAGGAGCTCAACGTGCCGATAATCGTGCTGTCGCAGCTCGCGCGCGGTACGGAGCAGCGCCCCGATAAGCGGCCGCTGATGTCCGATCTGCGTGATTCGGGGTCTATAGAGCAGGACGCGGACATCGTGCTGTTCCTCTACCGGAACTCCTACTACGACAAAACCGATCCCAACCAGAACGTCTGCGAGTGCATAGTAGCTAAAAACCGCCACGGCGAGACCGGCACGGTATATCTTGGCTGGAGAGGCGAGTACACGACCTTTACGAACACGGCGTACACTCCGCCGGTAAATAACGGGTAAGCTATGGAGGAAACGTTTCTCGGCGCGGTAAAGTCCGCGCTTTGCGGGTATGATATGATAGGGGAAGCGAAGTGCGTGTGCGCGGCTCTGTCGGGCGGCGCGGACAGCGTGTCGCTTTTAAGGGCGCTGCTCTCTCTTAAAGAGGAGCTCGGCGCGGAAATATGCGCGTGCCACCTCAACCACGGGCTGCGCGGCGCGGAGAGCGACGGCGACGAGCGCTTCTGCCGCGAATTGTGCGGGGCTTTCGGAGTGCCGCTGTACGTTGAAAAAACGGACATTTCGAGACTCGCGCAAAAGCACGAGAGCCTTGAGGAGACCGCGCGAAGAGAGCGCTACGCGTTCTTCGGGCGGGCGCTCGCGGAGTTTTCGGGGCGTTTCGGAGAGTGTGTGCTCGCCACGGCTCACAACGCAAACGACAACGCCGAGACCGTCCTGCTGAATTTAACGCGCGGCACGGGTCTTTCGGGCTTGTGCGGGATACCGCCCGTGCGCGGTTTGGGAAAACAGCGCGTGATACGCCCGCTGATAGCGGTAACGCGCGGCATGATAGAAGAGTACTTGCGTTCGCTCGGGCAGGGGTACGTTACGGATAAGACCAACCTCTCCGAGGACTACACGCGCAACAAGATAAGGCGGCGCGTTCTTCCGGAGCTCGCGGAGATAAACCCATCATTGGCGGAGACCGTCGGCAGAATGACAAGACTTCTCCGAGCGGACAGCGAATATCTTGAGGAGCTCGCGGACGGAGCTCTCGCCGAAACGCGCGAGGGCAGAGGCTGGAACGCGGCAAAGCTCGCGGAGCTCCCGTATCCGATAAAGGCGCGAGCCGTGCGCAAAATACTCATCGAGGGTGACATAGAGCCCTCCGCGCTCAGGATAGGCACGGCGATAGACCTGCTCGAAAAGCGTTCGGCGCGTTTCAATCCCTGCAAGGACAGGTTTTTCACGATAAGAAAAGGTATATGCTTCGTGGAGAAGCTCAAGCAGAATTACAGGCATTAACAAATACCATAAAATTTCAGCGAAAATTCACAAAAAAACGTTGCTTTTTTGTGAGTTATATGCTATAATAAGTTTTGATTGGAGGATCAGCAAATGTATGTTCCCGAGGAAGTCAAAAGAATACTCTTCACGCGCGAGCAGCTGAACGAGCGCGTAAGACAGCTCGGCGAGCGGCTCACAGCGGAATACGCCGGCAAGACCCCGCTTTTTGTGTGCGTTCTTCGCGGAGCGGCGGTGTTCTTCGCCGATCTTATCCGCGCCGTTGAGTGTCCGATGGACATTGAGTTCATACGGACTTCAAGCTATGTCGGAACGGAGTCGAGCGGCGAGGTAAAGGTAGACCTTATGAACATAGGCGATATTTCCGGGCGCGACGTGGTGATAGTCGAGGATATATGCGACACCGGGCGCTCGCTCGACGCGGTGAACAAGGCGCTCGCGGCGCTGAAGCCCGGCTCGCTCAAGACCGTTTGTCTGCTCGATAAGCCTTCGCGGCGCGAGGTGGAGTTCAAGCCCGATCATGTGGGCTTTGTCATCGACGATCTTTATGTCATCGGAAACGGCTTCGACTGCGACGACAAGTTCAGAAATCTTCCGTATGTAGCGATATACAACGCGTAATATTATGCAAAAATATCACGGATAGTGTACGCGCAATGATCTGCGAAATGTATTATATTTACATAAAATAACAGGGAGTATTCCCGAAAGGCGGTAATGATGAAGAAAAACAAGCTCCAGGGCGTGATGATCTATTGCCTGATAGCGGCGCTGCTGATATTCGGGCTGGTGTCCGTGCTGAATATGGCGGGCAGAAGCAGCTCGGAAGGCGCGAAATCCTATTCGGAGATCCTGACTGAATTCGATAACCTCAACGTTTCCGCGTTCGAGCTCGATCTCGGCAGAGGCACGCTGAGATATGTGCTCAAGGGCGGCAGTCCTCAGAACGCGCAGGACATAAAGACATATTCAGTCCCGAACGTAAACGTGTTCTTAAACGACATCAACAGCGGCTACACCAAGGAAGGCAAGATGGCGAACTACCGCGTCCGATACAACGAGGCGAATCCTGAGGCTCCGCTTGTTGAGGACTATATCAAGATACAGAACAACTCGTTCTTGGTGAACTTCCTGCCTTATCTGCTGCTTATCGGCGTTATGGTGATCTTCACGTTCATTATAATGCGCCAGACTTCGGGCGGCGGCAAGATGAACACCTTCTCCCGCGCGAACATACGCCAGCAGACCGGCAAAAAGGTGACGTTCGAGGACGTGGCGGGCGCGGACGAGGAAAAGCAGGAGCTCGTCGAGATAGTCGACTACCTGAAAAACCCCGGCAAGTACCGCGAGATAGGCGCGAGAGTGCCCAAGGGCGTGCTGCTCGTGGGACCTCCCGGAACGGGTAAGACCCTGCTTGCGAAGGCTGTCGCGGGCGAAGCGGGAGCTCCGTTCTTCTCGATCTCCGGTTCGGATTTCGTGGAGATGTACGTCGGCGTGGGCGCTTCGCGCGTGCGCGATCTGTTCGACCAGGCGAAAAAGCATACGCCTTCTATAATCTTCATAGATGAGATAGACGCGGTCGGCCGTCAGCGCGGCGCGGGTCTCGGCGGCGGTCACGACGAGCGTGAGCAGACGCTGAACCAGCTGCTTGTTGAGATGGACGGCTTTACCGAAAACGAAAACATCATCGTTATGGCGGCGACGAACCGCCGCGATATACTCGACCCCGCGCTTATGCGCCCCGGGCGCTTCGACAGACAGGTAGTCGTAACCTACCCCGACATCAAGGGCAGAGAGGAGATACTCAAAGTCCATGTGAGAAACAAAAACATAGGACCGGACGTAGACCTCAAGACGATAGCGGCTACCACCGCGGGCTTTACGGGCGCGGACTTGGAAAACCTTGTAAACGAGGCGGCGCTCCTCGCCGCGAGAAACAACCGCAAGGCGGTCACGAGAGCGGACATTGAGGAGGCTACCGTAAAGGTAGTTGCGGGTCCCGAAAAGAAGTCCCGCGTCGTCACCGAGGACGAGAAGAAGCTCACGGCTTACCACGAGGCGGGTCACGCGATAACCACATATTTCTGCCCCTCGCAGGACAGAGTGCATCAGGTCACTATCATTCCGAGAGGAAGCGCGGGCGGATTTACCATGCATATTCCCGAAAAGGACAGGAGCTTCGTTTCCAAGACCTATATGGAGGAAAACATAATCGTGCTGCTCGGCGGACGTGTTGCGGAAAAGCTCGTGCTGGACGACATCTCCACGGGAGCCTCCAACGATATTGAGAGAGCGACAAACGTTGCGAGAGATATGGTAACGCGCTACGGCTTCTCGGAGAAGCTCGGGCCTATCCTCTACGGAAGCGCGGAGCACGAGGTGTTCCTCGGGCGCGATTATTCGCAGGGCAAGAACTATTCCGAAAACGTCGCGAGCGAGATAGACGCGGAGATACGCGAGATAATCGAGACGGCTTACGAAAAGGCGAAGGATATACTCACCATTCACGGAGACCTGCTCGAGCGCTGCGCCCAATACCTTCTCAAGAACGAGAAGATAGACGGTCCCGCGTTCTATAAGCTTATGGAGGGCTCGCTCACCGTTGACGGAGACGAGATAACACTCTCCGGCGAAAAGGCGGAGGAAAGCTCCGCGGATAATTCCGATAATTCCGACAACTCCGAAAAGTAACAGAAGAATAAACCGCCCCCAACGCGGGGCGGTTTGTTGAAAGGAAAGAAATGGCACTGGAATATATTGACAAGGCTCCCACGCTCGCGGAGTATATGGAAATGCGCCGCGCGGTGAATTTCATGGTGCTGTCCGAGAGGATAGCTAGCAACGCGCTCAACAACGCGTTCCACATCACGACGGTGCGGGACGGCGGCAGGGCTGTGGGAATGATACGCGTTCTGTCGGACGGCAGCTATGCGAATTTCATTACGGACGTGATAGTTATCCCGGAATACCAGCATCGCGGGATAGGCAAGGAAATGATGCGCAGGACGATGGAGTATATGAAGTCCACGCTGATGCCGGGGGAAACGATAGTGCTCTACTTGATGAGCGCCACCGGCAGAGAGGATTTTTACAAGCAGTTCGGCTTCAAGGAGCGCCCGAACGAGGTTTGGGGCGCGGGTATGAGCCAGTGGGTAACGCGCTCTGACGCGAATACATAAGGAGGAAAAATATGGAACGATTTTGTGACAAATGCGGCTCTCTTGTAAACGGAGATGTGAAATTCTGCCCCACCTGCGGTTCGCAGATGCAAAGCGCGGTAGACCTCGGAAAAAGCGTCGCGGACGTAATGCCGCAGAGCCAATCCGTTCAGGTGCAGCAGCCGCTTCAGCCGGTTCAGCCGAATTACGGGTACGGTGCCAACCAGAATATGGGCTACGGCGCTCCGCAATACGGGCAGACATACGGGCAGACTTACGGACAGACCTACGGGCAGAACGTGCCCGCCGGTCAGATGACTACGGGGCAATGGATGGGCACGATACTGCTCTGCACCTGCTTCGGGTTTATCAGCTTCATACTTACGGCGGTGTGGGCGTTCAGCGACACCACGCCGGAGCCCAAGCGCGGGTTCTGCAAGGGTTATTTCTTCGTGCAGCTCATTCTTATGGGACTTATGGTATTGGCTTGGCTGCTGATTTTGATCGTCATAGGCTCAAGCTTTGACAGTATCCTTGATTTCTTCTACTATTATTGGTAATAATGAAAACATACATATCAAATATCATCGGAGCTCTCGTATCGGCTGTCTTTCTTGTACTGCTTATTTGGGTGAACATCAACTTTTTCACCGCGGGAACGATAATAGGCTCCGCCTTGTTTGGCGGAGCTTTTGCGGTCTGCGTTTTCCGAAAACCGTTTTGGCGGCTGGTAAAGCGTATGTGGAGCAAAACGGGCGGGAAGGTCGGTTTGAGCGTTGTCGGAGCGGTAACGGTCGTTTGCGCGGCGGCGTGCGTTTTCTTTTCGGTAAATATGGCGCGTTACGCGGAGCGCGAGGCGGACGAGCCGGGGGCGGTGATAGTCCTCGGGTGTCAGGTGCGCGGAGATGTTCCGAGCACGATGCTCGCGAGGCGGCTGGACGCGGCTCTCGAAACGCTTGAGGAGCACCCTGAGGCGGTCTGCGTGGTGAGCGGCGGCAAGGGCAGCGGCGAGAATGTTTCCGAAGCGGAGGCTATGCGGAGATATCTCATCGAGCGCGGGATAGAGGAAAGCCGCGTGATTTTAGAGGACAAGTCGGTCTCTACGCGCGAGAACATACGCTTCTCCGCGGAGCTTTTGAAGGAGCGCGGCATAGACACCGCGGTGATAGTCACGAACGAGTTCCACCAGTACCGCGCTGACATTTACGCGCGGCGGAACGGACTGAATGCGGGGCATCATTCCACGAGAACGCCGCTTAAAAACATCGCGAACTATTGGGTGCGCGAGTGGGCGGCGCTGTTTTCCGCGGTGCTGTTAGGCTAAGGTGTTATATTCACACAAATCTCCGAACGGCATAGAATACAAAAGGGTAAAACACACAGCCGCCCCGAGAGGTGGCAGCTTGCCCTTGAATAGCCGAACGGAGCGCGTTGACGAGCGCGCCGGCGGCTGTTGAAATACCCAAAGCGGGCTGCTCTCCCGGAGAGCAGCCCGCTTACTTATGTTCTTCGGAGCGTTTTCGTGCCGCCGTTGGCGGAGGATAGCGGCTGCTGTACCGGACGGTGGGGAAAACTACGTTTTCCCCACACCCCTTTCCTGCGCTGACGCGCGGCGCTGCGCGCCGAGCTGTGAGCGAAGCTCACA
>CAYVSV010000032.1:0-23277 GCA_964454205.1 uncultured Ruminococcus sp.
GTATTGCTGTGATCTGTCGGAAATTGCCGAGCGCTTCGGAACACGCAAAAACACCATTTCCGTAATTTTGAATCGTACACGAAAGCGCTTGCGTGAATATCTTGAAAGGAAGGGATTTGAACCTTGAACGGAAAGGAACTTTTTACTATGTTGGGCGAACTGGATGAAAATCTCGTAGAGGACGCTTGGACAGAGGAAAGTGGGTATACAATAATAGACGAGTATGGACCGTTGCCCTTCCTGAAAATCGCCGCGGCGGCTGCGGCTTGTGTTGCGGCGGTAACAGTCGGAATTTACGGCTTTATGAGATTTAACCCTGGCAATGTGTATTCGCCTAATGAAAACGACAGTTTTAACTCCGGCGGCGTGTATTTGCCTAACGAAAGCAACGGTTTGGATATCAGCATTAGTGTAAACTCAAATTCCGAAAGCAGCGAACCATCTGATATTGACGAAAAGCCTCCTCAAGAAAAAGAAAATCCGATCAATATCGTCAACGGTAATACAGACGGGCTTGTTGACGCAGAGAAGCTCGACAATTACGATTATGCGGTGATCTATGTTGATGAGACAAACGCAAGCGACGAAAATCCGCTATCTATTTGCATATATGGTCATGGCGGTGATGACCGCGAAAATGCAAAATGCGTAAGCGAGACTATACAGATAACGGGCACGGGAAGATATACTATCCGATACAGCCGTTTGTGGGGCGCGGGTACTCAAAATATTCTTGTAATCGATCCGATCAATGAGAGTTTGTTATTAAAGGGTAAATGGCTGCCGTAAATAGAAAACAGGGGGAATTTATATGAAAAAATTTTATTGTTCTGTTGCTGCCATAATTTTGGCGGGAATGCTTTCGGGATGTTTTCCGTCCGGTGAAACACCGATCTCCGATAAAGATATCAAAGATGTTTCGCCGGAAATTTCAGATATGGTTTCCGAAAATATATTACCGTCCGAAAATATACCGTTCGAGGTACCAAAAATAAACGTTAAGGTCATGGAATGGGATACCGCAGTGCTTAATGAAATGTTTCTTAAAGAAAAAGATTACTTGAATCACTACGAATATCCGAGCGACGACTTTTCAAACGCCAATTATCACGCATATATGGATGAACGTGATAGTGGGGATGCATATTGGCTGGTATATGACCAAGGGCGTTTAACGTCGGAGGTACGCGCAAAGCTCAATCAATACGGTTACGGAACTTTGATGTCAAGCTTGGAAACGTTTGACTTCGGAGGATATTTTGATGATGAGAGCATTGAACCTTTTTCAATCTCCGACGCGGTTGACAGAGCAAGCACTGTTCTGAAAAAGCTCGGAGTTGCAAATCTTGCAGAACCCAACGTTTATGCGCTCACAGCAGATAAAGCTAATAAGTTTTTACAGGCGGAGTACGGAGATGAATATAAAAAGTGGACAGCGGACGATGAAATATATATTCTTGAATATTCGCAGGAATACGAGGGAATCCCGGTGACCGCTAATTTTGCGGCAGGCGGCGAGAGCGGCGGGCATGGCTCTTTTTTCATCGGTTCACGTGTTGCAGTTGTTATTACAAAGAATGAGGTCTTATCAATAAACGGAAAGAATCTTCTCTCTTCCGAATACAGTATAGGCGAGAACGTTTCATTAAATTGCAATTCACAAAAAGCTATAAAAATTGCTGCGGAATACTACAACAATCTGGCATTTCCGGGTGTGGATATAAAAATAACCGACTGCAAATTAGTGTATGTTCCTTTTGAGCAGATAAACGAAAAAGAATTCACGCTTATCCCAATGTGGATGGCGACTGCCGTGCTGAACTATAACGACGGACGGCTGATAAACCCTTGCGATTACCTTTTCATAGACGCGCAAACCGGCGAGATACCGATTTGGTAAGGAGGCGCAAGATGATCAGAGCGTATATGTATAAACTGATCTGTTCACCGCTTTTGTACATCGGTATTCTAGGTGTAGCGGCGGTTTGCTCGACCGATCTGCTGTCACATGGAATTCATTACGGGAATGTTGTCGACCGAATGAATATTTTTCTGAATATCGGCGTATATCGCAAGGCTGTGGCGGTTTTCTGCGCGCTTCCGTTTACCGCAAACTTTGCGGATGAGTGGACGGGCGGTATCGCATTGCAATGCATAGCCCGCAAAGGAGTAAAAAAATATGCCGCCGCTAATATACTGTTATGCTGGTTTACTGCAATGCTTACGACGATATTGGGAATGTTGGGATTTTGCGGATTTCTTTCGATTTTTATTCCGTTTTCAAAGCCCTATGTAAACCCTTACGGCTTCATTTTCGGAAAGCTTTTACATTCAGGCAGCAGCGGAGTTTATATACTGCTGAGAATAATTATTTTTGCTTCAAGCTGCGCAATGTGGGCGGTTATTGGTATGCTGCTGTCTTCGTTTTTTCCGAATAAATACGCGGCAGTCTGTGCGCCGTTTGCAGCAAGCTATGTATTGGAGAGAATTACAATTCAATTTCCGCCGAGACTTAATCTTTGGTATGTTTCGCTTTCCCTCGTTGAATTTGACAGCGATTTATTAGGATTTCTTTACTGCGTGGGAATTTTCGCGGCAATAGCGGCGGCAAGCGGCATCGGCTTCTATGTGGTGGTACGAAAGAGGGTGCGAAATGAGTTCACTTAAAACGATCATAGCAATTTGTGTGCAAAATCTTCGCAAATGGCAGACGGATCACCGTGTAAGGACGATAGCGGTTTTAGCGGTAATAATTGTACAAATATATGTTGACGATATGCGCAGGATCGCCGACGGTCTGGGAACAGCAATGCCAATATGGATATTTCCGTTTTTGTATTCGCAGTTTCACACAAAGCTTATCTTCACATTGCCGATAGTGCTGTTGTTTTGCAACGCTCCGTTTACCGACCGCAATCAGATATTTGTATACATACGCACGGGACGCACAAAATGGATGTGCGGGCAGGTGCTGTATATTGTGACAGCGAGTGCGGTTTATTACATTTTTCTGTTGATCGTTTCACTTTTGAGTACGTCGTTTTACGGAGGCACCGCGCTTGATTGGGGGAAAACGCTCACCACGACCGCAAATTCTAATGCTGCGTTATATTTCGATTCGCCGTTTATTGATGTTTCAAGTATGGTGGTAAGATTTTTCTCGCCGCTTTCCGCGTGCTGGTTTACGTTCCTTTTGTCGTGGCTTTGCGCGGTAATGCTGGGGCTGATAATTTTCCTTTGCAACACCGTTTCCGGAACGCGTTTTATCGGAATTGCTATTACTTCGGCGCTTATCGTATTGAGCGCTCTTGTCAGCAGCTCGTTTCCGCAGTTTCTGAAATTCTCCCCCGTCTCGTGGAACACGCTCGACAACATTGATATAGGCGGACGTACAACAAAACCGTCGTTCGCCTACTGTATCGGAGTTTACGCGGCAATAATAGCAGTTCTCGTTGCGGCGATCTTCTTTTTTGGGAAAAAGAAAAGCTTGGATGTTAAGGAGGGCTAATGGACGCTATTACAATAAAGAACCTTACTAAGAAATTCAAGGACGTTACTGTTCTCGATAGTGTGAATATATCATTTGAAAAAGGAAAAGTCCACGGACTTATCGGCAGAAACGGCAGCGGTAAAACAATGCTTATGAAGAACATCTGCGGCATAATTCCACCGACAACTGGAGAGATCATTGTTAATGACAAGCGTATCGGAAAAGATAGCGATATTCCGGAAAACGTTGGTGTTATTATCGAAACTCCCGGTTTTATCCCAAGCTACTCCGCTTACAGTAATTTAAAATTTCTTGCCGCTCTTAACAACAAGATTGGCAGGGATGAGATACGAAAAGCAATAAGGAGTGTAGGCTTGAATCCCGACGACAAGAAAAAGGTCGGAAAATTCTCCCTCGGTATGCGCCAGCGGCTTGGATTGGCGCAGGCAATAATGGAGGATCCCGAGCTGCTTATTCTCGATGAACCTATGAACGGCTTGGATAAGGACGGCGTTGCGGATATGCGCAAATATCTGCTTGCCTTGAAGGAACAAGGGAAGACATTGCTTATTGCCTCACATTCCGCGGAGGATATTGATATTCTTTGTAATACGGTCTGCGAAATGGATAAGGGCAGACTGACTGTTGTACGCTAGAACAAAATAAAATCACGGCAGCGCCTATCTGGCACTACCGTGATTTTATTTGTGCATTTTCCGCCGATTTTCTGTAACGATTTGGAAAACTTCTACATCGCGACCCCACTAAGGCGTGACGCCTTTTTCATTACGTCTCAAAGAAAATTGCGTGGTCGAACGTTTTCGCTCGACCACGCAATTCTTCTATACCGCACGCACACTAACGCCCGCTTGTTTTTATTTCTCTAAGAGCTCCGCGCACTGCTTCAGACGCTCCGTGACGTTGATGCGCTGAGGGCACGCGTTCTCGCATTGCTTGCAGTTTATGCAATCGGAAGCCTTGCCCGCGCCCTCGATCGCCTTGCGGTAATCGGAGACCGCTTCATCCGATTGACCGTTTCCGAGCTGCTTATTCATCGCGGAGAAAATCTCGGGTATCGGAATGTTCTTGGGACAGCCCTTTACGCAGTAACGGCACGCGGTACACGGCACGGTTGACGACTTCCCGAGTATCCGCTGAGCCTCCTGTATGATCCTCTGCTCGTCCTCGTTGAGCGGTTTGAAGTTTTTCATATACGAGAGGTTGTCCTCCATCTGCGCGGTGTTGGACATTCCCGAAAGCACCGTGATTATCCCGTCAAGCGAAGCCACGAACCGTATCGCCCACGAAGCGTAGGACATATCCGGAGCGTACTCGTCGAACAGTTTCTTTACGGCGGCGGGAGGATTTGCGAGAGTGCCGCCCTTTACGGGTTCCATTACAACGATGGATTTTCCGTGCCGCCGCGCGGTCTCGTAGTTGGTTCGGGAAGCAATGGTGCGGTTTTCCCAATCGGCGTAGTTTATCTGAAGCTGTATGAAATCCACCTCGGGGTGTTCCGTAAGAAGCTGCTCCAACAGCTTCGGGCTTCCGTGGAACGAAAATCCGAAGTGCTTTATAAGTCCCTTTTCCTTCTGCTCTTTTACAAAATCCCATATATGAAACTTTTCATAGCGCTTGTAGTTGTTGTCCATAAGCGCGTGGAGCAGGTAATAATCGAAATAGCCCGCGCCCGTGCGCTCAAGGCTCGTGTAGAACTGCTTCTTAGCCGCCTTTTCGGTGGGAGCAAGCAGAAACGCGTTCAGCTTTGTGGCGAGCGTGAAGGATTCGCGCGGGTAGCGCTCCACAAGCGCCTTTCGGGTTGCCTCCTCCGAGCCGGGGTAGACATACGCCGTGTCGAAATAAGTAAATCCCGCCTCTATAAAGAGATCAACCATTTTCTTGACCTGCTCGATGTCGGTTGCGATAGGTTTTCTCGGAAGCCGCATAAGCCCGAAACCGAGCTTGGGGACTTCTTTTCCAAAATAATCGGACATTTTTTGCTCCTTCTGTATTATATTGCAAAATATATTTTTTTCATTGTTCCCCCGCCCGCGGCGGAGGAACAATGAAACTATTTACACGGGTAATGATAAAGTCACGAGCCCGCGGCGGGAAATGATAAGCCGCCGCTACACCTTGATAAATTCCGGCTTGCGCTTTCTGAAAACGGCGTAATAATCAAATCCCGCCGCTTTGAGAGCCGCCTCCGCGCGGTCAAAGTCCGCGGCTACGCGTGCGCCCTTATGAGCGTCCGAGCCAACGGTAACGATCTCTCCGCCGAGCTCCTTGTAACGCGCGAGTACGAACGGGTGCGGGTGCGGATATCCGAGCTCGGAAACGCCCTTGCTGTTTATCTCGATACCCTTTCCCTTGGAGACTACAGCTTTCAGTATCTCGTCAAGCACTTCGCGGTAATCAAGCGGGTTGTAGCTTTTTTCGGGGGAGTAGCGCACGATGTAGTCGATGTGCCCGAGCACGTCGAAATCGTCAAACGCTTTCACGCCCGCGAGCATTTCCTCAAAGAACCGAAGTATGCCGTTTCTGCCGCCCATTTTCTCGAAATATTCGGGATAATACGGA
This sequence comes from uncultured Ruminococcus sp., assembly GCA_964454205.1. Taxonomy (GTDB): domain Bacteria; phylum Bacillota; class Clostridia; order Oscillospirales; family Ruminococcaceae; genus CAG-115. Next base: position 6,071 of record CAYVSV010000032.1, read on the forward strand.
TCCATTCTGTCGATCTGGTGAGCCGAGCCGATGATAAAATCGAAATCTGCGCTATTTGCGAACTTTCGGAGAGTTTCAGTCATATATGAGAGCAATCCCAGCTCGACCCCGAAAAGTATCTCGAGCTTGTCCGAAAACTCTTCGCGCACACGCAAAAGCTCCTCGCGGTATGCGGGGACATTAAGCATAAACTCGCCCGCCTCGGGATAATCGAAATCCTGGTGCTCGGTAATACAGAGCGTTTTCAACCCCTTTTCAACAGCCGAAATAGCGATATTGCGGAGCGGTTCGTCGCTGTCGCTTGAAAACGAAGAGTGCGTATGAACGTCGGCGGTTATCATCGTCATTCCTCCAAAAGCGCGAAATAGTCTCTGTACTCCGCGGACTGCGCCTTGTGGGTCAGCGTGAATACTTCGGGGCTCACATCGAAATATCCGTAGCACACCGGGTTAGAGTAAAACTTCTTGTCCGAACCGAAGCTGTTCGCGGAAGTCCAGCCCGAATCGGCGATAACGCGCCTGCCGTCTATCTCCGCGATATTCCACTCGTGATACTCGCCCTTCAGATTTTGCATAAAGCAGCCGTCGTTTGTGATAGCCGCGCCCTTGATATTGAAGCAGCGTATCCCCTGCGCCGCGCACAGCGCCGCGGTGAAGTTGGAATATCCTCCGCAAACGCTTGCCTTGTTGTTCAGCATATATTCAAGTGAGAGACATTCGGGCGGCATACCCTTGTTGTGCGCCGGGTGGTCGTAGTAGATGTTTTCCGCGACCCAGTAGACTATCGCGCGGAATTTTTCATAGTTGCTGTCTATACCCTCGCAGATGTTGTCGGAAATGCGCTTAACCTCGCCGAGTATCTGCGGAATTTTAGCGGGACTTCCGTCGAGCGTTATATACTTCGCCACATTATCCGCCGAGAGCTCCGCGGGCGAGCGCACGGCGTTTTCGCTTTCGAGGACGAGAGCGGAAACATCCGGCAAACTCACGCCGTTATCCGAAAGGGATATGTATACCTTGTTTCTGTAATTGTGGGCGTCGATGATATAAAAGATACCGTACTTTTTGTCGAAGTCGTTTGTTTTCGGGGTGAGCGTAAACAGCAGCTCATCGCCTATTTGCTCCTTTGTAACGCGCATCTGCGGGTCGCCGGATTCCATTTCCCGAAGAAGGTCGCTCTGCTTTCCGCGGACGGTTATGAGGTCGTCCTCAACGGTTATCGTGCAGGGGTTTTCGGGGTCGAGAATATACTGGATAGTCTGCGCGGAGCTTTGCGCGCCGCCCCGACTTTCCGAGGTCTGCGCGGAGCGTGAGCTTTCCGTAAAGACGTACACGTTTGAGCTCGGCTCGTATTGAAATACATGAGCGCTGGGCGTTTCCCCGTCGGAGCACCCGGAAAACATCAAAGCCGCTAAAAGCAGCGGTATAATGAGTTTGCGTTTGATAATAAACACCACCTTTATTAACTCATTATACATCAAACCGCGCCAAAAGTCAAGTATTAGTGTTTTACGCGCGTTTCCCCGCCGCAGGCGGGGAAACGCGGTTTTATATGCGTGCAGTTTTCCCCCGCCGATTTATATGCTCACTTTTTGGCAAGCACCGTCACCAGTCCGTTCGCCTCGGAAGAGGAGATGTCCGCGCCGATAATCCTGCCGTTATATACGATAAGGCTCGCGCAGATAGGCACGGGGGAGGGCTCGCCGTAGTTGAGAATGTTGTAGGTGTACTTATAGGCGTAGCACGCGCGGTACTTCCGCAGATCGAAGCCCTGTTCGCGCTGGAGGGCGTTGTATTGCTCGTAAGCCTCGTCGAAGTTGGCGGGGATGCGTATTTCCTTTATGCTTGTAGGCGCGATGCTCACGTCCCACCCGAACGACTTTATGTATTCTATGCGCTGCTCGGCGGTAGCGCCGCTCGGTGTGAGATCGGGACGCGGAAACAGCCGCGAAACGCCCCATATCCCCGAGAGCACAAGCAGCACGATTCCCGCGATCATAGCCTTGCTTGAGTGGATTTTCATAGACATCCTCCTTTATCAGATTGTCCGTACAATGTATGCGGGCGGACGCTTAATTATTCCGAGGGGAGGGAAGAGCGCCTGACGCCGAACTCTTACCTCTGACCTCTAATCTCCTGTTGTGTTCGGTCCGGTACGGAACCTACATTATATTGTGCCAATATGACCAAAAATCCCAATTCCTCTTTGTGCGAATTACCAAAAAATCGGCTCTGTCATTGCCGTTACAGTCATTTTATGTGTTTTTTTGTGCAAAATAACAACGAATTACAGCTTTTATATCTTCTTTTTTGGAAACGTTGGTGAAAATATATAAAGGGTGTAAGAAATATTTGTTGGTTTAGGCTCTTTTATTTTTGCGGTGATTTTGGTACAATATTATTAGCAAAATTTCAGAACGGCGGCTTTGTTGCCCTATGGGCTCACAAGGCGGCGTTCGTAATGTTACATTCAGGAGGTAATATAAATGGCAAGTTTATCGGCAAAGGGCATCTACAAGCGTTATCCGGGCGGCGTTACCGCCGTATCGGACTTCACCATGAACATCAAGGACAAGGAATTCATCGTATTTGTTGGTCCTTCCGGCTGCGGTAAGTCCACCACCCTTCGTATGATCGCCGGTCTGGAGGAAATTTCCGAGGGCGAGCTGTTCATCGGCGACCGTCTTGTAAACGACGTTGCCCCTAAGGACAGAGATATTGCGATGGTTTTCCAGAACTACGCTCTGTATCCGCACATGACCGTATTCGACAACATGGCGTTCGGTCTTAAGCTCCGCAAAGTTCCCAAGGAGCAGATAAAGAAGCTCGTTGAAGAGGCTGCCAAGATACTTGATATAGCTCACCTGCTCGACAGAAAGCCGAAGGCTTTGTCCGGCGGTCAGAGACAGCGCGTCGCGCTCGGTCGTGCGATCGTCCGCGATCCGCAGGTGTTCCTGCTTGACGAGCCGCTCTCCAACCTCGACGCTAAGCTCCGTGCTCAGATGAGAACCGAGATAGCTAAGCTCCACAAGAAGCTCGGCACGACGTTCATCTATGTAACGCACGACCAGACAGAGGCTATGACGATGGGCGACCGTATCGTTGTTATGAAGGACGGCTACATCCAGCAGATAGATTCTCCCATCAACCTCTACGACAGTCCCGTAAACAAGTTCGTCGCGGGCTTCATCGGTTCTCCTCAGATGAACTTCGTAAACGCGAAGCTCATTATGCAGGACGGCAAGTACACCATTCAGTTCGGTTCCGAGGGCGGTAAGGTCGGCACAGGCAGAAGCTTCTATGTAGAGATTCCCGCTGCGAAGGCGGATAACGACGCGCTCAAGTACTATGTTGACAAGGAGATCATTATGGGTATTCGTCCCGAGAATATCCACGATGAGGAAATGTATCTGTCCGCTGCTAAGACCGGCATTATCGAGGCTAACGTAGAAGTTACCGAAATGCTTGGCGCGGAGACACTCATCTACATCTCCTGCGAGGGCATTCCGCTTACTGCGCGCGTATCGCCCAGATGCACGGCTCGTCCCGGCGATACCGTAAGGCTCGCTATCGACCCGAACAAGATCCACCTGTTCGATCCGAGCGACGAGCACGCTCTGTTCAACTAAATCGAACGCACAACATCAAAGCATTTGCGGCGCGGCTGTTTTAGCCGCGCCGTTTTATATGTCGAGGAGTATCAAAATGAAACAAAAGACAGCGACGGTATGGCTCGTAATTCTGAATACTTTGGCGTTTTTCGCGGGAGCTTTGGCGGCGTTCAACTCTATTGGGGAGCGCCTGAGCTTTAACGCGGCTCTCTGGTCGAGCGTAATTTTCCTTGCGGCTCTGCCTGCTCCGCTGGTATTTGTTTGGCGTTTTTTCCGCGATATGTACAATTTCCGCAAAACGAAGTTTTTCCTTTTCACGCTCGTGCCGCCGGCTATCGTTACGGCAGTGCTCGGCTCGGTACTGATAGTGTTCGCGTTTACGATAGGTTCAACGAACGGAGGTTATGGCGGATTGGCGGCTTTTGGTCTTTTGATCGCGTTGCTCGTTGCCCAATCCTTTTTAATGACAGGCGCGGTGGTGTGGGTTTCGGTGGAAGAGCTTTTTGAGAAAATAAAGAGCGATAAGATCAGAAGAGTGTTGGCAGTTGTCCTGCTGATAGTCTGCGGCGCGTTTCTTTTCGGCAGACTGTACGGACTGTTGGGTTACTGGGGTATAGCTATAGTACATTCGGGGTATACTGCGGCGGCGTATGTTTTAAGCTCGCTTTTCCGAGCGAGTATTCCGGCGCTTCTCATTGGTTTTGGAGCGTCGGCGCTTATGCGGGTCTATCGCAAGGAATACTCCGTAAAAGCGCCGCTGTTTATGCTCTGCGCGTTTTTACCGACTTTGCTTATTGCGGGAGTGAGGCTGGCGCTGATATATTTCAGAGACAGGAAATATTATCATTATCACGCGGGGTTCACAAATCTGCTCGACACTTTTATCTTAACGGCGGCTGTCGCGGTGACGACCGCGGCGATCTCCGCCCTTACCGCGCTGATCCGCAGCAGACGGCACTACTATTGACAGGAAGCGCCAAAAAGTGGTATAATGTATGTAGATTTAACGACGCTTCTCTCCGCCAAAGACGGGGAAAACGAAAAAACAAAACACCGATCTAACGGCGTTTTCCCCGCCGCAGGCGGGGAAAACGCAAAAAACCTAACTTCTCTACGATGTTCGGGAGGCTCTCTATGAAAAAAACCATAGCGATAATTTTGCTGATATTCGGCGGAGCGGCGGGGATAGTTTTGCTTACGCTGCTTACCATGCTTGTATATGTAATAGCGGCGATGATGATACCGGTAGGCGGAGAATGGGCGCTTTACACGATAACGGCGTGCTTTGTGCTTTTGACGGGCTATCCCGTAAATCACCTGCGCGAGTTCTACAAGAAAAAATACGGCGTATGCGCGCCGGTGTTTCTCGCGTGCTTGTGCGCGCCTTCCGTTATAGCGTCGGCTATAGTCCGCTTGACGTATTCGCCCGCTGCGATAGACCCCACGATTGCCTACACCATGGCTTTGAGGCTTACGTTCTGGGTGCTCGTGTCGGCGGTGTTCACGATCGGGGTAGTCTGGAGAGCGATCTACGCAGCTATCGTGAAACGAAGGGACAGAGCATGAAAAAGCCGGCGGCTTTAACGCTCGGCATTGAGCTTGCGATAGTTACCGTTGTCGTTGGTATATTTCATTTCCGGAGTGTTGTGGGTATCGGCACAGTATGATAAATAGGAGGTGCTTTATGAAAAAGCCATTAGTAATCATTCTTACTGTTATATGCGGACTGTTGGTGAACATCATCGCCGCCGTGCCCGCGGCATGGTCGTTCCTTTGTGAAAACTCGGCGCTTGGCGTGATATTAGGCATAGCGATAGCGATAGGTCTTGCCGCCCTGCTGAACCTCATAGGTAAGAAGCTCGAGGGGAAGTGCGGCTTAAAGCGCCACGTGTTCCTGCTTCTTGCACAAATGCCGTTTGTTGTTTTTATGGCGGCGCTTTTTATTCCGAACGCCGTGGCGCTCCACAACTACATACCCACAAATGATATGTGGACCGGACTGCATTATTTGGGCTTGGAAGTCGGAAATTGCGTGTACCTGGGCGGGCTTGCCACATCTGCGGCAGTGACCTTGGGCGCGTTTATCGTGATGCTCGTTGAAAAAAAGGGACTGTACAGTCGGAAAAACTAACAACTAACTACTATTCTCTAACAACTAGCTTGACACGCGGCGGGGAAAAGTGGTATAATACCGTTGGAGGAGCTTATGAAAAAAGTGTTAGCGGTCATTCCGCTCATCATCGGCGGATTGGCTCTGAATTACCTGCTGGTAATGGGAGCGTTCTGGTCGTTGTACTACGAGATACACGGCGCTTCATATCCCGCCGCGGTACTTATCGTTCTGGCGGCGGCTCTGGGAGTTGATTGTCTGCGCCGCCTGTTCCGTAAAAAACTGAATATCAAAGCGCCTGCTTTTCTCCTCTGCGCGTATGCGCCGTCTATAATAGCCGCTATAGTCTACCGCTTTCTCCAAGCCGAGCCGATAAATGAGCTCGAACGCAGGGTTGACCGTGAGAACTTCTTGTCTTTGCTGATAGGCGCGTGCGTTCTGGCGGTGTGCGGCGTAGTGTGGCTCGCTGTCTCCGGAATGGGAGAAAAGGCGAAGCAAGTCCGCGCGGTGTTTCTCATACTTACAGGCGGACTTACCGTAAATGTCCTTGTCTGGCTCGCGGCGGGGTTTGTCGGATTGATGTCGGGGATTTTGCCGCTCTTTTTTCTCGCAGGTCTCGCCTTTATAGTCGGGGCTTCCGTGCTTCTGAATTTAGTGAGGAACAAGTGCAAAAAGCTGCATATCAACGGAGCGGCGGTCATTCTCTGCGCGCAGCTTCCGTGGGTCGTTTTGTCACTTGTTACGCTTGTAGAGTATACACATTACTATAACACCATGCACGGATCAGCTCTTGCGCGTCTCGGCGCGGGTATTGATGTTGGTTTGGCGGGCTCCGGGCTTGTAACGGGTCTGCTGATAATGGCGGTGACGCTGATTATCGCCAATAAAAATAAGATAAAACAATGGTGGAACGACACTTGGTAAAAGTCTATAATATTATCGGAAAGGAAACAAAAAATGAACAGTAAGATCGAACAGCTTATAAACAACATAGAGACCGTTATCCTCGGAAAGCGCGAAGTCGTCGAAAAGATCGTCTGCGCGATGATAGCGGGCGGTCATGTGCTTATCGAGGACGTTCCGGGCGTGGGAAAGACGCTGCTCGCGGAGACCTTGGCGAAGTCCGTTTCGGGAACGTTCGGGCGCATACAGTTCACGCCCGACCTTATGCCCTCGGACGTTATCGGCTACACGGTCATCGATCAGCGCACGGGCGAGACCTCTTACCGCGCGGGCGCGGCGATGTGCAACTTCCTGCTGGCGGACGAGATAAACAGGACTTCGCCGAAGGTGCAGTCCTCGCTGCTCGAAGCTATGGAGGAGCTTCAGATATCCGTGGACGGCATAACGCACAAGCTCCCGGTGCCGTTCATGACGCTCGCGACGCAGAACCCGATCGAGACCTACGGAACATATCATCTCCCCGAGGCGCAGCTCGACCGCTTCCTTATGCGCCTGTCGATAGGCTATCCCGACCGCAGGGCGGAGCTCCAGATGCTCGAGAAAATGCCGCAGAAAATGCCGGTGCAGTCCGTGATGACGCTGAACGACGTGTTAGCGCTCAGAGAAACGGCAAGCAACGTGCAAGTATCGGATCGGGTGAAGGCGTATATTCTGATGATAGTCGGCGCGACAAGAAACCGCCAGGAAGTCAAGCTCGGCGCTTCTCCGAGAGCTTCTATCGCGCTTTACAAAGCGGCGCAGGCAATGGCGGTCATCAACGACCGCGCGTTCGCTACTCCGGATGACGTGAAGTCCATGGCGATACCCGTGCTTTCGCACAGAGTTATCCTTGCGGCGGGGCAGACGGCGTTCGTATCCTCCGATGAGATCGTGCAGAGGATACTCGAAGAGACCGAAATTCCCGTTTAGAGGAATATAGATTTAATGGCTGCTTCCCCGCCTACGGCTGGGAAGCAGCCATTTGTTTTACTTTTGCGTAAGCGCTTTGCCCCACTTTTCGACTATGTCAAGGCATTTGTCTATATCGCTGTTTTCTGCCGCGGATCTTAGCAGCTCGAAGTTTTCGGCGTTTTTGCCGGTATATTGGAATTTCGACATCTCGTCTATCACCTCGTCGATTTGCAGCGTATCGAAATTATCAAGCGCCTCGTGCATCTGGTCTAGCATACTTACTATATCCGCAAATTCCGCCGTGCGTACCTCGTCTTGCGGTATCTCGGCGAAATATTTTTTGAGCGCCTTGTGGAGCTGGAGGTATTCTTCTATCAAGCCATCGGTTTTTTCGTTGATAAGCGCGATGTTGCCCTCGTTTCCCGCCTGCTCCATTTCCGCCGCAACGTCGGCAATGTGATCCGCTCCGACTTGCCGCGAGGAGCTTTTCAGCGCGTGTACCTCGACAGTGTAATTGCGCCAATTTTCCGCCGCTTTATGCTCCAGAATGACCTTCGCCTTATGCTCGATAGAGTTGTAATATTCCGTGAGCACGACCCAGAACAGGTTTTCGCTTCCGAGCAGGGAAAGCGCGCCCTCAACGTTGAGCTCCTCGATCTCCGATACAAGGAAATCGTTTTGCGGCTTGTCGTCGGAAGCCGGCTGCTCCGCTTCGAGCGTTTCTCCTTCATTGTCGATAGGAACGATCTTTTCGACAGGAAGCCATTTTCTGAGTTTAGCCAGCGCGTCCTTAAGATCGATGGGCTTTGCGACAAAATCGTTCATGCCCTCGCGGATAAACATTTCTCTCGCGCCGCCGACGGCGTTCGCGGTAAGCGCGATGATAGGCACGTCGCTGTAGCTCGGCAGGAGACGTCTTATGATATGCGTAGCTTCGATGCCGTCCACCTCGGGCATCATATGATCCATGAAAATAAGATCGTACTTTACATGGTGTATCTTTTCTATCGCGTCCGCCGCGCTTTGAGCCGTGTCGATCGTCATTTTAAGCGGTTTGAGAAGTCCGGAAGCCACGGTAAGATTTACGGAATTATCGTCCACTATAAGTATCTGCGCGTCGGGCGCGATAAACGCAAAGCTCTCGTTTTCGACGGAGCTGCTCTCAAAATCGATGTCGTTTATTCCCATCGCGTTATAGAGGCTCAAAGAATACGCGGGTCTGCTGATCACGCGCACATTCGGGATATCGACCACGTCTATGCTGTCGTAAGGCACAAGCAAAAGGCACTGCATATCCGGGTGCCGTATCACGAAATCCTGAATAGCCGGCGTAAAGAACGCCTTTCCGGTGATGAAATAATCCACTTGAAGGTCTTCGTAGGAGCTGCTGTTGAAGCAGTCTATATACTCCACACCGATACGGCTCAAGTCGCGTATCATCTGCGTTTTTACATACGGATTTCCCAAAAACAGCGCCGCCTTCAGCGGTTTATTGAACGGCGGCATTACGGGAGCGGCGTCGACGACCTTTTGAGGAACGTCGAAATAAAATGTCGTGCCCTTGTTGTATTCGCTCTCGAAGGAGATGCTTCCGCCCATAAGCCCGAGAAGCTGCTGCGAGATAGCAAGCCCGAGACCCGTGCCTTCTATGTTGCGGTTGCGCTTGCTGTCGACCTGCTGGAAGGAGTTAAAGAGCTTGTGCTTATCCTTGTCCTTGATGCCTATGCCGGTATCTCGTATCATAGCCTTCATTATAACGCTATTCTCATTCTGCTGCACAAAATCCATTTTAAAATGGACTTCTCCGCGGTTTGTGAATTTTACCGCGTTTGTGAGAATGTTCAGGATTATCTGGTGAATTCTCACGTTATCGCCGTAGAGTTTTTTCGGCATTTTCGGCGAGATGTCCATCGTGAACTCGATATCCTTGTCGCCGATACGGCTGTTTACTATGCTCGTGAGGTCTTGAATGACGGAGAGCGGCTCGTACTCAACCTCGACAATATCCATTTTTCCGGACTCTATTTTGGAGAAATCCAGAATGTCGTTGATGATAACGAGCAGATTTTTGCTGGAGGCCTTTATCTGGTGTATGTATTCTCTGACGACGTGCGGCATTTCCTCGCGCATCGCAAGGTCCGCGAGACCAATTACCGCGTTCATCGGCGTGCGTATCTCGTGGCTCATATTCGCGAGGAAGTCCGATTTCATTTTGGAGGCTTTTTCGATTTCCAGATTGCTCTTGTGGAGCTCGTAGCTCTTAAACGCGATGTTTGAGAGCGTAGAGGCGATGACATACAAAGAATGAGCCGCCTTTTCGACCTGCTCTCTGCTTACTATGGGAACCTTTTTTACGGCAGCCTCATACTCGTCGGGGTCGATGCCGAGCTCAACCGCGGTCTCGCGCACGGTCGGGATGTAGGGCGGCTCAACAAGCACCTGTCCGCCGATAAAGCTCCCCACTATCTCGCCGTTCGCCATTATCGGCGCGGCGAAGTCGACAAGCCCGGCGTGGCAGCGGTAGGAGACCGAACAGCCGTATTTTCGTGAAATTTCCGCGCCGTTTATATCGCAGCTTTCGCACCGATGCCGCCCAAGCTCGCTTTTGCGGGTGTATTTCTCGCAGAAATCCTCGAACGCGGAGCCCTGCGTTACCGCAACTCCGTTGCAGTCGGTTGTGAGCGCCGCTATTCCCGTCATTTCGGAAAAAGCGTCTTGAATTTGCTGGAGCGTTTCGGAATCTATCAAATCGGTAAGGTTAAGTTTATTTTCGATATCCATAAATCACATACCCCCTGACTTTAAGGAAATGCCGATTAAATGATTTTATTATTTTATGCGTTTTTCCTTGCCGGAGGAGGGGAAAACGCCATTAGATCAGTGCTGCCTTAATCCGTAAGGGTTCTTATGGTTGCGGAAAGCATATCCATATCAATGGGCTTCAGCAGATAACCGTGCGGCTTGAGCGACATTACCTCCATTATCTTCTCCCTGTCGGAAACGCCCGTTAAAAAGCATACGGGGATACGCGCCGCTTTGGGATCTGCTTTTATGCGCCTGAATATATCCGCGCCCGTTTCAATGGGCATTTCGTAGTCGAGAATAATGAGGTCGACCTTTTTCGTGGCGAGCAATTTGTCCACCATCACGCCGTTTATCATCGTGGTGATCTCGTATCTGTCGCCGAGCGCCGATTTCAGCATTTTAAGTACTGTGCGGTCGTCGTCCACGATGAGGATATGCTTTTTCCCGCCGCCGACGGTCTCCGCCGTATCTTCCTTCGCGGCGAGCTCCGCGGCTTTCGCTTCGATAGCCGCCTGCTGCGCTTCCGCTTCGTTCTGCCGCGCGAGCTCCATTGCTTTGAGCTTTTCCTTTGCCGCGGCAATGTCTTCAAAATAGCGCGTTATTCTTAAAGTGAGGTTATCGGGAGTTATGGGGCGGCAGATGAGCACGTTGGCTGTAAATCTCGCGTTCTCCTCGATAAGGCTGCAGGTGTCCGCGTCTCCGATAAGTATTATAGCGGCGCCGTTATAATAGCCGCTTGTTTTGAGCTTTTTTATCTGACCGATCGTCTTTTCGTAATCGGGCTCCACGAAGCACACATACGCATCGGGCTCGAAAACCTTAAAGTGTCCGAGAATATCCTGCCAGCACTCCGAGGTGCTCAGCGTATAGAAAAACGCCTCGGTATGCTGGATAAAATCCGTTACCAGCGCGTTGTTTCTGCCGCTTATCAAAACCTTGTATTTCATAATATCTCCCTTTGGTGAATAAATTTGGTAATGTTCGTCAATTTCCAACGAATATATTATATCACAAAAAACGCCGTTTGTCAATCTGTTTGGAAAACAAAAAAGCGCAAACCCCGCAGGGTTAGCGCAAAGTAAAGATATTATCTTGCCTCTTTCCTATTATTTTCTTGTCTCTTTTGAGAATACGCACCCGCAGTAGTCCTGCCGATACAGACCATACTCGCGGCTGAGCTCTATGGAACGCAGGTAGCCGCCGCTGTTTTGGTTCGCCGCTTTTTTCTTGAAATCGTTCGGGAGATTTCGGATATTATATATCCCGGACAGCTCCGCGCCTATTTCATTCAGCTTCTGCGCGTTTTTCAGCGGACTTATCGAGAGCGTGGAGCAGAAGTAGTCGAATCCGTGCTCGGCGGCGTAACGAGCGGCTCTTTCCAGACGCAGGCGGTAACACACAAAGCACCGCTCTCCGCCCTCGGGGGTGTTTTCAAGTCCTTTTACCGCCTTGAAAAACTCGCCGGGATCGTATTCGTCAACAACAAGCTCCACGCGGTTTTTCACGGGGAGCTCGGAAATGAGCCGCGCCTGTTCCTCGGCGCGTTTGCGGAACTCTTCTTCCGGGGAGATGTTCGGGTTATAGTACAAAACGGTTATCGAAAAATATTGCGACAGATATTCCAGACAATAGCTCGAGCACGGCGCGCAGCAGCTGTGGAGCAGCAGCCGCGGCGTTCCCTCAAGCGAGGCTATCAGACGGTCGAGCTCGCGTTGATAGTTTATTTTAGGCGAGTTGTTCATATTATCTCCCCGAAAAACGGTCGCGCTGCATTACGGCGAGCTTGTCGCAGCGCTCGTTTTCCGCGTGACCCGCGTGTCCTTTTATCCAACGGAACTCCACCTTGTGTATTTCGAGCAGACCGAGCAGACGCTCCCAAAGGTCGGGATTGAGCGCGGGCTTGCCGTCGGACTTTTTCCAGCCGCGCTTTCTCCACCCAACAGCCCAGTTTTTTGTAACGCCGTCCACAACGTATTTGCTGTCTGTGGTTAGGACGACCTCGCACGGGTATTTCAGAGCCTCCAGAGCCGTGATAACGCCCATAAGCTCCATGCGGTTGTTCGTTGTGTGAGCCTCGCCGCCCGAGAGCTCCTTTTCGTGACCGTCGCACCGCAGTATCGCGCCGTAACCCCCCGGACCGGGGTTTCCGCTGCACGCGCCGTCCGTGAATATTTCTACAAATCTCATACATCCTCCCGAACAGGGTCTTCTTCAAGCGTTTCCTCGGTCGGTTCTTCCGTTATCGTTTCCTTTTCTGTTTCCTTTTCCTCTTCTGTTTCCTTTTTCTCTTCTGTTTCCTTTTTCTCAAAAGAGAGCTCGCAGGAGAGATCGAACGGCGAGAAGGCTTCTTCGAGATCGCCGCTTTCCGCCGTTTCGTCGCGCTCCGCCCCTATCTCCGCGCAGGAGAGCGCTTTTAGTATCTGCTTTTGGAACACCGCGAGCAATATCATCGGCGGGATAATAAACAGCACGGCTGCCGCGTAGGAAGCCCCCGCGCGGGTCGCGCCGTTTTCCGAGAGCCGCCGCATTACCGCTGGCAGAAGCCGCAGCTCCTCGGAACGGACGAACAACTCGCCGGTGCTCCGCCAAGCGCTTATCCCGGTGATAATCGCGAGCGTTATCAGAGTGGGTTTGGCGTTCGGGACGACGACGCGCCAAAACGTCTGCAAATGCGAAGCGCCCTCGAGCCTTGCCGCTTCCGTTAAGCTCCACGGGAGCTTGCGGATAGTCTGCCGCATAAGAAACACGCACAACGGCGAAGCCGCGAGCGGCAGAATAAGAGCCGCGTAACTGTCCGTAATACGAAGCGCGGACATCTCGATATAACGCGCCGCGAAAAGCACGGGCGCGGAAAACAGTAACCCTGTCTCCACGGCTCTGTTAAGGAATTTTGTAAGCGGCGTTTTTACTTTAACGAGGACATAAGCCGCCGTTGAGGCTAAAGCAAGCTGCAGAACGACGGCGATAAGCGCCGTGAATATCGAGTTGAACAGATACCGCGCGAACGGAACGCCGAGCTCCCTGGTCGTTTTGAACAGCTCTTTGAAGGAGCTCAGCGTCGGGCGGGCGGTGAACAGCCGCGGCGGGAGCCGGAACAGCTCATCGGTCGGCTTTATCGATTGGACTATCGTGAAAAATATCGGAAACAGCATTACCGCGCTCAAAGCCGCCAGCAAAACGAATATCGCAGCATTCGCGGCACGCGAGAGATTTGAGCGGCGCATGGGGCGTTCCGCCGGAAGCTCGGTCTGCTCTCCGTTTTCGCGGACTTTGCGCGTTACGATACGCAAAACGCCGTAAGCTGTCAGCGTAAGCGCGAAAACGACAACGCACACCGCGCAGGCGCGACCGGTATCGAATTCCGCGGCGGCGCTATTCGCGAGAGGGATAAGCGTGCTTTCGCAGAGAAGCTCCCCGGTCGTGAACGACAGCACTATCTGCATTACGCCCGCAAACAGAGCCTGCGGCGCTATCGCGGGGAGAGTTATGCGAAAAAGCTCTCCAAAGCGGTTTTTCACGCCGTCGATAACGCATATCTCGTAACGCGCCTTGTCGACGTTTTCAAGCGCGGCTCGGAATATGAGGAACACTATCCCGAAGCTTGTCCACAATTGAACGAGGGCGGCGCAGATAAAAGTGTAACTCCCGTCCGAGAGCCAATCTATCGGCAGGTCGGTCATTCCGAGTCCCATCAGCATGGAGTTTAACGGAGCGGCGGGCTCTTTGGAAAAAACGACGTTCCGCATAAGGTAAACGTCCGCCGCAACGGAGGGCGCACAGAATATGAACGTAAACACGCCGCGTATCGCGTGGGGCATTTCGTTTATCAGCCAAGCCGCGAAAAAGCTCAGCAGATAGCAAATAACGCCGCCGCAGAGGGAAAAGAGAAGCGTGTTTATCAAAGCGCCGCGAAACAGTTCGTCATTAAACAGCGCCTCGAAATTCGCGAGACCTGCCCATTTCCGAGCTCCGGCGTTCATAAAAGATCCGATTATCGTAATAACGACCGGCACGGCGGTAAACGCCGTGAACAGTATGAAAAAGGGGAGAGCAAACGCGTAAGCGAACGTGTTCTTTTTAAACTCGCGCTTTGTGTGGTTTTTGTTTGCGGCGTTCACGCTTATCACCTCTTTTATCTGTTATCTTGTTTTATCGCGGAGAAGTACAGCTTCTCCGAGACCGCTTCGTATGCCTTGCCGAATTCCGCTTGGACTTCCGCGTCGCAAAGCCACGACAGGAACTCCCAATCGAGCTTCATATTATCAACGCTGTCCTTGAAGATCACGGCGCACAGGCACCTCGTCTCCGCCGCGAACGGAGTGTTTTTGGGGAGTGCCGCCTCTTTCCAGCGCCCGCTTATTTCGGGCGCGTTTTTGAGGAGCTCTTCGGTGAATTCCGTGCGCGATATAATAACTATCGGCATTTCGCCTGTTCGGAATTTTCGGAGAGCCTCCGTAACGTCCGTTTCAGCGAAAACCTCCGCGGAATCCGCCGAAATTTCGGAAAGCCCGGCGCTTCCTTCAACGCCTATATAAGCTCCGCGCCGTTTCAGCTCCGGGAGAATTTTACAGAGCTCTTCCCAAGTTTTCGGAACGTTAAGCCCTGCGCGTTCGAGGATATCCGTGCGGAGGAACATCGTCTGCGGGCTTTGTGTGAGCGGTATCCCGTAGACGCCGCCGTTATATCCGCAAAGTGCCAGAAGCTCTTCGGGAATGTTCGCCGCCACTTCGTTGTAGCCGTAGATGTCCCTCAAATTCGCCGTGAGCCCGCGCTCCGCGAGCGCCGCGACGGTTTTTACGTCCGCGAACAGGGCAACGTCCGCCTTTTCTCCGGCAAGCGCCGCTTCGAGTATCGAGCCCTGCGGCGTTTTGATATTAACGCGCACGGTTCCGCCCGCCGTTATGTCGCAAAGCGCGTCCGCGCATTCGGCGTTCAGGTCCGCGAGGACGTTCACCGCGTTTTTGGAGGTTTTGGGAGAGACTGCTGCGTAGTCCTCGAAAAACGAGCCGACAAACGCTTTAAAGCTGAAATCGATCTGCTTGAAGAACCCCGCCTTGCTTTTCCGAAAATTCTCGTGCACTGTTTTTATCTCGAAATAATCCATTTCGAGCGGCTGCGAGCAAAGCTCTTCCGTTTGGACGTAAAGTCCGCTTATCTGTTCGCGTATGCCCGCTTCCATTGCCGCGAGCTTTTCCGGGCGTTCAGCCGCCGCGTTGAGCGACTTCGCGAGTGCCAAAGCGGATACCGCGGCGGCGCTTCCCGAAATGTCCGCTGCCGCCTCGGAAAGCACGTCCGCTTCCTCGGCGAACAGCTCGGCGAGCTCTTCGTCCGTCATATCCTCGCCGTTAAGATACGAGCTGAGCCGCGCCGCGGAGCTGTATATTTCCGTTGCCGTTCCGGTGCTGTCTCCCGCGACAGCCTCAAACGCTATCGTGTTTTTGCCCGCGAAAAGCTTGATATAGATGGGCTCTCCGTCCGCGGTTTTCGGTGATATCGTTTGCCAGGCGGAGACGCGGGGGATGCTCACGCGGTCGAGCTCTGCGCAAGGGACTTTGCCGTTTACATATATGCGGCGGCTGGAGCTTAGAGCTTCCGTTTGTCTGCACTTTATATTCAATGTGTAGTAGCCGTCGTACGGCGCTTCGACCTCATAGAAGATCGTCTGCGAGGGCGTGTTCCAGGTGTCCGCGCCAATGGTGTTATAGCGCTTGTTTGTCGGGTGCGAGGGGCTTATCGCGCAATTGGTGCGGTCGTAAGTCGGATAAAGCGTGCTCGAGGTGGTGTATTTCGGGAGCTCCGCTTCCACAAGTATCGCCTCGTTATTCATAAGCGGTGGCGTTTCTTCTATCTCTTCCTGTGAAGGCTTTATGTTTTCATAGCGCGGCAGCTCTTCTGAATTTCGGAACGTGATGGTTTTCAGATAGAGCTCGGGGGTCAGACCTTCGATCGTGAGAGTATGCGTGCCGCTTGAGAGCCGGAACGAATACGCCTCTCCGAGCAGCCCGCTTTTATCCTTTATCGTCTGATCGACCCAGCAGTCGTATTCGACCTGTTGGGGGCGCTTTTGGTTTTTGTTGTTGGAGTCATATTGTATCGCGGAGGTTTTGCTGTGCCAATATCTTGTGAGCTCATAAGAGCGCATTTCGTAGAACGGGTACTCCCCGTCGAGCTTTATGCCGATTTTCACGGAGTCTGCCGTCGGGAAATACAGCATACTCATATCGTAAAGCCCCTCGTTGTTCACTCTGAATTCCCATGTGAGCGCTCCAGTGCCGTCCGTTCTGCGGACAGCGCCGCTTTTGCCCTCGAATTCTGCGACCTCGAAGTGGGAGCTGTTTGTTTTGAAGTCCGCGGCGTTTATTTCGATCTCACGAGCGGGCTTTTGGGCGTTTTCGTATTTTCCGATGAATTCGGAGTAATCCTCGGGAATCCCCGTGGCGCTTACCGAACCGTTCATACTGCCCTTTGGCGCGAAAAGCCCCGCTTGCAAAGCGACAGCCGCCGCCAAAATTCCGCTCACTGCCCTTCCAAGCGACTTTATACTGTTTTTTTTCACAGCCCATTCCCCCTTTCGTAAAGGTCGCATAATCATAATTATATCATATTTTCGCGAAACTGTCAAGATATATCCGCGCGATTTCCGAAGACGTTTTGACCTTGACTGAGCGAATTTCACCAAAGCAAAGCCTGATGATTTGTGCAATTTCCCCAAAAAACTCCCAAACCGCTTGAAAAATCGGCACAGATACTGTATAATACAAATGTATGCCGTAGTAGCTCAGCAGGATAGAGCGACCGCCTCCTAAGCGGTAGGCCGGAGGTTCGAAT
>CAYVSV010000033.1:0-23075 GCA_964454205.1 uncultured Ruminococcus sp.
CGTCATCATCGTCGTCGCCGTCATCGGGCTCCTCGGTGTTGTCATCACCGTCATCCTCGCCGTCCTCATTCGGATCGGTGTCATCGGAATCTACATCGCCGTTTGTATCCTCATCGGAAGGATCAGACTCATCGTCATCACCTTCGGCAGTGCCGTTGGCATCATCATCATCACCTTCGGTGGTGCCGTCATCGTCATCGTCATCATCGTCGCCGAGAGCAGGATCGGTCTTCTCTTCCTCCTCGCCATCGCCGGGAGTCTGCTCGTCAACAGCGTCCTTATCTTCCTCAATAGCGGGATCTTCCTCCTCAACGGAAACATCAACGCTGCCCTTAAGGTTATCAAGATCCTGATAGAACTCGTTGCCCATATCAACGTTTGCAGCGACAACATTGCCATGGAAGTTCTCGGTATTAACGAACGACGCATACGGCGCAACGATCGTACCCGCATTTTTCGCGGATGTGATAGTGCCGTTGTATGTACCGAAGTTGAACGTTACGCGACCGTCTGTCTTAAGCCAGGAATCGTCGGAATTGCGCCCGAGATCGATATCCTTCACGGACGAATCGGTTATAACGTTGATTATAACGTTTACGCCCTTGTTGCACTTAAGAAGATCGGAAATATAACCGTTCCCGCCCTGGAGATCGTTCGCGTGGACATTTACCATCAATGTCTGACCGCGCGTTACCTGATCCATCTGGATAGCGCAAACAGCGTTGAACAGGGACTTATCCGAACTGTCGTCCTCAAAATCCGCCGCATACATAAGACCGCTGCCCTGCTCCGCTATCGTGTCAAGGCTGGATGTTATATCTTTATCCTGTCTTACAACGGAAACTCTCTTAGCCTTCTCCGCGCCGCCGCACTCAATGTAGTATTCCTTGCCGTCGGCTCTGAACCCAATTCCATTCCCGTTATCGTAAGTGAATTCCTCATACTCAAATCCCAGAACAAGCTCGTACTGCTTGTCGCTGTTTACCGTAAGCCTGATGCTGGTGATCTCGGGCGGTGCGCCGAGATACCATGTGAGTTTTGCGTCGCCCGCCGCGTCGGGGGATTTAGCGAGCACATTGTCATACTGAGCGTCATGACTATACGCGTTTTTCGCGCAGACATTTCCCTCGACATGCGTGTCTCCGGCATTCATGTTGAAGTTCTCCGCGAAAACGCCGTAGTTGCGCGTCTCGTTCAGCGCGCCCTGGAAGCCCCTCATCTCGGAAGAGCCCTCGTTTGCTATGTAGACATTTGAAGCAAGCTTCTGATAATCAAGTGTAGACCCCAGATCCGACTGAACGTTGTCGGCAGTGGGCTTGCCAAGATCGTCGGCATTCGCGATAGGAGCCGCGGAAGCCGCAAGAGAAGCGGCACGCGAACTCAGAACAGTAGCCGCAAACGCAAACACAAACGCTGCCTTGCTTTTCTTCGACTTCCTCTTCTCATTGTCTGCCATAATTGCCACCTCCATATATTGTATTTCGCACGGACAAGATACCCAACTCGGCTTGGGTATACTTATATCCATTTAATCTTTACTTTATTATACACCCTTTACAAAGTTTTGTCAACAAGTTTTATATATTTTGTTCTTGTATCCTTGCACAAATTTTCGTAGTTTTCAACAGCGAAATTTCGTTAATTTTGCATAACGCGTTTTTGCATGGTTTCGGAATTATAAGCGTAATTTACCGCCGTTTCTTCCGTTATGATACCGTCTCTGAACATTTTGAGAATACAACTGTCCATAGTCTGCATGCCCGGCGCGGACTGTATGACCGTGTCTATCTGATGATTTTTCTCGTCTCGGATGAGCGTTCTTATCGCGCTGTTCATCGTCATTATCTCAAACGCCGGAACGAGCGTTCCGTTTACCGCGGGGATGAGCTGCTGGGAAATGACCGCCGAGAGCACCATCGAAAGCTGTATGCGTATCTGCCTTTGCTGGTTTATCGGAAAGACGTCGATAATGCGGTCTATCGTGTTGGCGGCTCCGAGCGTGTGGAGCGTCGAAAGCACGAGCTGACCCGTTTCCGCCGCCGTCATAGCGGTGCTGATAGTCTCGTAATCGCGCATTTCTCCGAGAAGTATCACGTCCGGCGACTGCCGGAGAGCGGCGCGCAGAGCGTCTATATAGGAATTGGTATCTATGGATATCTCACGCTGGCTTATAATGCATTTCGAGTGCTTGTGAAGGAACTCTATCGGATCCTCGATAGTGATAATATGCCCCGAGCGCTCGGTGTTTATCTTGTCTATTATACAGGAAAGCGTGGTCGATTTGCCGCTTCCGGCGGGTCCAGTTATCAGAACTATGCCGTTTTTGCATTTCGCGAGCTCCATTACCTGCTCCGGGATACCCAAAGCCTCGGCGTCCGGAAGCTCGAACGGAACGTATCTCAATACCGCCGCGTAGGAGCCGCGCTGCTTGTAAATATTCGCGCGGAAGCGCCCCATTCCGACTATCGAAACGGTGAAGTCCTTTTCCGCGTCCGGCATACCGTCTATGTCATAGCTGTACCCGCCGAGCGTGAATATCTCGTGCACGAGCCTTTTGGTGTCATCGGGAGAGAGCATTCCGCCCTCCATTTTGACGAGCTTTCCGTTTGCCTTATAGCTGAGCCCAACGCCCGATACTATAAATATATCCGAAGCCCCGTCGCCGACCGCCCTGCGCAATATCTCATTAAGCTCCATTTCCGTTCTCCTTTGTATTTAAATGTATTTAGGGAAACGCTGAATAAATCTTTTTATCTGTTTTTAAACCGCCATTAAATCAGTGTTTCCTTAGAAATCAAATGTGCCGTCCCAGACGTTCATTCCGCCGCCGGAGCCGCCGCTTCCTGCGCTCCGGGCGCACCAGGTATTTATTCTGTATTTTCCGTCGGAAGAGAACAATATCTCCACCGCGAGCTCCTGCCGCTCATTTATCGCCACGGCGAAGCTTGCCCGCACTCCGCCGGCGGTACGTTTCGCGGAAACGCCCCTTATTGTCCTTGCGCTCGCTTCAAGCTCTTCCTCAAAACCGAACCCCTCCGCCGCTTCAAGAGCGATGTCGTTCAGCGCCGAGAGGGTCTCCTTCGCGGAGCTGTCCGCGGCGTAGTATTGCTTCAGAAACTCGCCGCTCCTGTCGTTCAAGCGTTCGCTCGAGACAGCCGCTTTAAAGCTGAACACTGCAAATACCGCGAGACAGATGACCGCGAATATAAGCATTACCGATACATAGCCCACTCCCGCGCCCACCTTTCGGGATACGTCTTTTTTACTCACCCGCCACGCCCCCTTTCGGACTGTACGCCGTGCAGTCAAGAGAAAACAGCTCACCCTTGTCGGAGGTGAAGCTCATCGATAACCTCGAAAGCTCGCCCGACGAAGTCTTCTCACGTTTCTCGGCGGCTTTCAGCTCTATATTTCCGTCTATCGCGGGTCTGCAATAGCTGTCAAGTATTATGGAATATTCCCCGCCGTCGCCGTTGAAGAGCTCCCCGGAAAACACCGCCGCAAACGCTTCCGCGGCGCTCCCGCTTACGGAATACACTTCCGCTATCGACTGGGCGCAGATCATCGCGCTCTCCTTTTCGGCGGAGAGCCGCGAGCGCTTATCCGCCGCCGCGAACACCTGTAATATCACCGCGCCCGAAATGCTGAAAAACAACAGCGCGATTATAAGCTCCGTGAAAAAGAGATTTATCGGGCGGCGTCTTGTGCCGACTGTTTTCAGATAGCTCACCTTCCTCTTACATAAGTTATATTGCTTTCACCGTTCATCGTAATGAAGATCTTAAACAGACCGTTCTCCTCCGAAACACTCATATCGGAAAGCTCGAAGATACTTTCTCCGTCGAACCCGTCGTCTCCGTTATCCATATTTTTCTCAAAAAGCTCGCCGTTGCTGAAATAGATCATATCCACCGAGTCACCCGTTGTCAGACGGATCCCCTTTCCGTTTTCGGCGACCTCGGCGCTGTCCGCGCTCTTTATCTTATTTGAAATATACCTTAAAGACGCTGACAAGCCGAAGGTCTTGTCGAAATTCGTGCTTATCCTGCTGTAAGTTCCCGCAGCGACCGCTATCATCAGCAAAAGGCAGACCGCGAACAGCAGGAACAGCAGCATGCTCGCCGCAGTGCTTATGACATCGCCGAGACTTTTTCTGTTATACTTTTTCACGTCACGCCTGCCTTTCCAGCACCAGCACGGTCGGACGTATATTGGAAGCGAAGCTGTCGTAATACACTATGTACTTGCTTTTATCGTAGATAAGTCCGTAGTTCTCGCACAGATACTCCACGCTTTCCGGATAAGCGCCCTCGACTGCGTAGCACATGGTTATGCCGTTCTCAACGGAGGTCTTTAAAGCGGAAAGCTCCTTTTGATCCGTTGAGGAGGCGGTATTCATCACCGCAGTTATAAGCCACGCGAGCATCACAGCGAACAGCGCGCACGGCAGTATATAAGCCAAGGCTCTTTTAACGTTCGATCTTTTCATAGCTCACCATCAACCCAACACAGACATTATGTTCATAAGAGGGATCATTACGGTCAGGAGTATCGCGCCGATGACCGTCGTAAGAACGATGACGATGGCGGGCTCTATGAACGCGATAAGCCCCGTTGCCGAATCCATCGCGGCTTCGCCGCAGACGTCCGCCATTTTCTTCCAAGCCAGCTCAAACGAGCCGGAGCTGTACGCTATCTTCAGCGAACGCGCCTGCATTGAGGGGAAAATGCCCGCCGAGGCGATAACGTCCGCGAAATACTCGCCTTCGAGCACTCTTTTGCGGCAGTCCATCAGCTTCTGCGAGAGCTTCCTGTCGTCAACGAGCCCCGCCGCGTTTTCCAGTATCTCGTCGGGAGCTATCCCCGAAGCTACCATCATGCTCATAGCGTCCGCTATCTTGGACAGCGAAAAGCGTCTCGAAAGCCTTTTTGTAAACGGAAAGACCGCGACGAAATTCGCGAGCCGCCTTTTCGCGGAAGGTATCCTCGACATCAGCGCTATGACTATACATATAAATATAATGACCAGCAACACTATCAGCATCGCCGTTCCGACGCCGTAAGCGAGCTCTACCGTGGACTGCACGGTGTCACCCACCGAGCTGTCGAACTGCGAGAATATCTCGCCGAACATCGGGATAACGAGCGTTATCAGCACTACGATGACCGCCGTCATCATCACCAGCAGCATAAGCGGGTGCAGTACCGAGGAGCGCACGGTGCGCGACATCTCCGCGCGGGATTCGTAATACTCCGAAAGCTCCCGCAGAACGGTCTCGAGCCTGCCCGTCATTTCGCCTATCCTCGCCGTTTTCACGGCATATTCGGGAAACGCGCCGCTGTTCTCCATAGCCTCCGAAAGCGATTTGTTATCAATGAGATCGGAGTGCATAGAACCGCACAGCGCCATTATCTTCTTATCCTCAATATCCTCGCTGAGTATCTCAATTCCGTCCGCGAGGGACATACCCGCGTTCAGAACGAGCGCCAGCTGTCCGCAGAAGTACGAAGCCTCATCGGGAGTTAATTTTTTTGTCATTGCCATTCCTCACTTTATCATCAATAATAATACGCCGCCGTGTAATTGCCCGAATTGGATATATACGAAGCTATCTTCGCCTTATCCGAAGCGCTCGCGTAAAACGTGCTGTCGGCAAGATTGTAGCCCGCGTTCTTAAACAGCAGCTCCGGAGTTATCCAACCCGTTTCGGTGGTGTAGACCTCGTTCCAAGCGTGATAGATATCCGGCGAGGCATTGCCCTTGACAAGTCTTGTCGGGATCCCCTGCGAGCGTAACATAGCGCACATCAGCGACGCGTAGTCAAAGCATATCCCCCTGCGGTTGTTGTAGGTCTTGTCGGGATCCGGCACATAACTTGTAACATACCCCTTCTGCACGGCTTCGGCGAGATCGTAATCGTATGTGATGTTCTCCGTTATCCATGTGAACACCGCGGCTATCTTCTCAATATCACCCGTTTTTCCCGCGCAGACCTCCGCCGCCTTGTAAACACACGCCGAGCCGCTGTTGAAAACCGCGTATTGGTTCGGATACAAAAACGGCGACAGAGAATTTGCAATGCTCACGGGAAAATTCTTCCTCTCGACAGCGCGCGTGTACTTTGTACCGGAGGTATGCTCAAAGATCGTCACAGTATAGTTCCCGCTGCCTTCGCTCAACGGAAAGTACTCTGTCTTGTTTGGGGTGAGGTCGTATTCATACTTCTTTCCGCCGCCCTCTATCCTGAACTTGATTTTGGATACGGAGCCCGTATATTTAGCCGAAACATACCCATACGAGGCATTGGAAAAATCTATAACGCCCTTTTCGTTGAACTCGCAGTCCGTTCCGGGCGACGTCGGGATTGCCATGTCGGGAATGATAACGGGGACCGGAACCGATGGCTCTGATGTTGCGGAGGACGACGAAACGGGAACGGAGCTTACGACGGACGATGAATTATGCGAAGCTGCAGAGCTGTCCGCGCTCTGAACCGAAGAGCTTTCGGCGCCGCTTTCCGAAGCGCCGGAAGAGCTCGCCGAGCTTTCGGGAACGGCGCTGCTTTCGCCCGGCGTTTCGGAGCTTGCTTTCGAGCTTTCCGTCATGTCCGCGCTGTATGCGCTCTCGCCCGTCTCGTATGAGCTTTCTTCCGTCGGTATATGCGACTCATCGTCGTATGAGCTGTATCCGGGCTCATCGCTTTCAAAGGAGATGGGCTCGGAAGGCGAGCACCCGGTACAGAGCACCGACAGCACCGCGGCAACGGCAAGCAGCTTCTTCAGCTTCTCCGGGATATTTCCGGAATTGAAAATATTCATAAACACATCCTTTCGGGAATGATGTTTTACAGTGTTATTCTCTTTCCAATTTTAAATTTCTTAAGAGCAGATAGTTTTCGTTTACGTCGGCGTACAATTTCCGCTCTCTGCCCTCAAGTATCTGCGCGATATATTCCGCGGACTGTCTGAAAAACTCCTCCTCGTAATGCACCGTGTCGGCGCCGCCGAGCGGGAATTTATCCGAAGACCAGAAAAATCTCGCAATATCGATGATATAACATTCCGTAACGCTCGCAAAGCGCTCCTCGCAAAGCGCCAGGAACTTTTTCTTGAATTTAAGCATATTGTCCTTTTCAAGAGGCTTAAGGCGGTCGTCGAGCGTTATA
This sequence comes from uncultured Ruminococcus sp., assembly GCA_964454205.1. GTDB lineage: Bacteria > Bacillota > Clostridia > Oscillospirales > Ruminococcaceae > CAG-115. The sequence goes on from CAYVSV010000033.1 coordinate 7,167, forward strand.
TATTTGTCCTTTAAGTCTGTTTTCAGGAGAATTATCCTGTTTCCGTAATGCTCTCGTATCTCATTCGCGAAGCGCGTTATCGTCTCAAAGCAGAATTTCATATCCCGCTTTTCAAAGATATAGCACGCGCGGCAGTCGTCCTCGATGTTCTTATAGAAATCGGTGCGGCGGATAAAATCGTCTGTCTCAAACAGCTCGCCCATGTATTCCGACATCGTGCAGATAAGGTCGTAAAAGTCTACCATTATCCAGCGCGCCTCGCTGTCCGCAAGAGTCTCGAAGCCGTTTCTCGTAAAAGAAGCGCGCATTGTTCTCCTGCGCCAATAGCTCCCGCAGAACGCCTCCGCGCCGTTCGGGAACTCGATGTCCACGGGAGGATCGAACGCGAGTATCTGCGGCTGCCTTACTATATATTTGCCGACATACGCGCTCTCGCAGCGGTTTATAGCCTCCCGCGATACCGCGCCGCCCCATACGTCTATCGTATTGTTGTTGACAAAAGCGGAAAAACGGCTGAAACGTGTGTTCCCGCGAAGCAAAAACACCAGCTCCGCTGTGCTTTCCTTTACAGCCACCCCGGTCTCCGCAGCGAGAAGTCTCACCATAGTTTTAAGGATATTGTAATGTCCGTCGAACGCGGGTGCGTAGAAATCATACGGGCGGCTGAGATTTCCCCTCTCTACAGCCGCGATAAGCTCGCCGGCGTTTACGAGCTCCCCGGCGCCTATATCGTTCGCGAAAAACTCACGAATGGTGTTGAGGTCGGCGTTTCCGGCGCGTTTAAGGCGCAGCAGCCTTTCGCGGTACAGCGCTGAGAAATCCTTGTTGGTGCGCGCTATTATCTTATCCGCCGCGCAGTTCATATCAAGCAGCCAGCTCTGATACGAACGCGCCGTCATGCTGTCGTAGTATCTCATAATGCGGTCGAACCAAAGGTCCGCGTCGGGCGTGCCGATAAAGGTTATACCCTTGCCCGCCGCAACTTCAAGCGCCGCGTTGTACGCGTCAATATAGTACTCCGGCTCGAACTTCGATATCTTGCTGTCCGACACCATATAATACTGCGACAGATCGACGACTATGGGGTCTACGATGCTTATGAACATATCCTCCATAGCGCGCGTAAGCTTGTCGCGGCGATCGGAGGCGTTAACCGAGCGGAGCTGCGTGCCCCTGAACCTTCTGTTTCCCACGGAGGTGCGGAAAAGTATCACCTTTTCGCGCGGCATAGAGTCCCTTACCGCCTCAGAATAGCGCTTTATGAGAGGCTTCCATATTTCTTCTCCGAACGGGGGATTAACTTTTACTATATCGGTTCGCTTTTTGAAGAACTCCGTCTGACGGAACTGTTTCGTGTTCGTGAAATAGCAGGGCTCCTCCGTGCGGACGCTGTCCGTCTTGAAGCAGGAGGCTGAAGCGGCGGCGAAAAAGTCCACGGCGAATATATCGGGGCTGCGCTCCTTGATATAGCCCGCAATGTCCTTTTCAAACTCGAGAGACAGCGAACCGTCGCAGTCCTCGGGCGGGTCGAAGCTCTTTTCCGCTCCGAGCGATATCTGTGACAGCCCGAGCGCCGTCTTATCGAGCCTGAAGCCCTTCCCCGCCGTGAAAATATCGCGAAGCACCGCGGAACCCGAAAGCATTACGACCGGCTTGTGCGTAAAGTGCCGAACGGCGTTTCCCATAGCCGCTTTTGTCCTCTGGAACGAATCGCGGCTTATCTCGCTGTGCGGCGGGAAAACCTCAACGGCAGCCGTGCCGCGGGGAGCGTCCTCGCTGAGCGTCGGGATATAAGAGAGCTTTGAAGAAACGCTTCCGCTCTCGTCGCGCCGAAGCTCCAGGCGCAAAACGGCGCTGTCGCGGTTTTCGCGCAGCTCCTTCATCGTGGTGACAAAGTTTCCGAGCGAATAGGCGCAGGGCACGCGTCTGCCGTCCTTGGTCACGATGTACGAAAGCCTCTGAACAACGTGCGGGTGCGAGCCCACGATAATATCCGCGCCCGCGTCCGCCATAAACCTCGCCGCCTCTTTCTGCGACTTCTCCACCTGTATGGAGTTCATTCTGCCCCAATGCTGATACGCGATAATGTATTCCGCGCCTTGTGCTTTCGCGCGGTTTACCAGCTCCACGAAATAATCCTTGTCGTATTTTCCGATAACGCTAACGATGGACAAAGCGTCAGCGCCCATCGTGCTTTCAAGCGAGTTTGAGATCATAGAGCACGCTATAACGCCGAGTTTTATCCCGTTCACCTTAACGATAACGGGGTCGTCGCCCAAAGTGCCGAAATTTTCCATTCCCAGCCGCTTTATCTCCGCGACAGTGTCCTCAAGCCCATCTCTTCCCGCGACGCTGTTATGATTTGTCGCGGTAACGAGACCGTTGAAGCCCGCGTTGGCGCACGCGGAGATGTAGGTGGAGGGCGCGTTGCAGTTCACGCCGCCGTTTTCAAGTCTCGGGCGCTCGTGCTCATAAGGTTTGGAATCGCAGCAGGTCATCGAAAGAACGCCGATAACGTAATCCGCCTTTTCAAAGAGCGGCTTTACCGAGGAAAACGCGTCGTTAAAATCGTAAGAGCAGTCCTGAACCGCCCTTTGATGAGCGGCGGTGCACATCAGGTCTCCCGCGAGCATTATAACGGAGCTTCCTCTTCCCCGCCGCGCCGCGCGCTCCACGACTATCTTCGTGCGGAAGCTCTGACCGCCGCCCGCCGTGATATTGATGAACGTCACGCCGGCCGACCTCGCGGTGACAACTCCCGAAGGACTAACGGCAGCGATCTCGGTGTTTTCGGAAACGTATTTCACAGCTGTGATTTCTTCTCCGCGCTCGCAGATAAGCTGCTCCTTCTCGCCGATATTCAGGCAAATAGTCCCCTGCGCCTTAAGCTTTACGCACTTTGGCACGAACGACAGCTTTTGCGTGTAGCTTCCGCGCCTTTCAACGTCTCTTTCATATCTTATCGCGCAAACGCGGACAAGATACTCCTTTCCGTTTTCAAAGCCCATTATCATCTTGCGCGTGCCCTGGGCATAGCGCGATTTTATACATTTTTCGGGGTCGTCCGCCGAAAAAAACTGCAGCTTATATCCGTCCGCGCCCTCAACCTCGTCCCATACCGACAGCGCGGCGCCGTCCTTGCCGACTACTTTGAAACCCTCAGGCGACTTCATTTGCTCCGGCATAATTCTTCCCCTCCAAAATGTTTATATAAATATCAAATGACAACTGTTAAACGCAGTTACGGCGCTTCTCTTATCTCGTTGAGCTTTTCGTAATTTTTGCAGATAAGATAATTCGCGCACAGGAAATGCTGGATATCATCTATGCGTATCCTGTAATCGTCGTGTCTGATAAAGAACGCTCCCAGCGCCGCCGAAGGCTGATTGAAATACATCACATATTCGGGATAGCCGTAACCGTTCAGCATGTGGTCGGCGCGGTAAAATACGGCTTCAACAAGCTTTTTAATATCAAAGCTTTCCGTAGCCGGGCATTTAAGACCCTCCTCGCGAATTCGCCGCGCGAGCTCGAAGGATGCGCACAAAAGCTCGAGAAGCACATGATAAGTCGTCTTCTGGGCGCATATCTTCTCAAGATTGAATTCGACGTTTTTTATGCCGAAATTCAAATATTTCGGAAGAGGATAGTATTTTGTGAACTCGTTTAACGAATACGCCACCCAATGGTCGTTGTACTGCTCGTAATTCTTGTCGATGAAGCGGTCGACAGCCTGCTTCGCCGCGTCGATATAACGTTTGTCTCTCGTGAGCCCGAACAGCCTGCACAGCGCAAAAACAGCCTCGCCGTCATAATATACCGTCCTGTATTTATCGCGCGGCGCGAGCGAGGGGTATTTGAGCACATGGAAAAAGCTTCCGTCGCGCTCGTCAAACAGCTCCAGTATCCCGCTGCCGAGCTCCCGCGCAAGCTTTGTGTATTTGTCCGAACCGAAAATGTCGGCATACTCCGTCAGAGCGATCACCGCTATCGCGTTCCCGCCGAGCTTGACCTCGCCGTTCGTCTTGTCGGCGAGATACAGAACGTTCTCCTTGATCTTTCCGGCGGGATATTTATATGACATATTCTGTATCATATAACCTATGGCGCTGTCTATCTGCTCCTTGAGAAATCTGTCGCCGGTAAGCCTGTAAGCGCACAGCAGCCCCCACACGGAACCCGCGTGCCGCAGGATATTGTACCCCTCGACGCTCTTTGAGCGCGTGGGATAAAAGCCGTAATCGAACTTGCCGTCCAGCCCTATCTGCATGGCAAGGCAGTCCGCGGCGGAAGCGACGGCTTTGTAAGCGTTCTCCTTCTCGAAGCGCGGCAAAACGCGCCTTCCGCACCGCCTGTCGTCCGAATAAAGCGGGTAAGCCTCCCCCTTTTCGTCGCAGAAAGCGCTTTCACAGTCGAATACCGTCACCTCTTCGGGGAGCTGCTGCAAGGTGGGGAGATCGTTTGCGGCAAGGTGTCTGTTAAGACGCTTTATATCGACGCTGCCCGTCTTGTAGCTTATGACGCGGCAGGCGTTGAGCTCCGCCTCGATAAGCGCCCTATCAAGCTTGTCGTCGAAGGATATCCCCTTTCGGAAATAATTCCGCAAGCCGCCAGAGATCGTCTTTAAAAGCTCCGCGAGCGGTTTTTTCTCGAGGCTTGAGGTTATATCCGCCTTCACCCAGGCGGGGTCGAGGTTTTCCGCGGAAATAAACTCCGCGGCTTTTTTCTTCGCCTTTTCCCATGCCTTTTCGGCGCTTTCGGCGGAGGCTCTGAAAATGTATGCCTGTTGGCGGATATCGCTCACCGAGATGAACGCCGCGGCGCGCCCCCGTTCTCCGGAAAGCTCCTTTTGACCTTCCGCGGAGCTCAGACTTTTCCAAAGCAGGTCTGCCTTGCTATCGAATTTTTCGATAAATGTTCCCATATCGAGCCTTCCTTTCCAACGCTATTCCGCGCCCCTGAAATAAAGTCCGCGCGTCAGCTTTCCATCGGACTTTGAAGCGCTTTTGTACATTTTCAAAACAGCCCCGACATCCTTTTCCGTCGTGAACCGCAGCACCGCGAAATCGAATTTCCGCAGGACATCGGGCTTGTCGCTCATAACGAGCGTATCGGGGTTTAAGAGCTCAACGCTGTTGCCTCCGCACAAAACCGGGATATCGTTTCCCTGCCTGTCCTTTATGCATTCGCCGCAGCCCTCTCCCCCGCTTACGGCGCTTTTTCGTCCGCAAGGCTTGCCGTCAGCTATTGGGCAGCGCCTTGTGAGCATAAGCGGAAGCCTTCCGTAAGCGATTATCCCCGCGGGTCTCGGGGAACTTATCCCGGCAAGCGCCGCCGCTGTTCCCTCAATAGAGAGCGTAACGTCCCAGAATCCGAGATCGGAGCAAGCCTTTGCCGCAAGCGAGTTCAGCACATTCATACGAAAACCGCCCAGCACGTTGAAATCGCATTTTCTAAGCAGCTCCGCGTGCGCGAGAGTATGCGCCAAACCCTTGTTGAAGCCCATTTCGCGCAGCTCTTCAAGGCGCTGTTTGCACTCCTCCTCGCAGTCCGAGAGGATAAGCGGCGGGATAACGGCTATCTTTTTCTTGTTCGGAGTATTTTCGTCAAGCAAAAACATAGGCGCGTATATCAGATCGAAGTCTAGCTCCAGCGCCTGCCGGAGCTGCTCCGCGGTGGAAACCTCCGCGCGGTAAAACACCGTGTTTTCCGTTCTAGAAGCGGGCTTTTTCGGGAGAACATACTCGCATAGCTTGTATTCGCGGGTATTACCCGCCAAGATCGATTTTGAAAAGCTCTCACATATTTCCCTGCGCAGCGCGTTCAAAGCTGCCGCCGAAATATACAGCCTCTCGTCGACCTCCGCTTCTATCTTCCCCGGGACGAACATCGTTCCCCCGAGCTTGCTCATTCTTTCGCAAACCGCCTCGGCGGTGATCGGAGCGCCCTTTGCCTCTTCGGGAACAAGATCGCTCCATATAGTATGTATCGAAAAATATCCGCCCGAATTGACCGCGGACTTGACAGCAGCACTCATACTAACATTCTGCCCGCGTTTTATCGTGATCCTGAGATCGATGAAAAAGCTCGGATATTCCGCCTTGTAAAGCTCCTTGATGCCCTTCATCGCCTTTGCGGAGTTCTCAACGTCATCTTTGCCGCGAATACCGTTCATATCCGCCATGGAGCCGTCGAAATAACCCTCGGTAAGACCGCCGCGGGAAAATATCCCGCTCAAACGCTCCATATCATACGGCTTGCCGGCAAGCGACTTGCGGCAGGCGTCGACAGCGCACGCCACATATTCCGGGCGCTTCATTCTCCCCTCTATCTTGAAGGAAAACACCCCGCGCGGAAGCTCCGGCAGACGCGGTATCAGCGACTGATCTTTAAGCGAAAGGACGTTGTGCCTGTCGCCGTATGTAAAATCCAGACGGCACGGCTGCGCGCAAAGACCGCGATTCCCGCTCCTTCCGCCGAACAGACTGCTCATATAGCACTGACCGCTCACGCAAACGCAAAGCGCTCCGTGAACGAACATCTCAAGCTGTGTCGAGGTGTTTTCCGCGATGATCTCGATCTCGCTTCCTGAAAGCTCCCTGCCTATCACGACGCGCGAAAACCCGAGTTTTTTCGCGGCACTTACACCGCACACACTATTGAGCGTCATCTGAGTGGACGCGTGCAGAGGAAGCTCGGGGCATATCTTTTTTGCCAGCGACATCACTCCGAGGTCCTGTATTATCAAGCCGTTTACGCCGAGCTCTGCGCAAGTCTTTATGCACTTCGCAAGCTCGTCTAGCTCGCTGTCGTACACCAGAGTGTTCAGCGTAACATAAAGTGAAACGCCGCGCTTATGACATTCGGTGACCGCTTCTTTAAGCTCCTCATCGGAAAAGTTCCCGGCGTTTTTTCGCGCGGAAAAGCTCTTCATTCCCACATAAACCGCGTCCGCGCCGGAATTCAGCGCGGCGAAGAGGCTGTCGGGACCGCCGCACGGCGCGAGCACCTCTTTCATAGCGAAAGCTGCCCGTCCTCGAGCATTTCCTTTATCTGCTTGTTGAGCGAGGTGTTTGTTTTCTTGAGCGACTTGTTTTCCTTGTCGAGTTCGGCGTTTTTGAGCATGAACTCATCGGCGCGCTTTTTCTGCTCCTCTATCTGAGCTTTCAGCTCCTCGCCGCCGCTTTCCGCCGCTTTGAGCGCAGCGTTCTCGCTCTCCATCTGCGAAAACCGTACCTTCAGCTCGTCGAGCTCCTTTTGCGCCTTATCGAGCTCCGCCGTTTTCTCCGAAAGCTCGCGGTCCGCTTTTTCGCGGTCCGCGCCGCTCGCTTTAAGCGTATTGTTCGCCTTATCGAGCTCGTCGTATGCCGCCGCCAGCTCCTCTATATCCTTGGAAAGCTTTGTGTTTTGAGAATTCGCCTTGTCCAGCTCTTCTTTCAGCTTCTTTTCCGCCTCGGAACCGTTCCCTTCCCGCGGGCGGCTCGAGAGCTGTTCTATCTGCGACTTGTATTCCGAAACGGTCTTGCCGAGCTGCTCGCCGGCAGCCCTCTGTTTTTCGAGCTCCTTCTCCGCGGTATCGGCGCGCTTCTGCTCGCGGCGGAACGCCTCCTCGAAATTCTCCGCCTTTTCGAGCTTCTCCCGCAGCCGCTTGTTTTCCTCGCCCACGGTGACGGTTTTCTTCTGCTCCGCGGATAGCTCCGTTATGCGCTTTTCCTTTTCTGCGAGGCGAACCTTCGCTTCGTCGAGCTCCTTCTTGTTTTCCTTTGCCGCCGCGGAAAGCTGGTCGTTCTTCTTGGCTATATCCGCCAGAGACTTTTTCGCCTCGTCGGCTTCCTTTTTGAGAGTATTGCACTCCGCCGCCTTGGCGTTTGCTTCTTTAAGGCTCTCGGCGAGCTGCTCGTTCTTGCCCTCGAGCTCCGAAAAACGTTTTGAGAGCTTTTCGAGCTCGCTCTGAACGTTTTTCAGCCGTTGATTATCTTCCTTTATCCGCTTGCATTCCTCCAAAGCGTTTTTCGCCGCTTCTTCGTTCTTTTTCAGCCTTTCGGTCTCCGCAGCAAGCGCGGCGCATTTCGCCTTGAACTCGTTCAGCTCGTTAAAGCTGTCCAGCGCCGCCAGAACAGCCGCGTCCTCCTTGCCTATATTGGAGTCCTCGCCGCAATATCCCGTTATTCTGGAGTCGACGTCCGCGGCAGCGGCGAAGAGCTGTTTTGAGTTATCCGTTCTCAACCTGTAATTCTTTCCGCAAATAACTACGGTAACCTTCTCGTTCAGCATACGAGCGCACCCTTTCAATCAATGTTTTTTAGCGGACACATATCCACACATTATATTATACAACAAAGTCAAAAATTTTTCAAGTGTTTTGTAAAAAATAAACAAAAATTTTTCTTGAACAACGATTTAACAGCAATTTTCCCCGCCGAAGGCGGGGAAAAAGCTGTTATATTTGGTTTTGATCCTCGCGCATTACGCTCATATAAGCCGGTCTAATTATCTTGCTCGCGGTGCTTAGCTCTTCCATACGATGAGCGCTCCAGCCTACTATCCTCGCGATGGCGAAAATAGCCGTGAAAAGCTCCGTCGGGATGCCGAGCATCTCATAGACAAAGCCGCTGTAAAAATCGACGTTCGGCGACACTCCCTTCATTATCTTGCGTTTCTGCGCTATGAGCTTGGGGGCGGCGTCCTCTACATATTTATAAAGAAGCAGGTCGTCCTCGCGGTTTTTCGCGGCTGCCAGCTTTTCGACATACGCCTTGAAAATGCGCTCGCGCGGATCGGAAAGCGAGTATACCGCGTGTCCCATACCGTAAATAAGCCCCTTGCGGTCAAACGTCTCGCCCGCCAGTATCTTCGCGAGATAATTACTGACCTCGTAGTAATCCTTGGTATCCTTTACATTCTCTCGGATATTCTGCATCATTTCCATAACCTTTATGTTCGCGCCGCCGTGCTTCGGACCTTTTAGCGAGGACATCGCCGCAGCTATGGTGGAATAGGTATCCGAGCCCGAGGAAGTTACGACGCGCGTCGTAAACGTGGAGTTATTGCCGCCGCCGTGCTCCATGTGGAGCATCAGAGCCACGTCGAGCACCTTCGCCTCGAGCTCCGTATAGCTCTTGTCCGGGCGAAGCATCAGAAGAAGGTTTTCGGCAGTGGAAAGCTCGGGGTCGGGGCGGTGAATATACATACTCTCGTCGTTTTCATAGTGATTGTAAGCGTGATAAGCGTAAGCCGCAAGCATCGGAAATCTCGCGATAAGCAGTATGCACTGATATAAGCTGTCCGTGAAATTCCCCGAAACCGCGGTGCTGTCGTATGAAGCGAGAGTAAGGATGCTTCTTGTCATGGAGTTCATAATATCCTTGCTCGGCGCTTTCATAATAACGTCGCGCGTGAAGTTTGTCGGAAGGCAGCGGCAGTGTCCCAAAACGCGCTTGAACTCCTCGGTCTGCTCCGGCGTGGGCATCTCCCCGAAAATAAGCAGATAAGCCGTCCGCTCAAACCCGAAGCCGTGTTCTCCGCACATAGCCACCAAGTCCTTGGCATTGTAGCCTCTGTACCACAGCTCGCCGTCGCAGGGCGTTTCAACTCCGTCCACCTTTTTAAACGACACCATTTTGGAGATCGTTGTAAGCCCCGTAAGCACGCCTTTTCCGTTTATATCGCGAAGCCCGCGGTTTACACCGTACCTCTCGTACAGCTCGTTGGATATTTCATCGTTCTTTCTGCATAACTCCTGCTTTTTTTGAGCGTATTCCTTGATCTTGTTCGTCATAGCACATTCCTCCCTTAACAGTGCTGTACGCAGCCGCGCCGTTCCCCAAACGGCGGCGTGCGGGTGCAAATTTTACCTATACTTAATAAATCAATTATAACACATTTGAGGAATAAAAACAAGGGCAAAAAATATTTTTCATAAATCTTTCATACACACGCCGCAGGTATATATTCGCTTTTTTCGTCAAAACCAATAAATATCAAGAGCTTTTTAAAAGAATTTGCAGGAAAATTTGTGCAAAATAACAAATTTTATAAGATTCTCCAAATCACACCGCTCAAAAAACATAAACAAACACTTCTGTTATTTACTTGACATTACGCCAAAATGTGGTATAATTATAATATGTACCTTTTAAAATCATGCCTGCCTTTCTTTCGGGGGAAAAATGAACAACACCAACGCAATTACCGGTCTCTCCTCCGCCGAAGCGGAACAACGCGCCAAAAACGGCTTCTCCAACGGCGATATGGACGTAAAGACCAAAAGCGTAAAGCGCATATTTTTCGACAACATCTTCACCTTCTTCAATCTGATAAACGCCGCGCTCGCGGTTTTGGTGCTGTTGGTCGGAGACGTCCGCAATGCGCTTTTTATGGTGATAATCTTCGCGAACATCGCCATAGGCATTTTTCAGGAGATACGCTCCAAGCTTGTTATAGATAAGCTGTCGATAATCTCCGCCCCCAAGGCTCACCTGCTGCGGGACGGCAAGGAAAAGGTACTGCCCGTGAGCGATGTTGTAGTCGGAGACATAATGCTCCTGAACACCGGAAAGCAGGTATGCGCGGACGCGGTGGTGACGGACGGCGAATGCGAGGCAAACGAGAGCCTTATCACAGGAGAAAGCGACGCCGTTCCCAAAAAAGCCGGAGACGAGCTCATTTCCGGAAGCTTTATCGTTTCGGGCAGCGTAAAGGCAATGGCTGTGCGCGTCGGCGCAAGCTCCACCTCCGGCAGGATAACGAGCAGTTCCAAATATATAAAGAAGCGTTCCTCGGAAATGATGAACGCCGTCGATAGATTGATCCGCCTTGTCGCAGCGTGCGTTGTCCCGTTCGGGGCTATCCTGTTTCTGAAATCCCTCTTTATCCTCAAAGAGACCTACACGAACAGCGTTGTAACGACCGTCGCGGCTCTTATCGCCATGATACCCGAAGGGCTCGTGCTTTTAACGAGCATAGCGCTTGCGATAAGCGCTGTAAGGCTCGCGAAAAAACAGACGCTCTGCCAGGATCTGTACTGCGCGGAAGCGCTTGCGCGAGTGGACGTTCTCTGTCTTGACAAAACCGGCACGATAACCGAGGGCGCGCAGGAGCTGACCGAGATAGTCCCTCTCGACCGGAAGTTCAACTGCGAAAGGGCTCTGAGCGCGTTCGCAGCGGCGTTTGACGATAAAAACCCGACCTTGAAGGCGATCGCGGAGAAATTCACCGAAAAGCCGGAAAACGCCGTAAAAAAGACCGTCGCGTTTTCCTCCGCGAGAAAATGGAGCGCGGCGGAGATAGAGGGCATAGGCACGATAGCGCTCGGAGCGCCGAGCTTCGTTCTCGGGGACAGATACTCCGAGATCGCCGAAAAATGCGAAAAGTTTACGGAAAACGGCTTTCGGACGCTTGTTATCGCCGTATCGGACAAGCCGCTCGGCGACGGGGCTCTGCCGAAAAACATCACCGCAAAGGCGCTTATCGTGTTGAGCGACAAGATACGCCCCTCCGCGCCGGACGTATTCGGGTATTTTAAGGAGCAGGGCGTTGCTTTAAAGGTGATATCGGGCGACGATCCGCGGACGGTCTCCTCCATAGCGATACGCGCGGGGCTCGAAAACGCGGAGAATTTCGTCGATATGACGGAGGTGTCGGACGAGGAAATACCGGATCTCGTTGAAAAATGCGCCGTTTTCGGAAGAGTAACGCCAAGCCGCAAGCTCGACATAATAAAGGCGCTCAAAGCGAACGGTCACAAGACCGCGATGATGGGAGACGGCGTAAACGACGTTCCCGCACTGAAGGAAGCGGATTGCTCCGTTACAGTGCAATCGGGCAGCGACGCGGCGCGCGCAGTGTCTCAAATAGTATTGATGAACAACGATTTCGCCTCGATGCCGCTCGTTGTCGGAGAAGGGCGGCGCTGCATCAACAATATCCAACGTTCCGCGGCGCTGTTTCTTGTAAAGACCGTTTTCGCGTTTCTTTTGGCGGCGGCGTTCCTGTTTTTGCCGTATGCCTACCCCTTCAAGCCCATACAGATGACGCTTGTAAGCGCGCTTTCGATAGGAGCGCCGTCGTTTCTGCTGGCGCTTGAGCCCAACCGCAGTCTTGTGCGCGGCGGCTTTCTGCAGAACGTTATGCGAAAGGCGATCCCCGGCGGGCTTTCGGCGTTTTTGGGTATCGGGCTTATAATGGTATCGCGTAAGGTGTTCGGGTTTCCCGCCGAAGAGGTCTCCACGATGTCGACGCTGCTTATCGGCGCGGCTTGCTTCGGCTCTCTGTGGAGCGTGTGCCTGCCGTTCAACAGGTGGCGCTTTATAATGTTCGCGACGCTGCTGGCGGCATTTTGCGCCGTGCCGTTCGTTTCGGCTGAGCTGCGCGGGCTGTTCTATCTCACGCCGCTGTCCTTTAAGGAGCTTTCAGTATTGGGAGTTCTCACCGCCGTCGTCTGGGGATCGCGGTATCTGTTGGGAAAAGTTGTGAATAAATTTTATAGATACTAATTCGCTATCAACGTATAGATCAATATGTTAATTATTGCTTCAAGGCACGTCTTAGTTTTTGTCTATGCTTTGACGGTGAATTAGTATGAGAAAAGAAAAGAACGGGTGATAAAATGGAATATTCGTTGAACGCGGGAGAATGGAACAGCGTTTTCGCCGTTCCCTCAAGCGTTGTGGATAAATATATAAAGCTTGCGGGCGGCAATTCTCTGAAGCTCCTGCTGTATCTTACGCGGCACGGCGGAAAGAGCTTCACCGCGGAGCGGCTTCGGGCGGAGCTTGGCTTTGAGGAGCCCGGCGAGCTTGAGGACGCGGCGCTTTTCTGGGTGCAGCGCGGCGTAATAAGCGCCGAGAGCACGCCCGACGCGGTATCGCTTTCCGCAGCGGGCTCCCCTGCTCCTCCGCCCGCCGTTCCCGAGCAAACGCCCGCTCACGTTGTAAGACCCGCAAAGCCCGCCGTTATATCCAACGGCGAGATAGCCAAGAGCATAAGAAGCTCACCCGAGGTAAAAATGCTCTTTAACGAGGCGGAGAAGATGTACGCCCGCCCCTTGCGCGAAAACGAACGCCAGACCATAATTCAGCTTTCGGATCATTACGGGCTGCCCTGCGAGGTGTCGCTCATGCTGCTGAGCTTTTGCTTCAAGCAGGGGAAGTCAACTACCGCGTATATATCCAAAACAGCGGAAAACTGGGCGAACGACGGTATCATGACGGCGCAGCTCGCGGACGAGCGCATACGCGCGATAGAAAAGCAAAACAGCGTTGAGAACCGCATACGCGAGGCTCTCGGGCTCAGCTCCAATCTCTCCGCCAACAACCGCGCGTTCATCAGGACCTGGGCTGTCGATTGGGGCTTCGGCGAGGACATGATAATGCTCGCGTACAACAAGACGGTCGACGGCACGGGAAAGTGGAGCTTTTCCTATGCCAACAAGATACTCGAAAACTGGAAAAGCAGCGGCGTGACCACCCCGCAGGAAGCGGAAAAGGCGGACGAGGAATTCAAAAAGGCAAACTCGTTCAAGAAAGCCTCGCCAGCGGCAGGCGCTCCGACGGCAAAGAAAAGATCTTCGATAGACACGGACAAGCTCCGGGCTCAGGTGCTTAAAAACTATCAGAAATTAAAGCGTGAGGAAAAAACATGAGATTGAATAAATTCTGTTTCGACGAAGCCATGCGGATACTCGCGCAAAGGCGCGAACACAACGAAAAGCTTGAACAGCGGCGGCTCGCGGAGATACACGAAAAGCTCCCGGAATACGGGCGGCTCGAAAAAAGGCTCGCGGAAAATATGTCGGCGGCGCTGAACGGGATATACGAAAACAAAAAAAGGGATATATCCGGTCTTAAAACGGCAATGGAGGAAAACATCGGCATTTTAAAGGATATGAACTCGCTGCTGGAAACGAACGGGTATCCCGCCGACTATCTCGATCCGATTCACTCATGCCAAAAATGCAAAGACAAGGGAAACACCGGAAACGAGTGGTGCGAGTGCCTTTGCAGACTTACCAACGAGCTCGCGGCGGCTAAGCTTAATGAGGACGCGCCGCTCGACAGATGCACGTTCGACAGCTTCAAGCTCTCGTTCTATCCCGACGACGCCGACAGCGAGAGCGGAGTTTCCGCACGGTTTATTATGGAAAGCAATCTTGCCGGGTGTAAAAAATTCGCAGAGGAATTCAACGGCACCGGAAACGGCATTCTGATGATGGGAAATACGGGGCTCGGCAAAACGCATCTTTCGCTCGGCATAGCGAACGTCATTATCCCGCGCGGCTTCTGCGTTCTTTACAGCACCGCGAGCGAGCTTATCCGCAAGATAAACCGCGAGCAGTTCGACGAAGCCGAGGGCGACACGCTCTCGCTCGCGAAGGACTGCGACCTTCTGATACTCGACGATCTCGGCGTTGAAAAGGTGACCGAATGGAGCGCCTCCCTTCTCTACGAGATAATAAACACACGGCAAAATCGCCGCGTTCCCATAATCGTAAGTACAAATCTCGATTTCGAGGAGCTCAGGGAAAAATATCACGACAGAATATCTTCAAGACTGTTTGCTATGCAGCAGATGTTCTTTGAAGGAAACGACAATCGCGTCGATCTTTCGGAAAATTTCACCGAATAAAACAATATACGGAGGTAAAAACTATGGCAAAGCTTAAAATCGGAATTCTAACAAGCGGCGGCGACTGCCCCGGACTTAACGCCACTATCCGCGGCGTTGCGAAAGCGACCTACGAGCAGTTCGGCGAGGACAAGGTGGATATTATCGGTATCCACGACGGCTATCACGGGCTTATCCACGGGGTGTATAAGGAGATGTCACCTTCGGATTTCTCGGGCATACTCACAACGGGCGGCACCATTCTCGGCACAAAGCGCACCCCGTTCAAGATGATGCAGATAATCGGAGACGACAATGTGGACAAGGTAAAGGAAATGAAGCAGACCTACAAGGACCTGAAGCTCGACTGCCTGTTCACGCTCGGCGGAAACGGCACTCACAAGACCGCGAATATGCTCTCCGAGGAGGGGCTGAACGTTATCGGTCTGCCAAAAACCATCGACAACGACATATTCGGCACGGACGTGACCTTCGGTTTCCACACCGCCGTTGACATCGGCACGGAGGTCATCGACCGCATACACACCACCGCCAACTCCCACAGCAGAATAATGGTCATCGAGATCATGGGAAACAAGGCGGGATGGCTTACTCTTTACAGCGGAGTAGCGGGCGGCGCGGACATCATACTTATTCCCGAGATACCATACGATATCGAAAACGTTGCCAAGGCATGTCAGCGCCGCGCGGACGCGGGCAAGGCGTTCTCCATTATAGCGGTAGCGGAGGGAGCGTTTGATGTCGAGGAAGCGAAGCTGAAGAAAAAGGAACGCGCGAAAGCCCGCGCCGATCGCGGAGAAGTGACTGCCACGGCTCGCATCGCAAAGGAGATCGAAGCAAAAACCGGTCTCGAAACGAGAACGGTCATTCCGGGACATATTCTGCGCGGCGGTTCTCCGTCGGCGTATGACAGAGTTCTCGCTACTCAGTTCGGAGCGCGCGCGGCTCGTCTGCTCAAGCAGGAGCGGTTTGGCTTCACGGTAGCCATGGTTGACGGAAAGATCACCGAAAACTCGCTCGGCGACGTGGCAATGAAGACGAAATTCGTTTCCGAGGACTGCGACATGGTTAAAACAGCGCGTTCTATCGGCATTTCCTTCGGAGATTGACGAGATTTGTAATATTATGTCAGCGATTTGTTAAAAAAATTTACAAAACCCCTTGACAAATCATTCGGAGTGTGATATAATATTTAATGTTGACGGCACAGGGTAATGTTCCGTCAACATATATCGCGGGATGGAGCAGCTCGGTAGCTCGTCGGGCTCATAACCCGAAGGTCGT
>CAYVSV010000034.1:0-22849 GCA_964454205.1 uncultured Ruminococcus sp.
CGAGCATAAACCGCCCGAGCTCCGTGTAGATAGCAACGTCGCCCATTCCCGCGGGAACGAGAATTTCCTCAAACGCGCGGCGCACTCCCTCGCCGATGACCGCGATGTCGTTTGCGGGCTGGTCGGGCTTGTAGGGAATACCCACGCCGCCGCTCAAATTGATAAACGACAGCTCAACGCCCGATTTTTCCTTTATCTCCACAGCCGCTTGGAACATTATCCGCGCGAGCGTGGGGTAGTAATCGTTGGTGAGGGTATTTGAAGCGAGAAAAGCGTGCATACCGAACCGCTTTGCGCCCTTTTCTTTGAGTATTTTGTACGCCTCGATTATCTGCTCGTGGGTCATTCCGTACTTCGCGTCGCGCGGGGTGTCCATAACGTTAGGCGAACCGTCCGTCTTGAACTCACCGCCCGGATTGTAGCGGCAGCAGATCGTCTCGGGAATGCCCGTGAGCTTGTCGAGAACGTCAATGTGCGTGAAATCATCGAGATTGATGATAGCGCCCAGTTCGAACGCCTTCTTGAAATCCATGTCGGGCGTTGCATTGGAGCTGAACATAATGTCGTGCTCCTTAGCTCCCACCTCGTCGGAAAGCAAAAGCTCCGTGTAACTCGAGCAGTCGAACCCGCACCCCTCGCTCTGCAAGACCTTCATAATAAACGGGTTAGGAGTAGCCTTCACCGCGAAGTACTCTCTGAAGCCCTTGTTCCACGAAAACGCGGCTTTTAAAGCGCGCGCGTTCTCGCGTATTCCTTTCTCATCGTAGATGTGGAACGGTGTAGGATAGCTTTTTACTATCTCATCTACCTGTTCTTTTGTTACAAATGCCTTTTTCATATACTATCTCCTTATTTTAATTTAAAATTTGAGAACCGCCCGAACTACGTTCGGGCTAGCCGAGCGACCTTGCCTCCGCTTCGCTGCGGCAAGGTCACTCGCTTTCTCAAATTTTATGCGCCGCCCTTGCGTTGCACTTATTTGAGCGTTGCTGTAATGCGCCGCCGGAATGTTACCGCGGAATATCTAGACGGTAATACCGCCCATCGCCGTCACAACCAACATCGCCGCAATAAACAAGATCTTCCCGATAATAAACCCTCTGCGGGCATAACGAAGCTGTTTTTCCGTGCAATTTTCGGGGTGCGTAAAAACATTCGTATGCTGCGGCATCGCCGAACAAAGCGTGCATACGGCGTACAAGATCAACGTTGCTAAGATCATTATAATCGCCACGCCGGAAACTCTTCCGGAAGCCATAAGAACGACATATCCCGCAACACTGCACGCGGCAATGACCGCCGCCGCGATCTCGGCAATTCTTTCCGCTTTTGTATAGGTCAGCTTTTCAATCGGCATAATGATCCTCCTTTCAGAGTTGCAATGTCTGTCGTCATTTAATACGTCCTCTCTCCTAATAAAACGCCCGTCACAGCCAACGCGAAAAGCGCGGTCATAACGATTATCTTCGCGGCAATGCACCACCTGCGTATCAACCGCAGCTTTTCCTCGGAAATATCCTTTTGCGCCAGAGCGTTGCTCGTAAACTGCGGAGCCTTGCTGCACACGGTAAAAGCGCCGTAAGTTATTGACGATATAACGATATACAATATACCAAATCCCGACAATTGACCCGAAATCATCAGCGCGATATACGCTCCGTCAAACCCGACCGCGAGCACCGCGCTTATCGTTTCGGCGATCTTTTCGCCTTTGGTATAAGTAAATTCCTCCGAAAACATCACGCTTTCTCCTTTCTCAAAGTAACAACGAAAACTCCCGCGGTAAACAGCAGATCAAAAAACAGATTCCCGTAAAACACCACAAACGTGCATAAAAGCATAACAACAACCGTCCCGATACGCAAGACCCACGGCAGCTTTCCCTTGCCGCAAACGTGCCACTCAATGAGCGCAAAGATCGGAGTAAACAGCGTAAAAATGCTCCAGCCTTTCACAAAAGACCGCGAATAGTAGAGGTCGCCGTAAACGGCGGTGAGGTAATAAGCCGCTATCATCGCCGCGCAGAACAGAAACACATACGTCGCCGCACGCACGGGGCTTTTGGTAAACACGCAGATAATCACGCCGATAAATATCCAAACGCACATTCCCGAAGTGACGTTAGAGAGTATCTCGGAACGGACGTCCGAAAGCTTTGAGATCACGCCCGCCGCCGCGCCCAATATCACAAACATCACGCAAAACAGCGCGGTTTTCCAAAACGGACTTTGTACTTTTTCTCTTATTTTTTCCACTCGGATCCAACTTCAATCAAACGTTCATGTACTTATTAAGGAACTCTATCGACAACGGTATCCATTGACGAACGTGCGGCTGATAATAATACTCGTTTTTGCCTGTGGACTTGTCGCAGGTGGAGATACCGTGAGGGCCGTCGTCGAAGATGTGTATCTCCATGGGGATTTTATTGGAAATGCACGCTTTCGCCATAACGAGCGAATTGTGCGCGGAAACGGAGTTGTCGTTAGCTGTCGCCCAGATGAAGATAGGGGGAGTTTTCGGAGTAACGCGGTTTTCGAGCGACAATCTTGAAAGATCGGAGCGCGAGGGCTCTTCGCCGAGCAAATTCTTGAAGCTTCCCTCGTGCGGAGCGGTAACGCCGCTTATAACGGGGTAGCAGAGTATCGCCGCGTTGGGGCGGAGCTCCTCAGCGGTGCAGCCTATCGTCTTTACAAGCGAGATGTCGTTCCACATCGTTGCGAGACAGCCCGCGAGATGTCCTCCGGCGGAGCAGCCCAGAACGGCTATTTTGTTCGGATCGATACAAAACTCCTCGGCTCTCAGGCGTATTTTGTAGAAGGTGTACGCCGCGTCATTGAGCGGCGCGGGAAAGAGCTTTTTGCAGGAATATGTAACGACAAACGCCGCGTAGCCCGCCGCGAGATACTGAAGCGCTATCGGCTCGCCCTCGCGTTCGGAGCAATGCTCGTATCCGCCGCCCGGAAAGATCACCACAGACGGGCGTTTCTCGCAGTATTTGATGTTTTCGATAGCGTCGGGAAGATAGGCTTTCACAAACGCTGTCTTTTCGGGATTGATCGAAAAAGTTTTAACTGTCATTGCACTTACCCCCAAAATTTTTAAAGCTTTATATCATACGGTTTTCCCCGCCTGCGGCGGTGGAAAACGCCGTTAAATCAATTCCTTATCTATATTATACCATCTCTTGGGAAATAAATCAAGTACCCAACGGCAAAAAATCCGCGGCTCGTGAGAACCGCGGACGTTAAATCAAATTTTGAGTTTTTTCTGTGCTATATTCAGGATAAGTACTATCGCGGAGCTTAATATAAGATTAACGGCAAGCTCAACGATGAAATTCGTTCCGATAACGACGAACAGTATGTAAGCAAACATGGTGTTATATTTGCTCGCTTCGGCAAGACCTATTAGGTAATCCATAAAGAACACCAGACAACCGAGCAGATACACGCCCGTGTTGACAACCGGAGTTACAACTCCTGCGGCGACGACTGCGGCTTTGCGGTTTTTCTTTTGGATAAGCCTGTACATCAAACCGCCGGCAGCCCCCGCGAGTGCTCCTTTAAGCAGAACGGTGATGATAGTTCCCGGAATGCTCATCGCCATAAAAAGACCCGCCTGTCCCGAAAACAGCACGACCGCCCCAAAGACCAATCCCAGCCACGCGCCCGCTTTCCAACCGTAAAGCGCCGCGCCGACTATTATCGGAGCAAGCACCAACGTGATGTTGGCAAGTCCGCCAAGCTGAATACCTGCCGCAAAAATTTGCAGCACCACAATGATTGCCGTAAGCAGACCCATCACGACGACCATCATCGTTTTTTTCGCGTTCCACCGCGAAACCTTTTTTGTTTCTTCCATAGAAACTCCTTTGCTGGCACTCGGCTCTGAAAACCGATGTACCGCGGGTATATATTTACGGAATTATTTTGGAACAATTCCGCAGACCCCAAGATTTCTTTTTGTTCTTTCCCCCGCCTTCGGCGGGGGAAAGAACCCTTAAATTATTATTTGTTCTTCTTGTATATCTCAAGAAGTCCGACGAGTATCAAATTCTCGTCGAGAACGAAATCGGTCTTGCACAGCGGCTTTACGACGCTTGAAAATCCGCCTGTGGCGATGACCGTGCATTTTTCCCCGATCTCGCGCTCAAAGCTCTCGATAAAGCCGTCGAGCATAAACGCCGCGCCGTTCAGAAGTCCCGAGCGCATACAATCGATCGTGTTCACGCCGATCACCTTTTTTATCGGCTCGCTTGATATTCCTATAAGCGGCAGCACCGCCGTTTTCGCGGCGAGAGCCTCCGCGGATATTTTCAAGCCCGGCGCGATTATGCCGCCGATAAACGCTCCCGTTTTGTCAACGGCGAGCGCCTTTGTCGCCGTGCCGAGGTCTATCACTATCGCGGGGAGAGGATACCTCTCCTTCGCGCCGACAGCCACCGCCGCTAAGTCTCCGCCGAGCGCCGCGGGCTCGTCTATCTTGATGTTGAGCCCTGTTTTCAGCCCGGGACCCACGACTTTCACGCGGCAGCCGCACACCTTCTCCACGGCGGGCTTCAACTGAACGGTAACGGGCGGCACTACCGAGGACATGATCGCGCCGTCTATGTCGTGCGCGTCGACCCCGTAGAGCTTGAGGATATCCATAAGCGTTACCGCGTATTCGTCCTCCATACGAAAGTGATTTGTCGCAATGCGCGACTCGAAAACGAGCTTTTCCTCGTCATCGAACGCCCCGAATTGGGTGTTCGTGTTGCCTACATCTATCGCAAGTATCATAATTTCTCCTTATATTTCACGTTTCCCCGCCGGCGGGGAAAACGCGGGCAGATCTGTTTTTTTGCAAATATAATTATACCACATCTCCCAAGGAATGTCAAGAGAGGGTTTGCGTATCCTCCGCCTCGACCTCGCCTTCCCACTCGACATAGCGCCCGAAAGCCGCCATATTTTCCGGCGTTTGCTTGAATGTACATAGCTTCTTGTCGTTGACGAGCGCGTTTTTTAACGTAAGATCAATGCCTCCGTCACGGAGCTCTGCGGTTATGGGGTGTATCTCGGGAATTTTGCGGTGACAGAACACTATCCCCTCTTCGGTGAAGAGCCAGACTCCTCCGAAAGCCACGGTGATAAGATATATGCCTAAAGATACGCGCCCTATGCCCGAAGTGACCGCCTGTGCGGAGGCGGCCTTTAGCGTCTCCTTGCGCTTTTCGATAAGCGCTTTCGGATCTTTTACCTCAACGCCCGTCCGCGCTTCCTCGCGCTCTTTTATGTAATTTTGAAAGAGCTCGGTGTCTCCGAGCAGCTCGTATTCTTTGAACGATTTGTTGAACTTCGCCGCCTGCGAGAACCCCACACCGCTCCAGATAAACGCCGCCAGAGCCGCCGCGAGAAACATCGCCCACCGCGGATTGAACCAAGCCTTGACAAGCCCCGAAGATCTTGCCGTATTCAGCGCCCGCACAAGCCGCGCGATATTCTGCGCCGCCCAGAACAGCACCAATATCTGAATGACTATCCATAAGACAAGTCTTGCGTTCATAGAATTTCCTCCGTCGTTTTGTCTTCCGTTTCGTTTTCCCACGGAATATATCTTCCGAAGCGCGCGAGATTTTTGGGATCGTCCTTAACGACCAGCAGCGTTGAGCCGTTCTTTAACTTGGCGTTCACCCTCACCATAATGCACCTGTCCTCGCGCACGGCGGTTACGGGCTCTATCGACTTCCACAGCGCGAAGATAAGACCCCTGTCCGTAAAAAACCATATCGTATTCAGCAAATACGCGGCGTTGAACAGCGCGAATACCGCGTACATCACCCCCATGAAGGTATAGTCCTCGGCGTAGTCCTTCAGCTTCGCGATGTAGTTTTCGATGTACTTCTGCGGGTCGGTGATGTTCTCGCCGTCGCGCTCGGCTATCACGTCTTTGAGGTATTCGCCGTAGCCCGCGCTTGTTTTAAGGAGCTCGTACTCCTCAACGGAACGGCGGTACTCCGCCGCTTGTGAAAACTGCTTCACAGAGAGCCACACGACCACGACGAATATGACGATATGTATCACGGCAAGAGGCTTTCGGATATAGAGCCTCACGCCGCCCGCCGCTCTCGCTTTCGAGAGGGCGTTCACAAAACCTATTACCGCCCTTAGCTCCAAAACAACGAAAATAACAGCCACAACGCCGAAAGCATAATTTATGTCCATATCAATTCTCCGAAAGTATCTCGCCGCTTTCTTCGGGGACGATAAAGTCCGAAAACAGTTTTTCGTTCTCCTCGCTCAAAGGCAGGCAAAACGCGTATCTTTCCTTCTTCCCGACGAAGAAGCTGTACGCGCCGCACTCCGCGCGAACGGCGGTTTTTTGAGGCTTAAACGCACCGAAGTGCACCACGCCTTCCTTTGTGACGTAAGCGCCGTGTGTGAATATCGATATAAGCTCCACGATTATCAGACACACCGAGAAAACTATCTGATACCGCTCACGCTCGATATTGGAGCTTACATACTCCACGAGCTTCGAGAGGAGTTCGGCTTCTTCGGGAGCGTCCGCGCTCGCTTGTGCGAGATGCGTTTGAAACTCGGCGAGGAGGGAAAGGTCATCTTTCAGCGAATGAACACAGAGGATTATCAGCGTTGCGAACAGGAAAACTATTCCCGCGGCTACCGCCGTATGCCCGTTGACTATCGGGTACTTTATCCGCAAAATGCCGCGCTCTTTAGCACGCTTTTTTGAGATGAGCAGCACCACTGTCTGCTCTATGACAAAAAACGCCGTCACGCAGACTATGACTATTGCAAAGGTTTTGTAGCTCATAAACTCACTCCAGATCTTTGAGCGCCTTTATCTCGTCGCGGTTGACCTGTATCTTGCCGTCCTTGATGACCTTGACCTCTTCCTTATTGACAACAAGCGGAACATCGGGCTTTTTGTCGAGCTTTATCTTCAGAATACCTGTCAAGAGATTGACCTCCTGAACGCTTCCTCTGCCCTCGGCGGTCTCTACATAAGCGCCCACCTTGGGCGTTGTGCGCAGAAAATCCTCGTAGCAGTTCTGCTCGTACTTCAGACAGCACATAAGTCTGCCGCACGTTCCCGAGATCTTTGTCGGGTTGAGCGAGAGGGACTGCTCCTTTGCCATTTTGATGGAAACGGGCTGAAAATCCCCCAAGAAGGACGAACAGCAGAACGGTCTGCCGCATATCCCAAGCCCGCCGAGCATCTTCGCTTCGTCGCGCACGCCTATCTGCCGCAGCTCTATGCGCGTGCGGTAAATGAACGCGAGGTCTTTTACAAGATCGCGGAAATCCACTCTTCCATCCGACGTGAAATAGAACATTATCTTGCTTCCGTCGAAGGTGTACTCCACGTCTATCGGCTTCATATCGAGGTTGTGCTCGCGTATCTTGTCCGTGAAGGTCTGCATTATTTCCGCTTCTTTTTTCGCGTTCTGCTCAAGCTGGCGGAAATCGGCGGCTGTCGCCTTGCGGATTATGCTTTTGAGCGGAGACACTATCCCGCTTTGCGGTATCATACGGTTCGTGAGAACTACCTCGCCGCACTCAACGCCGCGGGCGGTCTCGACTATCGCGCTGTCGCCGCGCTTGAACTGCTCGCCCTTCGGCGCGAAATAGTACACCTTTCCCACATCCTTAAAGCGCACGCCGATTATCTCCACTCTCGGGGTGTTCTCGTCCGCTGCCGCGGAGAGCTCCGGCAACGGCGCTTTCACCGCGGCTGCCTCCGCGGTCTCTCTGTTCGGCTTGCGAGGAGGATCGTTCCTGCGCGGACGCTCGGCTCTTTCAGGGCGTTCGGTCCTTTCGGGTTTTGAAGACGACCTTCGGTCATCTGCGCGCTTTTCGGGAGCGCGGTTTTGGTTCTGGTTTTCGTTATGCTTTTTCGGAGCTATTTTCTCCGTGAAATATTCGTTGTTTTCCATAATTCTCCTTTGCTTTTCGGGTGAACCTGATTTTCCTTATATATTATAACACAAAATTACGCGTTTGTAAACACTTTGTTTGATATTTTAGAAAATACCGATCTAAAGGCGGTTTTCCCCGCCTTCGGCGGGGAAAACCGCATAAAATAAAACCTTATTTCAGTATCTCCTTTACACGTCTAAAGACTTTGAGATGAAGTACGCCCCTGTAAGCGACAGATTGAGATTGTATATCTCATTTTTCGCGATCTCGAACGCAGTGTCGAGCATTTTCAGTATCTCTTCCTCGGAAAATCCCGCCGCTATCATACGGCTCTCGTTTTTTCCGAAAAACTCCGCTTCGCCGCCGCATTTTACGGCTAACGCGTCGCGGATGATCCTCGTAAGATACTCCATAACGCGCGAGAACGAAGCTCTGTCCGACTGCTCCGAAAGAGCCGCGCCCAGACCGCAGCCGTCGCGCCCGCCGAGAGCCGCCGCCGCTTTCCGCGCCGTTTCGATGAGCTTCGCATCGTCGCCGCCCTCCAAGACCGCTTTGCATTTCCCGATATTCCCCGCGAACATCTCGGAGAGCTCACGCGCCCTTGCCTTGTCCGCGCCGCTGTCCAATAGCGCCTTCTCGCACTCATTGACGGGCGTATCGGGGACTTCAAACTCCGTAACGCGCGACAGCACTGTTTCCGGGATAACGCTTGTGTTCTCGCAAGTGAACACGAACCGCAGGTAGTCTGCGGGCTCTTCTATCAGCTTCAGCAGAGCGTTCTGGTGCTCGAGGCGCATTGTGTCGCACTCCTCGAAAACGTAGACCTTTATGTCTCCGTTATTCGGGCGTACTGCCGTATCGCTCAGCACCTCTCGCAGGAGCTCCATCGCGTATTTCCCGCCGCATTTTTCTTTTACAAAGATAACGTCGGGGTGCGTGCCGTTTTCGATGTTTCGGCAAGCGGAGCAAGCGCCGCACGCGCCGTTTCCGCACAAAAACAGCTCCGCCGTATACTTGGCGAGGGTCTTTTTGCCGGCGCCCGAATGTCCCGAAAAAAGGACGGCGTGAGAGAGCCGTCCCTGTGCGGCTATGTCGTCAAGCCGCTCCTTCAATCCGTTTTTTCCGTACAGTTTCATAATTCAGACTTTCTCGAACCTCTCTATATTTGTAACAAACACGGTTGCTCCACCCACCGTTACCTCCACGGGGAAGCTTGTGTACGCGCCACCGCTGTGCGCCGTGGAATTTGGAACGAACTGCTGGCGTTTATGCGAGTGCTTCTTGATGACGTCAAGAACCTCCTCCACCCTTTCATCCTCCGAGCATATCATAAACGTAGTGTTCCCCGCCATAAGAAATCCTCCCGAGGACGCGAGCTTTGTCGCCTGAATACCGTTTTTTGTCAGCGCGGACTGCACCGAATGGCTGTCGTCGTTATTGATTATCGCAAATACAAGTTTCATAGGAAAACCTCCTTATTTCTACGAATTTCTCACTTTTATTATACTACAAACCGCTCCAAATTGCAAGAGATTTCCGAAAAGAGCCTATAGGAACGCTCGCATCGGGGAAAGTGTGTGCAAAGTGCACAAAAACCGTGTTAAATTTTGTTTGTTTTTTCACCTTGATTTTTTTTTCAAATATGATACAATAAGAGTAGGACTAACGTCTGAAAATATCAAGGAGGTATTGTACAATGGCATATCAGATTTCCGATGACTGCATCGCTTGCGGCGCTTGCGCTGACGGTTGCCCCGTAAACGCTATTTCCGAGGGCGACGGCAAATATGTTATCGACGCAGATTCTTGCATCGACTGCGGCGCTTGCGGCGGCACCTGCCCCGTTGGAGCTCCCCAGGCACAATAATGCGGTTCTCTACATAAGCAAGGCGTTCGCGGGCTTCCGCGGGCGCCTTTTTTTCGCGGAGCGCGCTTCCGACCCAACGCGAACGGCGCGGGCAAAAACGCCTTTGGAGATAAGGGGCGCTTCGGCTCCTGTCGCGCGATAGCGCGGCGTTTTTGACTGCGCCGTTCACGGCGTTTTGCACGTCCGCCCCGAGCCGCCGAACGTGTTTTGTTTGGGGTATAGGGGGCGTTTGGGGCGGCTCGGGGCGGCGGGCAAAACGCCCCTCGCCTCCGGGCGCTTACCAGCTCCGCATAAAAACCCTCGCCGAAGCTCCCCTCGGTAAGAGCCAAAACCGCCGATCCACTCCCGAACGCCCCGCGGAACGTACGGGATTTTCCGCGGCACCCCTCACTGCGTTCGGGGTACGCGCGGAAAATCCCCGGGTGCGCCCGCGCCTTGGCGCCTCGCGCCAAGGCAGCCGCCTTCGGCGGCAGGTTCGTCCGCTGAAGCTGACGAACCGCGGGCGCATTCGACGACAAAAGCGCCCCGAGAATAATCTCGGGGCTGCTTTTGAAAAGAGAGAAAACAAAACCGCGATCGGCAGTTTTACCCGATCGGCTCGGTGAGGCTGAACGAACATCCGCTCGGATCACCGTTCCGCACCGCGCTGTTTACCGATCAAAGCGATTGTTTTTCCGCACCATTTTGATCCGCCCGTGCGGCAGCGGACGAGCTTGTTCGCATTGCGCCGCTTCGAGTACACTCGGGTTTGCCCCGCGCCTTGACCTTATCCGCGGGACTTTGCGGTAAGGGTGTGACAGCTGAAAACCCAAGGTTCACGCGAACCCGTGATCTTCGGCGCTTGAAAGCCCGAGCTCCTCTCCGTTCCGTAACGCGAACGAGCTCTTTCAAGGGAGGATACTCCCTAGGTATATTTTAACGCATTTGGGCGGAAATGTCAAGGGGTTTTGAAGAAAATTAAATTAAGGTGAGCGGTTATTATGCGCGTTTTCAACGCTCACGGCGGGAAAAACCCTCTAAAAGCATATTGACAACCCCGCCGCGAATATGCTATAATTAGTTTATCAGACGAAAAGAGGAACAGGTTATGGCAAAATATTTCGGAACGGACGGCTTCCGCGGAGAGGCAAACAAAACGCTCACCGTAGATCACGCGTATAAAATAGGACGGTTCATCGGGTGGTATTACGGAAAAGAACAGCGCTGCCAGGTGGTTATCGGCAAGGACACACGGCGCAGCTCGTATATGTTCGAGTACGCGCTCACGGCAGGGCTAACCGCTTCGGGCGCGGACGCGTACCTTATGCACGTCACCACAACGCCCTCGGTGTCGTATGTCGTGAGAACGGACGACTTCGACTGCGGAATAATGATAAGCGCCTCGCACAATCCGTTCGGTGACAACGGGATAAAGCTCTTTAACTCCAAAGGCGAGAAAATGGACGAGGAAGTTATCGACGAGATAGAAAAGTACCTCGACGGCGAGCTCCCCGAGATACCGCTCGCGCAAGACCGCGGCATCGGCAGAGCCTCGGACTACTCCGCGGGACGCAACCGCTACATAGGCTACCTTATCTCGCTCGCGCTGTACTCCTTCAAAGGAAAGCGGATAGGCTTGGACTGCGCCAACGGCTCCGCCTTCACAATAGCGAAAAGCGTGTTTGACGCTCTGGGCGCAAAGACCTACGTTATTAACAACAAGCCCGACGGCTTCAACATAAACACGAACTGCGGTTCTACACACATTGACGGTCTTATCGAGCTTGTGCGCGAGGAGCAGCTCGACTGCGGCTTCGCGTTTGACGGCGACGCGGACAGATGTCTCGCGGTGGACGAAAACGGCACGCTCGTGGACGGAGACCGCATACTCTACATCTACGGAAAATACCTTAAAGAGCGCGGAAAGCTCGAGGGAAATACGGTCGTTACAACCGTTATGTCGAATATAGGTCTGTACAAGGCGTTTGACGAGCTCGGGATAAAATACGCGAAAACCGACGTCGGCGACAAATACGTCTATGAATGTATGAGCGCCAACGGCTACATACTCGGCGGAGAGAACTCGGGGCACATCATCTTCTCAAAGTACGAAAACACTGGCGACGGCATAGTCACCGCGCTTAAGATAATGCAGGCGATGTGCGCGAAAAAGTGCGCGCTGTCCGAGCTCTCAAAGGAAATGAGAACATACCCGCAGATACTCAAAAACGTGCGCGTCACGGACAAGAAGATAGTACTGAACGATGAGGAAGTCCAAGCCGCGGTTAAGTCCGCGGAAGAAGCGCTCGGTGCGGACGGACGAGTGCTCGTGCGCCCCTCCGGCACAGAACCGCTCCTGCGTATAATGGTAGAGGCGAAGTCCAAGGACATCTGCAACAAGCACATCGAGGATATCGAGAAGGTCGTGCGGGAGAAAGGCTACGCGGCGGAATTGATAACCAATTGAGAAATATACCTCCCGTGTATTCGGGAGGTTTTTTCGTATGAGATGATCAAGAGCCGAAAATTTTTTGAATTTTTGCAGCATTTCCAACAAATCATCGTATATACAAGCGAGAGGGCAAAAACCAATCGTTGTACAACATTCGTGGAGGAAGCCGGACAATATGCAAACAAAGGAAAAACAGCTTGCCGCAAAGCTGAAAAAAGGCGACACGGCTGCTCTTAAGGAGATAATCGACTGCTACACGGGATATGTCCGCACAGTTATCCGCAACTTTTCGCGCGGCACGTTCTCGGAACAGGACATTGACGAGTTGTGCTCGGACGTGTTCTTTTCACTTTGGCAGCATAGAGAGTCTCTCGACGCGAAGATCGGTTTTCGCTCATATCTTTCCGCGATAGCCAGGAACGCGGTCAAGGATCGCTTCAAGGCGGAAAGACCGCCGTGCGAGGACATTTCGGAGCTTGATATACCAAGCGGTTTTTCGGTAGAGGACGCGGTTCAGCTCCGTGAAATGATGCGTTGTCTTGACAAAGGGCTCGAGCAATTGTCCGAGGAGGAGCGCGAGATATTCGCGAGGTACTACTTCTACGGCGAAAGCACTCCCGAAATAGCGAAGAAAATGAATATCGCGGAGGGCACCGTCCGCTCCACGCTCTCTCGAACACGAAACAAACTTAAAAAATATCTGACGGAAAGGGGTTTTGATCATGCTTGAAGAACTGCTGAAAAAATGCTTTGACGAGGAAACGACGACCGACAAAAGCGCCGAGAATATCAAGACCGCCGTTTTGTCGCGAATTGAGGAGGAAAAACCTATGAAACACTTTACTATAAAGCCTTTGATCATTGCGGCGGCTATCACCGCAACGGGAGCGCTGTCTCTCGTGACCGCAAACGCGGCAACGGACGGCGCGGTTATGGAAGGCATCACAAAGACCTTCAGCTTTATCCTGAACGGCGAGGAGATGGAAGGAACGGTCACGGAATATACGGTCGGAGACGACGGCAAAGTCGCCGAGATCGATATTGAACTGCCCGACGGTTCAGCCGCAAACGGCATAACGATCGCGATCGAGGGCGATGATGTTGACGGTATGACGATACTCAACAGCGATAAGCTTGTCTTCACCGAGTACGGCGAAAAAGACTCTCCCATTATAGATTATTTTTCGGAATACGGCGAGGGCATTGCCACTTACAGAGGCGCAATAACAGAGGCGCAATAACGAAATTTCCCCGAAATAAGCAGTAACAAGAACCCCCGAAGGGAGACACCTTTCGGGGGTTTGATATTTCGCAATACAGGGGGGAAAATATACTTTACAAAACAGCATTTTTGTGTTATAATGGATGTGCCGGCATCTCCCGGACGTTAAAACGAAAGGGGGTGTGTTCCATGTGGGAGCTTTTCGCGGCACTCATGTCCCTAGCGAACTCTGTCGGAGCGGGTGTAATAGCAAATTACATAACATCGAACATTCGCAAGTGGCTTGACAAGTAGTTCTGCCGGTAAAAGCACAAAGTCCCCCCGACCAGCACTCGGGGGGCAATTTTTTGTGTCCATGTGGGAACATGTAAGTCTTTCGACCTAAATACATTATAGCACACAAATTTTTATTTGTCAAGAGCTTTCCGCGAAATTATCCAAGCACTACCTCAACGCTATGCTCTCCGCCGTCGAATGCGGGGATAACGTTGCCCTCGACGGGCTTGCCGTCAACGGTCATGGACTTCACGCCCGCGCAAACGTGGTTCGGGTTGGAGACCTTGATGTTGTAGGTCGCTCCTCTGAACTGACGCGAAAGCGTGTAGCCGTCCCACTCGTGAGGAATGGACGGATCTATCTTCAAGCCGTCATACTGCGGCTTAACACCGAGAATATACTGCGAGATCGCCACAAAATTCCAAGCCGCCGTACCCGTAAGCCAAGAGTTCTTAGCCTCGCCGTGGCGCTTGCCGTCCTTACCAGCTATCATCTGAGCGTAAACGTAAGGCTCGGTGCGGTGAAGATCACTCATCTCTTCTCTGAACGCGGGAGCTATCTTGCTGTAGTACTCGAACGCCTTGTCGCCGTGTCCGACAGCAGCCTCCGCGCAGATGACCCACGCGTTGTTGTGGCAGAACACGCCCGCGTTCTCCTTGTAGCCGCCCGGATAAGTCGATATCTCGCCGTACTCTATCTTGTAGGACGTGAAAGCGGGATTGTTGAGAACAAGTCCGTGCGCGGAATTCAGATACTTATCAACGCTTTCGAGCGTCTTGATATCGCAGCCCTGCTCCTTGCCGAGACCCGCGAGAACGCACCAGCCCTGCGGCTCGATGAATATCTTGCCCTCCTCGCACTCGTGAGAGCCGACCTTGTTTCCGTTGTGATCGTAAGCGCGGAGGAACCACTCGCCGTCGTAGCCCTTTTCAACGGTAGCCTTGCGCATTTTCTCGATCTCCGCCTCGGCGCGCTTAGCCTCCGCCTCGTCGCCCTTAAGACGGCACATCGCCGCGTACTCCGGAGCGATAAAGCAGAACATACCCGCGATCATCACGGATTCCGCGTTCTGCGAATAGAACGGCGGGTTCGGGAATATCTCCTTGTTGTTGTAGGTCTGGAAGCTCTCGCCGGGCTTGTCGGAGAAGCAGGAGAGGTTCAGGCAGTCGTTCCAGTCGGCACGACCCGAAAGCGGCAAGCCGTGCGGACCTATCTTCGTGCAGACGTGGTTGAACGCTCTCTTGCAGTGGTCGAGCATAGTGTCGGCGAGCTCCGCCTTGTTCTCGTAGGGAACCTTCTCGTCGAGGATCGAAACGTCGCCTGTTTCCTTGACATACTGCGCAACTGCGAGTATCATCCACAGCGGGTCGTCGTTGAAGTTCGAGCCGAGCTCGTGGTTGCCCATTTTCGTGAGCGGCTGATACTGGTGATACGCGCCGCCGTCCTCGAGCATTGTCGCGGCGAGATCGATAAGGCGCTCTCTCGCTCTTTCGGGTATCTGATGAACGAAACCGAGCAAGTCTTGGTTGGAATCGCGGAAGCCCATTCCTCTGCCGATACCGCTCTCGAAATAAGACGCGGAGCGCGACATATTGAACGTGACCATACACTGATACTGGTTCCAGATGTTGACCATTCTGTTGACCTTTTCGTCGGGAGAATCAACAGTGTACTGCGTAAGGAGCTTGTCCCAGTAATTCTTTAGGCTCTCGAACAGCTTGTCCGCCTTTTCGGGAGTGTTGCACATCTCTATCATCTCAAGAGCCTTTTTCTTATTGAGAACGTTCTTAAGGGGCTTTTTGTTTCCGTTGCCGTCAACGGTGTAGGAAGCGATTATGCCGTCGTAGTTTCCGCTGTTGTCGAACTTCTCATCAACGGGCATTTCAACATAACCCAGGCAGAACACTAGCTCCCTGCTCTCGTTCGGAGCGAGCTCCAGCTCGATATAATGCGAAGCAATGGGCGACCACCCCTCCGCGACGGAGTTGTGAGGCTTGCCCTCGAATACCGCGTCGGGGCGCTCAAAGCCGTTGTACAGACCGAGGAAGCTCTCGCGGTCGGTGTCGAAGCCCTGAATGTCCGCGTTTACGGTGTAGAACGCAAAATGATCGCGGCGCTCCTTGTACTCGGTCTTGTGGTAGATCGTAGAACCTACTATCTCGACTTCGCCGGTATTGTAGTTTCTCTGGAAATTGGTGGTGTCGTCGTTAGCGTCCCACAAGCACCACTCGAGGAAGCTCGTGAGCTTGAGCGACTTCTTCTCGCTGCTCTCGTTGGTGATCGTTACCTTCTGGATCTCACCGTTGAAATCCTGCGGCACAAAAAACTTGACAGACGCGCGGACGCCGTTCTTCTTGCCGTTGATGATAGTGTAGCCGAGACCATGGCGGCACTCGTACTCGTCAAGCTCCGTCTTAACGGGGCTCCAGCCGGGGTTCCAGACGGTATCGCCGTCCTTGATATAGAAGTAACGTCCGCCCATATCAACGGGGACGTTGTTATAGCGGTAGCGCGTAATACGGCGCAAACGAGCGTCCTTGTAAAAGCAATAGCCGCCCGCCGTATTCGAGATGAGCGAGAAAAAGCCCTGAGTTCCGAGGTAATTTATCCACGGATAGGGCGTGCGCGGTGAAGTTATAACATATTCCCTTGCCTTGTCGTCAAAGTGTCCGAATTTCATAAACAATTTTTCCTTTCCATATATTGATGTCCGATCAAACACTTCCGTTCCTGTGCGGCTTTCCCCGCCTTTGGCGGGGGAAGCCGCACAAAAAGCTTTGAATTTCGGAAACATTTAATCGGCGAGCAATAATATCCTTTTTCGCCTCCGTTGTGTACGGCGGAAAAAAGAGGTACTACTTAAAGTATACAACAAAACGCCGAAAATTACAAGAGTGAAAACGGTTACACACAATGTACAAATACCACAAACTTTCAGCGCGGAATATAGTTAAAATGACGGTTCGGAACGCTCATCAATCATTTTCGCGGCAGAGATCCTCCACGGTAAGTTTCATACCGAACTCGAAGCCCCCCCAAGAGGGGCAACGCAATAATACAATATAGGCTTTACAACATATATTTTGTATAACTAATACAAGATATGCGTTGTGTAGTATAATAAAAAAATCCCCATATCATATAAAACAAGAGGTAAAATTTATGGAACTGCACAACAGACTAAGAGACCTGCGCGAGGACGCGGATCTTAAACAATCGGAGCTCGCGGAAATTTTGGGAATGAAACAACAGCAATACAGCGAATACGAGCGCGGCAAAAGAGAAATGTCGATCAGAAACTATATAAAAGTCGCGGCATACTACAATGTGTCTATCGACTATATCGTGGGGCTCACCAACGATAAAAAAAGACGATGATAACTGTTCGCAAACCGAGCGCGTTCATCGGTAAGACCCAAATAAAAAACCGCCGGCATCTCACCGGCGGTCTGTTTTTGTCACTCCTCAACCTCTATCTCCAGAATGCTGCGGTTCATTTCGATGGTCGGCGCGAGCCTTCCCATATCGTCGAACTCTCCCTTTATCGTAACTGCCATGATGTTGTCCTTCGAGCCGGAGAAGTTCAGGAAATCCTGCGCGCCGACGTTGAAGGTGTACACCAGCGTCAGCTCCGCGGGCTCTTCGTCCTTTCCCGTAAACACAATGCGGAACGCGTTGCAGGAGGAAAACGCGAACGCCGCCTGCGTATCGCTTAAAAGCACCGGATCTATCACCTTGCTGCGCTCTATAAACTCGGGTATCTCTTCATCGTCGTCCGCCGCCTCAAGCTGGTCGGGGTAGATGTTCTGCGCCGCGAGAATTTGCCCGCCGCTCACGTTCAGTGTAAGCGCGAGATCTTTGTAGACGTATTCGGTCTCCGCGGCTTCGCCTTCCTCGTCAATGCCGTTATATATCACTCCCGTGAGAACATAGGTATTATCCGCCGGCTGCGACAAATTGTATGTGAACACCGGCGCGTAAACCACCGTCTGATATTCGGAGAGTATCTCAGTCATCTGCGTTGCGGAGATGTGACCCTCGGAATTGCGGTTCATCGTTTCTATAATCTGCGTGAGCGTGGAGTTCGCGTCCACATCGTATGTGTAAACGCGCTGCACATACATCTGATTTCCGTTTCTCTGCGGAATGTCGCCGCAAAGCACCAGATCGTGCGATCTCATCACGAACAGCAGAACAATTGCGGCAATTGCGGCGATAAGCGCCGCGATTATGATACCGATAACAACCTTCATATAAACTCCTGTTTAAACACAATATAAATTCGTATCCCAATCGGGAATATACGGGTGGTGCCGCATATAGAATTTGTAACGCCGGTTCAGCTCCGCCACAAGCAGCGGTATCTTAAACATATCCTCGTTTCGGTGATACAGCGCGACATTCAGCTTCGGGCGGAAATTCGCTATCGTCTCCTTCGCGCCCCGAAGGGCGTTTGCTTCCGCGCCCTCAACGTCTATCTTGATATAGGTCGCCGCATCTCCGCGGAGCATCGTGTCGGTCTTCATCATCCTTATCTCGCGCAGACGCGCCGAGCGACCCGTGCCGCCCGCCGCCGAGCTGTTCCGCCCTGAGCGCATATTGAACGTCATCGTGGTATCCTCGTCCCAAGCGCCGACCTTGTAAGCCTCCAGCAGCGCCGAGCCTATCATATAAAGTCTGCGTTTGAGCTTGCGGTAATTCCTGTCGTCGGGCTCCATGGCGTAGAGCTTTTTGAATTGCAGCGAGGTGCCGTTCAAAAACTCCACAAGCGTATCTCCGTCGTAAGCGCCGAGATCCGCGACCGTTTCCTCCGTGCCGATCTTCAGCAGGTCGAACTTCTCGTCCGCGGGTGTCTCGCACTCGCGCAGATAGTTCAGATCGCCGCTGAGCTTGTAGCGGATAACGTTCTCGAAAACCTTCTTGGACTGCTCGTCCGCGAGCATTTTAAAGACCTTTTGGAGTTCCTCGGAATTCGCCCTTGCGTACTCCAAATCGAACACGCCCTCTCCGATGACCGGAACGTTCGGCGCGTAGAGCTCGTGCTTTTCCGAGATGCCGTATATGTGCTCCATGACCTCCGGTATCCGCGAACCGAAGCAGACGAGTATCACAAAATCATCGCCGTACTTTTCTTCTATCTCCGCGAGCTTCATCACGCGGTATCCCAAAAAGCTCTGACCGCGCACAAAATCATCGGAAGCCATAATATCCGCGACCGCTATCCCGCGCTCGTCGAGCACACGCTTTATCTTCTCCGCGCCGTCTCCCATGCCGTACAGCACCGTTTTTTTGCCGCACGTCCGCAAGTACTGCCATAGATCGAGCTCTATATCATCAAGAAAAAACGCCATCATTTTCTCCTTTAAGCCATATCAAGATTTTCGATCTCCTGCGTGAATTTTATGAACACGGCGCTTACCTCTTCGGTGTTTAAGCTGTATTTTGCCGCAAGCTCGTCGAACTCGTCCCATTCGCCGTCTATGTAAAGCAGCGCCATTTCAAAGATGTCGCCGAACAGCCCGCCGCGGCGCAAAAGCCCCTTTTTTATATCGTTCGTAAGCGGGAACTCATCAAGCGCCTGCGCCAACGCCCTCTCTCCGCTGAAAACCATCATCGACATCAAACCCATAAGATACAGCGCCTCGCCGTGCTCCTTTGCCTCGGGGATAAAATCGGACAATCCGCGGCAAAACTTCGCGATAAGCAGCGAGAGCTTCATCGCTTCGATATTATCATTCTGCGTCATTTTCTGCATACCCATGAGATACACCCATTCGCGCAGATAATCGAGCCCCAGGATCAGTATTGCCTGATTTATCGAGGACACTTTATTCGCCACGCCGAAATACACGGAGTTTATCAGCCTCAGTATGCGCTGGCACATCGCCGCGTCGCGCGACATAACGTCGACTATATCCTTTATCTCGGGCTCCGATTGAGCCATAAGCTTCATAACCTGCATAAGGTTCGCGGGCAGCGGCTGAATACTGTCCCCCGCCGCTATCAGCGAGCGCATGAAATAGTATCCCTGCGTATATGTGCAGCCGAGCTTCTTTCCGCTCTCGCGCGCCAACACGGTTTCCGCCTTATTCGCTATCATCAGCTTGTTGGAGTAACGGCAGACATAAGCCAGCGCTTCCGCGGACTTCGGCGAGGCGCTCATATCGATCTTCACGATGTCCGCGAGGGCGAACAGATCGTTGCGCGCGTCCGACTTTATTTCGTCGAGGGCTATCATATAGCCTCGCTCTTTAAACTCCTGAACGGTCTCTTGTATTTTCTCGTCCTCGAGCTGACCTTCGCTTACTTCTATAACCAATATTTCCGGAGAGATATACAGCGGAGCCCTGCGCAGGAGCATATCGTTTTTGAAGTTTATAAAGGCCTTCGCTTTCCCCGAGACGCTCTTGATATCCAAGCCGAAAAACGCGTCGGGTATTTCCTCCGCCGAACCGTCGTCGGAAACTTTTTTATGTACGTTTTCGGCGCCGTCGCCGCGATATTTTATCTCATACGCATACACGTTGCCGTCACGGTCAAATATGGGCTGTCGTGACATATAAACATTCATCGTTTGTTCCTCCGAAATAGAATAGGCAATAGCGCAGACCGCAAACGGTCTTTATCCGGCATTACCTAAATACTCCTTTATATTATACATCATTTCCGCGTTATTTTCAAGAGCCGTTGGCGGAGCTTTCTTTAGAATTATGATATTTTGTGAATGTTGCATAAATTACGGGGGTGATATTTTACGTTAAACACAAGAAGTAAGGGTTAGAGGTAAGAAGTAAGAAAAAGAGGTAAGAAAACTCTCTTACCTCTTACTTCTAACCTCTTTCTTCTAATCGCCAACCTCTTCAAAACTCTTCTTCCACCAAATACTTGGGT
This sequence comes from uncultured Ruminococcus sp., assembly GCA_964454205.1. Taxonomy (GTDB): domain Bacteria; phylum Bacillota; class Clostridia; order Oscillospirales; family Ruminococcaceae; genus CAG-115. The sequence continues at coordinate 20,613 of CAYVSV010000034.1, forward strand.
CTGTCTTTGATCTCTAAATAGAGCTTTCCGATATACATCGCAACAACGCCCATACAGCCCAAGATAACTCCACCTATAAACGACATCGCGGCGAATATCCCGAGGACCAGTACGCTGTATCCCAGCGCCGCGCGTACTATCAATATCACCAGCAGCACGAACGCCGCAATGCAGAGCAATATCCCCATTACGAGCGGCAAAACGAGCGGCGCCGTCGAGAAAGCCATAATTCCCTCCAGCGAATACAGAAACAGCTTCCAAAAAGACCACTTGGTCTCGCCCGCAACGCGGTTGATGTTCTCGTATTCAAGCCACTTGGTCTTGTAGCCCACCCATCCGAATATTCCCTTGGAGAAGCGGTTGCATTCCCTCATCGAGAGAATAGCATCCACGACTTGCCGCGTCATCATACGGTAATCGCGCGCGCCGTCGACTATCTCCGTGGTGGATATTTTCCGCATAAGCCCGTAGAACCGCCGCGCGAACCAAGAACGTATCGGCGGCTCGCCCGTTCTCGTCACTCTGCGCGAGCCCACGGAATCGTAGCCCTCATCGGCGATGTGACCGTACATCTGAGGCAAAAGCGCGGGCGGATCCTGAAGGTCGGCGTCCATAAGAACGACGAGATCGCCCTTCGCCTTTTCGAGCCCCGCGTAGATCGCCGCTTCCTTGCCGAAATTGCGCGAGAACGACACCAAATGCACGCGTTCGTCCTTTTCGCGGAGCTCTTTCACGACCTCGACGGTCTTGTCGCGCGAACCGTCGTTTACGAAAATAAACTCCAGCTCCACTCCCTTTGAAGCAAAAAACGCCTCCTGCTTTATCGTTTCCGCGTAGAACAGCGGAACGCTTTCTTCCTCGTTGTAGCACGGTACTATGACGCTTAGTTTGTTGTAATTCAAGACTTATCAACTCCATTTCGGGTCTATGGAAAATTCAAATTTTTATTATGCGTTTTCCCCGCCTCAGGCGGGGAAAATCAAATCGGTCAAGTGTTTATCTGCGCGGGAAGCGGCGGCGCTTTATCGATATTCTCCGCGGCGAGTATCCTCATCTCAAACGGAGTGAAGACACGCCCGCAGTCCGACATCGGGTTCATTACGCAGGGCTTGCCCGCTATGGACTGAAAGAACCGCGCTATGTTTACTTTCATAACATCGAATTTGCCGTTTTGCGGATCGGCGAGCGCGCCCACTCTTGCGGGGCTTGTGAAGAACGGCACTACAACGTGCCCGTCCTTCTGCATCATCACGATGTTGAGCTGCTTGTTGCCGTATTCGTCCTCCTGGTCGGTGAACTGCCCTACCATAAGAACATCCGCTCCCATAAGATCGGGAAGAAGCTTGTTCCACTTTACCTTTGTGGCGTCTTTGTTTGCTTCAATAATGCGCTCCTCAAGGTCTTTGTTGAGGTCTTTGAGATCCTCGAGCCAATCGAGCTCGGCTGTTTGAGCCGTGTTGTTTTCAGACATAATTACCTCTCCTTATCTGGTCTTTTCCGCGTTTTCCTTGATTATCCGCGCTACTATCTCGTCCGTGGGAGAAGCGCCGAGGTCGCCTTCCTTGCGCGAGCGGAGCGACACCGTGTTGTCCTCTACCTCTTTGTCGCCGACAATGAAGAAGTACGGTATCTTCTCAAGCTGCGCCTGGCGTATCTTGTAGCCTATCTTCTCGTTGCGGTTGTCCACGGTAACGCGTATGCCGAGGTCGTCAAGACGCTTTGCGATACCCTCGCCGTATTCCTTTGCGCGGTCGGTAACGGGCAGTATGCGAACCTGCTCGGGCGACATCCAGAGCGGCAGAGCGCCGGCGTATTTCTCGATGAGGTAAGCGAGCGTTCTCTCGTAACAGCCGAGCGAGGTGCGGTGAATGATATACGGATTTTTCTTCGTGCCGTCAACGTCGACGTATTCCATACCGAACTTCTCCGCAAGCAGCATATCTATCTGAATGGTTACAAGGGTGTCCTCCTTGCCGAATACGTTATGATACTGAATATCGAGCTTAGGTCCGTAGAACGCCGCTTCGTCTATTCCTATAGTGTAATTTACGCCGAGATCGTTGAGGATAGTTTCCATAGCCGACTGAGCCTTTTCCCACTGCTCGGGAGTGCCCTCGTACTTGTTGTTCGGGTTGGCGGGATCCCACTGCGAGAAGCGGAAGGTGCAGTCCTCAAGCATTCCAACGGTATCAAGGAAATACTTCGCAAGCTCCAGACAGTCTCTGAATTCTTCCTCA
>CAYVSV010000035.1:0-22328 GCA_964454205.1 uncultured Ruminococcus sp.
AACATCTATATATAATTATACCTTAATATTTATGTCGTGTCAATAGATTTTGTTTAATTTCTACAAATATATACAAAACAGTCTGTCATTTTTGTACACTAATTCGCGCCGCGCTTTTGTAAACGTTTACACAGCAGCTGCAGCTTCAACATTATTTATAAAAAGCGATCGGCTCTCGTTTTGAGAGCCGATATTCTTAATCAATTACAGTAGTTCCTCCCTCAACATTCAGAAACTCCTCAAGCGTATCGTAACCGCTGTCGTGAAAGAGCTTCGCGGTGCTCTTACCGAGCCAGCGGACGTGCCACGGCTCGTATGTATAGCCGGTGATGTACTCCTTGCCCTTGGGATAGCGGATAATGAAGCCGTATTTCCAGCAGTTCTCCGCGAGCCATATTCCCTCGGGAGTGTAGCCGTAGCTCTCCTCGAAATCGTCGAGATCCATCGTAAGCCCCGTCTGGTGCTCGCTGTGACCCGCCTGCGAGGAGAACGTGTCCGCTTCCTCATAGCCGTACATATCACAATAGTTCTGGAAGATCGCTTTCTGATCCCAGTAGGAGCGGTAGCCGGATTTGTTCACATATTCATGAGAGGAATAATAGTTCATCTCGTCCAGAGCCTGATACACCTCCGGTTCTACCTCGTCAAGAGACAGGTGGCTGCCAAACTCCGGCGGGAGCTTTATCGCCTTGTTCGCAATGACTATTCCGCCGACGGTAGTCACGCCGTCGATGACCTTGCGCTCGGGCACTTTTATAAACGAAGTCACCGTGCCGTTCTCACAGTACATGCGGTCGAAATCGCACTGCATCTCAAGCACGCCGCCCTCGATGACCCCGCCTTCGTCCACCACAAGATAGCTTTCCTCCGACAGGATCAGCGTTCCCGAACGATCGTTGTCGCCGTACATCGTTATCTTTCCCGGAACGATAAGCGCTCCGCCGTCATCCACGATAATGGTACCGCCCTTCACTATCAGATCTCCGCGAACATGAAGCTCCATGCCGTGTATAATACGAAGTTCATCGGTGAGGGTATATACCTCGCCGATGTCTATGACATTGCCGGTGAGCTCGGGCAATTCGTTTTGCCCGGTGTTCGGATCGGCAGCGCTTTGCTCGGTACTTTGCGATGAAGAGCCGAGGAAATTCGGCGCTATAACGGTAGGCGCACCGCTCCTGCTGCTTTCCGTATCATGCGCGGGCTCAACAGGCTGTGTTACAGACGCGCTCTGTGCCGTACTCGCCGATAACGAGCCGCCCGAACGACCTCCGCCCTCGGAACAGCCGCTCAGCAGGATCACCGCCGCCAGAACTGCGGAAACTGCTTTTCTTTTCATACAAATTCCCCTTTTTTTATTTTCTTTGACAATTATATCACACTTGCGCCGGTTTGTCAATAAAAAATTTCTTACGATTTTCTTAAAACTAAACCGCGCAAAGCCCGAATGGCGGTCTTTGCGCGGTACTTTTTTATTATCCGCATATTTCGGCTATCGCGTGAGCGAACAGCACAGCGTCCTTTAACAGCTCGTCAACGGTGATGAGCTCGTCCGCGCCGTGCATGTGATAATCGGTGTCGCCGCGCTCCGCTCCGAACGCCACACCGCCCTCGATATTGTGGACGTAGGTGCCGCCGCCGATAGCAATGCACTTGCCCTTTTCTCCCTCAACATCCTCATAGACCGCCAAGAGCTGTTTTACGAACTCGCTGTCCTCGGATACGATGTGCGGCTCGTTTTCCATAACTATCTCGTACTTCAGCTTATGACTTTCCAAAGCGCCGCACAGCCTGCTCTTGACGGATTGCAAATCGGTGCAGGTCGGGAATCGGATATCAACCGTCCCCTCGCACTCGCCCGAGGGCATTATCGCCAGCGTGCTAAGAACGCAGGTGAGCGCGCCGCTCGCGTCCGCGCATTTCAAGCCGAAAGACGCGCCGTCCATTTCTCCGAACGGGAACAGCTTTTCGATCCCGCGAAGCCCCGGCTCGTCGGTCAAACGGTTCATAAGCGAGAGCAGCGCCGTTACCGCGTTCACGCCGTTTTCGGGAGTTGAAGCGTGCGCCGCTCTTCCGTCGCAGGATATAAACACGTTGTCCCCGCGCTCCGTTACCGTGAACTTCGCCTCGCTGTCCTCCGGGATCGCCGCGCGAACCTTGTCGGCGGAAATTTTACGCATTATAGTTTTGGCTTTGTCGGGAACGGCGTTCGGGATATTTCCGCCGCGGAACTCTATGTAATTGCCTCCCGTATTCCCGCTGAACCGCACACCCAAGATTCCCTTTTCGATATTTATAACGGGAAACGCTCCGTCCGGAGTGAACACCTTCGGCGGAAACTGCGCGTGCTTCTTGTAGATCTCCAGATCCTTCGAGCCGTTTTCCTCGTCCGTACCGAATATAAGCCGAACGCCCTTTTTAAGCGGTATCCCGAGACTCTTGACGGCGTTCAGCGCCCACAGCGCCGCCACCGCGGGACCCTTGTCGTCTATAACGCCTCTGCCGTAGAGCACCCCTTCCTTTTCCGTCATAACAAAAGGATTTGACGTCCAGTTTTCGGGCTGAGCGGGAACGACGTCCAGATGCGCGAGTATACCAAGCTCGGGATTGTCTCCGAAGTCCGCGCAAAGGACAGCTTCCTCATAAACCGTCGTTTTAAAGCCCATTCTGTCGCAGATTTCCTTCATCTTGTAAAGAGCCTTTCGCGGCTCTTCGCCGAAGGGCGCGTTCGCCCTCGGTTCGTCCTTGACGCTCGGAATAGCTACGAGCTCCGAAAGATCGCGAACGATCCCGTTTTGGTTTGAGCTTATAAATTCCTGTATTTTCGCGTTCATACAATTCCTCCGTATTATTTGTTTTTCATCATTTCTATCATCATATCGGCGACCTTGTAAACGTCGCCGCAGCTTGTGGTTATAACGAGGTCTCCCGCTTCGGCGTTTCGGACGACGTGCCGCGCGACCTCCTCAAAAGTCGGAAACCACACGCAGCCGTCTATTTTCGCCGCCAAGTCTTTGGAGTAAATATCATAGGTGTTCTTCTCGCGGCTGCCCATTATTTCCGTGAGCACGACCTTATCAGCTATGGAAAGCGCCTCGGCGAACTCGTTAAGCAACATCGCCGTGCGCGAATAAGTGAACGGCTGGTGAACGCACCATACTCGCTTAAAGCTCATGGACTTTGCGGTTTTGAGGGTTGCGGCTATCTCGGCGGGGTGATGTCCGTAGTCGTCCACGAACGTCACGCCGTCTATTTCGGCGAGCTTTTCAAAGCGCCGCATAGCCCCCGTGAAATCCCCGAGCCCCTTTTGTATCGCGGAAACGGAAATTCCCGCGGAGTATGCCGCCGCTGCCGCGGCTGCGGCGTTGTATACGTTATGCTTGCCCGGGACGTGAAGGTCTATCCCGCACAGAGCCTCCTCAGCGCCGCCTTCGGAGCGCACAAGCGTGAAGCTCCACCGGAAATCCGAAAGCTGCTTTATATCGCGCGGAAAGAAGTTATTGCTTTCCTCAGCGCCGTAGGTGAATATCCGGGCTTTTGTATCGCATTTCTCCAGAACCTCCCGGACGTTCGGGTCGTCGCCGTCCGCTATGATAATATCGGTCGTGAGCCCGCAGAATTTCTCAAACGACAGCTTGAGGTTATCCATCGTCTTGAAGTAGTCCATGTGATCCTCGTCGATATTGAGGATAACGGAAATATTCGGGAACAGGCGCAGGAACGTGTCCTTGAACTCACACGCCTCGCAGACCATGTACTCCGACTTCCCCGCTCTTCCGCTGCCGCCTATCGCGCGGAGCTTGCCGCCTATGACCGCCGAAACGTCGATATCCGCGGCAAGCATTATCATCGTGAGCATGGATGTAACGGTGGTCTTGCCGTGCGTTCCCGAAACGCAGAACGCCTTTGAGAACCCTTCCGTTATGAGCCCCAGAAGCTCCGCGCGCTCCGCCAGACGAACGCCGCGCTTTGCCGCCTCGCGCGCCGCTACAAGCTCGGGATTATCCTCCATTATCGCGGCGGAAAATACGATAAGGTCCGCCCCTTCGATATTCTCCGCTCTCTGCCCGAGCGTCACCGGGATACCCATATCCCGCACGGCTTGCAGAGTCGCCGTCTCGTTGTTGTCCGAGCCCGTGAGATAATATCCCTTGGTGTGGAGTATCTGCGCTAACGGATACATTCCGCTTCCGCCTATGCCTATAAAATGAATATGCTTTTTACCGTTAAGAAAATCTTCCACTTAAAGTCTGCTCCCTTTCATCGATTTACGCTCCGGTTTTATTCAAAAAATATATGCCCCGCCGCCGATCTTTATGAATATTCCCGCTTGTTTTTTCCAAAATAAGTTTTGACAAATCTATGAAATTTAACGGAGGAACACTTATGGAAATCAGCGACATCAAGATCAGAAAGACCATGAACGACGGGCGGCTTCGCGCGGTGGTGTCCATCACCATAGACAACGCCATAGCTATCCACGATATAAAGCTCGTTCAGGGAGACGAGCGGCTTTTCGTGGCTATGCCCTCGCGCCGCGAGGACAGCGGAGCTTTCCGCGATATAATCCACCCCATCTCCTCGGACGTCCGCGAGAAAATGGAGGAAAAGATACTCGCCGCCTACAAAGAATATGTTCAGTGAGGTTATTAAAATCCGAGCAGCTGCTTTGTCTTAAGCACGGCTATCTGCGTTTTCGCGTCCGCTATCTCGTTATTCATGACCATATCTATCGCTATCCCGAGCGGTATTTTTTCCACGTCGAGGAACTCGTCCTCGTCGAGCCTCTGCTCGCCCTTATGAAGTCCGCGCGCGAGGTACATATAAATGACCTCGTTATCGTACGCGGGGGTGGGGATAAGGTTGCCGAGATATGTGAACTCGTCGCAGGTGCAGCCGGTTTCCTCCTTCAGCTCCCGCAGACCGCACTCGCGGTGTTCCTCGCCGGGCTCGAGCTTGCCCGCCGGTATCTCCAGAAGCACCCTGTGCGGCGGATAGCGGAACTGCCTTACCATAAGGACGTTGTTGTCCTCGTCGAGAGGCAGAACGCACACCCCGCCCGGGTGCTTTATCATCTCGCGCGTCACTATCTCGCCGTTCTCGAGCTCCGCCTTATCCACAAACAGCTTTACCACCTTGCCGTCGAATACCTGCTCGCTCGATACCGTTTTTTCCTCAAGATGCATGATGTTACCTCTTTTCGTCGTCCTCGGGCTTATTCGGAACGTCCTCGGGCTTGTTCTGAACGTCCTCCATATCCGGAAGCTCTATCTCGCCCGAGCTTGCGTACCCGCCGAGCTCGCGGCTGTTGAATATCTGATCGTTGAGCTGCCCTATATAAGACCTGTGCGCCTTTACCTCCGCTACCTGGTCGAGCTCGTACAAATGAACGTAGGAACGCCCGTTTTTGCGCTTTCCGTGTCTTGCGCGGAGCGTTACGCTGAGCATATAGATACCCAACATAACTGCGCCGCCCGCCGTCGCGATAAGCCCGTACTTAAGCCCCGGAGTTTCATAGGTGAAGGAGATGGACGCCGTACCGGCAGGCACGCGCACGGCGCACATACCGCCGTTTATCTTGTCGACCTCTGCGGGCTTGCCGTTTACCGTAGCCGACCAGCCCTTGCACCACGGCACGCTGAAGCACACGAGCTTTTCGGTATCGTAATTGCTCGCCGCGGTGAAGCCCTTTTTGTTTATCGTGAAGCGCTCTACGCCCTCGGCGATGCGTTCAAGCGCGTCCTGCTTGAATTCCTCGAGGCTTATGTTGCCGAGAGTTATCTTGTCGAGCGGCGCGAGGATATCCGCGTACTTCCCCGCCTGCTCCTTGTCGAGAACAGCGGCGCGCACCAATATGTTATCCACCTTCTTGTTGTCCTTAACATCGCTCTTAAGATAGTAGCCGTCGTAAGCGAAGCCCATCGGGAGCGCGTAATCTGTCCTGTAAATTTCGTAGATGCCCTGCTTGTCTATCTTCTCGTAGATAGCGTATCTGGTTATCGCGTCGTCCTTTTTTGTCATATCCTCGGGGACCATCAGATACTTGACGCGCGTGAGCGCTCTGAACGCGTAGCGGTCGTAATCCGGCGCGGAGTTTACCGAGCGGCTTATCCCGAGAAGGTCGTAAAGCTCGAAGGTAGAGCCCGGGATAATGCTCGTGAAGCTTTTGAGCGAGCTCATACCCCAGAACATATTCGCGTTGTTGGTCTCGTCCACGCCCTCTATGCGGTAGAACTCGGGGTCGTCGATATCAAACTCCGCCTCCGCCATTGTGTTGAACCTTCCGATTTTCGGTCCTATGGCTCTGCCGCATCCGATGAAGTAATATCCCAGCAGCATCGAGAACGTGATCGCGAGAATTCCCACCCTGCTCATAAACGCCTTATAGGAAGCCTTTTTGCGGTATCTCGCTAAAAGGAAGAGCACCACTATCGCCAAAAACGCCATTATCACGGCTAACCACAGAGGATAGTAGGTGATGTTAAGATAGCGCGGGATTATAGTTTTGGTCTTTGTGCCGTCGGAAGCGATCTGCTCCTTGGTAAACGGCGCCATAAGCGCCAAAGAGGCGATGATACCCGTCGCGACGGCGTTCGCCGAAGCGCCGAACGCGAAATCGTAGTCGTCACGCTCCAGAACGATCGCCGTAGCGAGACAGCACATAAGCTCCGGCATATAGAACCAGCGTGTGTAATAGTTATTGTTGAACATCGTGAACGAAGCGTTCAGCCCCGGCACGAACGCGAAAAGCAGACAAATCAGCAAAAGCGGCTTTAACCAGCTCTTTTTCGCGCTTTTAAAGAACGCGAGCACGCCCGCCATGGCGAACAGCGGCAGATACAGCGCCACGCTCGACCACTTCGCGTTGGCGTTCTGGAACATCTCGTTGCGCGCGGCTATCTCCGGCGGGAAAAAGAAGCTCTCGAGAAGCAGCCCATAGCGCTGCTCATCCCCGAAGAACAGGAAGCTCCAATCGGTAAGCATATTGCGCGAACGCGGAACATCCAGCACCTGATATATCGAGGGCACAAACAGCACGCCCGCTATAAGCACGCCTACTATGCACTCGAAAGCCAGACAGAAGAAATCCTTGAGCTTTATTATAAAGCGCGGGTCAGCCGCGTATCTCACCACGAAATACAGCAGCAGGAAAATGCACTCCTGTATGAAGAAGAAGTAGTTAGCGAGACAATTCAGCGCCATAGCAAGCGCGAAAACGCCCCTGCGCTTGTTCATTACCGCTTCCTCAAGACCTATGAGCAGGAGCGGGAACCATATTATAGCATCCTGGAATTGGAAGAAGATGTTGTACAGATTGAAGCTCGAAAAGGCGTAAAGAATACCGCCTATAAGCGCGCTTTGCGGCTTTGTCACAAAGCGTCTTATATAAATGAACGCGAAAAGCCCGAAAAGCCCCATCTTCACGCACAAAAGCGGCGCCATAAGATACGGAGCCCAGCTTGAGGGGAAAAGGCACATAAACCAGAAAAAGGGGCTTCCCAGCGTATAATAGGTGTAGCTTCCGAAGAAGTTCGCGCCGATGTCGGTCTTCCAGTCCCAGCCGAGCGTGCCGTTATGCACCGCCTCCACGCACTGCTTGAAAAACGGTATCTGCTGCGCGTTATAATCTCCGTAGAATATGAAATATCCGCCGTCTACGATAACGAACGGCAGAAACATCACAGCCGCCATTATCATCGTGACGAAGAACGCCTTTTGATAGTACTTCTTTTCTTGCCTGAACATTTTTATCCTCCGTTTTTGAACTTCTTTTTTTAATGTTGGATCACATTTTTTCTGGAGCGTCTATTTTAAGCGTCGCGAGAACATTTGCTATTACCGTCCTCGCCGCCTCGCAAAGCGCGAGCCTCGAAAGCTTCACGCTTTCCTCGGCGTCCTTTATTGGGCAGGTATCATAGAACTTATGGAATATCTGCGCGTACTCGTACACATATTTTGTCATTTTGAACGGGCTGTATTCGGCAGCCGCCTCGTTTACCAGCTCCGGAAGCTGGGCTGTTTTGCGGATGAGCGCGAGCTCCGGCTCTTCGGTGAACTTCAATGTGCCGCCGCTGTATTTCGCGCCGTCCTCCGCCATTTTTTCGAGAACGCGGCAAATTCTCGCGTGGGCATACTGCACATAGAAAACGGGGTTTTTGGAGCTTTCCTCCACGGCGAGATCGAGGTCGAAATCGAGGTGGGTATCCGCGCTTCTTAGATTAAAGAAGAACCTCGCCTCGTCTATCGGCACCTCGTCGAGCAAAGTGGAAAGCGTTATCGCCTTACCCGAGCGCTTAGAGAGCTTCACCACCTCGCCGTCGCGGACGAGATTTACCATCTGGCACATCACCACGTCGAGCCGCTTTTCGTCGATGCCCATAGCCTTCAAGCACACCCTCATGCGCTTTACATATCCGTGATGATCCGCGCCGAGAACGTCTATCGCCTTGTCGTAGCCGCGTGTTACGAGCTTGTTGTAATGGTAGGCGATGTCCGGCACGATGTATGTCGGGAAGCCGTTTGAGCGCAGCAGAACGAAATCCTGCTCCCCGCCGAGCTCCTCCGCCTTCAGCCACAAAGCGCCGTCCTTCTCGTAAGTATATCCGCCCGCCTTCAAATGCCCGATGACCTCGTTCACCGCGCCGCTGTTATGCAGACTGCTCTCCTTGAACCAATTGTCGTACTTTATCCTGTATTTCAGGAGGTCTGTCTCAAGCCGCTCTTCATTAAGCGGGAGCGCGTAGTCCACCAGCGCCTTCTCGCGCTCCTCCTCGGGCTTGTCCGCGAGTATCGCGCCGTTTATATCGTAGTAGTTTTTCGCGTGTTCTATTATATCCTGCCCGAGATACACATCCTCCGGCATAGGGAAGGTCTCCGTATCGGAATAGACCGCCTCCGTGAATTTTTCCATATCGCTTCCGCATTCCGAAGCGGTCTTTTGCCCCGCCCCGCCGCATATCTGCATATAACGCAGCGAAAGCGACTTCCCGAACTTTGCCACTTGATTTCCCGCGTCGTTGATATAGAACTCCCTGTCGGCTTGGAAGCCCGCCGTTTGCAGGAGCGAAGCCAGGCAGTCTCCGATAGCGCCGCCGCGTGCGTTTCCTATGTGCATGGGCCCGGTGGGGTTCGCCGAGACGAACTCCACGAGAACGCGCTTGCCCCGCCCGAGCTCCGTTTTGCCGTAATCCGCGCCGAGAGCGAGCGTATTCTCCACAACTCCGGAAAACCACTTGCTCCCCAAAAAGAAGTTCAGAAATCCGGGACCCGCGATCTCCGCCTTCTCAAAGCTTGTCCCGTCTAAAATGACGGCTTCCGTTATCTGCTGCGCGAGCGCACGCGGATTCGTTTTAAGCGCCTTTGCGCAGACCAGCGCGACATTCGCCGAAAAATCGCCGTGAGCGCTGTCGTTCGGTATCGTCACCTGAAACGCCGGCAGCGGTTCTCCGGGGAGCTTTCCCTCGCTCACCAGAATACCCATTGCCCGCATTATTATGTCCTTTATCTCCGATTTTGCCTCTTTTACCGCGTTAAAATACATTTTTCGTCCCTCACATCTTTATCTTTATCGTTATCTCGTTTTCCGTCATAAGCCCGGAGTTCACGTCCACGGAATAACGCAGATGCACCACGCCGCCGCTCTCGTCAAGGCTGTGGCTCAGCTCGTGCGTCGTTATCCCCACCATACATTCGCCGTACTCCGTTCCGTAATGGCAAAAATGCCGCACGCCGTTCTCGAAAACAAGATTTGAGAACGTCGTGCCCGTTCTTGTCATCGTCATGCTTTGCTTATCAACATGGAGCTGCGCGTGGCTTCCCTCGAAGCCCGTCGCCTCGCTCTCGTCGTAATCGATGAAATACGAGCCCTTGTGCACGCGGAACTCGCCGCGCGTGAACAGCTCGGACTCGTCCGTCATACCGTCCGAGGTCTGTTTTATATTCAATACGATAGAACAATTATCCATTTTCGCTCCTTATTTTTACGCCGCGCTCGTCCGCCCGCGGGCGGAGGGCGGCGTTATTCCGCGTCCTTTTTCTCCGCCGCGAGCTGTATAAGTCTGTCCAGCAGGGCGGGGTATGTAAGCCCCATATTCTCCATAAGCTTCGGGTACATGCTTATCGGCGTGAAGCCCGGGATAGTGTTTATCTCGTTGAGCACGATACCGTCCTCCGTCACGAAGAAGTCCACGCGCGCCATTCCGCCGCAGCCGCACGCGAGATACGCCTTCTTCGCCGTCTCGCGGAGCTCGATCATCTGCTCGTCGGTTATCTTCGCGGGAATATCCAGCACGGAGGTGCCGTTTTTGTACTTCGCGTCGTAATCGTAAAATCCCTCGGCGGGAGTTATCTGCCCCGGAACGCTTGCCTGAATGTTCTTTCCGTTTCCCAGAACGGCGCACTCCACCTCTTTTCCGACTATCTCCTGCTCGGCGACGACTTTATCTCCGTGAGAGAACGCCTTTTTGAGACCGTCCTTCAGCTCCGTGCGGTCAGAGACCCTCGACACTCCCACGGAAGAGCCCGCGCTCGAGGGCTTCACATAGATAGGATAAGAGAGCTTTTGCTCCAGCGCCGCGCACGCGTCCTCGAGACTGTCGAGCGAGTGCCGCGAGAGCGTGACGTACTTTGCCGTTCTTATCCCCGCGGCGTCGAGCACGGTATGCGTTATCGACTTGTCCATGCATATCGCCGAGGAAGTCATATCGCAGCCGACGCACGGAAGTCCCGCGAGCTGGCACAAGCCCTGAACCGAGCCGTCCTCGCCGTTAGCGCCGTGGAGCACCGGGAACACCACGTCTACCTTACGCAGATAAAAATCGTCGTTCCCGATGATCATAAAGCCCTTATGTACTCTGTCCGGACTTAATACCGCGGTACAGCAGTCGGGATCGTTTTCCCACGTTCCGTCCTTAATATTTTCATACTCGCCCGGATAATACATCCAGTGTCCTTTTTTTGTTATCCCTATGCAGATTATGTCGTACATATCCTTTGGCATATTCGTAAGCACCGAATACGCCGATATGAGCGATATCTCGTGCTCGCTCGATACGCCGCCGAACAGCACCGCAACCTTAAGCTTTGCCATTTTGTCTTACCGCCGCGAAATTCTCCGCGTCCTTTCCGTTTATTCTGTATCTCTATTGTATGATGACCGACCGCGATGTATAACCCGTCTGCGCTTTAACGCGTATCGAATGCCGCGCGGTTTTTATCTTATACCCGCATAATAACTCAATTTACATTATAGCACAAACATGTCCAAATTTCAAGGGGTATTTTGGCGAATATAACTTAAATTTCCTCGAACCATGTCAAATAATTTACAAATTTCGGGAAAAAGCAATTGACAAAACGATTTTTTTGTGTTAAAATGATTACATATTATTTTAATTTTTATCGGAGGTATCTTTATGGCTGTTTTGATTAGCGGCGGAACGGGTTTTATCGGCTCGCACACCTGTGTTGAGCTGCTCAACGCGGGAGAGGATATCGTTGTTTTCGATAATTTTTACAATTCCGATCCCAAGGCGCTCGACGGGATACGCAGGATAACAGGCAGGAGCTTTAAGTTCTACGAGGCGGATATGCTTGAAATGGGAAGCATAGACGAGATATTCTCGGAAAACGATATCGAGCAGGTCATCCACTTCGCGGGCTACAAGAGCGGTTCCGAAAGCGTAAAGCACCCGCTTAAATACTACTCCAACAACCTTCGCGGAACGTTCAATATTCTGGAGACGATGAGAAAATACGGCTGCACGAAGTTCATATTCAGTTCCTCGGCCGCGGTTTACGGCAGACCCGAAAAAAGCCCGATTCGCGAAGATCATCCGCTGTCGGCGGTCGACCCCTACGGCTCCACGAAGCTGATAATCGAAAACCTCTGCCGCGAGATGTACACCGCTAACAACGCGTGGACCTTCATTCTGCTGCGGTACTTCGAGCCGGTGGGTGCGCACAAGAGCGGGCTTATCGGCGAGAGCTCCAACAAAGCACCGAACGATCTTATGCGGGCGGCGCTCGAAAAGGCTATGGGAAAGCGCGGAGTTCTTCAAGCGGCGGGAAACGATCACCCCACGCCGGACGGTTTTCGCGTGCGCGACTACATTCACGTCGTCGACCTCGCGAAGGGGCACGTTGCCGCGGTAAAAAAGGCGCGTCTGCTTGAAAACGGCTGCCCTGCTTACAATCTCGGAACGGGGCGCGGCTTCTCCGACAAGGAACTGCTCGAAACGTTCCAACGCGTGAACGATATCGCCCTCGGCTATACGATAGGAGAACGCGTTCCCGGCGACGCCGCGGAGTGCTTCTGCGACCCGGCGCTCGCGGAAAAAGAGCTCGGCTGGAAGGCGGAGCTCGGAATTGAGGATATGTGCCGCGACGCTTGGAACTTTGTCCAAATGCAAAATGCCGAGTAAAACTCACGATGAAAAATATGCGATAATAACCCCTCCCGAATTTCTTTTCGGGAGGGGTTTTGGTTTATTTGTACTTGTTTTTCCGTTCGATAAGAGTGCATATCCCGAGGACCGCTGGAAACAGCACTCCTGCCACGGGGAATATCACCCACGAGAGCGAATTATAAACCGACCGTCCGTTGTCAATAAACAGCCACAGCAGATATGCCGCTGCCGCGATCGTCCAATAGATCGTGGAGATAATTCTCTTAAAAGCGGATTTTTTCTTTTCGGGCTCGGTGAACTCGCCGCGCTTCAGGAGCTTATCCATAGCCGAGTTGCGAACTCCCGCGAAAATGAAGAACATCACCCCTATTCCCGCAACCGCCATCGTTACCGCAAGCATTATCACGGTGAAGAAATCACTGCTGTCATTTATCGCCGCCGCGAACAGCGCCGCCGGAGACAGCATGCACAGGCAAGTCCCGATAATGTTGCATCTGACGTAAGTATCGTGAAACTCCTTTTGGCGCTCCTTTATCACTCCAGAAACGCCGTATTCCGTTTCAAACGGTTCTTTGTCAAGGAACCTGTACTTTTCGCTCCGTGAACCCGTATAAACAAAGATCCCGACGGCGACCGCCGCGATGACCAGCATTATTATAGTTCCCACGCCGCCCGCGAAATTCTCGGAAAACGGCGGAGCCGGCAGAGTTGTCGCGCCGCCCAGAATAAACAACGGTATTACCGATAAAATGCACAGAAAAGTCGCGGCGGCGATTCTCACAGAAGCGCTTTTCTTAAGAGCAAGATACTCGTTCGCCTCCTCAAGGGTCACTTTACGCACGGTTTCCATGTCCTTGCCGACGAATTCCTCAATCTCCACGCTGTCCTTTAAAAGATAATCGGTAGTCACTCCATACAGCTCCGAAAGCTGCAATATCTTGTCCAGGTCGGGAATGCTCTGCGCTCCCTCCCACTTCGAGACCGCCTGCCTCGATACGTTCATCTTTTCCGCAAGCTCCTCCTGCGACATTCCGCTCTTTTTTCGGAGCTGTATCAATTTGTCCGCTAAAATCATTTTATCACCTCAGAATTTATTCGGCGGGAATTCCCTTGCCGTGAGTTTATTCTAGCATTTTTTGCCCTTACAATCCACCAACCGGCGGCTTTCAATTTGTCAACCCGCGGTTGCAATTTGTAAAAAACGGCTTTAAAAAGCGAAATATCCCCGTTGTTTTATAAACAGCGGGAATATTTTTCATCAGATAAGAATTCCGTTGCAGTGATCTATCTCGTGCTGAATTATCTGTGCGGTAAAGCCCGTGAACGTCTTAAAGCGTTCCTTGAATTCGAGGTTTGTGAACTTCACCTTGATGCTCTTGTAACGAGTTACGGGTCTCGGATCGCCGAGCAGTGACAGGCAGCCTTCCTCGGTTTGGTACGCCCCCGATCGCTTAACTATCTCGGGATTGAACATGACCTCGAAAACACCGCCGTTGTCAAAAACAATAACGCGCTTCTTCACGCCTATCATATTCGCCGCCATTCCAACGCAGGTATCTTTGTGCGCGGTTATCGTATCAAGCAGATCCCGAGCGGTCTGTATGTCGCTCTCATCGGCGGGTTCCGACCTCTGCGCCAGAAATATCGGATCGTGGACTAATTCTTTAACCATTTAATCCTCCGGAAGCCTTTCAAAATAAACGCGGTTATTTTGCTCGCCGAAAAAGCGTTCCTCTGTCTGAGATATCTCCGCAAGAAATCGCCTTATCCCCTCGCGGGTATTTAAAGACCGTGCCTTTTCCAAAATACCGCCAATGTACTCGGTTATCTCCGAAAATCTCACGCTGTCGATATTGTAAACATTAAAGTTGTTCGGTCTTATATACAAATAAAGCAGCCCGTTTTTCTCAAGCCCGCTTTTATCGGCGGCATAGACGGTGGAAACTATCTCGAGATTGACCCAATTACCCGCCATGTTGCTGTGAGACGACCAGAAAGCCGTTTCAAGGCGCACCGCGCCGAGATTCCATTTTATCTTGCGGTTTGATCTTGTGTATTTAGCGCCGCTTTGCGAGAAATATCTTCCGAGCTCATTGCATACCGCCTGAAATATCTCGCGCGGAGGTGTGTACGGAGAAGTATTGTATAATACGCTGTTGTCCTCCCATTTCCACTCCGTCATTTACCGAGCGCCCCTTTTGTAACGGCAACGATATTCTCCGCGCAAAGTCCGAACTCCTTAAGGAGCGCCTTTGCCGCGCCGCTGTAACCGAAAACGTCCTTTACGCCGATCTTGATAACGGGCACGGGACATTCCTCGAGCACCACGTCGCCTACCGCAGAGCCAAGACCGCCGATGACGCTGTGTTCCTCCACCGTGATGATCTTACCCGTTTCCTTTGCCGCCTTGATGATGATGTCGCGGTCAATAGGCTTTATCGTGTGGATATTGATGACGCGCGCGTCTATCCCCTGCTCCTTGAGAGCCTTCGCCGCCTCCATAGCCTCGGCGACCATAAGCCCGGTGGCTATTATCGTAACGTCCTTGCCGTCTTTGAGAGTCACGCCCTTGCCGATCTCAAACCTGTAATTATTCTCGTCGTTGAAGCTCGGGACTGCCAGTCTGCCGAAACGCAGATACGTGGGTCCCACATAATCCGCCATAGCGACAACAGCCGCCTTAGCCTCAACATAATCGGAAGGGTTGATTATCGTCATATTCGGCACTGCGCGCATAAGAGCTATATCCTCGTTGCACTGGTGAGTAGCACCGTCCTCACCGACGGATATTCCCGCGTGAGTAGCACCTATCTTCACGTTAAGGTTCGGATACGCTATCGAGTTTCTCACTATCTCGAACGCTCTACCCGCCGCGAACATCGCAAAGGAGCTCGCGAACACGAGCTTTCCCGTAGTCGCTATTCCTGCCGCTACTCCCATCATATTAGCTTCGGCGATACCGCAGTCGTAATGCTTTTCGGGGTACGCCTTCTTGAAAATGCTCGTCTTGGTCGCCGCCGCGAGATCCGCGTCCAGCACCAGCAGATCGGGACGTATTTCCGCGAGAGCGCAAAGACCGTCTCCGTAGCCCTCTCTTGTAGCCTTGGTTATCATTGTCACACACTCCCTTTCATCAGCCCTCGAGCTCCGCGAGCCTCTTCCTGAGCTCCGTCATCGCGATCTCGTATTCCTCGTCGTTCGGAGCTTTTCCGTGCCAATCGACGCTGTTTTCCATATAAGAAACGCCCTTACCCTTTGTGGAGCGCATGATTATCACAGTCGGCTTCTGCATAACTGTCTCCGCCTCGTTGAACGCCTTCTCCATCTCTTCAAAATCATGAGCGTTTATGCTGATGACGTGCCAGCCGAACGCCTCGAACTTATCGTCAATAGGATACGGCGACATAACCTCGCTTATCTTGCCGTCTATCTGCAAGCCGTTGTTGTCGACTATCGCTATGAGATTATCTAGCCGGTAGTGCGCCGCGAACATCGCCGCCTCCCAGACCTCGCCCTCGTCGAGCTCGCCGTCTCCGAGCAACGCGTACACCTTATAAGGATCGCAGGTGATCTTACCGGAAAGCGCCATGCCGCACGCCGCCGAGATCCCCTGTCCCAGAGAGCCCGTGCTCATATCGACGCCGGGGATTTTCGACATCACGGGGTGTCCCTGCAGACGGGAGCCTATCTTTCTTAAAGTCAGAAGCTCCTCCTCGGGAAAGAACCCCCTCAGCGCGAGCACCGCGTAAAGCGCCGGGGCGCTGTGTCCCTTCGACATCACCAGACGGTCTCTGTTGGGATCTTCGGGGTTTTCGGGGTCGACATTCAGACGGTGGGTGTAAAGGTATGTCAAAAGATCGGCGCAGGAAAGTGCGCCGCCCGGGTGCCCCGCCTTTGCCGCGTGAACGCCCTCGATTATCCCTATCCTCACTTTCGCGGCATCCTTTTCAAGCTGCCGTATAAGCTGTTTATCCATAATTGCCTCCAGATGTATTATTTGCAGATATATCCTAAACTCTTGGGGTATTCCTTCGTTGAGAAGCTGGGGTCTATCCCCCATGCCGCGGCGAGCTCCATAACATACTCCTCGTCGGGAGTGTCGTAGTCCTTCCAGTCAACATTCTCATTCGGAAGAAGGTTCGTAAACCCAAGCCGCTTCTCCTCGCCGGTGAGCTCTCCCACATTGAGGAACACCGTGCCGTCGCAGCCGCACCAGCCGTAACCGCGTATCATCTCGCCGTTTACATACTTAGCCCACGCGTGATATTCCGATACTCGCTGAGTTACAAAAAACTGCAGCTCGGGGAAAAGCCGCGCCTTTTCATCGAGCAGGTCGGGGGCGAGCGTCAGGATATCCATTCCGAAATTCACCACCAGAATATAGCCGTCCAGAACCGGCGAAACAAAGCGGTAACCGTTATACGCCATCTCGATGCCCTTGTCCCAATTTGAAGGCTCGGCGTTCTTGAGTCCCAGCTTTTCTATGACTTCAAGCGGAGAATCCGCCTTAACGCAAAGCCAGTTGCACTTGTAGCCGAACGGTACGGGAAGATCGGGATCGTTTCCCGTTGCGGGTCGCACCGGGGCTGCCTCCGGGATATTCACCGCCTTTACGGGCGCGGGCTCCTGCTCGATCACCGGGGGAGCCGCCGCGGGTATGGGCGCCGCGGGCTTTGCCTCATTACGTCTCTCCCCGGAGCTTTTATTCTTGTTAAGGTAATCGCTTTTGTCAAATAAATCATCTAAAAATCCCATGTTATTCTTCCTCCGTCAATTTATTATACATCGCAGACAGAGCCCGTTGATTCGGGATATGTCTTTTTGTGAAAGAGCGTGTCTATGCCCCAAGCCGCGGCAACGTCGAGAACATTCTGCTCGTCCGGTAAGTCGCAGCTCTCCCAATCCGCCTCGCTGTCCTGCGGAAAATTAACAAGTCCGAGCTCTGTTTCCTCGGGAGCTATCGCGCCCTTATTCAAGAACACCTCGCCGTTGCCGCCACAGAAGCCGTAGCCGCGTATCATCTCGCCCCCGACGTACTTCACCCACACATGATAATCGGAAACGCGGTGAGTGCTGAAAAACTGCAGCTCTGAAAATTTTTTCGCGAGCTCGTCAAGCCGTGCGGGGTTTGTGTCGAGAATATCCCCCTCCCAACCGACGACCAGAACGTAACCGTCCAACACCGGCGACACGAACACGCCGCCGTGTTTTCCGTAAACGCCGTCGTTCCAGCCGCTTACGCGCGGATTCTTCAAGCCCATCTTCTCGATGACCTCCTCGGGAGAGCCGGCTTTTATGCACAGCCACGAGTTCTTGTACCCGAAAGGCACGGGCTTATCGGGAACGGCTTGCGCGGCGGGCTCGTTTGCCTGCGGCGGCGCGTTTTTTACGCTGTTCGCCGCGTTTGCCGAATTTGCGGTATTCGGCTGAGCGTTAAGCCCCATTCCATCCGCGACCACCTTGCCGATCTCTTTAAGAAAATCAAACATAATTACCTCATAATTTTTCGATATAGTCTATTACCTCGGCGACAGCGCCGCTGTTGTTGTCGCAGACCACGATATCGGCAGATGCTTTTACATTGGGGTGAGCATTTCCCGCCGCCGCGCCGAGATCGGCTTTTACGAGCATCGCCTCGTCGTTGAAATAATCTCCCGCCGCCGCGGAAAAGCGATCTTCCGCGCCTATCAGCTTTATCAGTTCCGCAAAGCCTCTCGACTTGTCCACACCCTTTGGCAGCCCCTCAAAGAAGATCGGCTGACTTCTCACCCACTGCACATCGGGGAAATCGCCGCAGCGCGCTATCCGTTCCACCTCGTCGAGCACCTCCGGCTCTCCGGAAAACAAGAACTTTAGCCAGCCGCCCTCGGGTATCTCGTCCGACTGCACAAATTTGGGGCTTACGCTCTCCATCTCAAGATGCATACGCTCCACGTCGTTTATCAGCGGAACATACACATCATGCTCGAGCAGTATCTCCAATCCAAGCTGACCGATATCGCGAGTTTCGGAAAATCTCTTCACTATCTCGCGGATATAATCCCGCGCAAAGCCGCCGACCTCGCACCGCCACAGGAACTTGTCCCGAACAAAATCATACACTCCCGCGCCGTTGAACAGCACTGCCGGCATATCGAATTTGTCAAGCTCCAGCTGATCCACCGCAACGCGCCGCGCCATAGCGTACCCGCGTCCGGTAGCCGCGGTGAACAGCCCGCCGCCCTCGCGAAAACGCTTTATCGCCGCCATATCTTTATCAAGAATACGCTTGTCGTCGGTTAGCAGAGTACCGTCGAGGTCGGTCATAAATATCACATTACCGAAATCCATTTCCAAACCTCCGAATTTAATGAGCGGCGCTTTATAACTCCAGCCACTCGCTCATATCAAAGTCATTCCGGATATCGGATTTCCCCGCTTTTTTCAAGCGGTTTTCCAATACCTCATCCCGTTTATAGCTTCTGTCAAGTGTTCCGGAAAAACGCTCCAGACGCTCCATGCGAAGCAGAACGTCCGCGATCTTCGTGCCGCTCAGCTTGTCCGCCGCCAGCGTCAGATCAAGATAACGTATAGCAGACTGCGTCAAGCTCTCGATATCGTTCAGCTTGTGCAGCTCATAGATTTTAAGCCCGTACAAATTCGGCATTTTTCCGAAATCGGGCAGCTTTTCCACCGCGGAAAGCGAATTCAGATACAGTTTTTTAAGCCCCGTGAGCTCTTCAACAAACGAAAGATCGGAAAGCTTTCGTATTTCCTCCAGCTCCAGATATTCCAGATCCTCGGTAAGCAGCCCTTCATAGCCCTCGCATAATTTCTTGTTCAGAGAAAGGCACTTCAGCCCCGGAATACGCAGGCTGCTAAGCGGCGTGTCGGAATCGAAATAAAGTGACAGCCAATTCAGCGATTTCAGCGACGATATATCGTCAACGTTCGCAAAATCCCCGATGAGGCTCAGCTTTTCAACGTTCGGATAACATTTCAGCAAGCTCAGATCGGCAGACTTGTTATAGCCGTAAACGATAAGGATATTTACTTCCTCGGGCTTTTTTCCGAGCAGCTCTATGTCGGTTCCGTTCCTGCCGATCTTTATAGTCGGATTTTTAGGCTTCAGCCGCTCATTAGTATCCATTTGAACACCCCTACTCAATACTTTTAAGGAACTTCACAAAATAATCCGGCAGTTCCGAATCAAACTCGACGTATTTCCCCGTCCTCGGGTGAATGAAGCCTATCTTCTTCGCGTGAAGGCACTGTCCGCAAAGCCACTTCGGCTTTCCGTTTCCGTAGACCTCGTCTCCGGCTACCGCGTGCCCGATGTAGCTCATATGCACACGTATCTGATGAGTGCGCCCCGTTTCGAGCCTCACGCCGAGATGAGTGTAGCCCGCGTAATTGCGGATAACGTTGTAATGCGTCACCGCCTCGCGCGAATTCTCAAGCGTCACGCACATCTTCTTGCGCTCGGTCTTGTGTCTGCCTATCGGGGCGTTCACGGTGCCGTCATCTTTTATCGAACCCGTCACGACGGTCTGGTACTCGCGCGTGAACGAGTGCGCCTTTATCTGCTCCGACAGGCTCAAGTGAGCCGTATCGTTTTTCGCTATCATCAAAAGCCCGCTCGTGTCCTTGTCAATACGGTGGACTATTCCGGGGCGTATCTCGCCGTTTATCCCGGAAAGACTGTCACCGCAGTGAAACATCAGCGCGTTCACAAGCGTTCCCGAATAATGCCCCGCCGCCGGGTGAACGACCATTCCCTTCGGCTTGTTGACTACAAGAAGATCGTTATCCTCGTAAACTATATCGAGCGGAATGCTTTCCGGGAGGATATCCGCGCTTTTCGGCTCGGGAAGCGTTATAACTATCTCCGCGCCGAACGTCGGAACGTCCTTCTTCCCCGCAGCCCTGCCTCCTGCTGTCACGAGCCCCTGTTCAAGCAGCTTCACAGCCGCGCTCCTCGTAAGCTCGGAGTTTTCGGCGATCTGCTTATCGAGACGGTTTTCTCCGTCGGAGGAGAACGTTATCTTATTCATTTTCATCGCCATCGGCAAAGTTTTCCTTATCCGCTCCCTTGGCAGCCTCGGCGGCTTTTTTCCGCTTATGCTCCTTTATCTCGTCGGATATCACGGTGATGAGCAGCAGACCCGCGCCGCATACGGCGCAAATATCGGCGAAATTAAATACCGGAAAGTTAATGATCCTCACATCGATAAAATCCACTACCCTGCCCTCGTTGAAGATACGATCGATAAGATTTCCTATACCGCCCCCCAAAATCAGGGAGATGGACGCCAGATATACTTTCCTGTGCACCCTCTTCGTTATCATAAGAAACAGAAGCCAGAGTATCACGGCGGAGGTTATCACGATAAGAAAAACGGTCTTTCCCGAAAGGCTGCTGAACGCCGCACCGCTGTTAAGGCAATAGTAAAGGTTCAGCACCTCGACATTGCCTATCTTTATTAGATGGACCGTATCGCTGAGCTCTATATTCGATACCACAAGGAATTTTGTAAGTCTGTCTATCCCGACAAGGACAGCAGAAAGCAATAACCATAATAAATGCATTTGCCCGATCTTCCCCTATACAAATATAGGAGGGTAATACCAATTCACGACCAACGTGTAGACTTATGTTTTAAAAGCAAGGTTTGTTTTTTGTCTACACTTTGATGGTGAATTGGTATTAGATCGATCCCTCCTAATTTCGTTTTATTCAAAATTAAGTCTGATAACGTCCGCGCAGCGCTTGCAGAGATTTGCGTATTTTGCGTCGCTGCCGACGGTATCGTCGAACTTCCAGCAGCGCTCGCACGCGCAGCCCGCCTTCTTCGTGACGGTCACGGAGCACGCCGCGCCCTTGTATTCGCCATCGCCGCCGACGTTCACCTTAACGCCAGAAACGATGCACGCGTCCGCAAGCTCGCCTTCAAGCGCCCTTACGCTCTCGTCATCGGTGAATATCTCCACCATCGCCTCAAGCGACTTTCCTATCACCTTATCGGAACGCTTGAGCTCCAGCGCCGCCAGAACGTCGTCGCGTATCGCGTGTATCTTGTCCCACTTCGCGCCGTCGGACTTTACGCCCGTTTTTTCGGGCATATCGTTGAAGATGGCAGAGCGAAGGTCGTCGCCCTTCTTATGCGGCATAAAGCTCCATATCTCGTCCGCGGTGTAGCACAGGATAGGAGCTATCAGACGCACGAGCGCGTCGAGGATAACGTACATCGCCGTCTGCACCGATTTTCTCGCGGGGGAATCCGGCGCTTCGCAATAGAGCACGTCCTTTACTATATCGAGGTAGAAGTTGGACATATCCACAACGCAGAAGCTTATCAGCGCGTGATAAGCGAGATAATAGTCAAACGACTCATACGCCGCCTTTACCTTGCCTATCACCTCGTCAAGACGCTCAAGCGCCCACTTATCCACATCGCGGAGCTTGTCAAAAGCAACAATCTCGCTGTCCGGGTCAAAGCCCTTGCTGTCGCCGAGATTTCCGAGGATATAGCGCGCGGTATTTCTTATCTTGCGGTAGCTCTCCGAAAGCTGCTTCAGCATATCCTTTGAAACGCGCACATCCGCGTGATAATCGAGAGACGCCACCCACAAGCGCAGAACGTCCGCGCCGAAATCCTTGATGACCTCCTCGGGGAATATCTGATTGCCCTTGGACTTGTGCATCTGCTGACCGTTTCCGTCAACGACCCAACCGTGCGTGCACACCGCCTTATAGGGAGCCTGACCCGTCGTCGCAACAGAGGTGAGCAGGCTCGATTGGAACCAGCCTCTGTACTGATCGCAGCCCTCGAGGTACATATCCGCGGGCCACGAGAGCTCGGGGCGTTCCTTGAGGACAGCCGCATGCGAGCAGCCGCTGTCGAACCAAACGTCGAAAATATCCATTTCCTTGCGGAATTT